>MPNL01000032.1 GCA_002239005.1 Truepera sp. bin119
TCCAAGATTCTCCTCGGGTGAACACCCTTGCGCCCCATAGCCTTGGGTGGGTCCATCTCCACAATGACTGGGGGAAGCTGCTCCCACAGATCATCCGGGACTTCCCATATCGTCGGCAGAGTCTCTCCCTTTCCCAGCAGCCACCACCACACAGGTCTCCCCTATATTAGCCGAACCGTGCTCCCTTGCCTTTCACACTACTCCTGTTTTGAACCGGTTTCTAAGGGCACCCCCAGGCACCCGAACACCACGTAATCTGGGCGACTCGACTCCCGACACGGAGAGCCTCCGTCCCTCGCTACCCGTCCCGGTGGTAGACTCCGAGGACATATGGGATCAGAGCCGATTCGCATCGCTTACCAGGGTGTCCCTGGAGCCTTCAGCGAGCAGGCGGCAAAGCAGTTCGCCGCTAACAGCGAGACCGTCGGATTCCCCAACTTCGAGGAGACCTTCGAGGCTGCCGTGAAGGGCGAGTGCACCCACGCCTGCCTCCCCGTTGAGAACAGCCTCGCGGGATCGATCAATCAGACCTACGACCTGCTCACAGACTCGGTCTTACACGTAGTGGGGGAGCAGATCGTTAGGGTCCATCACAACCTCCTTGCCAAACCCGGGGTGAAGCTCGACGAGGTCCACCAGGTCTACAGCCACCCTCAGGCCCTAGCACAGTGCCAGGACTTTATCAGCCGACACCACCTAGAGGCGATCTCGGATTTCGACACCGCAGGTGCCGCCAAGCTCCTCGCAGAGAGCGGAGGCGACGGCCGGGCGGCCATCGCCAGCAAGCAGGCGGCGGAAGCCTACGGACTCGAGATCCTGGTCGAGCGCATAGAGGATCGGTCGTTCAACTACACCCGATTCTTCATCCTCGGGCACGACGAGGCCCCGAAGCTCAAGGGGCGGAATAAAACTAGTCTGGTGCTGGCCACCCGGCACAAGCCTGGCAGCCTCGTCGCCTGCCTTGAGGAGTTCCCGAAACACAGCATCAATATGACCAAGCTCGAATCACGACCGCGCCGCGACAAGCCGTGGAGCTACCTCTTCTACGTCGACATCGAGGGGCACCTCGAGGACGGGAACGTGGCCGCCGCGGTGACGGGGCTAATGCGCAAGGCGGCCTTTGTGAAATACCTGGGCTCATACCCGGCGGCACCGGATATCCTGGATCTAGAGTAGACCGACCGGGACTACGATGCAGCAGGAGGTCCCGCAGCGCAGCAAGGTCCCGCGTCCCGCCCAACTCCCCCTTAGCGAGAAGCGTCCCGGGCCACCATAGAGGTCGGGGCACTCGGACCCCACCGGGCGGAGTTAAGCACGGACGCTGTCCCGGCCTCGACCACCACCCATGCTATCCTGCGCTCTTGGAGCGCCGGGAGGCGGCCATGCCCAGACGCGACGACATCAAAACGATCCTGATCCCCGGCTCCGGCCCCATTCAGATCGGCCAAGCCGCCGAGTTTGACTACTCGGGAACCCAGGCTTGCAAGGCCCTCAAGGGGGTCGGCTACCGGGTCGTACTGATCAACTCGAATCCCGCAACCATCATGACCGACCCCGAAGTGGCCGACCGGACCTACATCGAACCGCTGACCCTCGAAACGGCCGAGCAGGTCATAGAGACTGAGCGGCCCGACGCCCTGCTCCCCACCCTCGGCGGACAGACCGCACTGAACCTTGCCAAGGTGCTGCACGATCAAGGTGTCCTCGAGCGGTTCGGGGTGGAACTGATCGGCGCCCGCTACCAGGCCATTCACAAGGGCGAGGATCGGCAGGCCTTCCAGGAGGCGATGGCCCGCATCGGCCTCCAGACCCCGCAGGGTCGGATGGCGACCTCTCTCGACGAGGCTACCGACTTCGTGCGGGAGATCGGCTTCCCTGCCATCGTCCGACCGAGCTATACCCTCGGGGGAACAGGTGGGGGAATCGCCTATGACGAGGAGAGCTTTAAGCGGGTGGTGACTCAGGGGCTCCACAACAGCCCTGCGACCACCGTCCTCATCGAGCAGTCGGTGCTGGGCTGGAAGGAGTATGAGCTCGAGGTCATGCGCGACCACAACGATACTGTGGTCATCATCTGCTCCATCGAGAATCTCGATCCCATGGGGGTTCACACCGGCGACTCGATCACCGTGGCCCCCGCGCAGACCCTGTCGGACAAGGAGTATCAGCGGCTCAGGGACGACTCCATCGCCATCATCAGGGAGATCGGGGTCGACACGGGTGGTTCCAACATCCAGTTCGCCGTCAACCCCGAAGACGGGGAGGTAGTGGTCATCGAGATGAACCCCCGGGTATCGCGCTCATCGGCACTCGCCTCGAAGGCCACCGGCTACCCGATTGCGAAGATCGCTGCACTTCTAGCGGTGGGGTTCCACCTCGACGAGCTACCGAACGACATCACCAAGGAGACCAAGGCGGCCTTCGAGCCCTCGATCGACTACGTGGTGACCAAGCTCCCCCGCTTCGCCTTCGAGAAATTCCCCGACACCCCGAACGACTTAGGGACCCAGATGCGCTCTGTGGGCGAGGTCATGGCCATCGGCAGGACTTTCAAGGAGTCACTCCTCAAGGGGCTCCGCTCGCTCGAGCTCGACGTCCGCTCCCCAGTCCGCAAGTGCCCGACTGAGCGGCTGGAGGCGCAACTCTCCCCTCACCCGGGCCGGCTACCGGTGCTCCTAGAGCTCCTCAGGCGAGGAAAGAGTGTACAGCTCCTGTGTGAGAGGACAGGGATCGATCCCTGGTTCATGGCCCAGTTGTGCGAGATCGTAGAGGCCGAGCGGGAGATTGCAACCCTCCCAGAGCCCGAGAGGTGGGATCAGGAACTGTGGCGCGAGATTAAGCGGGTCGGATTTAGCGATTCCGACCTCGCCGCGATTATCGGCAGATCCCCGGACGAGCTTCGCCAGCTGCGACTCGCCCAGGGAAGTGCCCCGGTCTACAAGACAGTGGACACCTGTGCAGCGGAGTTCGAGGCCTACACCCCCTACCACTACAGCACCTACGAATGGGAGGATGAGGCGGCCCCGTCGACTCGCGACAAGGTGGTCATCCTCGGCTCCGGGCCCAACCGCATCGGCCAGGGAGTGGAGTTCGACTACGCCACTGTTCACGCTGTTTGGGCTCTGCGCGAGGCCGGCTACGAGACCATCATGGTCAACTCCAACCCCGAGACGGTGTCGACCGACTACGATACCGCCGACCGGCTTTACTTCGAACCGATGACGTTCGAGGATGTGCTCAATATTGTGGAGCACGAGCGACCCGCCGGGGTGATCGTACAACTCGGCGGGCAGACCCCGCTGAAGCTGGCCCGAACCCTGACCGAGGCCGGGGTGCCGATCTGGGGAACACCGGCCGAAGCGATCCATGAGGTCGAGGACCGGGACCGCTTCCATGCTCTGTGCCTGCGGCTAGGCATCCCCCAGCCGAGGGGCGGCGCGGCCGACCGGCCCGACGATGCAAAGGCCCTTGCGGCCGAGATAGGCTACCCCGTCATGGTCCGGCCCAGCTACGTCCTCGGAGGGCGCGCCATGAAGGTCATCCGGAACGGTGAAGAGCTTGAGCGCTACCTCGAGGAGGTATACGCCGAACTCTCTGAGGCGCCCTCGATCCTGATTGACGACTTCATCGAGGGGGCCCGTGAGGTGGACATCGACGCGATCTCGGACGGTGAACTCGTGGTGGTGGCTGGGATCATGGAGCATATCGAGGGTGCCGGCATCCACTCCGGAGATAGCGCCTGCATCACCCCCTCCGTAGGGTTGAATCCAGGAATTGAGCGCGCCCTCCTCAACTACAGTGTCCGCCTCACCGAGACGATCGGGGTGCGGGGGCTTATCAACATCCAGTACCTGGTGCGTGACAACGAGGTCTTCATCATCGAGGCCAACCCGAGGGCCAGCAGGACCATCCCCTATCTGTCGAAGGCGATCGGCCATCCCCTGGCCAAGTATGCAGCGCGGATCGCAGCTGGCTCCCGACTAGCCGACCTAGGTCTGACCGAGACGCCTCGACTTCGCCACTACAGTGTCAAGGAGGCGGTCTTGCCGTTCACGAAGTTCACCGGGGTACTCCCCGTCCTGGGCCCCGAGATGCGCTCGACAGGTGAGAGCATGGGCATCGACCGCGACCCGGATCTGGCCTACTGGAAAGCCCAACTAGGGGCTGGGGTCAGGCTCCCTTCGGGGGGCAAGGTCCTGCTCGTCGACGACCCCGATCGGGCTGAGCAACTCGAGCTGCTCGAGCAGGACCTTCACAACGCCGGCTTTGCGGTCGCCAGAACGAGCGGAGCCGCCCCCCCTCAGAGCAGCGGCTACGGGTTACTGATCGACACGGTCCACACACCGCTGTTACGCCAGGCCCTCGAGAACGGGATACCATACGCCACCACGGTAGAGGCGGCCACCTGGACCGTGCGGGCGCTCCAAAAAGCAACCTCAAGCAGACTGGGGGTCACAGCCCTCCAGGACCTGTTTGCGGATGTCGCGGTGACCAATCCAGACTGAATTACTTCACGGGCGGTGTCAGGAGATCACCCTGCTACTGCCCCGCACACCCCCAGCACAGAAGCCCCTGAGCAGGAGTTGAGCCTTCTACAGGAGCAGCCTGACGGAGAGGCGACGGTAGGGAAGCTGAGCAAGACCTGTCACCATCACCTACTTCTAAGGGGGTCCCGGCCCCAGACCCTCTAGCTCAGCCGCGACCAGGAGGGGCAGGGGGAGGGTCACGAGGCCGGCACGACTACCCGCCGCCCTCTACCGTGTGCAGGAACTCTCCCCGTCGACTCGGCAGGTGGCCGCGCAGTGAAAGGGCATATTCCGAGATCTGCAGGAGGGCGTCGGGAACGGGCCCGCGCAGGAAGAACTCACCACTGTCGACCCTGCTCACGAGGTGGAACGGTGCGAACTCGAGATACTCGAGGGACTTGAGCAACTGATCGCGCGGGAGATCGACATCCATGACATCCTCGAGGAGGAATAGGGCTGGTGCCTTCAGCGCCGCAAGCCGGGACAGCAGCGTGGAGAAGGCCCTCCGTTCCTCGATCTTTCGTGTGACAGAGCGTTCCAGCAGTTCGATCCCCGTCTGCAGGAGCCCGTCGCGTTCCAGGAAGGGTTCTAAATCGAGCGGATTAAGGGGGATCATCTGAGAGAGCTGCAGCGCCCGCTCGAGGCCGGCCCAGGACCACAGAGAGGCGTGCGCCAGACCCGCAGGGGCGTGGAGCCGCTCGAGATCTTTCATCTCACCGATCACTGTGAGGTAGCGGGTACCGGCCTCCCTCCTTCTCGAGAGCAGGGCCGCCCAGTCGAGGGGTTCGTCCGGCAGGAGCAGGTGGACGAAGGCCTGATACTGCCTCCTCCCAAGATCTGCCTGCACCAGGAACTGCTGCCCCTGGGCGAGAGCCTTCACACTGTAGCCAAACTCTTCCAAGACCTCTCGGAGCCGACTCTGCAACGACAGCTCATCGGTCTCCTGTTCGGAATTCAAGGCTACGTCGCCGGGGAACATCACCCCTTTCGGATAGGGGGTCACCCTGGCGACCCTGGGGCGTTCCGGCGACCCCTCCGAGGCAAGCACCGCTCCTCGAACGCTCTCAACCCCCTGCCAGCGACCCTCGGCGAACGTGAAGCGCTCATCCCTAGCCAAGGCACCGGCCAGATCGAAATCCTCGGGGATCTCAGGGTAGGTCGCGCGGATTTCCGCCTCGGACATAGCCGAGCCAGACTGACAGAGGGCAGCGAGCAGGTCGGTGACCCCTTCGGACCCCGCCGACTCCCTGCTCACACCAGGCTTCCTGGAACGCGGAACGGCGGTGAAGGAGTAGCGGCCATCCTCAAGCGGTTGGAAGTGGATCTCGTCGTTCACCCGGAGCTGATGATCCTCGAAAAAGGCTGTGAGGCCACTCACTATCCGTGGGCCCGGAAACGAGAGTTCATACTCCCGATCACCCTCCGAGTCGACAGCGGTCACGGTGCCCGAACTCGGGAACAGTTCAAGCATGCTCTGGGGCAGGGTCAACTGGCCAGACCGAAGGCAGAACCGCGTCAGAATATACTTGAAAGTCTGGGCCATCAATATCCCCTATTTATAAGCGAACGCGCGCTCCGAAATCAAATCCCGGACACGACGCCGACTGCGCAAACGACTCGATCATGCCATCCCTACCGATAAGTCTATCACTACCTGCCCCCCCGGTAGCGACCACTCCGGCAACACCCTCACAAAGGGGCCAAGGGCTCCCCCGGCCGGGCCCGGGGGGCAGCCGGTCCGGAAGTACGATTAGCGCCGGCGATTCGGATCGCCGAAGACCAGCACCCGGCGGCGCCGGCTCACCCTCCCCCCTGGAATCGGCTCCAAGCGCTCTGCCCCCCCGCCTGGCTCCGCCCCCCGGCCGAGCGGGGTTTTCAACCTCTTCGGGCGCGGCTGCACAGTCTCAGCCTCATCGGTCTCGACCCTAGGCAACTCGGCACGACCCAATAGCAGGTCGACCTGCCGCGCCGTCGGATTGGACTGGGAGATGGTCACCTCAAGCCGGTCCCCGAGTCGGTACCTCTTCCTGGTGTTGCGGCCTATCAGCGTGAGTGAAGCCTCCCGGAACAGGTAGTAGTCGTCATCGAGATGGGAGATGTGGATCAACCCCTCCACGGCATTGGGAAGGGATACAAAGATACCGAAGTTGGTGACCCCGCTGACCACCCCGTCGAAGGTTTCACCCCGATGCTCGACGGCCCACCAGGCGTGGAAGTAGCGGGTAAGGTCCCTTTCGGCCTCCTCCGCCAGCCGTTCCCTGCGGCTCGACTGCTCCGCCAAGTCGGGGAAATCGGCCCGCAGACGCTCCTTCAGCGTCGGGGAGAGGCGGTGCTGCAACACCGCCTTGAGGACGCGGTGCACCACGAGGTCGGGGTATCTGCGGATCGGGCTCGTGAAGTGAAGGTAGTTCTCAAAGGCTAGGCCGTAGTGGCCCAGGTTGTCGGGGCTGTAACGGGCCTGCTTCAGGCTGCGGAGCAGCAGTGTGTTGACGAGCTGCGCCTCAGGCTTGCCAGCGGCCTCGATCAGGATCCTCTGCAGATCCTGCGGCTCCAAGTGCTCCAAATCTACGATATAGCCGAGCCCGCCTAGCCCTTTCTGAAAGGCCTGGATCCTCTCCGGGTTCAGCCCCTCGTGCACGCGGTAGAGGGTGGGGACATCCCGCTCATTCAACTCCTGGGCCACCAGTCGGTTCGCGAGCAGCATCAGTTCCTCGATCAGTTGACGGGCCGCGTTCGAACGGACCGGGGTGATGTGCAGAGCTCCCCCTGCGTCGACATCCACCCTCGTCTCGGCTAAGTCGAAGTCGAGGGCCCCCTGGGCCTGACGTGACCCCCGCAGGTTCTGGGTCAGCTTGATCAGGAGGCGGATATCCCCTTCGAGCCTGCGCTTGCCCCTGGGCAATCTCCCGCCATCGACGAAGTCCTGGACCTGGCGGTAGCTAAGCCGGGCGTCGGACTCGATTACGGTCTCCCGGAACCGGACAGCCCGCACCTCACCGGCCCGAGTGAGGTCGATTAAGGCGGAGAGGGCCAACCGCGGCTCCCCCTCCACCAGCGAGCAGATCCCATTGGAGAGCTGTTCGGGAAGCATCGGCAGAACCTTGCCTGGGAGGTAGGTGCTAGTGGCCCGCTCGCGAGCTTCCCGGTCTAAGCTGGTCCCCTCAGCAACGTAGTAGGACACGTCGGCAATATGCACCCCGATTCGGAGCAGACCGTCCTTACCACGACCTGCCAAGCGCTCGACCGAGATCGCGTCATCGAAGTCCTTGGCATCCTCGCCGTCGATGGTCACGGTGTTGATGTGACGGTAGTCGGTTCTTCCGCCCATCATCTCGCCGGTAACGGTGGGGGGCACCGCAGAGGCCTCGGCCAGGGTATCCGGGTCGAAGGCATCCTTGAGGTCGTACTTGACAATCACAGCCCGCGTCTCCAGCTCAGGATCTTCCCCCCGCCCCAACACCTCTGTGACCTCGCCAAAAGGGTCGCGCTCCCCTGAGTCCTCGGGCCAGACCATGCGAGCGATCAGCCGGGTTCCAGCCTCGAGTTGCCCCACCGATTCGGGTACGAGCAGGATGCGTTCGTGTAACCTCGGCGAGTCGGGTCGGAGGATGGCGTAACCGCGGGCGTACTCCAGAGTCCCCCCCACCCGGTTGTTGCGCCGCTCCAAGATGCGGACCACCTCTCCGCCCGGACGGCCGTTGTCACCTCGAAGGGGGTTGGGACGGACCATAACCCGGTCGCCATCCCAGGCTCCAGCGAGGCCGTCAGCCGGGACGAACAGGTCCTTTCCACCCTCGTCGAGGATGACGAAACCGTACCCTCCGGAGGTAACCTGCAATCGTCCCGGTTTCAAGTTCATCTCCTTGGGAAGCCCGTAGGTCCGCCGACGGGTCCTGATCAGCATGCCACTAGCCACCAAGCCGCCGAGTAGCTGTCCAAGTTCGGCCCGGTCGCTTAGCTTAAGGTGCTTCTGCACATCTTGGATGTGCCAAGGCCTCTCCGGGTGATCGACGAAAAAACGGAAGAGTTCATCCCTGTCAATCTCCATGACCGATCCAGTGTATCGCGCTCGACCGCCCTCCAAGGCCCCTTACTAGTGCGGTCGGGGTGGTAAGCTGTCAGTGCGGGTCACCCCGCCCGATCATGAGAGCAAACCGGGCCCCCACCCAGATTCGACCGATCGTGGTCCGCCGAGGCTACAGCCGCCACGCCGAGGGCTCCGCCCTCATCGAGTGGGGAGACAACCGGGTCCTGGCCACGGTGACGGTGGAGTCCAAACTCCCCGCTCATCTGAGGGGTCGGGGGCAACGCAGCGGCTGGCTCACGGCAGAGTACTCGCTCCTTCCCCGGAGCACCCACGACCGCACTCCGCGGGAGCGCCTCTATGCCGGGGGGCGTACCCAGGAGATCCAGCGCCTGATCGGCCGGTCGCTCCGGAGCGTGACCGATCTGACGCTCTTCCCCAACAGGACGCTGATCGTCGACGTGGATGTCCTCCAGGCCGATGGTGGGACCCGCTGTGCCGGAGTGCTGGCCGGCTATATCGCACTGCATGAGGCGGCCGACCGCCTGATCTTCGCGGGCGACATCGACGAGTGGCCCCTCATCCATGAGGTGGCGGCCGTGAGTGTCGGTCTGATCGCTGGAGAGACCTACGTGGATCTGGAGTATAGCGAGGATGTGAAAGCCGAGGTCGACCTGAACGTGATCGCCACCGGCGATGGCCGCCTCGTCGAGGTGCAGGGGGGGACGGAAGAGCGCCCGCTGCCAACGGAGCAGTTCGTTCGGCTCGTGGAAACCGGCATGACCTCGGTCGGTCAGATCCTCAACACCATCAGGGCCCAGATGGCCAGACCGGCATGACCGTCCGCCTCGTCGTCGCCACTACAAATCTGGCAAAGGTGGCCGAGTTCCGGAGCGCCCTGTCACCGCTCGGAGCCGGGATTCTCTCGGCCAAGGAGGTGGGTCTCACCACCTTCCCCGAGGAGACCGGCAGCTCGTACCTGGAAAATGCCCAGCTCAAGGCGGAACATGCCGCCCTGAAGACCGACCTTCCGGCCCTGGCAGACGACTCCGGGTTGGAGGTAGAGGCCCTGAACGGTGCGCCTGGAATCTACTCAGCACGCTTCGGTGGCCCCATCTCGAACAGCGAGCGCATCAGCTACCTACTGCAACAGCTTAGGGGCGTACCCCGGGGGGCACGGGGGGCACGGTTTGTATGTAGCATCGTGCTCGCCACCCCAGGCGGAGAGGTCGAGTCTTTCCACGGCGAAGCCGAGGGCGAGATCCTCTTCAGCCCGCGCGGCGAGGGGGGCTTCGGCTACGATCCGGTCTTTTACAGCCCCGAATTGGGGAGGACCTTCGCAGAGGTCTCCAGAGAAGAGAAACAGCGGGTCAGCCATCGTGGCAAGGCCCTGCAACAGTTCGTGGACTGGGCCCTTACCCCGCCAGCGCTGGCCGCCATATCCACCTGCTCCCAGAGGGGTCATGAACTTCGACCGCAAGCTGAAGCATGACCTAACGAATGCTACCGATCGGGCAGCGGCGATGAAGAGTGGAGTTCGCAGTCAGGGCGGATAGGGGTAACTTCGTCGGACTCGTAGAGTCCCTCTTCGACCGTTTCCGTTCTGGGCCCAGATCAGAGAGAAACCGAACTGCCGACGGTCCTTAAGCACCAGTGCACATCCAGATAGCCGCTATGGGACAATGCCTACGATGATCGATCCAAATACCACCACCGGAACAGGAGAGCCCGGAGCAACAGGGGCGCCTCATATAGATATGGAACGAGCCCTGGTGCTCGACACCGTGCGGGTCACCGAG
Source organism: Truepera sp. bin119 (assembly GCA_002239005.1). GTDB lineage: Bacteria > Deinococcota > Deinococci > Deinococcales > Trueperaceae > MPNL01. Next base: position 10,350 of record MPNL01000032.1, read on the forward strand.
CAGGCGGCCATCGCCGCGAGCCGGGTCGCCGGCAAGGGGAGCTCGGACCTCGTGGATCAGGCCGGCACCGACGCGATGCGCCGGGTGCTCAACGAACTCGACATCGACGGGAAGATCGTCATCGGCGAGGGCGAGCGGGACGAGGCCCCGATGCTCTACATCGGCGAGAGAGTCGGGAAGGGGGATGACCAGTCTTGGCCCGTGGACATCGCCGTAGACCCGGTCGAGGGGACGGGGATCGCTGCCCGGATGATCACCAACGCGGTGACGGTCATCGCGCTCGCGGAGGAGGGCGGGCTGTTCCAGGCTCCGGACACCTATATGGAGAAGCTCATCGTTGGGCCGCCGGCGGCGAGCAAGGTCGATCTCCTCTGGCCCGTGGCCGCCAACCTAAGGAGCCTGGCCCTGAGCCTCGACCGAGCTGTGGACGACCTCACCGTAGTAATCCTGGATCGCCCCAGACACGAAGAGTTGATCCGGAAGGTGCGGCAGGCGGGCGCCCGGGTGAAACTGATCGGTGACGGAGACGTGATCGCCGCGCTAGCGGCGGCTGTACGAGGCACCAACGTCCACGCCGTGATGGGGATCGGTGGCGCTCCTGAGGGGGTCCTAGCGGCCGCCGCTCTCAAGTGCCTCGGTGGGGAGATCCAGGGGCGTTTCAAGCCGCGGAACGGCACGGAGCGCCAGCGCCTTGAGGCGATGGGGGCAAGCGTGGACCGGGTCTACACCACAGACGACCTCGCCCCCGGTAACCAGATCGTCTTCAGCGCTACCGGGATCACCGACGGCGACCTCCTCAAAGGGGTGAAGTTCTTCAAGAACGGCGCCCGGACCCACACCATCTCCCTAGGGTTCCAGTCGCGGGTCGTGAGGTTCTCCGACGCGATCCACCTCCTCGGGGAGGGGGCCCGGGTCACGGTTCACATCTAAGGTGGGGCCAACATGCCCCAAAGACCTGCTCCAAACTTCTGCTCAGGCGAACCCAGGGCTCAACGAAGGTGTATCTCTACCCCCAGAGATTGAGGGTGCTCTTTAAGAATCCGTTCCATAAGTCGCGAGCGGTCCTTTTCCAAGACATATGGCCCGCTAAATCTGGTGAGTGAAACTGCTTGGAATACCACCTCCGAGAGTTCCAGCGCGTCAATAGACCCCCAAGTCTGGTAGGTGAAACTGCTTGGAGTATCACACCTTGGGCGGCCACTCGATTTATGGAACAGGACTCTTAATCAGCGGGTTATAGGTTCGAGTCCTATACGACCCACCAAGAAATCCCCAGGACGGGGATTATTCATTCACACTGGACTCCTCGGGATGGCCTACACCCGCAGTTGTGTGCCTATTATGTGCCAAATGACCGAAAGCTTTCCTATATGCTGCTTAACGAATCATGACCAGGCCTCATGCAGAGTGCGAGGAGACTCCAGATTGAGGTCACAACCGGGGTGTAGACAACCGTTCCGGTTTCGGTCGAAATCTACCGCCCAGAGGTACACATGCTAACGGCAGAGCAGGTCGAGCAATACCGGCGCAGCGGGTTTGTCAACGGCGGCCCGGTCTTGAGCGAGGCGGAGGTCGCGATCCTCCAGGACGAGGTGCTCCACGTCATCGACGACCGCGACAACCCGGACGCGGCGCAGCCGGTGGAGCTCCGCAACCTGGTCAGCGACGACGCCCACCCGATCTGGCAGATCGTTAACATCTGGGAGGCGAGCTCCGCCTTCCGGCGCCTCATCGACAACGAGAAGGTCCCCGCCATGGCGGCTCAGCTCAGCGGCGCGAGAGAACTGCGCGTCTGGCACGACCAGGTCCAGTACAAACCCCAGGCGCGGGGCGGCCGCCTCTACTGGCACCAGGACTCGCCCGCGTGGCCGACGCTGCAGCCGAAGACCGCGCAGATCACTGCCTGGATCGCGCTCGATGACGCCGAGGCCGACAACGGCTACATGTTCATGGTTCCCGGCTCGCACAAGTGGGGCAACCAGGAGGCACTGATCGATGAGATGCCCGACGGCGTCGACCTGCCCGAGACCTTCGAGGGCTACCCCCTATACTTCATGATGTACCCGGTCAAGAAGGGACACGTGCACTTCCATCACTCGCTTACCTGGCACGGTTCCGGCCCCAACCGTAGCGATCGGCCCCGGCGCGCCATCGCCATTCACTTCATGACCGAGGACACCACCTTCGACGCGAGCGGCGAGCACTCTATGAAGCCCTTCATCGAGGTCCCCGACGGCGCGAAGCTGATCGGGGACAGCTTCCCCCTCGTCTGGTCTGGCCCGTGCTAGCCCACCACTCGCGGTTGAGCCCAGTCTCTTCAGTCTGTTCCAGGAGGTACCCCGATGCCGACCGTCGACAGCCCCGCCACCGAACAGGATGTCCGAACCTACCAGGAGCGCGGCTTCATCCGCTACCAGAACTTCTTCTCCAAAGCGGAGATCGAGCGGCTCCGCTCCGCCATTGACGAGGCCATCGGGGCCAACCGCGACCGCATCCTCGGCGCCGAGGGGGGGGGCCGCCACGGCGAGGAGTACGAGCAAGTTTTCAACCAGATGGTCAACCTCTGGACCGACTCGCCCGCCGCCAAGGAGTTCGCCTTCTCCGAGCGCCTCGCCGAGACCGCCCGCCGCCTCTCCCGGGCCAGGCACGTGCGCATCTACCACGACCACGCCATGGTCAAGCCCAGTGGCCAGCAGAGCCGGCAGACGAACTGGCATCAGGACGCACCCTACTGGCCAATGGATCCGGTCGGCTCGTTCTCCGCCTGGATCGCGGTGGACGACGTCACCGTCGATAACGGCTGCCTCCACTTCGTGCCCGGCTCCCACAAGTTCGGCCGGCTCGATTCGATCAGCCTGACCGACGAGAACGACAGCATCGTCGCCAAGATGAGGGAGCGCGGCTACGAGGTTGCTGAGGCCGAAGCGATGGAGATGGAGGCGGGCGGGGTCACCTTCCACCACGGCTGCAACTTCCACTACGCTGGCGCCAACCAGACCGACCAACCCCGGCGCGCCTTTGCCATCATCTATATCCCCGACGGCGTCACCTTCACCGGGGGCTCCGAGGCCGGTGGGGCTGGCGACGAGATGGAGGCGGGCGATCCCTGGGACCACCCGCTGCACCCGATCCTAGCCGGTAATTAGGGCGTGTCGCAGAATTGCTGGTGTGGGTAGAAAAGCTGTCTCAATTCAAATCAGCAGAATAAAGCGAGACTGACGAACTTCTAAATCCAAAGAAACGACTTGAAGGCTGTTATCTGACGGCCGACAACCTCTGGTGTCACGTCCCGGCATCTGAACTAGCGTAGAAACAGGAGCTTGATGATGAAACCGTTCACAGAATCCAATAACCTCCTTAACGATCCACCGGGGCTGCGTAAGCGGCTACGCGACGACGGCTATTTGTTCCTCAGAGGCATCCTTCCCAGAGACGAGGTTTGGACCTGAGACGACAAATCCTTGAATTCTGTCAGGAAGCTGGCTGGTTGCGACCGGGCGCCAACCTGATGGATGGCCTGACGGATCATGCCCCGATTATGGAATGGGATGACGAATACGTGCCCGTATACGCCCGGGTCCAGGCCCTGGAGGATTTCCACCGGCTGAAGTTTCACGAAAATATCATCAGCATCATGGAAGACATCTTCCAGGAGCCCGTCATTCCCTTTCCCCAGACAATCAGACGCATCGCCTTCCCCCGGGATAATGCGCGCGGTACACCGGCGCACCAGGACTGGATCTTTGTTGGCGGCTCAGTGGAGACCATTAGCTGTTGAGCGCCGCTGGGTGGTACGCCGCCAGAAGTAGGCGGACTGAAAATATTGGCCGGCAGCCTGGATCGTGGTGACGGTGCTGATGTTCAACTTCCTGGGCGACGGGCTGCGCGACGCGGCCGACCCCTACAAGTAGGCGAGCCGTGACAGACCGGACCTTCAAGCCGCAACCGGAGCCCGATGGGGATGTCATCCTCGAGGTCGAAGATCTCAAGGTCCATTTCGATCTCGACGACGGGCTGCTCAAGGCGGTCGACGGGATCAGCATCACGGTCAGGCGGGGCCGCACCCTAGGGTTGGTTGGCGAGAGTGGCTGCGGCAAGAGCGTCACCTCGGAGGCGCTGCTGCGCATCGTGCCCCGGCCCGGCCGGGTCAGCGGCAAGATCCTGCTCCACCGGCGCGACGGCGGCCAGGTCGACCTGGCCAAGCTCGACCCCACCGGCCGCGAGATCAAGGACATCCGCGACGGGGAGATCGCCAAGATCTTCCAGGAGCCGATGAAGGCCTTCTCGCCGGTCCACACCATCGGCAACCAGATCATCAAGGGCATCCTGCTTCACGTCACCAGGGACAAAAACGAGGCCCGCGACATCGCCGCCGAGATGCTCACCCGCGCCGACGTTCCCAATGCCGCGGAGCGGCTTAGCGCCTACTCTCATGAACTCTCCGGCGGTCTCAGGCAGCGGGCCATGATCGCCATGGCGCTGTCGTGCCACCCCAGCTTGCTGATCGCCGACGAGCCCACCACCGCGCTGGACGTGACCGTGCAAGCGCAGGTGTTGCAGCTGATCAAGGACCTGCAAGGCCAGTTCGACATGGCGGTCATCTTCATCACCCACGACCTCGGGGTGATCGCCGAAATGGCCGACGAGGTCGCGGTGATGTACCTCGGCCGGATCGTGGAGCGGGCGGACGTGGACACCATCTTCTACCAGGCCCACCACCCCTACACCAAGGCGCTGCTGGCCTCGGTCGTGGACGTGGGCCGGGAGGCGCGCAGCAAGCTCGCCACCATCGAAGGCACCGTCCCCATCCCCCTCAACCTCGGCAAGGGCTGCGGCTTCTACTCCCGCTGCCCGATCGCCAAAGACGGCATCTGCAACCGCGAAGATCCCCCGGCGGTGGAGGTCGGCGAAGAGCACTACGTCCGCTGCTTCAAGTATGTCTATCCTGACGAGTGGGGCCAACCATGAGCAGCGATCAGGTCCTGCTCGAGGTCGCTGGCCTGAAGAAGTATTTCCGCATCAAGACCCCCCTCCTGCGGCGCACCATCGGCCATATCAGGGCGGTGGACGACGTCAGCCTTACCCTGAGCCGCAGTGAGACGCTGGGCCTGGTGGGGGAGTCCGGCAGCGGCAAGACCACCCTGGGCCGCAGCCTGCTGCGCGCCATCGAACCCACCTCCGGCACGGTCGTCTACCACCTGGACGGCGAGCGAGTCGATTTCACCTCGCTCAGCTACCGGCAGCTCCGGGACATGCGTGGGCACATGCAGATGATCTTCCAGGACCCGTTCTAGTCGCTCGATCCCCGCATGTCGATCCGGGCCAAGGGCCAGCTGGTGACCGAGCGGGTGGTGGAGATGATGGAGCGGGTGGGCCTCGACCCCCGCTACCTCAAGCGCTACCCGCACGCCTTCTCGGGCGGCCAGCGCCAGCGCATCGGCATCGCCCGGGCGCTCGCCACCAACCCGGAGTTCATCGTCTGCGACGAGCCGGTGTCGGCACTCGACGTGTCGGTGCGGGGGCAGATTCTGAACCTGCTGGTCGAATTGCAGAACCAGCTGGGCGTAAGCTATCTGTTCATCTCCCACGACCTCAGCGTAGTCCGCCACATCGCCCACCGGATCGCGGTGATGTACGTGGGCAAGGTGGTCGAGGTCACCGAGACGGGGGAACTCTATCAGGACCCGAAGCACCCCTACGTCGAGGCGTTGATGTCGGCTAACCCCGTCGCCGACCCGCGCCGCAAGGTGGAGCGCATCATCCTCAGCGGCGAGATTCCCAACCCCGCCAACCCTCCCCCCGGTTGCTCTTTCCATCCCCGTTGCTCGTACGCCCAGGAACTGTGCCGCCAGCAGGTCCCCGCCCTGGAGGAGATCAGCCCGGGGCACCGGGTGGCCTGCCACTTCGCCAGCGAGCTCGACCTCAGGGGGGCGGTGAGGTGAGCGCGGTCCCTAGAGCCACCCGTGGGAAGAGCTACCAATGGAAGGGGATGTCGGACGCGACTCGGAACCCGGTCTCCGGGTATCGACTGGTCCAGGCGCTAAATAAAGCCCACTTTCCGGTCGCTTGCAAGTGGTGAGGAAGCAGCATCAGCGCCCATTCCGCAGGCGGAGACAACGCCTGAGCCAACCTCGTATCCTGGCTGCTTTCTGACGCTAGTTCCATGCCAGCGCGGCGCCATCTCCCCGCTCCTCATAAAGTAGCCTCTCGAGCCGATCCGACGCCTCTTGCTGCATGCTCGGCAGCACATGACTGTACGTATCCAGCGTAAGCGTGATGCTGGCATGCCCGAGGCGCTCACTCACCACCTTGGGATGCACGTCCACCTGCAGCAGAAGCGAAGCGCACGTGTGCCGGAGGTCGTACAGGCGGATGTCCTCCGGCAGTCCCGCACGTTTCAGGACCGCCTTGAAGTCCCGCTTCGGGAAGTTGTTCGGGTACATCAGCGCCCAGTCCGCTGTCGGGAACAACAGGTTGTGCACGTTCGGAGTCCCGCTCTCCTGCTGGGCCTGCTGGTGCTCGAGCAGGAGAGCACACAGGCTTTGGGGAAGGGGTGTAGGCGTGCAGTTCCTCCGCGAAGTGCGTCTCGAGGGGGTAGGTGAGCACCGTTGGGATCTCGAGTCCGGCGAAGGCGAGATCCACCCGACCCTGAAGGCGCCCTGGCACTCCGGTCACGCGGTCGCCCTGCCCGATGTCGAGCGGGAACTCGATGAAGCGGCGCCCGTCGAGGCGCGGCAACGCGGTAGCGACTACCACCTTGGGGCGGGCCCGCCAGGTCCTCCCGGACGACTTCGATCGTGAACCTGAAGAAGTCGCCCAGCTCCGCTCCTCTGGCCTCACTCCTGCCGCCAATAACGTCGACATCGACGCCGCGCTGACCAAGGAGCAAGGCAACAGCCCATCCTATTCCCGAAGTGCCGCCGGTGATTAGAATGCGCGTTCCCAGTTCACCCCTTGCCGATTGTCTCTAGCTGGAGTGAAAAGTACCTGGAAATCCTCTCGGTATGACTTATGGAACAGATTCTAACCATATCTCTAACAACGATGCGGGTCTCGGGGGAGCCCGAGCGCAGGGGACAGGCCAACCTTACCAGGGGGCGAGCACCTCGCGCCCTCTGGCGAGTTCAGGAGCGGCCGCCTGTCTTCTCTCGGTACCGCGCAGCTAAGAGGGTGGCCACCTGCTCGATACGCAACCCCCGCTCGCGCAGCAGCACCACCAGGTGGAAGAGTAGGTCCGCAACCTCCTCCACCAACTCCTCGTCGCGCTCCTGAAGAGCGGCAACCACACTCTCCCCCGCCTCCTCGATAACCTTCTGGGCCACGTAGCCGACGCCACGATCATGCAGCCGGGCCACGTACGAGCCCTCGGGCCGGCGCTCCAGGCGATCATCGACAACGCGCTCGAGAAGCGTCATGACCTCCCCAATGGAGGGGATAGCCCCGCCCGTAACGCTCCGGTGGAAGCAGCTCCTCTCGCCGGTGTGACAGGCGGGACCCTGGGGATCGACCCGATATAAGAGCGCGTCTGCGTCGCAGTCGTAGCGGACCTCGAGCACCCGCTGGGTATTGCCGCTCGTCGCCCCCTTGCGCCATAGCTCTTGCCGGGACCGACTCCAGAAGTGGGTCTCGCCCGTCTGCACAGTCCTCTCAAGCGCCTCACGATTCGCGTAGGCTAGGGTCAACACCTCGCCGCTGGAGGCGTCCTGGACCACCACGGAGACGAGGCCGCGCTCATCAAAGTCGATATCGGGCAGTGTCATGACCCCCCAGTCTACTCGCTGGAGAGGCCGGGCCCGGAGCCGTGACCCACTAGCAGACTTCAGGCCAGCGCCTGCTCGAGGTCCGCTATGAGATCATCGGGGTGCTCGAGCCCGACCGAGAGGCGCAGCAGATTGTCGGGGGTCGGGCTCTCCGGCCCCTCGATGCTGGCACGGTGTTCGATCAGGGTCTCGATCCCGCCGAGACTGGTAGCCCGGGTAATGAGTTCGGCCCGGGCCGCAACCCCCAGGGCCGCCTCCTCCCCGCCCGCGACCTCGAAGGAGAGCATGGCCCCGAACCCGGTCATCTGCCGCCGGGCGACATCGTGCCCGAGGTGGTCGGGAAGCCCGGGGTAGTTGACCCTCTCAACCCGGGAGTGGCCAGCAAGGAAGTGGGCGATAGCCGAGGCGCCTTCCTGCTGGGCACGGATGCGGTAGGGGAGCGTCCGGATCCCACGCATGGTAAGCCAGCAGTCGAACGGTGCGGGGACCGCCCCCTCGTTTCTTTGCAAGAACCGGATCCGCTCGAATAACTCGGTGCCCCCCCGTGGGGCGACCACCACGCCCCCGATCAGGTCGCTGTGCCCGGCCAGATACTTGGTGGTGGCGTGGACCACGAGGCCGGCACCCAGTTCGAAGGCCGGCTGCAGGGGGGGTGGGGTCCAGGTGTTGTCGCAGGCGACGACCGCCCCCACCTCCCCAGCGAGGTCGGCCAGGGCGGCGAGGTCGGTGATACCCAACCGGGGGTTCGAAGGGGTCTCGGCCCAGATGAGTCGGGTCTCCGGGCGCAGGGCCGCCCTTACCTCGGTCAAGTCGGTCATCTCCACGAAGGTAAGGTCGAGACCCCAAGGGATGAGCGCCTGGAGGAGGAGGCTGCGGATGCCGTGGTACATCTCTCGGGGTGCCAGGGCGTGGTCGCCCGGCCTGAGCGACCGGAACACGGCCCCGGCGGCGGCCGACCCCGAGGCGAAGGCGGCTGCCTCCTCCCCGCCCTCGAGTTCGGCTATCAGCCGCTCGAGGGCACGCCGGTTGGGGTTGTCGCTCCGGGAGTAGGAGAAGTCCCGGCGGTAACCGCCATCCGGGTCCCGTTCGAAAGTGGTAGAGAGGTGGAGGGGCGGCACCAGCGCCCCGGTTTCGGGATCGACCTCCGCGCCGCCGCGGACAGCCAGAGTTTCGAAGTGCCTCTTTTTCACCGTGCCTCCCGTCCCACCGGACCCGGCGGGGTCAGACCACCCGAACGTGGACGCCGGCGGCGGCCAGCACCTGCTTGACCGCAGCGACGGTGGTCTGACCGCTGTGGAAGATGCCAGCGGCGAGCGCCGCATCCGCCTCGCCCTGCTGAAAGACATCGCGCATATGCTCCGCGCTCCCGGCACCGCCCGACGCCACCACCGGAATGTCGACCGTGCGGGCGACGGCCCGGGTGGCCTCGAGGTCGTAGCCGGTCTTCATGCCGTCGGCATCGATGCTGTTCAGGACGATCTCCCCGGCACCGAGCGCCTGCCCCCGCTCGACCCAGGCGAGCAGGTCATAGCCCGTCGCCTTGCGGCCGCCGGCGATGTAGACCTCCCAACTACCCTCTAGGGACCTCCGGGCGTCGACGGAGAGGACCACAGCCTGCGAGCCGTAGTGATCGGCCGCCTGGCGCACCACTTCCGGGTTGGCGACCGCACCGGAATTAATCGACACCTTGTCTGCACCGGCGAGGAAGAACTGTCGGAAGTCGGCAAACGCCCGGATCCCGCCACCGACGGTCAGCGGCATGAAGCAGCGCTCCGCCACCACGGTGACCAGATCGAGCATCGTGTTCCGCCCCTCGGCGGTAGCGGTGATGTCGTAGAAGACCAGCTCGTCGGCGCCCTGCTCGTTGTACTGCACGGCAAGGGCAACAGGGTCACCCATGTCCCTGAGTTCGCCCTGCTCAGCACGACCGAACTGCTGCCCGCGGGTAACGCGGCCCGCATGGACATCGAGGCAGGTGATGATCCTCTTCGCGAGCACCCGGACAGCATACCCCGAGCAGCACCCGCAGCTCGCCTGGAATTCCCCTGATTGTAAGTGTCCCCTTAAACCTTCATGGGTGGACGGTCTTCGGAGCGTTGAGGTGCCTAGCGCTCTCTGGGATCGAAGGCGTCGCGAAGACCATCCCCGAGGAAGTTGATCGCGAGAACCATGAGCGTGATCACGATGCCTGGCATAGTCGCGATCCACCACGCCTGATAGATATAATCGCGCCCCGATCCGATCATGCTGCCCCAGGTCACCGCAGGAGGGGCGACGCCCAGTCCCAGGAAACTCAGGGCCGACTCCGTTAGCAGCAGGAGGGCGGTCGAGAAGGTGGTCATCACCACCACTGAGGAGAGGATGTTAGGCAGAATGTGGGCGAGGGCGATGCGAGCGGGGTTTGCCCCCAGGGCTCGAGCGGCCTCCACATAGTCGTGCTGGCGTTGACTGAGCGTCGCCGCCCGCACCACCCGTGCGTATCTGGCCCAATCCACCAGCCCCAAGACGAGGATCAGGTTGATGAGGCTGGGTCCGGCGACAGCGAGGACGCTCAGCGCGAGCAGAATGACGGGGAACGCCAGCTGCATGTCCATCAGTCTGGAGATGATGGCGTCTACGGTTGCGCCGTAATAGCCAGCGGCGAGTCCGGCCAGAGTTCCCACGACGGTCGAAATCGAAGCGGCGCTGAGACAGATGAGGAAGGTCCAGCGGGCACCGTAGACGATGCGGCTGAAGATGTCGCGCCCCAGTACATCGGTCCCTAGGGGAAACGACCGGGGGTCCAGCGACCACGAGGGGGGCTTCAGGCGGTTGATCATGTCGATCTTGGTGGGATCGTGGGGTAACCAGGCGACGGGAATGGCCACCATGATCAGTCCCAACGCGAAGATTCCAGCGGCCACCCGGTTCTCAGGGCGTCGCCAGAAACTGCGAAGGCTCTGCAGTGCATGGTGTCGACCCGCTGACAGGCGCTCGGTCTCCAGATCCGCAGCCGCGGCGGGGTCGGACTGAGGAGGGAGCGACCTAGGCATATTGGATCCGCGGATCGACGAAGCCGTAGATCAGGTCCACGATCAGGTTGATCAGCACGACCACGCCGGTGATGAGTATCACGGTCGCCTGGACCACCGGGAAATCTCTGCCGTAGACCGCCTGGACCATAAATCGCCCCAGCCCCGGCCATGAGAACACCGTCTCGGTCACGATGGCGCCGCTGAAGACCGCCGCGGTCTGAAGTCCGGTGATCGTGACGACCGGGATCAGCGCGTTCTTGAAGGCGTGACGGAGTATCACCCGTCGTCGGTACAGGCCCTTGGCCCTAGCTGTGCGGATATAGTCCTGGCCTAGCACATCTCGCAGCGAAGACCTGGTAAATCGGGCGATGAGGGCGACCATGAAGGCTCCCAGGGTCACGGTGGGCAGGACTAAGTGCTGGAACCCGCCCCGCCCGCCGGTAGGGAACCAGTGGAGGTGTACGGAGAAGAGCATGATCAGCACGATGCCGAGGAAGAAGCCGGGGATGGCCTGACCCAAGAGTGCTAGAGCGCGGATGACAAAGTCTTCGGCGCTCGCAGGGCGGGTCGCCGAGAGCAGGCCGACGGGCACTCCTACCAGGAGCGAGAACAGGATTGCGGCCAGGCTGAGTTCCACCGTCGCCGGCAGCCGACTGAGTAGCAGCCGCCCCACCGGCTCCTGGTAGCGCAATGAGTTCCCGAAGTCTCCGGTTAGGGCGCCACGCATGAACTGCAGATACTGCAGGTGCAGCGGCTTATCGAGTCCGTGCTGCGCCCGGTAGGTCGCTACCGCCTCCCGGGTTGCGGTCTCCCCGAGAACCATGTACGCCGGGTCGCCGCTCAATCTGAGGACCAGGAAGGTGATGACTGTGATGCCGAGGAGGGTGGGGATAGCCTGCAGCAATCGTTTGACGATGTAGCGGCCCATCGCGGCTCACCGCTAGGAGTGGAGCTCCATGAATAGCGACCAGAAATCGGTCAGTCCCGGCGGCGGCTCGGTAGGGACGGGCTTGCCACCCTTGAAGACCCGCTTGAGCTTGCGGAGGTGAGCGAGGTCGTCGAGTGGGTTGTCAGCCACCACGATGAGGTCGGCGATCTTGCCGACCTCCAGGGTGCCCAAGCGATCGTCTACCCCGCAGAGCTCCGCGCAGGTTCGGGTGGAGGCCATCAGGGCCTGCAGCGGCGTCATCCCCGCCCTCGCAAGCTGTTCGATCTCAATCAGGGTGTGATCGGCGATCGGACTGGAATCTGCGCCACAGGCGATGCGCACGCCAGCCTCCAGCGCCTTGGCGAAGCCGGCCCGGTGGGCCTCGGCCGCTCCTTGCGCCTTGCCGATCTGCTCCTCGCTCATCCCCGACTTGCGCATGAACTCTCTATCCTGGGTCACGAACAGGGTCGGCACGAAGAAGACCTCGCGCTCCGCCATGAGTTCGATGGCCTCATCGTCCAGGTAGTAGCCGTGCTCGATGCAGTCCACCCCCCCACGGATGGCCGCCTTCACCCCGCCGGCTCCACCTGCGTGCACACAGACCCTCTTGCCCTTTTCGTGAGCGACCTCGACCGCGGCGCGGATCTCGTCGGGGAACAGCTGGGACTCCTCCATCGACTCGCCGGCCGTCGCAACGCCCCCGGTCACGGCCAGCTTGATGTGGTCCACACCCCGTCTGAGCTGTTCACGCACGACCTTGCGCATCTCGCTAGCCCCGTCGACCTGCACCGCCCCCGGCCAGTTGTAGCCGTGGCCGCCGGTCGCACAGAGGTAGTGGCCCGAGACGAAGAGCCTCGGTCCGATCATCAGGCCGCTTGCGAAGGCTCGTTTCCAGGCGACATCGACGAAATCCCGGTCGCCGACGCTCCGGATGCTGGTGATCCCGACCCGGAGGGCGTCCATGGCGTTTCGGCCGGCGCGGATGGTGTAGTCGGCGACGGATTCCTGCAGCATCAGGTGATTGATATCCGGGAAGATGAAGCCGAGGTGGCTGTGGACCGACCAGAGACCGGGGGTGACGAAGCCTCCCTGGAGGTCTAGCACCAGATCTTTGTCGCTGGCGTCGGCGGTACCGCCAGGACCGAGCCGCAGCGCGGCGATCAGGTCACCTTCGATGACGATGGTGCTGTCCCGAGCCGGAGGGTTCCCGGCGCAGTCGATCAGCGTGCAATTGGAGAGAAACGTCCTCATAGCTGCCTCGCTTCCGTGACAAGTCCTGCTGCTCCTAGCCGATGTGCCTTATACGCCTAGTCTCCGGGCGGCCCCACTCGGGCCCTGGTTGGGAGGGCGGAAGCTGCCGGTCGGGTGAAGGGGCAGCTAGCGATTTGAGGAGACAGCCCCAGCGACCATCGGGACCGCTCCGGGGACCGCCCAGCACCGGAGGGGCTAATCGAGGATCCTCCACCTGTGCAGGTGCTCTCCCAGGGGCCGGCCGCCCTCTTCGGTGACGACGAAGTTGTCCGGGAGGAAGAGGCTCCATTCGTGCTCGCTAACGGTCGCGTTCGGGCTGATCATGACGATCATATTCTCAACTATACTGTCGGGCGAATCTGTAAAAGGGGGCTCGACAAGATTCAGACCGATGCCGTGGAGACCCCAGCCCGGCCCGGCCGTAACGGTCCACCCGGCGTCCAGATAGGTGCCCTCGATGGCTTTGGTAACGTCGGTGCCGTGCGCTCCCGGTTTGAGCGCTGCCGCTGCCCGCTGAAGCGCCTCCAGGGTCGTCTCGAAGTGGCGCAGCTTCCGCTCCGGTGGTGGCCTGAAAGAGTAGACGCCCGCCAACTCCACCCAGTAGCCCGCGGGGCCGGCGAACTCGAGCTGGACCTTCAGGATGTCCTCCAGTTCCAGTCTGCGATCGGTTGGCGGGCGGATGTAGGGCAACTCGCCGGTCGACAGGTGGGCGATCCCGTCGACACAGCCCCGCTCTGCCAGGAAGCCCAGGGTTTGGGCCAGCACCTCCCGCTCTATCTTGCCGGGCTCCAGCAGGCGAGCCAGTTGATCGAGGGCTCCGGCCACATGACTGTAGGTCTCTGAGGCCTGCGCGATCTCGTAGTCGCTCTTGCTGACCATCGCACTCTGCATGATCGTGGTGGCGTCGACAATATGAAGGTCGGGCAGGGCGGCCTCGAGGCGGCCCAGGTCGCCGGCAGGCACTTCCACATCCAGGCCGACGACGCCCACCCGGTGCAGACGCGACGCCGTCAAACTGCGGGCGAGCTCAGCGACCCTGTCGCTAGCTAGCCGCACCCGGTGAAGGGTCGCACCAGCCTCAGCCCAGTGCCCCTCCGACCCGGGGCCTAGGAACAGCGTCGGTGCATCCTCAAGCGGCAGCAGGAAGTAGCCGGTACCCATCCACATTCGCCAGTCCGAGACGTAGCGAAGGTAGCCGCGACTCAGCAACCCGGCGGTGCCGGGCACGATCAGGGCGTCGTGACCGCTAGTGCGCAGCGCCGTACGCAAGCGCTCCAGTCGAGCCTCCAGCTCTTCAGGCGGAACCAATGTCAACCCCTTCCCAAGCCCGGCTGTGGGGAGGTGCTGAAGGGTCCTACCACCCAGCAACGGGCTGCCCGCTGGCCCCCTCGGTGGCGAAGGCTTTGCGGGGACCGGGGCCCCCTCCCCCCCAAGCCGGTGGTGTCGCGGGAGGGGCCAACGCCCGGTTCGCTACTGCGTCTTGCTGACCATGGTCAGGTCGACCACTTGGTCGCTACGGGGCACGAAGCCCTCCACTGTCGTCCGGGCCGCATACAGGTCGTTCGGGACGATGAGGTAGATCCCCAGGGGATCGTCGTTCCAGATCTGGTTCACCTCGTTGTAGATAGCGGCACGCTGCCCCAGATCGGTTTCGCGCAGTCCGGCTGCGAGGAGTTCCTGGATCCGGGGATTGTCGGGGTAGCGCGCGAAGAAGGTGCCCGGCCTGAAGAGACCGAGGGTGTTATGAGGGTCGGCGGGGGTCAGCAGCCCCCATTGCCAGGCTGGACCCATGGTGGGCTCTTCGGAGTGTTGGCGGTTGAACTCGACGATATCCAAAGGAATCTGTTCCACCCGGACACCTACCGCCTCCAGGTAGGCCGAAACCACCTCACCCATCTCGCGGTCGAGGGGGTAGCGCCCCACCGTATACTTCAGGGTCATGCTGAAACCGCCTGAGTAGCCTGCCTCGGCGAGCAGTTCTCGGGCCCGGTCTGGATCGTAGTTGAAGGGATCGACATCAGGGTTGAAGCCGAGGACTGCCGGTGTCAGATACTGCCCGAACAGCGCCTCCGCCTCCCCTTCGAAGAGGGTGATCAGGGCCTGCTTATCGACAGCGTAGTTGAGCGCTCGCCTGACCGTCGCGTCCGCCACCGGGTGATCGATACGCATATCGAAGAAGGTGACGAACTGGCGCAGGCCGGGGCTGGTAATCAGCCGGAGGTCCGAGTTGTTCGTGACGCGACCGCGCGATGCGGGGGTGATGCTGGTAGCGAGGTCGATCTCCCCATTTACCAGGGCCGAGACGAGTGAAGACTGCTCGGGGATGATCCGCCAGACGATCTCTTGCAGTGCTGGCGGCCCACCCCAGTAATCGGCAAAGGCTTCGAAGGTGACATGATCGTCTTTGACCCACTCGACGAACTTGTAGGGCCCTGTCCCTACCGGACTGAGGGCAAAGCCGTCCCCACCCACCTCCTGGTAGTAACCGGGCGGCACGATGAAGCCTGCGCGGGCGAGAACGAAGAGCGCGTTACCGGCGGGTGCGGCGAAACGGAGGGCGACCGTGCTCTCACCAAGTACGTCGATGCTGGTAAGACCTAAGTCTCTGGTGAAGGTGGAGAGGAAGGTAGAGGCCATGAGCTGCTCGATACTGAACTTGGCGGCCTCGGCGTTGAACGGCTCGCCATTATGGAACTGGACGCCGGTTTTCAGGTGAAGGGTGAGGACCGTTCCGTCCGCGCTCCACTCCCAATCTTCAGCTAGGCCCGGCATGATCTCGGGAGCGTGGGCGTCGGTATAGAGGAGCTTCTCGATGGTTGAGGCCGTTACGCTCTCAAAGATTGCGGAGTTGTGTCCTAGCGGGTTCAGGCCGGGGGGATCGATCGGGTGCCCCACGACCAGAGTGGTGGCCGACGGGCCTTGGGCTGCGGCGAAGAAGGCCGAGGTGGCGAGGAAGAGCGCCGCGATCACAGTCGAGAGCGCCTTCTGCATGATCCGGTTCATCTCCATGAGTTCCCTCCTAGTTAGCTTCAGTCGTGTCTGTTGGCGGCGAACGCTGGCACTCTACCATGTCCAACTCAGCCAGGACTTCTCTTCAGGCTCCTACGTGGGACAGCTCAGGTTTCCTAATGTACGTGGGGGGCAGGAGCCGGGATGTCAACGAGTTTACACAGCACTGCAACTCGCCTATGATCCTTCGTCCATACACCTCGCGTTCGCGAGCTAGCCGCCTTCGCTCATCAGCGATTCCCTTGCGCTCTCTACTCATCCCCGCCGGCCTGCTTCAGAGTGCAGATTCCTGGATTTAGTGGTAGCCAAGCTTTGAAGAGCACATTATCAGTTCCTTCGATTTGCCCTGACGCGCCGAGGTGCCTTTTGTGCGAGCCGCTGCGTTCTGGCCCACCTCAGGCTGCAGGCGTGTGGTGGAGAGCCTTACGGTATCTTTGTCGCGAAAAATACCCTTCGGGAAAACTTCGAGGGAGCTTAGCGGGGCTCTCAGAGGGTCGGATAATCGTATACCGACTTTCCGCCCCCCCTGTTCGAGCCCAAAGAATAGCCATCTGCCATGCTGGATGGATGGTAGCGAGATACGAAACGAAAACCGTTGAGCACCTCGGCCTGGTAGCGGGAATGTTCGATGAGCTAGGGATCGGCGAACTCATCGACCAGTTCATCCCCCAGGACAAGGACCAGCGGTTCGTTACCATCGGGCAAGCTGTCAAGGCGATGGTCATTAACGGTCTCGGGTTCACCAACCGCCGGCTTTACCTTGCCCCCAGGTTCTTCAAGAACAAACCTACTGACCAGCTCATCGGGCCGGGGATCAAAGCTGAGCACCTTAACGACGGCGCTCCCAGCAAAGCCCTTGATCGCCTCCATCAGTTCGGCGTTACCGAGCTGTTCACCATCATCGCTCAACAAGCCGCCACCAGGCTCGAGCTCAACCCGAAGATTGCCCACCTGGACTCGAGTAGTTTCCACCTGGACGGCAGCTACAACAGCGGTGACGATGAGCCTGTCGACGGTGTGATCCAAATCAAGCGAGGCTACAGTCGTGATAACCGACCTGACCTGAACCAAGTCATACTTGAACTCATCGCCGAGAACACTGCAGGCTTGCCCCTGTTGATGCGGCCCTTAAGTGGCAACGCGAGTGACAAGACCAGCTTCCAGGAAGCGGTCTTGAGACAGGCTGGGCAGCTGCAGAACGCCGGAGTCGAGGTGCTGGTCACCGATAGTGCCGGGTCAGGACACCCTGCAAACCCTGAACCAAACGGACGTTACCTGGGTAATGGGTGTCCCTGCGACCCTGACGCAGGCGAAGAAGCTGCTTGACGGGTTGGTCGTTTCAGATTTTTCAACTCTTGCCAAGGGGATGGAGCGTAGCCGGGTGGATACCGTCTACGCCGGGGTCAAACAGAGGTGGTTGGTGATCCGCTCTGACCCGAAGAGTCCGTCCTTGGCTGCCCGGGAGAGAGCCCGGGGGTCGGCTGAACGGCAACTGCTGAAAGGTAGTGAGGAGGAGCGGAAGCGGTTTAATCGCTTGCGAACTCAGGAGTTCAGTTGCGAAGCCGATGCCCGGGCTGCCCTGCTCGCTTACCAGGCGTCTTGCCGGGTGCTGGACCTGATCGATCCCAAGGTGCGAGCGAGGAAGCACTACCCGAAGGCTGGGAGGCCCGCTAGGAAGGCTGTTCCCGAAAGGGTCGGCTATCGGATCGAGGGGTCGGTCGCGGCGAGCACCAAGAGTTTCGAAGAGCAGTTGGAGCGCGCCTCCCGGTTCATCGTGGCTACCAACAACACCACCGGCGAGCAGCTTTCAGATGTTGACCCGAAGAGTCCGATCTCGGTGCTACAGGCTTACAAGGGTCGGTGGAGCGGGGCTTCAGGTTCTTGAAGGACCCGATGTTCCTGGCCTCAACACTAGTTCTTGAAAAAAGCGCAGAGGATCATGGCGTTATTGTTCGTGATGACGCTCTGTCTGCTGGTCTACGCTGCTACCTGGTACCGAGTCCGTAAAGGTCTTGGCTGAGAATGGGGAGGTGGTGCCGGATCAGCGAGGCAAACCTACGGAGCGGCCGACGGCCAAGTGGGTGTTTGAGTTATTCCTGGATGTGCACCTGCTTCTCATCGTTACCGACACGATTCAGGTTATGGCGATGAACCTCGTTGATGAGTTACAGGTGCTGCTGGAGTTGCTCGGACCGGCCTATTCGGAGGTGTATTCATGATGCCGAACGAGGGGGGGCGGAAAGTCGGCTGATGAATAGTACACTTCCTAGACAATACTGTCAAATGTCTGTAGGGGCAGGCAAAGGGCGATAAGGCGAAGCCGACCAATGGTCCGAGCAGGACCGTACCGCAGAGGGACCTGGATGTCGTCTAGCCTATACGACGCCACCATCGTGGCCGATTCCCGCCATCAGTGCCCCTTTCGGAGCTTCCGGCCATAAAATTGGGACCCCCAACTCAGCAGCTATCGCAGGATGGCTAACCCCTGAACCACCTTCACCTGGGTGCCTCCTGCACCTCGCCACATCGCCTCAGCTCACCTTATGTGATCCGCCTACGACTCGGGTGACGCCATCCATACGTCTGACCATTACGGTCACCGTCTCTTCCAATCTGGCTACCTGACTGCGCAATGATCGGACCTCCTCCAACAGCTGTTGATCCACATTCACTGGAACCCGGTTGTCGGACCCCACAATGAAAGAGGCCAGGTTCGCCGTTAAGGCACCGAAGAGTCCGATTCCAGCAAACATGAGGACGCTGGCCACGATGCCCGGACACTAGACTCGAGAGGTCATACAATGTCGCCATAAGGAGAAAAACACATGGACTTCGACAGACTACCGCCCGGGCTTGTTCCGAGCAGCAGCTCACTCATCTTTACAGCAAACACGATACCCGATGCGATTCAGAGGGAGCACACGCTGGCCGCTGGACACTGGGGAGTTCTGCATGTATTCGAGGGCAGCATCCGTTTTGTGGACCTTGAGGCTGCAGACGAGCATGTCATCTCAGCCCCGGACCTCATTACCATTCATCCCCAAGTACCGCACCGAGTGGCTGTGGAAGGCTCCTTGCGTTGCCGCATCGACTTCTTTCGCGAACCCGAAGCCGACTCCTCAATGCGAACGCCTGGAGCGTTTGCCGACGAGGCAGTGCGACTCAGCTTCGAGCGATGTGAAGCAAATGGGAACTTTGCGGAAACCTTCTACAACACCTTCTTGGGCTCCTCCCCGGAAATCTCACCATACTTCGCTGCCACGGACTTCGAGAGGCAGCGAAAGGTACTCCGAGACTCGGTCTACGTGATGGTGACTAAGGACGTGGCAGACCCGGAGATGCGGAGAATGCTGGACAGACTAGGAAAGGCGCACAGCCGGGACAAGAGGAATGTACTCCCAAAACTGTATGAACTGTGGCTGAACAGCATATGTGATACCGCTGCTGTACTGGACCCGGATTGGAACGACGATCTTGAGAGGAAGTGGAGAGTGCGTCTACGGGCCGGAATGCAGATCATCATGGCGGCCTATTAGCGGCCTGCTAACTTGACAGCTACTTGGAAGAGGCTCGTAGAGCCCGGGTGTGACCGACCGCACGTTGGCCGAGGCCAAGGTCGGACTCTTCGGGCCTGTGGAACCCACTACCAGCAGTTAACCCGAAGAGTCCGATCTCGGCGCGGTGGTGAGGTTGCGCTACCGGAGCTAGACTGGGGCAGCGGGGATAGCCCCTATGTGACTGGCTGCCAGTCGGTTCCCCTGCCCCCCTGCTCACCTGTCGCCGGGAGACCCGAAGAGTCCGACCTTGCCCGGCCTTCGTTGAGCGTTTGTGGTGAGCAGGAGCTCGAGAGCTCACGCAGCAAGTGTCGCCGGGGTTCACGCCCCGGCCTTCGTTAACCGTTGTTCCCGCGTCAGTAGGTCGTGACGGCTCCACACCCCTCTGACCCCGCTACTGCTCACCTGAATGTTCTGTAGGGCCAACTGCTGACGTGGCCGCAGACAGCCCTGGGTGGGATGCTCCAAGCTGTAGTCCAGAATGGCCTGTTCCACTCCCTCGGAGACCCGATTGGGATGAGCTCCCTTGGCCCCGGGGATCCGGTCCAACAACCCTTCGGCCCCGTAGAGTTGGTAGTTCCTCCGGATCTCGTAGAACTGTTGGCGGCGGATGCCCGCCCCCCGGTTTGAGGTTGGCCGGATCGGCTACCGGGGCGCTGCGTTCGACAATGTAGGCGACGGGGGCGCCTGAGTAGACATCTGGCAGATAATCGCCGTTGGGAAAGGTTGCACCTTCGGCGGCTATCAAGTCCACTAGGTTGGCCGGGACTTCACTAACCGTGACCGTGATCGTGTCCGCCACTACTTCACTTCCCGAAGCGGGCCGGGCCTAACGCCCCGGACCGCCCCGGCTACGTCCCGCCCGAGGGTTCGAGCTTGCAAGTAAGCGGGCGTGGCTAGGTAGCGCCGATCTTCATGCACAATCGCCCCATAATCGACGGTTTCGGGATCGCGATAGCCGTAAGCAATCAAAAAGCTGTGAGATCCCGCTTGTTCGACCCGCCCGGATTCTTTGAGCGCCCTGGTATCGACCGGCACGGCCCGCTGCGTAGCTTGGAATACTCGTCCAACATGGCGGCGCCCCGCCCGTTCGATCCGCCTAACTAGATCGGGGCCTAATCTCGCTTCTAAATCTAAACCGCGAAGGCTGCCGGTTCTCATGCCCCTATTTTAGCAGGGGCCAAGGCTCGTTAATTGCGTCCCTGACGTGTCAAGCCGGATTACAGCATGTTTGCATGGTTAGCGAATCGTGAAATAATCGCTTTGAACGCTTCCCATGATTGGGGGAAAGTAGAGAAAGGACTCGCTGCCCTAAGCGGCAATCAAAAAAATGGCCCCGCCCGGGCCGGGAAGCTTAGGGCGGGAGCCGGGGAAAACATGAATAGATTAGCACAAACAACGACCGCTGCAACCGTAGCCAAAGCCACAAACCGTCAATACTCACGCCCCGGTAGGAAGCAAGGCCAGAAGATTCCCTATCAATTCGTAGCGATTCCGGTTTCGTTCTTTGCCACGATGCACGAGCGGTCGAGTACCGAGAATGAAGTCTTGCTTAGCATCATGCGCTATACCCTTGGCTACGGTTTCGAGTGGGTAACGCTATCGGTCAAGCGGATAGGTGAGATCATCGGCAAGGGCGAAAAGACCGCCGATAGGGCACTGGCGAGTCTCAGAAGCAAGGGGCTATTAGAGCAGAAGATAGGGAAGCGAAATAAGCGGCTTAGGAGCCGGCGGGTAGCGTGGGAATCCTTCGAGCCAGCCCCCGCCGCTGACCCTGATTTCGCCGGATCGGGAACGCGTTTTGGCTGACATTACCCGCCGATCCGGTAGCAAGGCCGCAAGCCGCTTCAAGTGGCGCCTGATCGGCGCCGAACTGAACGCCCGTAGCCGGGCCGGTATCCACCCACCGGAACGCGAAAAGATTAGGGGCTGGAAATTATGAGTGAAGCCGAACGCCTGGAAGCATTGTGCGAAAAGGCCGCAACCGATCCAAACAATCTGGATTTCGTGACCGGCATTGTCCGCGACGCTGTGGGTAACTTCCCGTCCGGCGCCTTGCCAACGGATAGCGAAATCCAATGCGAAGCCCTGCACAGTTTGCTAAACACTTTGCAACTGCGCGAAGAGGCCGCCGAGGGCTTGCAAGGGTTGATGGATGATGACGATAACCTTGAAGAAATGGGCCGGGCCATAGCCTATATCCGACACGCCCTAGAGGTGCTAGGGCCGAGGCCGAAGCCAACGGCCAATGAGGCGCTAGGCCTGGCCGCTACCGCCTTCGCTGCCGCCCTAGAGGAGCAGGTATACGAATTGGCCGCGGGCGGTAGAAGCGCCGAAGCATAGCCACGGGCACCCCGTGTGGAAATCGACTGTGGAGTCCTAGCAGCGCGGCGAGGGTCGTTCTTTCGCGACCCGAAAGGGGGGGTAAAGCTGAGCGTGACGAAGGGTAAGCTAATCGCCTTTTTGAGGGGCCTAACCATTACTCAAGGGAGCCGAGCCGGGAGACGATTAACGCTGCTGGATTGGGAACAGAGATTTATCCGGGGCGCCTTCGCCCCTAGGGCTACCACCGCAGCCCTATCGCTGGGACGGGGCAACGGTAAGACCACCCTAACCGCCGCGATCGGTGCTGCGGGGGTAGTGGGACCGCTAGCCCAACCCCGGGGCGAAGTGATCGCCGTCGCTAGCTCATTCGCGCAGGCCCGGATCATCTTCGAGCATTGTCGAGCATTCCTGCGGCCCTGGATAGCTGAGGATAAGCACCGCTACCGGGTAGTGGATTCCACCGCCGCCGCCCTAATCGAAGATCGGGAAACCGGCGCTAGGTTCCGGGCCGTCGGTAGCGACCCGCGAAGGGTTCATGGGGTTGCCCCTTCACTGATTTTGGCCGACGAGCCCGCCCAGTGGCCCGGGGGTACCAGTGACGCGATGATTTCCGCCCTGCTAACGTCCTTGGGCAAGATACCGGGTAGCCGCCTGGTTGCCCTCGGTACCAGGCCCGCCGACGATTTCCACTGGTTTTCTGAGATGCTAGCCGGGGGCGCTGACTTCATCCTCTGTTACTCGGCCCCCGGCGATGCCGCCCTCTTCGACCCCGAAACCTGGAGGATGGCGAACCCGAGTCTCGGTGCTTTTCCAGACTTGCGGCGGGCGATCGAGCGGGAAAGCGAAAGGTCCACGGCTAACCCGGCGCTGTTGGCGTCCTTTAAGGCCCTGAGATTAAACATGGGTATCCCCGATGTCATCGAGGCGGTATTGGTCGAGGCCGACGCCTGGAGGGCTTGCGAAGTCTCCGAACTACCGGAAGCAACCGGCCCGGTGGTGTGGGGGATCGATCTAGGGGCAACCGCGGCCATGTCGGCGCTTGCCTGCTACTGGCCTGCTACCGGGCGCCTGGAGTGCTTCGCCGCTTTTCCGAGTGTTCCCGACCTAGAGGCCCGCGGGCGCCGTGATGCGGTCGGAAGTCTCTACCGGGAGATGGCGGGGCGGGGTGAGTTGATCCAGGTCGGTGGGAATGTCGTTAGCGTCTCCGAACTGCTAGCCGAAGCCCTGGAGCGTTACGGCCCCCCCGCGGCAATAGCTTGTGATCGTTGGCGACAGGGTGAGCTTATCGACGCCTTGGAAGCCGGGCCTATCTCACCCTGCGATATCGAGTGGCGGGGGCAAGGGTTCAAGGATGGCGCCGAGGATGTCCGGGGCTTCCGGGCCGCGGTCCTGGAACGCAAGGTAGCCGTTCGACCTTCGCTGCTACTTCGAGCCGCCCTAGCCGAAGCCCGTACCGTCTCCGATCCGGCCGGTAACGCGAAATTGAGCAAGGGCCATCACGGCGGCCGCCGATCCAGGGGCCGGGATGATGCTGCCGCGGCCGCCATCCTAGCGGTAGCCCTCGGTGGCCGGTTACCGACCCCCGATCCGGTAGCCGATCGGCCCCGCTATCTGATCGCGGGCTAGGGGCCGATCCTGCTAGATCAATATTCGGCCGATTTTCGAAGGGCCTTAACGGGGCTCTCAGCGCGTCGGTTTCCGGCAAGTGCTAGGGTGACGGTATGAATAGCGAGACTTGGGCTGTAATCGGGGTGGGGGCAACGTTACTGGGGGTGCTGGTACCGCTGCTGCTGAGCTTGCGCAGTGAAGTCTCACAGGTACACCGCGACTTAAACGGCTTGGCCGAGCGCGTCGCACGGATTGAGGGGGCTCTGAGCGGGCCTTATCGTCTACCCGTACATGAGGCTGGATTAGAGAAGCTGCAATAGCTCCCGCCGCCGATCCCTGATTAACTCCACAGCCGTTGCGGTCGAACTGGTAGACTGGAAGTGCATCACCGGGTACCCCTTTCACCGCGGGGGCGACCCTTATGACCCGGCCAACCTGGAGCCGCTATGCTGCGGTTGCCACATCGACAGACACCGGCACCGCCCTACTTCGGCATGGGATGAGATGGTTAAAGAATTGCGCCCGCCCTTGACAGACGGTGCTGATTGGAGCGGGGGAGTACGTGCCGGAAGGGACGCTACTGCGAAGCGCAGAAGGGCAGCGTTATCGAGACCGCGTCGCCGCACTTGTGGAGGCTGGCTACCAAGCCCAGGGTAAGAAGGCAGCCCCGGCTGGCGACACGGTGGAGATCTGGAGATCGTGAGGGTCGTCAAAGGGTCTCGCTGGCGGGATGGGCGAGATGATGAGGTATGAGGTATACCGTGAGCACCTGATCGAGGCCGAGCGGGGCGGGTTCTGGGCGACGTTCTATGGGCCGAGCAGCGAGCAGCAGCTGAGCTCGGGGCCGTTCGCCGACGAGCACGCCGCGCTGAGCGCCGCCCGGGAGCACATCGATCATGAGGTCGAGTTGCTCGAGCTCGAGGCCGAGAACAGCTGAGGAGGTCGTATGGACCGTAGCGGGGACGCACCGAATGGGCCGAATCGAGCCGCCTTGTTGAAGGCTGCATTTCGCAAGGGATACGTGAGGCTACGTGTTGGCAGCGAGATCGAGGCGGGACTCTTGCGCCGGCGAGGCAAGATAACGTTGCGACCGAAGCACGAAGTATGGCAGAAGCTAAGGGAGGTGCTCGCGCCGTACATGATGAGCGCGACACAGTTCAAGTACCTGGGGTTTCAAGAGCTGCTGAATCTGGGGATGCGCTACGGCGTGATCGCGACGGTGGTGATGCAGACGCAGCCAGGGAATCCCGACCTGATGATCGGGCTCGACCCGGACCCGTTCGCATGAGGATGAAGGCGTATCCTGAATGGGAAGGGCGAGACAAGAGAGGCAGGGCTTAGGGGGGCATGGCGACCTGCACAGTATGGCCATCGAGGTCAAGGGGGGTAAGAACGTCTCTATCGAAGCGCTACGGGCACTCAGAGGCGTCCTGGATAGTGACGCGGCAGTTATGGCCGGCCTGATTGTCATGGAACCTCTAGGCCCCACGAAGGCGTGCGACTTCCACAGGTTCATGGCCGATGCGGGCGACCTGGATGTACTCGGGATGCAGTTTCCGAGGATGCAGATGTTGACGGTACCGGAAATCCTCGAGGGCAAGCGGTTTGACACGCCTGGGGTGGCGGGTCGGGTCTTGGCTCAGCAGAAGATACTTAGTCCGTTCTGAACTTTACACAAGCCAGCCCCTTTCAGGTCGTAACGTGAGATTATCTCTGCCCCCCGCCCGGATAAGTAGGTGAGCGAATCCAGCGAATCCGTCCTTGCAACTCTGGCACACTCTAAATCCGATCAGTTAACCCCGCAGCCATCGCTGGAGAGCGTCTCTCATATAGCTGCCGGCCCCGAGGTTGGGATAGTGGCCGCTTGAGTGATCTACACTCCCGGGCCCAGTTGTAGACCAGCACCCCCCAAGCTCCCAGAACCCGCTTAGTCTCGGTAGTCCTGGCGAAGGCTAGGCTCTAAGGCTGGGGTCCCCCCCTGGGGGTACGGATTCGCTGGATCAGCGATAGCACTGGCCTTGCCCTCCCTAATCTTGCCATCCCAGACCCGTAGCAAAAACGGACTCTACGGGTCCAACGAAGCCGTCCTTGTCCGCCTTTAGGGAGTGCTCTTGCGTTCGCTGAACTCGCTCTGGCAACTCAGGCAGCGAATCCAGCGAACCCGTCCTTAGTAACGGATCCGGTCTGGTCCGTAGCTCTTGCGGGTCCAGCGAACCCGTCCTTCTCTGAGGTTGCCTTGGCCTGCCCGGCCGTAGCTGGGGCACTCATGATTGGTGCAGGCTAGACTTGCTAGGGGAGGTCGGTCTGTATTTTCCATCTGGTGCAGAATGCACCAGGACTGGCCTCCCCCCCTTGGGGGGCAGAGATAATCTCACGTTACGACCTAGATATCGCCCGCCTCAGCTAATATGTCCTCTCAACCTTCTTCCCGTGCCACTTTGCACCAAAAGGAGGAGGTCATGGGACCAACAGCAACGAAGGTTGGAAGCGGTGGCAAGCGCGATGCGGCGAGCGAGTCAGCTGAGCAGCGCCTGAGTGTTCTCGAGTTGGCCCGCGAGTCAGGCAACGTCGCTGAGGCCTGCTGTCAACGAGGG
>MPNL01000002.1 GCA_002239005.1 Truepera sp. bin119
CCGTACCCGCTCCAGGTGCGCGATACAGGCGTGCTGGTCGGGAAAACTCTTGAAAACTGACACGATGTTCATGTCCTTATTGTGGCATGAATGGGCTCAAAAGTCAAGCCCGTAACCGCTCATTCCGTAAAAGTATTTCTCGCCGTAGTCCTAAGCGTTTATCCGGGGAGGTGAGACTCGCTGGAGGCCCAACTACGGCCCTGCCCAGGGCTATGAGATCGCTGCTCAGCGAACATGGACGAGAGAACCAGCCAGACCCCATCACCACTTCGACCGGGGCCTCAGTCCGCCACCTCCCTGAGCATCTCCCCCCTCACGCCCCGGAGGGCAGCCAGAACCTCTGCAACGATGCTCACGGCGATCTCCTCCGGACCCTCGGCACCGATGTCGAGCCCGACCGGATTGTGGATCCGTTCGAGCTGCTCGAGGCTGGGCGTGAAGCCCTCTTCTGCGAGCTCAGCTAGCAGCTTCTTGAAGCGGTGAGTGGGGCCGAGCACGCCGACGTAGGGTGCCCCCATCTCAAGTGCGAAGCGGAGCGAGTAGCGGTCGCGCTCGTAGTGGTGATTCATGATGACAACCGAGCTGTTGGGTCCCAGATGCACCCTCTCGGCAAAGCCCGAAGGGTGAGCAAGAACCCGTTCGACATCCGGAAAGCGCCCCTCACTGAGAAACGCCTCCCGGGGATCCACCACGGTGATGACGAACCCGCAGCGGCGGGCAAGTTCCGCTACCGGCTGGGCGTCCACCCCGGCCCCGAACAGAACTAGTTCGGGGGGCGGTACGGAAACGTCAAACAGGACTTTGACCCGGTCCAGGATTCTGGCGAAGGTCTGGGGATTCCTTTGGGCGAGGAGTTCGGCGGCGGTCTCGGCGACAGCGGCGGTAAGGTCGCGGGGTCCCAGGTCACCGACGGGCCGCCCCCCGGCGGCGACGACCAGACTCGCGCCGAGGGCCACGTCGTCCCGCTCGGACGCCGTGATCAGCGCCCGGACAACCCGGCGGCGCTCCAGCACGGCCCCGCCCCAACTGCGGAAGGCGTCATCCTCGGAGAGCGGCTCGATGAACACATCTACCACCCCACCACAGCCCGAACCTAGGCCGAAGATGGCATCCTCGCGAAGGTCGAAGCTCTCGCGTCGCGGCCGCCCCTGTTCAAACACCTCGCCAGCAATGGTGGCAACCTCACCCTCGAGACAGCCACCGGAGATGATGCCGACCGGTATCCCATCCTCGTGTACGAGGAGCTTCGCGCCTTCGCGTCGGTAGGCGGAGCCGTCGACGGCCACCACGGTGGCCAGCGCGACCATGCGACCGCCGCCCAGGGCCTCTTCGGCCTCCTCAATCAACTGGCGCGTCTGAATCATGGCAACCCTCCTGTCGCCCAAGTCTAGTCCACCGCCGCGCAGGCAACGAGGCCCCCGACTACCAGCGGGGCCAGCTCCACCCTGCCAGCTGGCAGAGCGCCGGGGCAAGGGAGAGATGTCTCCCCGGCGGGGACACAGACGCCGGATCAGCCAGGATTCGGAGCCGGGTTCGGCGCGTTGACGCCCCCCGGGCGGTGGGCTAGACTACGGGTACGGTTTTCGTCTCACCGACGCAACTTTCCAGCGGCACATCGTTGCACCGCTCACACCGGGAGGGGATAGTCCATGAAGGTCACGGGAACGCACACCATCGCTGCGCCGAGAGCGCGCGTCTGGGAGCTTCTGAACGACCCCGATGTACTCGCCCGGACCACCCCTGGGATCGTCGAGATGGTCGCTGAGCGAGAGGGGCGCTACCGGGCCACCCTCGAGCTCGGTATCGGACCCGTAAAGGGTCGTTTCCAGGGTCACCTCGAAGTGACTGAGCAAGAGGAGCCGGAAGCGATGACGCTCTCGGTCGAGGGTCAGGGTGGACCCGGCGGCGTGAAGGCCGCCGGGCGGCTTCAACTCAAGGAGGAGGGTGATACCACGATCATCCACTACGAGGGGGAACCTCAGCTCACGGGTCGGCTGGCCTCGGTAGGAGCGCGACTCCTCACCGGGGTTGCAAAGAAGATGGCCGGCCAGTTCTTCAGTCGTCTGGAGCAGGAAGCTTAGTGCCGCCGGGAGCGGGCCCCAGCCTTAAGCCCGGCTCCCCCTGCCGCCGCTACGCACCAGCGCCCTCGAGGCGTGGGATTGGATGTGATGGATGGATAAGGTGTCGGTCACCCTCACCGTTAACGGCCAGAGCTATAGCCGGGAGGTCGAACCGAGGACGCTACTCGTTCACCTGATCCGCGAGGGCCTGGGTCTAACCGGTACCCATGTCGGCTGCGACACCTCGAGTTGCGGCAGTTGCACCGTGATCGTCGACGGTCTCGCGGTCAAGTCCTGCACCCTCCTAGCGGTACAGGCGGACGGCTCGGAGATCACCACTGTGGAGGGGCTCGCCTCGAACGGCGAACTCCACCCTATCCAAGAGGGCTTCTGGGAGATGCACGGGCTCCAGTGCGGCTTCTGCACCCCCGGCTTCCTGATGGCCAGCCTCCAACTCCTCGAGCGCAACCCCGACCCTAGCGAGGAGGAGATCCGCCACGAACTCGAGGGCAACTACTGTCGCTGCACCGGCTACCACAATATCGTCCGGGCCATCCGCTACGCAGCGGACAAGCTGAGCGCGGCCGAAGCCGTGGCTGGCGACTGAGCTGGGGAGGCGGGTATGGACAAGGGGTTTGTTGGCCAAGCCGTAAAGCGCAAAGAGGATCCGCGATTCCTGACCGGCACCGGGAGCTACGTCGACGACCTGAACCTCGCAGGACAGGTCCACGCCGCCATGGTGCGCAGCCCCTTCGCCCACGCCGACATCCGCAGTATCGACCCCTCGAAGGCCCTGGCGCTTCCGGGGGTCGTCGCCGTGATCGTGGGGCAGGACCTTGTGGACGCCGGGATCAACGGTCTCCCGGTGGGTTGGCTGCTCGACGGCCTCAAGACCCCCGACCACCCCTCGATCGCGGTGGGCAGGGCGCGGCACGTAGGCGAGATCGTGGCGGCCGTGATCGCCGAGGATCGCTATCTCGCCGAGGATGCCGCCGGTCTAGTCGAGGTGGACTACGGCACCCTTCCCTCGGTGGCCGATGTCTCCGATGCGCTCAAGCCGGGTGCCCCGACGGTTCACGACGACGCCCCCGGCAACATCTGCTTCGAGTGGTCGATCGGCGACAAGGATGCCACCGACGCGGCGTTCGCCGAGGCCGCCCAGACGGTCTCCCTGACCCTGCGCAACCAGCGGTTGGTGGCCAACGCCATCGAGCCGCGGGCCTCGCTAGCCCAGTTCAACGCCGGCACCGAGGAGTACACCCTCTACACGACGAGCCAGAATCCGCACGTGCATAGGCTGCTGCTGGCCGCCTTCATCTTGGGCATCCCCGAACACAAGCTGCGGGTGATAAGCCCCGACATAGGTGGTGGTTTCGGCTCGAAGATCTTCAACTACCCCGAAGAGGTCATCGTCCTCCACGCCGCCCGCAAGCTGAAACGCCCGGTGAAGTGGACCGCCAAGCGCTCAGAGAGCTTCCTCTCCGACAGCCAGGGGCGCGACCACGCCACCGAGGCGGAGCTGGCGGTCGACGGGAGCGGTCGGGTGACCGGCCTCAGGGTCAAGACCCTCGCCGCCATGGGTGCCTACCTCACCACCTTCGCACCGGCGGTGCCGACCTACCTCTACGGCACCCTGATGTCGGGGCAGTACGCACTGCCCAACATCTACTGCGAGGTGACCGGGGTCTTCTCCCACACGGTGCCGGTAGATGCCTACCGCGGGGCCGGCCGTCCCGAGGCCACCTTCCTGGTCGAACGGATCATGGACCGGATGGCCCAGACGCTGGGCGAAGACCCCGCCGAGTTCCGCCGCAAGAACTTTATCGGCAAAGATCAGTTCCCCTACCAGACGCCGGTGGCGCTAAGCTACGACAGCGGCGACTACGAACCCGCACTCGACCGGGCGCTGGAGATGGTCGACTACCGGCAGTTCCGGCAGGACCAGGCGGAGGCGCGGCGGCAGGGCCGTTACCTCGGCCTAGGTCTCTCCTCCTATATCGAGGCCTGCGGCCTCGCCCCCTCGGCGGTGGTCGGCAGCCTCGGTGCCCAGGCGGGGCAGTGGGAGAGCTCGCTGGTGCGGGTCGCCCCTACCGGCATCATCGAGGTCTTCACCGGCTCACACAGCCATGGCCAGGGGCACGAGACCGCCTTCGCCCAGATCGTGGCCGATGAACTCGGTGTCGAGTTGGACGCCATCGAGATCGTCCACGGCGATACCGGCAAGGTGCCGTTCGGCTGGGGCACCTACGGCTCGCGCTCGGCCGCCGTGGGCGGCAGCGCAGTGGTCACGGCGGTGCGCAAGGTGCGCGACAAGGCCCAGAAGATCGCCGCCCACCTGCTCGAGGCCAGAGAAGAGGATCTCGAGTACGTGAGCGGTCAGTTCCAGGTCAAGGGCTCGCCCGACCAGGCGGTCAGCTTCGGCGACATCGCGCTGCAGGCACACCTAGCCCACAACTACCCGGAGGATCTCGAGCCGGGCCTCGAGGCTAGCGCCTTCTACGACCCCAGCAACTTCGTCTACCCCTTCGGCACCCACATCGCGGTGGTCGAGGTGAGCCCCGAGACCGGAGCGACCAAGCTGCTCCGCTACGTGGCGGTGGACGACTGCGGGCCGCTGATCAACCCGCTGATCGTGGCGGGTCAGGTCCATGGCGGGATCGCCCAGGGGGCCGGACAGGCCCTCTTGGAGCACGCCGTCTATGAGAGCGACGGCCAGTTCCTAACCGGCTCCTATCTGGACTACGCGGTGCCCCGCGCCGAGCACCTGCCGAGTTTCGAGACCGATCACACCTTCACCCCGTCGCCGCACAACCCCCTGGGGGTCAAAGGCATAGGCGAGGCCGGCACCATCGCCAGCTCGGCGGCGGTGGCCAACGCCGTGATCGACGCGCTCAGCCCGTTCGGCATCACCCACCTGGACATGCCCCTGAGCTCTCAGCGGGTGTGGAGGGCGATCCGAGACGCCCAGCCGGCGGCGGCCGCCGACTAAGGAGGCGACCCGATATGTATCCCGAAAGTTTCAGCTATCATGCCCCTTCGACGCTGGACGAGGCGCTCGGCCTCCTGGCTCAGCACGGCGACGACGCCAAGCTGCTGGCCGGCGGCCACAGCCTGCTGCCGGCTATGAAGCTGCGGCTCTCAACGCCGGCCCATCTGGTCGACCTGAAGGGGCTCAGGGGTCAGCTGCAGTATATCCGCGACGAGGGCGACACCATCGCCGTAGGGGCCCTGAGCACCCACCATCAGATCCACACTTCGGAACTCCTCGGCTCGAGGGCGCCGCTCCTGGCCGAGACCGCCGGCCATATCGGCGATATGCAGGTGCGCAACGTGGGCACTCTGGGCGGATCGCTGGCCCATGCTGACCCGGCGGGCGACTTCCCCGCGGCGATCCTCGCCGCGGAGGCCGACCTGGTGCTGCAGGGGGCCGGGGGCCAGCGCACGGTCGCGGCCACCGACTTCTTCCAGGGCTTCTTCGAGACTGCGGCGGAGCCCGGCGAGATCCTGATCGAGGTGCGGGTCCCGGTCCAGAAGGGGGGCTCGAGCTATCAGAAGTTCTACCACCCCGCCTCCGGCTACGCCATCTGCGGCGTTGCGGCGGTGATCGAGGGGACCAACGGCACCGTCAGCCGCTGCCGCGTAGGGGTTACCGGCGTCTCCGACGCGGGCTACCGGGCCACGGCGGTCGAGCGGGCGCTCGAGGGACAGACCTTCAGCGCCGAGCTGGCAGCCAGTGCGGCCGAACAGGCCGCCGCCGGGGTCGACCCCCTGGAGGACCCCTTTGCCAGCGCCGACTACCGCAGCCACCTGGCCAGGGTGCATACCAGGCGCGCCCTGACCGCAGCCTGGGAGCGGAACTAAAGGATCCGAGCTGGCCCGGGGATCCCCGGGCCAGCCCAGCCCCCTTAGCGCCGGTTAACAGATCGCCCGACCCGAAACTCCTGGTAGACTCGGGGGGCAATGCACTCCGACATCGACGCTATCCAGGCCTCTCTCGCCGAACAGAGCTATATCGCCGACCGGCCGACCGCCACCGCCCTGGGGCTGGCCCGGGCACTCGAGCGCCCCCTGCTAGTCGAGGGACCGGCGGGGGTAGGCAAGACCGAGATCGCCAAGGCGATGGCGCAACTCCTGGAGACGGAGCTGATCCGGCTACAGTGCTATGAGGGACTCGACACCGCCGCCGCCATCTACGAGTGGAACTACCAGCGGCAACTCCTCCACATCCGCTTAACCGAGGAGAGCAGTCGCAGTCTCGAGGCGCGCGAGACCGAGATCTTCAGCCACGACTTCCTGCTCGAGCGGCCCCTGCTAAAAGCGGTCCTGGCCAAGCGCAGCGCCGTCCTCCTGATCGATGAGATCGACCGCACCGATGAGGCGTTCGAAGCCTTCTTGCTCGAGCTGCTTTCGGACTGGCAGCTGACCATCCCCGAGCTGGGCACCCTCACGGCCGCCCACCCACCGCTGACGATACTGACCAGCAACCGGACGCGTGAACTCTCCGACGCCCTCAGGCGCCGCTGCCTCTACTTGTGGATCGACTATCCCAGCTTCGACAAGGAGTTGGAGATCCTGCGGGCGCGGGTACCCGCCGCGGGCGAGGCGCTGACCAGGCAGGTCACCGCCTTCGTCCAACTCCTCAGGCGGCTACCGCTCGAGAAGACCCCCGGAGTCGCGGAGAGCCTCGACTGGATCTCCGCCCTGGTGGTGCTCGACGCCGACAGCCTCGGCGAGGAGGTCGTGACCGCCTCGGCCGGGGTCATCCTCAAACATGTCGAGGACCAGGGCCGCTTCCGCTCGAAGTGGCTTACGGTGCTACTCGAGGCGGTCTCCGGTCCTGAGGGGTGGCGCGAGCAGGTCTGGCTCGAACGGGCCTGGCAACAGCTGGCGAGCAAGATCTGAGTGGGCCCCTACGCTAGAGCCCTGGACGCCAACCTGCTCACCTTCGGACGGCTGCTGCGGAGTCAGGGGCTGCTGGTGAGCGCCTTCGAGGTCGGGCTCGGCGCCAGAGCGCTGGCGGTCGTCGACCTGAGCGACCCGGAGGCGGTACACCTGGGGCTCCGCACGGTCTTCGCCAAGAGCCCGCTGGAGCAGCGCCGTTTCGACCGGCTGTTCGAACGGTTCTGGTCGGGCGATCTGGCCTCGGGCACCGAGAGTCCGTTCGATGAGCTGCAGGCACGGATCCCCAACTCGCCCCAGCCGCAGGGTCTGAGCGTCCTGGACTGGTCGCAAGGGCGCGAGAGCGAGGAGCGGGTCGACACGATGGGTTACAGCCCGGCCGAGGTGATCGCCGGTCAGGACTTTGCGGGGGTCGAGACCGGGCAGGTGGAGACGCTCAAGCGCCTGGTGGCGCGCCTGGGGCGGAAGCTCGCCACCAGGTTGTCACGGCGGCACCGGCTGAGCCAGCGGCGGGGTCAGCAACTCGATTTCCGGCGCACCCTGCGCCACAGCCTCGCCCATGGGGGGGAGCCCTTGGAACTGTTCCGGCGCAGGCGCAGGCGCGAGAAGACCCGCCTCGCCTTCCTCTTCGACGTATCGGGCTCGATGATGATCTATAGCCAGTTCCTCCTCCAGCTCGCCTACGCCTTCGTGCAGCAGCGGGCGCTGGGGCGAACCGAGGTGTTCGGCTTCGCCACCGACCTCTACCGGCTCACCGACACACTGCGCCTCCTAGGGGTCGAGGACGCCATCGGGGCGGCGCGGATGGCGATGCCGGGCCGCAGCGGCGGCACCAAGATCGGCACGAGCCTGGCGCGGTTCCTCGAGCGCTACGGTGCCGCGCTCGACCCCTCCACAGTGACGATCATCGCCAGCGATGGCTGGGACACTGGCGATCTGGAGGTGCTCGAGCGGGCGATGCGAAGCCTCAAGCGCCGGAGTGCGCAGGTGATCTGGCTGAACCCCTTAGCCGGCAGCCCCGGATACCGACCGAGCGCCGCCGGTATGAAGACCGTACTACCCTTTGTAGATGTGTTCGCGCCGGCTCACAACCTCGACAGTCTGAGGGCTCTCGAGGGCCACCTCTAGAGAGCTCCGGTGATCGCTGCAGTGGTACTGGCAGGTGGGGAGAGCCGCCGCATGGGGCGGCCCAAGCTCCTGCTGGAGCACGGCGGGAAGACGCTCCTGGCCGGAGCGGTCGAGCGGGCCGGCCGGGTCGCCGACAGGGTGATCGCGGTGGTGGGTGCCTACGGTGACCTCTACCGACCCGAGGCCGAGTGGGCAGGTGCCACGGTGGTGGACAATCCCGAGTGGCCCGAAGGTCTCGCCTCCTCCCTACGGGCGGGAGTCTCCTCCCTAGGTGAGGCGACCGAGGCCGCGCTGGTGATCCTTCCAGACCAGCCGTTTATCACCTCCGGCCATCTCGAGGCGCTGATTGCGAGATACCGGGAGACGGACGTTCCGCTAGTTTTCTCCCGTTACCACAGCACCCTCGGGCCACCGGCGCTGATCGCCCGCCCGCTCTTCCCCAACGTCCTAAAGCTCCGTGGCGACAGGGGGGCCAAGGCGCTCGCTGGTGGCTCAGGGCCCTACGCCGAGGTCACTCTCCCCGACGGGCGCGATGTGGATACTCCTACCGATCTCGATTGGCTGGATACCTAAGCTAGTCGATCCTGAAAAAGCCTGTCGTCAGGGCTATCCGGTAAGTGGCAAATGTTAATGGTCGCATTGACACTCTTTACGGCACGCGCATAGGACCAAGCCCCATACCACTGACGATATCCCAGGCACGTCACAAGACCGGTTCCAGGCACTCGCTGACACCCAACAAATATCCACTCGACAGCTGGAGCAGTCGCTGGGTCAGGTGGGGCAGGCCGCAGGATATAGCGGGGTAGACGACGGTGTGCTGCCCCGTCAGAGGCGAATATCCGCTGATACGCCTCCACATCAACATGCCGCAGCGCACAGCCCCAAACACCACGCACCTTCTCATCAAAGCCATCCCATTCTGACCCTAGCGCTACTATCTCACCTTCACCAAGCGCCTGGACTTTCAATTCAGGACCTCTATAAGGTGGGGGGTCGTGGTGTGAGATTATCTCACACCACGACCAAGTGGGACTTAGGTCTGAAGTTGATTCTCCGGTGAGCTTTGAAGGTCGCAATGGGCGGGTTTCAATCCCCTACTAAGCGGGGCTTGGGTTGGAAGTACCCATGCCCGCGCGGGGGATCCCCTTATTGTGTCGTCACCTCGATCAACACGGATGACGAGCAGTTGTTTGTCGTTCTGGACTCCCCCGCCACCGCGTCCACGCATGCGCCATAGTAGTACGTTCCGGTGGTCGACGGTGCCGTCCTCGTATCCCCACCAACGGTTTGCTTCCCCGAAGCAGCAAGCGCCTTCACCGCGTCCGTGCCCACCTCCGTGTCCGATGTCGAGATCGTCGCGTCTGTAGACCGGTAGTAGCGCAGCGTCGTAGCTAGCGCGTCACCGCTCCCAGCGTTCCGCACCCCTGCCCAAAGTCGGAAGGTCCCTCCCGGATGAAGGCCGTAGAGGCTGATAGGGTTGGTAAAGGCGAAGACTCTGTAGACTATTAGGTCTGGAGCGGCAACGGTTACGGTAGGGGTTTCTTTCGGAGCCGGCGGTACGGTAGGGGTTTCTTTCGGAGGCGGTGATGGCTGGTGCCCGCCGCAAGCCGCAAGCCCAGCGCAAATCATCACGATAAGCCCAATAGACACGATAGACACAAGTTTGTGTGAACGAGTCCAATAGGGTGTGGTTGGCCCAGTTTGGGGCATGAGAAGAGGGAGCGCTGGTGAGCGCCCCCGCCAAGTCCAGTATTTATTGTGCGCTAGCTCAAAGCAGCTGCCCTGACTCTGTACACGAGCCCGTGACCTCATTAGTTGAATTGTTGAGTTGCCTCTTCTCAGTCTATCGCGGGGGTGAACCGGGGCCATTCAACAACAAGTTTAGCATCGTATCCAGAAGAGAGACGCGCCGCGATTGTCCCTTTCGTCAAGCGGTCTCAATTCGCAGACCAGCGAGAGTACCGCTTCACCATATCGACTACCGGCAAGCCGAAGAAGCAGGTGCTGTGTCTGCCCGTTTCTGACGACCTTCGCACCCTAGCCGAGACGGGAGACTCGTAAGGAGATGCCCCCGCCACGCTTTCCGCATCGTTGACAGCCGCCGACGGTCTCGAGTAGCCTGAAGACCTACACCCCCTGCCTGCTTCGGCGGCAGGGCGCAAGGCTGCCTTGCGGCAGCCTTAGCTTTTTATGGGGATGGCCCCTCATTCGTACCAACGTATACATCGACGGCCTCAATCTGTACTACCGTGCCCTGCGGGGGGACGCCGTACCGCTGGCTGGACGTCGGGAAGCTGGCGCGGCCATTGCTGCCCCGGCACGACATAGGCCGGATACGCTACTTCACCGCCCTCGTCGCCAACCGACCCGGCGACCCCACGCAGACGCAACGGCAGCAGGCTTATCTTCGCGCCCTACAGACCGTACCTAGCCTGAGCATCCACTACGGGCACCTCCTCGCCAAGAGGAAGCGCAGGCCGTTGGCAGCACCAGCCACTTGGACCGCCTCGTCCCACGCCCTTGAAGTCGCTCCTCACGCGACGCTCCAGACCTCTTCTTCGCGCAACCACTCACCGAAGGAGTAGCAGGTCAGACGGATGGCGAGCCCCTCTGCAACTCCCCTACCCTACCGGGGCCGGGTTTGACCCCCATCCGCACCTCGATTTACGATCAGGTCACGCTCCCTGGGGAAATCCGCCGGGGTCGAGAAGGTGGCACACGGCTTATGGATATCGTCTGTATCGGAGAGGCCCTCATCGACTTTAAGGACCGCGGACGGCTCGCCTTCCAGGGCTATGTTGGTGGTTCACCGCTCAACGCCGCCGTGAGCGCCTCGAGGCTTGGCGGTGACGTCGGTTTCGCCTCACGGGTCTCCACCGACCGGTTCGGCACAGCCAT
Source organism: Truepera sp. bin119 (assembly GCA_002239005.1). Lineage (GTDB taxonomy): Bacteria > Deinococcota > Deinococci > Deinococcales > Trueperaceae > MPNL01. The sequence goes on from MPNL01000002.1 coordinate 10,989, forward strand.
AGTCGAGCACCTGCGCGATAACGGCGTCGACACCACGTTGGTGGAACGCAGCGACGACCCCTCGACCCTGGCCTTCGTCTCCGAACGGGGCGGTGAGAACCACTTCAGCTTCCTAGGCAGCGGTGCCGCCGACACCCGCTACGATCCCAGGCCCCGCCCCCGCCTCCCCGACACCGTCCGTTTCGTGCAGTTCGGCTCCATCAGCCTGCTTCAGGAGCCGACCGCCAGCTCCGTAAGCGACACCGTGGCGTTCCACTCGGGCCGCGCTACCACGGTGTTCGATCCCAACATCCGCCCCGCCCTCATCCCGGACCGGGAGGCCTATCTGGAGCGCCTCGGGGGCTGGCTCGCGCTCGCTACGCTCGTCAAGACAAGCGATCGGGATCTGCGCTGGCTCGCCCCAGAAACCGACCCGCTCACCACCGCCCGGGACTGGCTCCCGCCCGGCCCCCCGGGGGGGGGCGGTGCCCCCCCCGAAAAGGGGGGGGGCCTGGCTCCCCCCCGGGCGCGGCCCCGAGGCGGTGGTCGTCACCCGCGCAGAAGAGGGAGCGGTCCTGCTCCGCCTCGGTCGGCTGCCCATCGAGGTGGCGGCGCCTGCAGTCGAGGTGGTGGACACCATCGGCGCGGGTGACATCTTCACCGGCACCCTCATGGTCGCCCTGGCCGAAGCCACCGCCCCGCTGGAGGAGCTCTCAGGCGCGGCCTGGCTCGGCGCGCTCCGCCTCGCCGCAACCGCAGCGACGCTCAGTTGCACTCGCGAGGGGGCCGATCCACCCTCCCGCGCAGAGGTCGACAGCTACTTGAGGCCGGGTCGAGGTGGCTAGCGCACCCGCTCAGGCGGGACCCAAGAGGTAGCAACCGAACTTCACCGGTCCCCAGGGGTGGCGGGCCGCCTTAACTTCGCCTCCAGGATCCCCCTCGTCAACTGCGGATTGGCCTTGCCCCCGGTCTCGCGCATCACCTGGCCCATGAAGAAGCCGAGCAGGCCGGTCTTGCCCTGGCGAAAGACCTCGACCTTCTCGGGGTTGGCTTCGAGCACCCGGGTGATGACCGACTCGAGGGCGCTGGCGTCGCTGACCTGGGTGAAACCGCGCGCCGCGACGATGGCATCGGGATCGCCCTCCCCCGCCAGCATCCCCTTGAGGACCTCCTTAGCCGCCCGCGAAGAGAGGGCATTATCGTCCACCAGCGCCACCAGCCGAGCGAACTCGGCGGGGCCGAAGGGCAGCTCTGAGAGCGGGATCACCTTCGCCACCCGCAAGAGTTCGTTCACTACCCAGTTCGCCAGCGAGGCGGGGGAGCCTTGGTGGGCGAGGGCCTCCTCGAAGAAGTTCGCCAGGTCACTGTTCCCAGCTAAGAGGGCGGCCTCGTTCCGGCTAAGCTCCAGGGCGCTGTAGCGCTCGAAGCTCGCCCGCTGCTCGGCCGTGAGGGCCGCCACCGGGTCCGGGGCCTCGCCGGGAGGGCTCGCTTGTGCCCCCCCAGACTTGGTCGGGTCGTCCCTGCGGACTTCGCCCCCAGCGTTCCAGCTACTGCGCAGGGTGATGATGCGATTGAACACCAGCCCCACAGGCGCCGAACTCTTCGGATCGCGCCAGAAGTAGCCGAGGCGCTCGAACTGGTAGCGGGTCTCGGCTGAATCGTGCGCCACGCTCGGCTCGACGAAGCCGTGGCAGACGGTTAGCGACTCCCGGCTGGCGTCTCCGCCTAAGGGAGGGTCGGGGCTCGGGACCCGGAACAGGCGATCGTAGAGCCGGAACTCCGCCGGGAGGGCCGAGGGTGCCGCCAGCCAGTGGATAGCTCCCGCTATCCTGCGGCCGGGGGGGTTGACGCCCAGGCTGTCGGGATCGTAGCTACAGCGCAACTCGAGGAGTTCACCCTCCTCATCCCGGACGACCTCGTCACAGCGGATCAGGTAGGCGTGGCGCAGCCTCACCTCCGCTCCGGGCGAGAGCCGACGCCAGCCCGGCGGCGGATCCTCGCTGAAATCGTCGCGCTCGAGGTAGAGCTCCCGGGCGAAGGGAAGTTCGCGCGAGCCCCGATTTGGGACATCGGGCGGCCAGTAGGGGGCGGCGAGCCGCTCGACCTTCCCCCCGGGGTAGTTGCTAAGTACCGCCCTGAGCGGTCTGGTCACCGCCAGCACCCGAGGTGCGTGCCGGTTGAGGTCGTCGCGAATGGTGTACTCGAGGAGCCCGAGGTCGGCGACGCTGTTGGTCTTGGTCACCCCCAACCGGTCGACGAACTCCCGGATCGCCGCCGGCGTCACCCCGCGGCGCCTGAGCGCCGCCAAGGTGGGCATGCGGGGGTCGTCCCAACCCTCCACCAAGCCGCTCTTGGCCAGGGGGGTGAGCAGGCGTTTGGACATCACCGCGTGCTCGAAATTGAGGCGGGCGAACTCGTACTGGTGAGGCCTCGGGGGCTCGAACAGCTCATCGACAAGCCAGTCGTAGATCTCGCGGTTGTTCTCGAATTCCAGCGAGCAGAGGCTGTGCGTCACCCCCTCGATGGCGTCGGAGAGCGGGTGGGCGAAGTCGTACATGGGGTAGACGTGCCAGCGGTCGCCGGTGCGGTAGTGAGGCTCGTGGAGGATCCGGTAGAGGATGGGGTCACGCATGATCATGTTGGGCGAGGCCATGTCGATCTTCGCCCTCAGTACGTGCGCCCCCTCCGCGAACTCGCCTCTGCGCATGCGGTCGAACAGCTCGAGACTCTCGGCTGCCGATCGGCTCCGGTAGGGACTCTCCCGACCCGGCTCGGTTACGGTGCCGCGGTACTCGCGGATCTCCTCCTCGGAGAGGCTGTCCACATAGGCCTTGCCGACCTCGATCAGGCGCACCGCCATGGCGTAGAGTTCGTCGAAGTAGTCCGAGGCGAAGAGGACATTCTTCCAGCTGTAGCCGAGCCAGCGGATGTCTTCCTGTATCGCCTCGACGCAGACGGGGTCGGCGGTGGTCGGGTTGGTGTCGTCGAAGCGGAGGTTGACGTAGCCGCCGTAGTCCCTCGCCACCCCGAAGTTTAAGCAGACCGCCATGGCGTGGCCGATATGCAGGAAGCCGTTCGGATCCGGGGGGAAGCGGGTGACGATCTCGCTGTGGAGCCCTGCAGCTATCTCCCCATCGATCAACTTGGTGATGAAGTTGGGACGCACCGAGCGCTCGTCGTCGGCGGGGATCAAGGGGCTGGAAGGGGTATCGATCATCGCTGCCTCGCAGGCGGGAGCTACCTCCCGGCACTAGAGGTGAGGGTAGCAACTAGGAACCGCTATAGGCAAGGGGCTCCCCTGTCTCGCACCGTCCGTCACCTCTCTGGAGATTCGGTCGTAATGATTAAGACGATCTCACAATACCTCTGGTCGAGTAGCAAACGACGTGATTCTCGCGTGGTATTGGGTGCAGCTGACCTCCATCGATGCTTTCGCGAGAACCTCAGCCCCTAGGTCGGCACGCCGAGAGCAGCTTGAAGCGGGTCCGGGTCTCGGGGACCGAGTCCGGCCCCCTGCTCGGCGAGGCTGCCCCCGACCCGGCCGCTGGCGGTTACCCTCGCTGCCGGGGCGCCACGCCCGGGCCGAACCTGCGAGTCGGGGTGCGGCGAGACCGCGGGGACCGACCTTAAGCGTAGAGTGGAGGTATGAAGATAAGAGATCTACTGGTTGGGAGCGTACTCGCGCTAGTGGCGCAGGCGTTCGCTGCGGAGTGTGCGGAGTGGAACACGCGGCACTTCTTCGAGTCAGCCACCCTGGAACAGGTGGCCGAATGCCTTGCTGCTGAGGCGGGGGTGAACGCCCGGGATGAGTATGGCAGCACCCCCCTGCACAGTGCGGCTGGGCATAATGCCGACCCTGCCATCGTCGCAGCCCTGATAGCTGCCGGGGCAGAGGTAGATGCTCGAGACGGGGACGGCTGGACTCCCCTGCACCTTGCGGCCCTGCTCACCGACAACCCCGCTACCATCAAGGCCTTGATGGACGCTGGGGCAGAAGTGAACGCTCGAGACGGGGACGGCGACACCCCCCTGCACCTTGCGACCTGGGGCAAAGCCAACCCCGCCATCGTTGCAGCCTTGGTGACCGCCGGAGCAGAGGTGAATGCTCGAGATGGGGACGGCCGCACCCCCCTGCACAGTGCGGCCGGGCACAATGCCGACCCCGCCACCGTCACAGCTCTGATAGCTGCTGGAGCAGAGGTGAACGCTCGAGATGGGGACGGTCACACCCCCCTGCACCTTGCGACCTGGGGCAAAGCCAACCCCGCCATCGTTGCAGCCTTGGTAGCCGCCGGAGCAGAGGTGAATGCTCGAGATGGGGACGGCCGTACCCCCTTGCACCTTGCAGCCCTGCTCACCGACAACCCCGCCATCATTGCAGCCCTGACCGATGCCGGGGCGTGGGTGGACGCCTGGGACAACTACGGCCTGACTCCTCTGCACCTTGCGGCTCTGCTCACCGACAACCCCGCAGTGATCGCGGCCCTGCTGGACGCCGGGGCGGACGCGGCTGCCCGAGATGATGATGGCAAGATTCCCTGGGACTACGCCAGAGAGCGCGAGGGACTCCACGGCACTGATGCCTACTGGCGACTACGTGAAGGGCGCTTCAGGTAACGTTGGGAGCCCCTGCCGACCCACCGGTGTTGAAATGGGATATCACCGTGCCTTGAGCGACACAAACGTTTCGACCTGCCACCGTGCGAAGCGTACACTAGCAGCTTTGGAAGCTGGTGGACGCCCAGTGAACCGCGTCACCCAGGGTATTTGGAGGCAAGCATGCACAGCCTGAATCGGCGATTCCAGCTCCTGGTCATCGTCGGCGGGGAATCGTGAGCGGCACCATGCTCGCCGGGGTGTTCTTCGGGGAAGGGGTCCTCGAACTGCAGCCGCGTCCCCTGCCCACCCTTCCGGCAGCCGACTGGGTGATCGTGGAGAACGAGGGCTGCGGGGTGTGCGGCACCGACCTGCACATCCTGTCGGTCCCCCCCAGCTTCGTGGCTGTTCCGGGGACCATTCTGGGTCACGAGTTCATCGGCAGGGTGGTCGAGGTCGGTGCAGAGGTCAGGGAGGTGGCGCCGGGGGACCGCGTCGCGGTGGCTGCCAATCTGACCTGCGGCCTATGCCGCTACTGCAAGGCCGGCAAGAGTCTCTACTGTGAGAACTGGACCACCATAGGTATCGATCGCGATGGGGGATTCGCGCGCTACAGCGCCGCCCCGGAACGGGCCCTGCACCGGATCTCCCCCGAGGTGCCCTTCGAGGAGGCGGTGTGGACCGAGCCGCTCTCGTGCGTGGTCAACAGCACCGACAGGCTGGCCATCCAACCGGGGCAGACGGCGGTCGTCATCGGGGCAGGGCCGATCGGCGCCCTGCACGGGATGATGTTCGCTGCCGCTGGTGCCCACGTGATCATCGCCGACCTCACCCCCTTCCGGCTCGAGGTCGCCGCCGCAGCGGGCCTACACACCACCGTCGATGCTCACAGCGAGTCCTTGCGAGAGTGCGTCATGGACCTCACCAACGGGCTCGGCGCGGAGGTGGTGGTGGACGCCGTCGGCAACCAGTTCGGGGCGGTGCTCGAACTCGCGGCGATGGAGGCGAGTATCGCACTGTTCGGACTCAACGAGCGCGCCCTGCCCACCGTCCGGCAGTGGGACATCACCCGCAAGCAACTCACCATCTTCGGCAGCTTCGTCGGTGCCTCTACCTTCCCCCGTGCCATTCAGATCCTGGAGAGCGGGGCACTCAAACCCTCAGTCCTCAATACCATGACCCTGCCGCTGCCGGAGCTGCTGTCCGGGATCGAGGCCGCGCGTCGCGGCGAGGCGGTCAAGGTCCTGGTCCTGCCGGAGTAACTGGCATGCGCCATTCCCCAGTGGGCTGGAGGGTCGCGTCGCCCTGGTGGGTTTTGCGGAGACGCGCCCTTCGACTCCTGCGGAGTCTCCCTGACGGACTCGCCGAGCTGCCGGAGCTCCAAGAGCGCAGGGGCTTGAGGGGGCTCCTCCCGCAGGATGAAGGTCCATCTTGGCTGTAGTACCCCCTTGAGAGCTACCTGAAGCGCCCTTCGTTCAGTCGCCAGTAGGCATCAGTGCCGTGGAGTCCCTCGCGCTCTCTGGCGTAGTCCCAGGGAATCTTGCCATCATCATCTCGAGCAGCTGCGTCTGCCCCGGCGTCCAGCAGAGCGGCAATTACTCCCGGGCTACTGCTGAACCGGGCCGCAAAGTGCAGCGGGGTCCAGCTATGTCCATCCCGGGCGTTTACTCTCGCCCCGGCTGCCAGCAGGGCCTCGATCACCGCCGGGTTGTCGTTCGACCGGGCTGCATTATGCAGCGGGGTCCAGCCATTCACCTCCCGGGCGTTTACTCTCGCCCCGGCTGCCAGCAGGGCTGCGACGATAGCGGAGTCGCTATTCGATTCGGCCGCATCGTGCAGCGGGGTCCAGCCTCCACCATCCCGAGCATCTACCTCGGCACCAGCAGCGACCAGAGCTTCGATGATAGTCGGACTGGTGCTGGACTGGGCCGCATTATGCAGCGGGGTAGAGCTATATTCGTTCCGGGCATCTACTCTCGCCCCGGCATCGATCAGGGCGGCGATCAGGGCCGGGTTGGTGCTGGCTAGAGCTGCGTAGTGCAGGGGGGTGCGACCATACGCGTCTCGAGCGTTCACCCCCGCCTCAGCAGCAAGGCATCCGACCACCTGTTCCAGGCTGGCCGCTTCGAAAAAGTCCGGGGTGTTCCACCGGGCACACTCCCCAAACACCTGGGTCGCTAGCGAGAGTACGCCCCAAGCTAGTAGGTATCTCATCTTCATACCTCCATCCTATGCCCCCGGCCCGATGGCGAGTCGGACCTGACGAGTCCGTCCTCAGAACTCTTTACCGACTGTAGCGCAATCTGGCGACTTGTGTGGACAGGCACCGAGGGTGACTGCCGGCCTGTTGCATTATGGAGGAGATCTCGAACCTGCCCTTAGCCGTCGGGCACTCCCGGGGCCGGTCAGCGGGCGCCGCAGGCCTGCAGGGACGCCTGCATATGCCCACGGGATTCCGCAGCGATCACGCAGCACTGCTCGAGCGTGGTCCCCTTGGCCTTGGTGCCGATGACCTCGAGGTTTAGGGGGCCAGCGTAGCCGTGGTCATGCAGGGTGGCGACGTAGCCGACCAGGTCGATGTCACCGCGGCCGTTGGTCTGCTCCTCCGGTTCACCAGGTCCCTCCTGCCGACCCTTGCAATCGCGGATGTGGACGTGCTTGATCCGCGAGATGACCGCCCCGAGGGCTTCGACCGCATCCTCGCCGGCGCGGTGGATATGTGACGGGTCCATGTCGAGGCCGAAGGCGGGTGAGGTGATGGCCTCGAGGACGCGCAGGCTCGTGGGGGTGTTGTAGATAGCCGCCCCGACATGCGCCTTGACACAGAGCGTCACCCCGTAGTGCTCTGCCCTGGCGGCCAGTCTGCCGAGCGAGTCGATCGAGGCCTGCAGGCTCCCCTCATTATCGGACTCGCCGCCAGGACCGCAGTTGACGACAGGGATGCCGATCTCGGCGGCGGCCTGGAAGGCCTGCTCCATGAGGTCCGGATCCTGGCTCGACTGCTCCATCGCCAGTAGCTCCAGTCCGTAGGCCCGCGAGAGGCCCTGGATCTCCGAGACCTGATCGCGCCAACGGGTCAGGTCCAAATGATCGCTCATGAGCGGGATCGCCGAAAGCTCAATGCCGTCGTACCCGGACGCGGCCAAGTACTTGAAGGCGGTCTCCATGTCGAAGCTGCCGAAAAGGAGCGAGTTCGCACCTAGTTTCATCTGCCTCTCCCTATCCTTCGCTGCGCGACTCCGCCTGGATACGGATCGCCGTTTTCAAGTCGCCTATGTGGAGGGTGTCGTAGGCCTGCTGCGAAGTCTTGAATGGCCCCAACCCCTGGTAGCCATGCCAGTCTCCTTGGGTGTATATCGGGGCGGTCAGACCGGTCTCGCACTCACGCTTCTCGATCCACGCCTCCATCCGGCTCGTGAGCAGCGCCACCACCTCAGGTTCACTCTCAGCCAGGTTGCTATTCTCTTCGGGGTCGCGAATCAGATTGTAGAGCTCGACCTCAGGCTTAAAGTGGAAGTCGGGCTCGAGCGCTCGGATCAACTTCCACTCCGGGGTGCGCCAGCCGTGCTTGCGCATCCAGGTGCACTCGGTGACATAGAACTCGCTTTCGAACGATGGCTCCTCACCCCGCACCAGCGCCATCAGGCTACGCCCGTCGAAGCGCTTCTCGCTGGGCCAGTCGATCTCGTCGGGATCGAGGTTGGCCAGGTCGAGCAGGGTCGGCAGCAGATCCTTGTGCTGGTTGTAGCCGGCCACGCGCAGACCCGCCGGTATCCGGGGCGGATAGCGGAGGATGAGCGGGACGTGCAAGACGTTGTCGTAGATGCCGTGGTGGTCGAACCAGCACTCATGGTCGTAGAGGGTCTCGCCATGATCGCCATTGATCGCAACGATGGTCTCGTCCAGGATGCCATAGGTCTCGAGGGCGGTAAAGATCGTCCGGATGCAGGCGTCCATGTAGGCGATGGCCCCGTCGTACTGAGCGATCACATAGTCTTTATCGGTGATACCGGGCGGCATCCAGGAGGCAAAGAAGTCCCCGAACGGCTTGAAGTTCATAACCGGCTCCATGGACCTGTTGCTGGGATCGGTCTCGTCACCGTGGTAGAACATACGCTCGTACGGCTCGGGCGGGAGGTAGGGAGCGTGCGGATCCAGATGTCGCAGGAAGAGGAAGAAGGGCTCGCCATTCTCAACTAACCGCTCAAGCTCCCGCAGGCTCACCTCGTTCAGATTCTGTGCCTTGGGGCTGCGACCCTGATCCCAGCTTCCCCATGAGAGGTAGTCCAGATAGCGGTCGAAGCCCCTCGAACTGGGATTTCCGGTGAAGCCGACGCTGGTGGTGTCGTAGCCGAAGCCCCTGAGGATCTCAGCAGCTGTCAGAATCTCGCTGCGGACCGGCCCCCGGTGCCTTAGCGCCACCACCTGGGTGCCGAAGCAGTCCATGCCGGTCAGCATCGAGGCGTAGGCGCTGGTGGTGGGAATGTGGGCGCTGTAGGTTCGCTCGAACAGCGCCCCGCCCTGGGCGAAGCGGTCCAGGTGGGGCGTAGTCTGCCGAGAGTATCCGTAACAACTCATATGGTCAGCACGCAACGAGTCGATGCCCATCAGAACGATGTTGGGGGGGCGGTCCTTGGCCATGATCCTCTCCTTACCTAACCGATTAGCCAGTCTACTGTGACGCCCCCTACTGTCGAGCAGGGGCGGACGCAAGTAAGATCTAGCGCCCAGTGCCAGCCGGGAGAGCGTTGCGACGTTCGAGACCGGCCGACGGCGCGTCGACTCTAGGGAGGTCGCACCCGAGCATCCTCTCACCGATTAACCGAGGTCGCTCAGGGTCACAGCATGCTGCGGGCCACCGATAACCGGGGCTTTCGGAGAGCGGTTCGAAGGTGCGTGGCGGCGGATCCAGCCTCCACCTTCGATCTGCGAGTTGGTATCCTGTCCGGGACCGCATGAGCAGCCACGCCTAGCCAAGGAGATGAGACCCCGTTGCGAAAGTTGATCACCGCAGAATCTGTAACCGAAGGGCACCCGGATAAGCTCGCGGACCGTATCAGCGACAGCGTGCTCGACGCCATCCTCACCACCGACCCGTACGCGCGGGTGGCTGCGGAAACCATCCTCACTACCGGCCTCGCGCTCATCACGGGCGAGATCTCCTGCCACGGCTACGTCGATTTTCAGGAGATCGTACGCAAGGCCGTACGGGAAGTCGGTTACACTGACAGCAGCTACGGGATCGACGCCGATCACAGCGCCGTGCTGATCGCCGTCAATGAGCAATCGCCCGACATCGCCCTCGGCGTGGACGCAGCGCAAGAGTCTTCATCTGGAGACGCCTTCGACCGGCTCGGGGCGGGAGATCAGGGCCTCATGTTCGGTTACGCTACGGTGGAGACACCCGAGCTGATGCCGCTTCCGGTCAGCCTCGCCCACCGACTCGCCTCCCGACTCGCCGAAGTCCGCAAGACCGGCCTGCTCCCCTATCTGCGGCCCGACGGCAAGACCCAGGTCACTATCGCCTACGAGGGTGACCACCCGGTGGAGGTGGCTGCGGTGGTCCTCTCGGCGCAGCACGCGCCCGAGATCGACCAGGAGACCCTGCGCCGGGACCTCGAGGGGTCGGTGATCCGCGAGACCATAGCTGAGGAGTTGCTCACGGTCGATACGGCCCTCTACATCAACCCGACCGGTCGCTTCGTAGTGGGGGGGCCGCAGGCCGACGCAGGCTTGACCGGACGGAAGATCATCGTCGACACCTACGGTGGTGCCGTGCCCCACGGCGGCGGGGCCTTTAGCGGCAAGGATCCTACAAAAGTGGACCGGAGTGCCAGTTACTTCGCCCGCTACATCGCGAAAAATGTCGTGGCGGCCGGCCTAGCACAGCGCTGTCAGGTGCAGCTGGCCTACGCCATCGGAGTAGCGCACCCGATCGGTATGTATGTCGACTCCTTCGGCACCTCAAGTCTCGGTGACGAGAACCTGAGCGAACTCATCCGGCGCACCTTCGACGCCAGACCTGCTGCCATCATCAAGCAGCTCGACCTCCGACGACCGATCTACACAGCGACCAGTAGCTACGGACACTTTGGACGGGGCGGATTCCCCTGGGAACGGACCGATGTGGCGGAGCGGCTCCGCAAGGAGGCGCTGACGCTGAGCTTAAGGCCGGGCCGCTAGCCGATTCCCCTGGCGAGGCCTTCCGGCAAACTGACAGGAGGCGACCGACAACCTCGCTCGAGGCTTAAGTGGCCGGGCCGCGAACGCCCTCCCGATCAGGAGATTTCGGGAGCACGCCTGGCTACCTTAAGATCTGCCCACAACCCCTTTGTGGTCTCGGTCAACCCTTATACCGCTTCTCACCTCGGAGACCGCTATCATCCAAACAAGACACTCTCGACTTGGAGTGATACCCATGCAACGAACGCTTCCCATCCTCCTGCTAGCGAGCCTGTTGGCGGGTGCGGCGTGGGCTCAGAGACCCGGGCAGCAGGCCCCCGATTTCACGCTGGTCGACCAAGAGGGCCAAGTCGTCACGCTTAGGGATTTTGCAGGCAAGCCCGTGGTCCTCAACGCCTGGGCCAGCTGGTGCGCGTTCTGCATCGAGGAGATCCCGCTCTTCCAGCAGGTGCACGATGCCGTCAATCTGGATGGGACCCGGGTCACCTTCCTGTTGGTGAACCTAGCCGAGGACTTCGGGGTGGCCACGTCATTCCTTAGCGAGGAGGTCGACACCACACTCCGGTCGCTTTACGACCCGAGCCAGCAGCAGAAGGAGCGGTTCGCCGATGTCGACTTCGACAGCACCCGCAACCTGCTCACCAGGACCTACCGGGTTCGCGGCATGCCGACCACCTTCTTCATCGGTGCGGATGGGTCGATCTCCAGTGTCAAGATCGGTCCCCTTACCGCCGGAGAACTCGCCAGCCACCTCGCAGGGTTGGGGGTGGAGTGGACCCCATGAGCGACATCCCCCGGAACAACGGGGCCACGCCCAGAGGCCTCACTGTCCGCTGGCACCTCACCTTTCACAGCCTGGCATTCGTATTGGGCCTCGCAGCAGTGTTCGTCGCACTCGGATTCAGCGCCGGGCTAATTAGCAATCTCCTGTTCGATTTCGGCGACATCATTCGGATCGCGGCCGGGGCGTTTCTGGTGCTAATGGGGCTGCTCATGCTCAGGCTCATCCCCATCCCCTTCCTGGAGCGCGACATGCGGATGCATATGCAGAACAAACCCACCGGGTATGCCGGTTCAGCCCTAGTCGGAGTCGCCTTCGCCGCTGGCTGGACCCCCTGCATCGGGCCGATCCTGGCCGGAATCCTGGGCATCGCCGCCACCACCGGTGGTGCGGGACAGGGCGGACTCCTGCTCGGATTCTACGCGCTGGGATTCGCCGTGCCGTTCCTGGTCTTTGCGCAGCTCCTCACCGCCTGGAAGGTGCTCAGGCGCTACGCCGGTGTCATCGAGAAGATCGGTGCGGTGCTGCTCATCCTGGTCGGCGCTCTGCTACTCACGGGAGCGGTCAACGCGTTCGCCCCCTACCTTGCCAGCCTCGGTAGCCTCGAGGGTGCCGTGCTCGGCGGTGCCAGCACACCCACCCTGGGGGTAGCCTTCCTGGCCGGCGTGCTCTCGTTTCTCTCCCCCTGCGTACTGCCAATCCTCCCCTCGTTCCTCGGGTATCTCACCGGAATGAGTATCGACCAACTCATGGAGCGGGTGCAGGTGCCTGCCTGAATCATCCCCCGGTTTCAGGGCCTGCGGCTCAGGGCAGGCGCACGGCCGGGTGCACCCCACACGGGCCACCAACTCTGCAACCAGAACGCCGACCGGTAGCAGGTCCTGATGTCATACGGCCTAGAGTTCCCGGAAGATCCGGAGACCGCAACCTGCCCGGCGCCACCAACCAAGCGACCCCCATGGAGCCAGCTTCGCCGTTACGACGCTGCCACCGCTTGGCTGGCAAGTACCCTGCTTGTCAAGTGGTCCGGCACAGGGGCGTGGTGATCGAACTTCAGGCTGAACGCCCCCCGACCGCCGGTCATCGAACGCAGGTCCGGGGAGTAGCTCTGGATCTCGGCCATCGGCACGTGGGCACTGACGACCGAAACCGAGCCCTCGGCGTCCATACCGAGAATCCGACCCCGGCGCGTATTCAGGTCGCTGATGACGTCGCCCGTGTAACGGTCGGGCACCCGCACCTTCAGCAGTGCAACCGGCTCAAGGAGCACGGGGCGGGCCTGCTGCATCGCCTCCTCGAAGGCGCTGGCCGCAGCGATCTGAAATGCTATATCCTTGGAGTCGACCGGGTGGCTCTTGCCGTCGTAGATCGTGACCCTGACGTCCATCACCTGGAAGCCGCCCAGCACCCCCTCGGCCAGCGCGGCGCGGATCCCCTTCTCGCAACTGGGAATGAACTGGCTGGGAATGGCACCGCCGACGACCTCGTTCTCGAACTCGAAACCGCCCCCCTTAGGCAGCGGCTCGACCCGGAGCACTACCTCGGCAAACTGACCGGCGCCGCCGGTCTGCTTCTTGTGACGGTAACGAGCATTCCCCCTGCCGGTGATGGTTTCCCGGTAGGCGATGGTGGGGGTGGCGGTGGCGACCTCGACGTTCGAGCGCTCCTTGAGTACGTTCACCGCCACCTCGAGGTGGACGTGACCCATCCCCCACAGCACCGTCTCGTTGGTCTCGGCGTTGCGCTCCAACTGCAGTGTCGGATCCGCCTCGAGCAGCTTCGAGAGGCCTTCACCCAATTTGTGCTCATCCGACCTGGTTCTCGGGGTGAGGGCCAACGCCATGACCGGAGAGGGGAAGCGGATCGGGGCGAGCATAAAGCTGGCATCCCGGGTGGCCAGGGTGTCCCCCGTACGGATCGCTTCGACCTTGGTAACAGCACCGATCTGGCCCGCTGTAAGCTCCCTGACCTCCTTGAGATCCTTGCCGTGAGGGATGTAGAGGTGTGCAGCCCGCACATCCTCCTCTTGATTGACGTCGTAGACGGTGTCGCCCGTCTTGAGACTCCCCGACAGCACCCGCATGATCGAGACCTTACCCATGTAGGGGTCCACCACCGTCTTGAATACCCGAGCGCTGAACGGTTGTCCCTCACCCAGAACCGGAGGGTCACCCGATAGGGTCGGCAGCGGGGCGTGATCCTCGACCCGGCGAACTCCCTGAGTCATGAAGTCGAGGAGCAGACTCACCCCTATCAGTTCGGTCGACGAGGTCAGCAGCACCGGGGTGAGTTCATTGGCCCGAACAGCGGCATAGAACGCGGCGAGCAGTTCGTCGTCGCCGATAGCCTCATCCTCGAGGAATTGCAGCATCAGATCATCATCGGTCTCGACGATGGCCTCGACCAGTCGGTCGCGGTATTCCTGGGCCACGCCGGCCACCTCGTCGGGGACCGGCGTCTCCTGGGGCTCACCGTCGGTCCAGATGTACGCCTTCATGGTCAGCAGATCGACGACCCCTCGGAAGTCCTCTGCCTGACCGATCGGCAGCTGGATGGCGGCGATATTACCTGGGAGGCTCGATTCGATAGCGGCCATGGTTCGGAAAAAGTCGGCGTTTTCTCGGTCCATCTTGTTGATCACGAGCAAAGTGGAGAGTTCGCGCTCACTCGACGAGGTCCACACTCGCTCGGTGCCGACCTCGACACCAGAGACCGCCGAGACCAGAACGACCACTGCATCGACCGCCACCTGGGCACCCCGGATCTCGCCCACGAAGTCGGCGTAGCCGGGGGTGTCGAGCAGGTTGAATGCGTTGCTCTTCCAGGTGAAGGGGTGGATAGTGGTGTAGATCGAGATCTTGCGGCGCTTCTCCTCGGGGGTGTAGTCCGAGGCGGTGGTTCCATCCTCCACGGTGCCGAGCGCGCCGATGGCACCGGTCTGTTTGAGGACGGCTTCGACCAGCGAGGTCTTGCCTGCCCCACTATGGGAAAGCACCGCGACGTTGCGAATCTCCGACATCTCCACGTTCCTTTCGTCCAGAGGGTCCTCAAGGCCTCGATTCAAATCCGTAAAGCCTGTCTACCCGAAGTGCTGTGGGATCTGGCAAGTTTACAGAGTATAGCAGGCATGGGGCCAGGAACTGCGCGGGGGCACCCGAACGCGCCTACCAGGCGGCTCAGACCTCAACGATTAGGGGCGTTAGCCTACCCGGCGATGAGTTGCTAGACTCTGAGCGTGAAGGCAACGGCAGAACGGCTTGAGACCCGCCCGAAGCTGATCATCGGCTGGCTGGTGGCTTCCGATCTGCGCGATCCCGAGCTGCTCGAGATCTATGCGAGGGCCCGCAGCTTACTTACTGAGCAGCTGCGGGAGCAGTTTCCCATGTTCGACTGGCGGATGCCTCAGATCGAACGTCGCAACTTCGCGCCCCGGGGCTCGCTCAAGCCGCTGAACCTGCTCGAGATGGGCAGTGAGGAGAGGCTCTTCCAGCGCTGGGACTACGCCCTGGTCGTAGTCCCGAACGAACTGCAACCCAGGCGCCGCATCTCGGCTCTCGGGG
Organism: Truepera sp. bin119; assembly: GCA_002239005.1. Classification (GTDB taxonomy): domain Bacteria; phylum Deinococcota; class Deinococci; order Deinococcales; family Trueperaceae; genus MPNL01. The sequence goes on from MPNL01000002.1 coordinate 26,088, forward strand.
TTCCGTCCAGCGCCCTCGAGGTGGCGGCTCTCTCCAGCGCCAGGCTCGGCCGCAAGGATGAGGACTTGGCCGAACGGCTGGCGGCGTTGGCCCAACACCTGCTCGGCCATCTGTTCACCCTCGAAACCCGTGACGAGGGCCCCATGCGCCCGCCCGGAGAGGTCGAGGACCTCCGGCTCTACCCCTTCCCCAAAGACCAGGAAGAGGAGTTGATCAGTATCCTCAGCTACGTGACCGATACCCGCCTTGAGGAGAGGAAACGCAGCTGGAACACCGTCAATTTCTACATCCGGAGCTTCTTCAGCGACTGGTGGGGGATCCTTAAGAGCATCGGGGGCTACCGGCCCTGGCGCATCCCGCTCTTCCTCGGCCGGCTCACGGCGACGGTAGCCGTGTCGCTGCTGCTCCTCCTGCTCACCGCCGAATCCTGGGAGGCGGGGACCCACATGCGCACGCTGTGGCTCGGAGTGGGATCGGTGGCCGCCATGATCACTGCCTGCCTGTTTATCTTTTTCGGCCAACACCTCGACCAGGTAGGGCGCGGTCGTGGCTGGAGCGAGCAGTTGGCACGCAGTCGAATCGTGCTGTTCGGCACCCTCTTGGCAGGCATGATGTCTCTGTGGGTGATGCTGTTCGCAGCCATCCTCACCTTCTCGTTTCTGCTACCAGCTTCCGTGACTTCCGGTTGGACCGGGTTCGACCCCGCAGATCTCCCCCGTGCCCGCTACGCTGCTTTCCTCGCCTCGATCGGCATCCTCGTAGCGGCCCTAGGCGGCAACCTCGAAGAGGAGGACGCTATCAAGGCCGAACTCTTTTTCGATCAGGAGGTCTAAAGTAGGGTGCTTCCGAAGTCATTCACAGGGGTTGAAGCCGTACGACGTATTATTTACGCCGCTTGCTACTTGATCCGCAGGTATAGAAAGCGGCACGCCGGTATGCCCGATCCGAGCTTGCTAACAGGGGTGGTGGCTAGGTTGAGGTATCGGAATGCAGTAGCAGAGGGGGTCACCATCTGGTGGCCGTGGGCGTGCTCTCGGCATCGGCACGAGCGTTGACATGGGTATAAACTCCTGAGTCTCAATCCTCACCTGCCCCTGAAAACGCAGGCATCTACGTGCCGCCCGACATGATCCACCGCCTGAAGCCGACCGCCGTTGCCGAGATGTGTGGCCCTCCAAATCTGGTGGGTACAGCTACTTGGAATACCACCCCCGAGAGTTCCAGCACGTCAACAGACCCCCCGCCCCCCCAAATCTGGTATGTGGAACCATCTGGAGTACCGCACCTTGGGCGGCCACTCGACTTACGGAACAGATTCTGACATCGCGGTTTCCGCGTTAAGGAGCCCTTCGCAACTTGCGATCGAAATGGAACGAGCCAGCCAGCCATACCAGCGCCAAAGCTGCAGGTATCGTCTCCGGTCCTTCTCCCGCGGCCAGATGCGCGGTCACGGCGAGGAGCAGGAGATAGAGAAACCCCGCGTATGCCAGATTCTTGAGCAAGTAAGATCTGTTGCTCAGCACTGCGGCCAGCCCTAGCAATTTGGCCATCGCTAGGGGATAGAGGATGTAGGCCGGATAGCCTAAGCGTATGAATCCCTCACGCCCCATGTCAGGGTTGAACAGTTGCATTCCCGCAGTTCCCAGCATCTGGACAGTCAGCAAACCGGTGAAGATCCTATAGAGCACCCTATCCCTGTTGCTTCGTGATTCCTCGCTCATGTCATATCCCTTCTCATGGTTTCAATCCTCACCTGCCTCTGAAGGGGGGTCGCCAAGATCTGTGTGTCCATTGACGTTTCTGTCGCTCAGGATGCGAGTGGACCTCAAGATTGCTGCCCTCAACCTGCTCCATGTAATTGACACAATGTAATATTAAGATTAGCATCAAAAGGCCGTGGCTGAAAACCCATTCGAACTCCCGGATCTCTCCGCCCTCTACACGCTCTCCCCCGAACAGATCGAGGCCTTCCGGCGAGATGGGCACATCCACCTGCCGGCCGTCTGCTCGCCCGAGGAGGTTGCAGTCTACCGAAAGGTCATCACCGAGACCGCCTACGCCGCCTTCCCCGACAAGGGGTCACTCGAGGAGCGCGATAGCGTCGGCAAGGCGTTCCTGCAAACGCTGAACCTCCGGTTCAAGAGCGACGGGGCCAGGGCCTTCGTGCTGGCGAAGCGCTTCGCCAAGATCGTGGCCGACCTGACCGGGGTCGACGGGGTGCGGATCTACCACGAGCAGGCGCTCTTCAAGGAACCTGGCGGTAGCATCACCCACTGGCACCAGGACCAGTACTACTGGCCACTGGCGACCGACAAGGCCGTGGGCTTGTGGATGCCGCTGGTCGACGTCTCACTGGACATGGGCCCGATCCGCTACGCCAGCGGCTCGCATCACGAGGGCTTCCTCGGGCAATATGCCATCTCGGACACCTCTCAGGATGTCTTCGACCGAGTCATCCAGGACCAGGGCTTCCCTATCTGGCAGGAGCCCATGAAGGCCGGCGACGCGCTCTTCCACAATGCCTGGATCCTCCACGGCGCCACATCCAACCGCTCGAGCACCATGCGCGAGGCGATGATCGTGACCTATTACCCCGACGGCACCCGGGTCGACGAGTTGAGCAACCCGAACCGGGAGAACGACGCCCGGGTCTACCTCGGAGGCAAACGGCCGGGCGAGTTGGCCGACAGCGAGCTGAACACGGTAGTGTACCAACGGTAATGGTAGCCGAAACGCCGCCGGGTACCCGGTCCCCTTGCGCAGCGCCGCTCCTCCAGCGCAGACCTGCGCCCACCGGGCTCTGAAACGGAGGTGCATCGAGGTCCAACACTAGATAACGTCCAGCAACAGGATTCGATCAAAGCCGATCAAGTTGAAAATCGATGGGAGGAAAGATGTTTAAGAGACTGAAACCCCTCACTTCCGCACTCGCGCTGGCCCTGCTCCTGGGCAGCCTTGGTGCCACTTTTGCTCAGCGCGTGGAGCTGACCTTCACCTTCTGGGGGTCGCCCTTCGAGCGCGAAGCGGTGGAGCAGATGATCCGGGCGTTCAACGAGAGCCACCCCGATATCCGCGTGCGCGGCCAGCACATCCCGGACGGCTACGCAGAGAAGATCAGCACCATGGTCGCCGGCGGCACCGCACCCGACGTGGGCTACCTCTCCGAGTCGCTGGCCTTCCCCTGGTCTCTGGAAGGTGTCATCGCCGACCTCACCCCGCACTTCAATGCGGACCCGGAGGCCAGCAGCCGGCTCGAAGCCTCTTACTATAGGTACAACAACGGCGAAAGTTCCCTGGGCACCAACACCGCCGCCGAAACGATCATTATGTACTACAACAAGGGCCTGTTCGAGGCAGCGGGTCAGGACTTCCCGCCCTCGAAGGCCTCCGAAGCCTGGACTTGGGACGAGCTTGTCGAAGTAGCCAAACAGCTCACCGTCGACCGCAACGGCAACAACGCGGCCAGCGCCGAGTTCGATCCCGACAACATCGAGACCTTCGGCATCTCCTTCCCGACCTGGTGGGGCGGCTACCTGCCGCTAATCTACAGCAACGGAGGCCAATTCGCCAGCGACGATGGCACCGAACTGCTGCTCAACCAGCCCGCGGCCGTCGAGGTGCTCCAAGCGATGCAGGACCTGATCTACGTCCATCACGTCGCACCCACCCCCGCCCAGTCCGAATCCCTGCCCTCGGCCGATATCATGATGCAGACCGGCAAAGTCGCCATGGCCATCGACGGTCACTGGAAGGTGCTCGACTACAGCCAGCTCGGCTTCGAGTGGAGCATGGGGGTGCTGCCCTACTTCAAGGAACCCACCACCATCCTGCTCGGCTCCCCCTCGGTCATCTTCGCCGGGACCGAGCACCCCGACGCGGCCTTCGAATTCTACAAATTCCACAACGACCCCACCCAGGTCGACCTCTACGCCAAGGGCCTGTGGATGCCGCTGCAGCTCGCCTACTACACCGATGAGGCCAAGACGGCAGAATGGCTCGACGCCATACCCGGGGTCTACCCGCCCGAGGCGAGAGACGTGCTGGTCGACTACACTCTGAACAACACCCCGCGCCAGCCGCCCGCCTACTGGCTCAAGAACCTCGGTCAGATCTTCTCAGAGGCGGTCAACCCGGCCATCCAGCTACTGTGGGCCGGTGAGGCGACCGCTCAGGAGGCCACGGATCAGGCCGTCCGCGACGCCGGACCGGTCATGCAGGGACGGTGGTAGGGGCCGAACACCTGCTCCATACAGCTAGAGGGGGCGGGCGAGTCGCCCGCCCCCTCCGGGCGTCCAGCGTGGCCAAGCCGACCCTGACACCCGCCCCGTAAGGACCGGGGGCGATGACGGCGATACCGAGTCAGGAGCCGCCGAGGGGCCGGAAGCGACCCCGCCGCCTCAGCCGGCATCGGCGCCGGGAGGCCATGTGGGGCGTCCTCTGCGTCGCACCGGCGGTGCTGGGATTCCTGCTGTGGCAGCTGGGGCCGATCCTCGGCAGCTTCTACATCGCCCTCACTGACTGGCGCATCGCGGGCACGCCCAACTGGATCGGGTTCGAGAACTTCAGGCAGATCTTCACCGAGGACAGGCTGTTCCGGAAATCGCTCGGGGTCACCACCTACTACTCGTTCGGCAGCGTGCCGCTGCGCATGCTGCTCGCCTTCGCCCTGGCGGTGCTACTGAATCAGAAGATCCGCGCTCTACCGATCTTCCGTACCATCTTCTACCTCCCCTCGATCGTACCCTTGATCGCCAGCAGCGTCCTGTGGATCTGGCTGTTCAACCCCGACTTCGGGCTCCTCAACGCCATCCTCAGGCCGCTGGGGTTCCCCAAATTGCAGTGGATCTACGGCAGCGACAGCGTCATCCCGGCCCTGATCCTGATGAGCCTGTGGGACATCGGCCCGATGATGATCATCTTCCTGGCCGGGCTCCAGGGTGTCCCCCGGCAGCTCTATGAGGCCGTCGAGATCGACGGCGGCAACCCCTGGCACAAGATGCGCCACATCACCATCCCGATGGTCACCCCGACCATTCTCTTCAACCTGATCCTGAGCATCATCGGGACCATGCAGACATTCGTGCAGCCCTACGTAATGACCGAGGGTGGCCCCAACAACTCGAGCCTGCTCTATGTTCTCTACCTCTACAACAAGGCCTTCGAACAGAGCCAGATGGGCTACGCCTCGGCGCTCGCCTGGATCCTGTTTGTAGTGATTGCCATCCTCAGTATCTTCGTGTTCCGCACCTCATCCCGCTGGGTCTACTACGAAGGCAGGTGAGCGAATGGCTACTCCCATCCCCTCGAGACGCTCCCTGGGGCGCACGACCCGGACCCGGATCAGCAAGGGTGTCTTCTACATCCTGCTGCTGTCCGGAAGCGTGGCGATGCTCATCCCCCTCGTGTGGCTGATTCGCAGCTCGTTCATGGGCTTGAGCCAGATCTTCATCTTCCCGCCCGAATGGCTCCCCGACCCGTGGCGCTGGGACAACTACCCCAAGGCGCTCACCACCATCCCCTTCGTGCGCTACTTCTTCAATACCCTCTACATCCTGATCCCGACCGTAATCGGCACGGTCATCACCGCTGCGCTGGCCGCCTACGGCTTCTCGAGGCTGCGCTGGCCCGGCCGCGACCTAGTGTTCGGCATCCTGCTGACTACCCTGATGCTGCCCTACGCGGTGACCCTGATCCCCACCTTCCTGTTGTGGGCCAACCTCGGCCTGGTCAACACCTACTGGCCACTGATCCTGCCCGACTGGTTCGGCGGCTCGATCTTCTACATCTTCTTGCTACGCCAGTTCTTCTTGACTCTGCCTAGAGAGCTCGACGAGGCCGCCATCATCGATGGGGCCAACCCGCTGCAGGTGCTCCGCTTCGTGATCGTGCCGCTAAGCCGACCGGCGCTGATCACCGTCGCCATCTTCTCCACCCTGTTCGAGTGGAACGACTTCCTGGGGCCGCTAATCTACCTGAACGACTCGAGGCAGTTCACCCTGGCTCTGGGACTGGCGGAGTTCACCGGGCTCTACACCTCGCAGTGGCATCTGCTGATGGCCGCCGCGACGGTGGTGATTGCGCCGGTGCTGGTCCTGTTCTTCTTCGCCCAGCGCTACTTCATCGAGGGGATCGCCCTCACCGGCACCAAGGGCTAGAGCTAAGACAAGATCAAGGAGACGCATGGACTACCCCATCACACCGGTCCCCTTTACAGCAGTGTGCTTCACGGACAGGTTCTGGCTGCCGCGGCTCGAGACCAACCGCCAAGTCACCATCCCTTACGACTTCGAAAAGTGTGAGGAGACCGGCCGCATCGATAACTTCGCCAAGGCCGCTAGCCTCATGGAGGGCCCCCACGAAGGTCTCTTCTATAACGACTCCGATGTGTTCAAGGTGGTCGAGGGGGCCGCCTATTCGCTAAGCCTCCACCCCGACCCCGAACTCGAAGGCTACCTCGATGATCTGATCAAGAAGATCGCGGGCGCCCAGGAGAACGATGGCTACCTCTACACCGCCCGTACCATCGATCCCGAGGTGGTCGACTCGGAGCAGGAGGGGCTGGAACGCTGGTCGAACCTGCGAATCAGCCACGAACTCTACACCGTCGGCCACCTGTACGAGGCGGCTGTCGCCCACCACCAGGCCACCGGCAAGCGCACTCTGCTGGACGTGGCGCTCAGGAATGCCGAACTGATCGACAGCGTCTTCGGCCCCGACAAGATCCGCGACGTGCCTGGCCACCAGGAGATCGAGATCGGCCTAGTGAAGCTCTACCGGACGACGGGCAAACGCCGCTACCTCGAACTGGCGAAGTTCTTTCTCGACCAGCGCGGCCAGCCGGATCGGGGCAACCTGCAGACCAACTACGACCTCCCCGGCTATATGCAGGACCACCTGCCGGTCACCGAGCAGCGCGAGGCGGTCGGTCACGCGGTCCGGGCGGCCTACATGTATAGCGGCATGGCCGATGTCGCTGCGCTGACCGGCGATGAGGCCTACATCGCAGCCCTCGACACCCTCTGGCAGAACGTCGTCTCCAGGCGCATGTACGTAACCGGCGGCATCGGCTCCCGCCATCACGGAGAAGCGTTTGGCGAGGACTTCGAACTGCCCAACGCTAAGGCCTATGCCGAGACCTGCGCGGCGATTGCCAACGCCATGTGGAACCACCGCATGTTCTTGCTACACGGCGACGGGAAGTACCTCGACGTGCTCGAGCGTACCCTTTACAACGGCCTCCTCTCGGGGGTCTCCTTGCAGGGTGACACCTTCTTCTACGTCAACCCCCTCTCCTCGGATGGTGCCTGGGCCTTCAACGTCCGCGCGGGTGCCGTGCGCAGCCCCTGGTTCACCACTTCCTGCTGCCCCACCAACGTTGTGCGGCTGCTCCCGTCGCTGCCGGGCTACACCTACGCTCACCAGGACGATCGCCTGTTCGTGAACCTCTACATTGGGGGCAATGCCACGATCCCCCTGATCGCGAGCGAGGTGAAGCTCACCCAGGAGACCAGCTACCCCTGGTCGGGTGCTGTGAAGCTCACGATCGACCCATCCGAGCCGACCGAATTCGCCCTCCACCTCCGCATCCCCGGCTGGGCCAGGAACGAGCCCGTGCCCAGCGACCTCTACCGCCACCTCGACCGCTCCGACGAGCCTGTGACACTGCGGGTGAACGGCGCTTCGGTCGCCACCGAGTTGAACCAGGGCTTCGCGGTGGTGCGCCGGAACTGGCGCTCTGGAGACACAGTCGAACTCGACCTGCCGATGCCGGTCAGGCGGGTAATGAGCCACGAGAACATTGAGGACAACCGTGGCCGCGTCGCCGTCGAGCGGGGGCCGCTGGTCTACTGCGCCGAGGGGGTTGACAACGGCGGCTCTGCTCTCGACCTGACCCTGCCCGACGACGCCCCCTTGGTAGCCGAGCGCGACGAAGGGCTACTCGGCGGGATGACGAAGATCCGCAGTGGTGGGGCCACCCTGATCCCGTACCACGCCTGGTCACACCGGGGCGCAGGCGAGATGAATGTCTGGCTAGCCCGCGCCTGAACAGGCTGCCCTCGGACTCAACTTTTCACCGGCGCCCGGCTCGGAGCCGGTGATCGCTACGCTCGCATGGGCGCAGTGCAGATGGTTCCACCACTGGCAGCGCCCGACTGCGGAAATCAGGTAAGGTCTGGCAGACGGAGGTCATTGATATGAGACCGAACGTCGTCTTTCTCCTTGCCGATCAGTGGCGCCTGCAGAGCCTCGGATACGCGGGCAACGCCCAGGTGCAGACACCCAATATCGACCGGCTCGCCAGCGAGAGCGTCAACTTCACCCACGCGATCTCTGGATGGCCGCTCTGCAGTCCCTGGCGGGCGAGCCTGCTGACCGGACAATACCCCCTGACACACGGGGTGTTCACCAACGATCTACCGATCAGCGGCGACCCTGTCGGAATGGGGGAAGCGTTCGAGCGGGCCGGGTACGACACCGCCTACATCGGCAAGTGGCACGTCAATGGACAGGGGCGCACGAGCTACGTCCCGCCGGAGCACCGCCTCGGCTTTAACACCTTCAAGGCGCTGGAGTGCACCCACGACTACAACCGTTCCGAGTACTACGCTGGCAACAACGATACAAAACTTCTCTGGGACGGCTATGACGTCTTCGCCCAGGCTGGCAACGCGATGGCCTATATCCGCGAACGAGAGCGTTCCGACCCCTTTATGCTGCTACTCTCATGGGGACCGCCACACAACCCCTACGAGACCGCCCCAGAGGCGTTCCGCACCCTCTACCAGCCGGAGGACATCGAACTGCGCCCCAACGTGCCCGCCCCATGGGAGGAGCGGGCCCGCGAATGGATCGCCGGGTACTATGCGCACTGCACCGCTATCGACAAGAGCGTCGGCGATCTCCTCACCACCCTCGACGAGACCGGAATCGGCGACCAGACCGTCGTCGTCTTCGCATCAGATCATGGAGACATGCTCGGCTCGCAGGGACAGGAGCGGAAGCAGCGGCCCTGGGAAGAGTCGATCCGGGTCCCCTTCCTGGTCCGTCTGCCGGGGCGAGAGGGGGGGGAGGTCGATGCCATGCTGAACGCGCACGACATCCTGCCAACCCTGCTCGGTCTTTGCGGGGTGGAGATCCCGGACACGGTCGACGGTCGGGACTTCAGCCCCACCCTCACAGGCGGTCCCGACCCCTCGGGCGGGGCGGCACTGCTGGCCTCGTTCTACCCCCTGTGGGAGGCGGGTGGGGGGCGAGAGTTCCGGGGTGTCCGCACCCACCGCCACACCTACGTTCGCACACTCGAAGGTCCCTGGCTGCTCTACGACAACGAGCGAGACCCGTACCAACTGGTGAACTTCGTTAACGACCCGGCCCACTCCCAAGTCCAGGAGGAGCTCGATCGAACGCTTCGGCACCTGCTTACGGAGCTAGGGGACGATTTCGAGCGGGGCTTATCCTACGTCCAGCACTTTGGCTTCACGACCGACGCGACCGGCAGGGTTCTGCATCCCCGATGGGTAGACAGGTACCCCGGATGGGTGGCTAGATAGGTCTGGAACCCGACTTGGAACTCAAGCACCACCTCGCGATGCGGGCAAGCTGACAGCGCTCGCAAATCGCACGATCAGGGTGGGGCGAGCAGGCCGCCCTAAGGTCTGCCGAACCTCAACTGACCCGATTTGCCAGGATGAGTTCCCCCACCCGGACCTCTACCTCATCGCCGACCCGAAGGCCGAACTCCTCGGGCGGCACTATTCCCGTCCCGGTCATAAGTAGGACTCCGTCTGGAAAGGGCAGCTCCCGCCCGAGGTATTCCACCAACTCCTCAAACGAGCGCTTCGTCTGCCCGGTATCTGTCTCGCCCTCGAAGACGACCTCGCCCTCCCGCTCAACTCGGAGACCGACAGGCAGCCCCTCAAGGTCCCAGGCATCCCCCGCTATAAGCCGGATGCCCGGGCCCAAGGCGCAGGCCCCCTCGTATACCTTGGCCTGAGGCAGATAGAGCAGGTTCGCCCCCTCGATATCGCGCGAAGAGACGTCATTTCCCGCCGTGTAGCCCACCACCTCAAAGTGGGCGTTCAGCACCAGTGCCAGCTCGGGCTCCGGGACCGACCAGCGACTGTCGCACCGCACCCGGATCGGCTCTCCATGCCCACTCGCCCGCCAGCCGAGCGCTTTGAAGAACAGCTCCGGCCGCCCCGCGTCGTAGACCAGATCGTAGACATCGGCGCTCTGAGATTCGGCCATCCGCGCCTCCCGACTCCGCAGGTAGGTCACGCCGCTAGCCCAAACCTCCTGATTCTCATCGATCGGTGCCAGGGCATGCGCCTCCGGCGGGACCCCCTCAGGGCCAAGACACCTCTCGAGCGCAGCCACAAGACCCGACCGGGGCACTGTTAGCAGACAGGCTAGGCGGGTCCCAGCGGTTAGGAGCCGGCCGTCGAGCGACCACCTTGCCTCACCCCGATAGCGGTGCTTGGCGAGCAGCATAGTCAACCTCCCATCCCGAATCGTACCTGCTGATGGGCTTGGTGGCGGCGATCAGGATTGTGTGCGACTGACATACTTAAACCCCCAGGGCCGACACATCACCGCCCTAGTGCGCTCAGGCCCCTCCTGTAGCTGCCAGCGGATGCGTGGATAGCAGAGACCGGCCCCGTCGACCGAGGTAGTGGACTCGGTCCGCCCACGCGACGCCCGCCCTACCCTCAGCCAAGCGGGGAGCTTGATGAGAAAGGGCACCCGAGTCAGGCAGTCTCTACCAGACTGCAGTCACCGGTGAAGTCGCCATGACCGGAGAAGAAGAACGCCGCAGCAGCGCCGTACATACCGGCCGCTTTCAGCGCCTCCTGGACCATCGCGAACTGCAGTAGGTCGCCCGAAGCTCCGGGTAGAGTTGTATATGGCCAAGACCATTCGCTGGGGCATCCTCGGGACCGGTGCTATCGCAAACAAGTTCGCCGTGGGTCTGAATCACCTACCCGGTACCGAGCTAGTAGCTGTCGGCTCGCGCTCAGCAGAGACCGCACGCACCTTCGGTGAGCGCTTCGGCGTCCCCCGGCGCCACTCGAGCTATCAGGGACTCGCCGACGATCCCGAGGTCGATATAGTCTACGTCAGCACACCCCATCCGTTCCATCTGGAAAACACGCTACTCTGCCTCGGTGCGGGCAAGGCCGTACTCTGCGAGAAGCCCTTCGCCATGAACGCCGCCGAGGTGGGCAGGGCCATCCACTTCGCGCGGGAGCGGGGGCTATTCCTGATGGAGGCTATGTGGACACGCTTCTTGCCCCACATGGTGCGGGTCCGCGAACTCCTCGCCGAGGGTGCGATCGGTGAGCTCCGAATGCTTCAGGTCAACTTCGGGTTCCGCGCCGAGGTGAAGCCGCAGAGCCGCCTCTTCGACCCCGCTTTGGGAGGCGGTGCCCTGCTCGATGTCGGCGTCTACTCCGTCGCGCTCGCGCACATGCTCTTCGGCCCTCCGACCGAGGTCGCCGGCTTCGCCAACCTCGGCAGCACAGGCGTCGACGAGGAGGCGGCCCTCATCCTTCACCACAACGAAGGGCAACTCTCGCTCCTAGCGACCGCCATCCGGCTGGATACGCCCCACGAGGCCACCCTCATCGGTACCGACGGCTGGATCCAGATCCACCGCAGTTGGTGGAGCCCCGCCAACTTCACCCTCCACCGGAGTGGCCGAGACCCGGAGTTCTTCGAAATCCCCTGCCCTCTGAACGGCTACAACTATCAGGTCCTGGCTATCAACGAACACCTGAGATCAGGAGAGCTGGGGTCCAACATCATGCCTCTGGACGACACTCTCGCTATCACCGAGACGATGGCTGGGTTGCGGGACCGGTGGGGGCTAAAGTATCCGGGCGAATGAAGTTGCCCTGAGAGAGAGCGTGCATCTTAAGCCATTTTCTGGTGGTATCCCATCCCGGTTGTGTGCCAGCCTCAATACCACACTGTCACACGGCCTGGAGACGCCTCCATCCCAGACTCCACGGTAGCGCCGAATGACCAGCAGATCTCGAGCAGGAAAGCCGTAACGCCGAATGGGCCCCCTACCCGCCCTTCCTGCCGATGCTTTGCAGCCTCTTCACCGCCTCCTCTGGGGTGATCTCGCCCTGCTCGAGCTCCTCGATGACCTCACTGCGGTCGTCACTGTAGTCGTCGAGGGGCTCGTAGGCGAGGACCTTGAGGAGGTTCTCGAAGCGCTGGCGGACCGTCGGATAGCTGAGGCCTAGGATCCGCTCGACCTCCTTGAGATTCCCCCGCACCTTGACGAAGATGCGCATGAACTCGAGATGCTCTTCGGGCAGGAGGGCAAACTCGTTGGGTTGGAAGCGACCCTCAATCACGACTCCACTTGTGGGGCACTCGAGGCGGGTGACCTCAAGGGGCTCCCCGGTAACCGGGCACTGGGTGGGGAGCGGCAGGGGCATAGCGGGCTCCTCTCTTCACGATTCACGAACGGGGGAGATAGATCGGACCGAGTGTGCCTGGGGTATGGGCCCGCCCATGTCGGGCCCATCTGTGGCTAGATCTGGCCAATTTCGATCAGGGCATCCCGGGTTTCGACAACGACAAAGGCTTTATCCGGGGGGAGCCGGAGCGTGTTCCTACCCTCCTCAGAGAGCAGACCTACTAGGAATCCGGCAACGTCGAATTCGCCGAAGTCGGGGGAGGGATTGCGCCGGGCGTAACCTGGGGCGTAGCGTGCCAGAACGGGCAGCAGCGGGGCGAGCTTAAGGGCGAACAACACAATCTCCTCGACCGCCCACAGCGGTATCGCCCAGCGGAGGTGGAGCCCCTTAACCCGTAGTCGGAAGGTGAGCAGGCGCGGGCGCAGATCGTCCAGGTAGGACCTTAGGCCCTCCTTGTCCAGGCAGCGTAGCTTGACCATTCAGTCAGGACTGCTCTGCGGCCGCTTGGCCAGCTAGTGTTCGATCCCGACAGCGCTGCACCTACACAACCTCAATGACGATCCTGGCGTTGGCGCCTTCGCCCATCTGGGAGGCGTCGATGTCGACCAACCTCCCCTCCGGCAATTCATCACCGAGCGTCTCAAGGAGTTCCTCAAGATCGATGCCCTGCATGTTGAGTTGCTCCCTGGCCTCGGTGGGCAGGAATTTCATGGCGAACCCGGCGAGTGCGAGCGGGACGTTGACCCGAACCTTGGCCCGCTCATCGCCCGCATCGCCTTTGGCGTCGATCGAGATGCTCAGGACCCGGGCGATGCCGCGCTTGGACTCCCCACCCGAACCGACTACCTGGGGGAGCACAGGCGGCCGCGGGGAACGGGGTGGCGCCTGCCGGTCGGTCCCGAGTGCCTTGAGCAACTCGGTGGCTTGGTCGACATCGATCTGGCCCGCAGCTAGCATATCCAGGATTCTGCGGCGCTCACTGGTATCACTCATCTTCGACCTTTACCTTCACCGCACCGGTTGAGACGCGAACCGACAGGTCGGCGTCGCCGCTTCCGATCTGGCCCTTAAAGCTGTGGCCTATACCTTGCGCTTCCTTCTCAAACCGGCTGCCGACCCGAACGTCGCCGATGCTACTCCGCCCCTCCGCGCGTACGCTCGAGCCGGAAAGGAGGGTGAGATTCACCTCCCCCACCGAGGTCCGAACCCTGTGTTTGCCCTCCAGGAGCCGCAGGCCGAGATTGAGCTCGCCAGCGCTCAGCGAGAGGTCAACCCCGCGAGCCGCCTCGACATCGACCTCACCGGCAAGGATACTCCCCTTGAGATAGGAGAGTTCGCCGCACACCTGGACTTGGCCCGTCTTCATCTTCAGTTCGAGGCCGTAGTCTTTGGGAATCTTAAGCCTCAGGGAGCTGCGGCGGAAGCCACCAACGAGGCGGTCGACGAGGCCCCCAGAGCCTCCACCGAGCTGTGAGACGCAGTAGTAGGAACCCTCCCTCTCAAGTCTCACGCCCTCATCGCCTACAAGGACGGGTTCACCGACGCTGCAATCGACCGTGACCTTTACTTCACCCGCCAGTCCGTCAACCACCACCCATCCACCACCGTCCTGGAGCGATCGGGGGGCGGGCTCCGTCCCCACCGCCTGCGTTTCGCCAGCGGTAGCGGAACCGGTAACAGCCGCAATCTTCGCCTCGGCCTGCCCCACCGCTGCGGGAGCGACAGGCTGCACAATCGGTTCCGGGAGGACTCTCTCAACCTCGTCGATCTCATCTAGGGTGGCGATGAGGCGTTCCGCCTCATCGCTGCTAATCCGCCCCTCCTCTACCAGGGCTCGAATGCGGTCGCGGTCGGACATCGTTGCCTCTTTCCTCCCCATCAGGTCTGCGGAACGGGTCGGTTAGTTCGCAACTTGAGCCTCCCAGCAGTGTTCCTGAGAAGCCTAAGGAGGAGCTGGTGATGGTGGGTGGGGGTGGGGAGGGCGCGGTGGACGTCCGCCTGAGTCCGGTAATGCTCTAAAAGCCCCTCGGCGTACGGACGGATGTAGTGGTGCGGGCAAATAATATTCATATCAAAAATATAGGGTATGATTTATTATCTGTCAAGTAGTAGTTTCTATATTATAAATATTAACTTACTCTTTTTAAATAATAGCCTCCTCCCAGGAAGCGGGTCGGCCGGTAGCCACGCCCCATGTAGCTTTGCATCGCCGACCGGACCTGCTCCTGCCAACGACGCGCGAGGGTCTCGTCCTCAACCTTCAAGCGATTGATGTCGTCGGGGATGGCAACCATAACTCGGTCGGCATCAAGATCCAGCCTAGCCTCAAAACCTCGTCCCGCCCCAAGGGGCTCGAGCGCGCTGGCCGCCTCAGGTTCAGATTCCCCAGGACGCGGGAGTCCGCGGGCGAGATCCTCCACGGGGTCCGAGGTCAAGTCCCAGCGGACCATCATCCGATCGGTCGGAAGACCGGTGTTGAGGGATCCCCCGAGCTGGCCGTAGAAGTCGGGAAGGTACTCGACACCTACGGCCCCTAGGTGCTCGAGGTTGAGCCGAGCATTCCTCGACTGCAGCGGGTCAAAGGTCCAACTCACCGATGACAGACCGCTGGAGAGGCACCAGTCGCGCTGGAACCACTTGAGCGCCCTGCCGAAACCTAGACCCCTATGGGCGGGAAGGATGGCGAGCATGTGCGAGTGAAGACCGGGCACTCCTCGATTTAGGACCACGAACCCAAACACGAAGCCGGCTATTTCGCCCTCAACGAAGGCGCCAGCCGCCAGCCCTCCACCGTGTACGGCCGCTCGGATCAGTGCGCCGGAGACGATCTCGAGATCGGCCATCCCCCATACGACCCGCTGGATCGCCTCACAGCGCCTCAATTCGACCATATCCTCAATCGTTCGAACAATCACATCACGACCGGCCACATCGAACATTGTAGCGAAGCCCGGCGTCGGAACGTTAGCTAGCGTTGGGCTAGGACCTAGCTCGCGGCGAGACGCCCCGGAACTCCAGCCTAGGCTCGTGGACCTCCCAGCCAGTCTCCTCTTCGATCCGCTCCTTAAGGTAACGGCCTAGAGGTACGCCGTCGATCTCGATCTCAGGAAGGTCTGCGACCTCACCCGACCTCTCACACAGCAGATGATCGTGGGGTCTGACATTACTGTCGTAGATCGTCTCACCAGAAACGCCCCTGAATCTCCGGAGCAGCCCGGCCTCGCAGAGGACGCCGAGATTCAGATATACCGTCGACAGGCTGAGATCTCCTCCGCGGCGCCTCAGCTCGAGATAGACGCCTTCTGCGCTAATGTGGCGTGGCCTCTCCCGGAACAGCGCGAGGAGGCTCGCCCGACGTGCGCTGTAGCGAAGGCCGTGGCGTTTAAGGAGACTCCGCAGCGATTCGACCGAGGTTTCCATTGCGCCCTTTCTACAAACTACCGTTCTCGACACCAAAATTGACCGTTATTGTACCATAGCCGATCTGATAACGGGGACGATGGGTGAAACGCAAGCCCTAATGGCGATGCTAGGCTGCCTAGGACCAGCTAGTACCTCTACACAGTAGTTTTGACGGTTTCAGGCGGCCTGATCATGCACCGAACGACAGGGGCAATATCTGGCGTTCATTCATGCCCATACCAAGGTTAACGGGCGCTCACCGGCCCAAGCCGACCTGCAGCGGTTCTTCACAGTCACCGCGCCGAGTGCTCACCAGATGCTGCCGGGCCTGGAACGCCGGGGGCTCCTTCTCGCACTCCGGGACGGCCCCGCAGTCTCGAAGTGCTCATCGCCCCAGAGGGCCTTCCGGTCTTGCAATAACCGACCTGTTCCAATCGGTCAGAATTACTGTGCAGAGGTACTAGGAATCAGCCTGCGAACCGACTCCCGCTCCTCGAAGAGTTCGCGTTCCGAGGCCATCATTCCCTCACGAACGCCCTCCGAGATATCGAGACCCTCCACAACGGACACGAGCCCATTCGACACGGTGACAGGGAAGGAATAGACGATGTCTTGAGCAACCCCATACTCTCCCCTACTCAGAATACCCATGCTGGTCCAGTCCCCTTCAGGGGTTCCGAAGACCCAGTCGCGCATGTGATTGATGGCGGCAGACGCCGCAGAGGCGGCGCTGGAGGCTCCGCGAGCCTCAATGATTGCAGCTCCACGCCCCTTCACTGTGGGGACAAAGGTGTCCGCAACCCACCCTTCATCGACGAGCCCCGTCGCCCGAGTCCCCCCAACGAGGGCGTGGGAGAGGTCGGGAACCTGCGTGCTCGAATGATTGCCCCAGATGATCATCTGGCGAACATCGGACACGCTAACGCCCATTTTCAGTGCGAGTTGGCTCACCGCACGATTGTGGTCGAGCCGGGTCATGGCAGCAAACTGCTCTGCGGCAAGGTCCGGGGCGTGGCCCAGGGCAATGAGGGCATTAGTATTCGCCGGATTGCCGACGATGAGAACCCGCACCTTCGGATCGGCTCGGTCGTTAAGGGCTCGACCCTGAACCGAAAAGATCGCACCGTTCGCCTCGAGAAGATCTTGGCGCTCCATGCCTGGACCCCGAGGCCTCGATCCGACAAGAAGTGCGTACTGGACACCAGAAAACGCCTCTTGGGGGTCGTCGAAGGAGCGTACCTCAGCTAGCAGAGGGAACGCACAGTCGCGAAGCTCCATAACTGTTCCCCCGAGCCTATCCATGACCTGTGGGATTTCGAGGAGGTGAAGCTCGATCGGCTGATCGCTCCCGAGCATCGCGCCGGAGGCGATCCGAAAAAGAAGGGCATATCCGATCTGGCCGGCAGCACCAGTAACCGCCACGCGAACAGGATCCTTCATGTGCACTCCTTCACAAGCCAAGAGAACCGTCTTAAGTGCGCGGATGTTTCACGTGAAACTTCAGGCCATATATCCCAAAAGGTCAAGGAGGCGCTCAAGTTCATCGGGCGAGTGAAAGTGGATCTCTATCCTACCCCTCTTCTCACCCTTGATTCGCACCTTCGCACTGACATGCCGGGTAAGGTCACGTTCGAGGTCGGCATACATATCTGCATATATAGAGGCCGTACGCCGGGACCTCCCCTCTCCCTCCGCAGACCTGCGGAGGGATTCGGCCTCCCTGACGCTGAGGTCGCGACGGACAATCTGATCGAGGGCCCACTCCATATCGGCCTCGTCCTGCGCGAGGATAGCCCTAGCGTGCCCGGCAGAGATCCGACCAGCAGCGAGCGCCTCGAGAGCGGAAGCGGGGAGTTTGAGCAGGCGAAGCGTATTTGAGACGGCGCTTCTGCTCTTGCCAACCGCCCTGGCAATCTTCTCCTGGTTTAGACCGAAGCCAAGGAGTTGCTCGAGCGCACGAGCTTCGTCGACAGGATTGAGGTCCTCCCTCTGAAGGTTCTCAACGATCGCGATTTCGAGCGCCTCTTGGTCCGAGAGTTCCCGGACAATGACAGGGACTTCGGAGAGTCCTGCTCGCTTGGCCGCCCTGAACCGGCGCTCGCCTGCGACGATCTCGAATCTCCTGCCCGAGGGACGGACGAGGAGCGGTTGAAGGATGCCCCGCCTACGAATCGAGGTGGCGAGTTCAGCAATGGCTGCATCCTCGATCGTTCGGCGCGGCTGCCGAGGTGAGGCCTCTAGGTCGTCAAGCGAGACCTGTCGCACCCCCTTTTCGACCTTAGGCAAAAGCTCGTCGAGACCCCGGCCCAAACCTCTAGGCTTGACTGACACGTTCAAGAACCTCCCTAGACAGTGCTTGGTACGCCTCAGCCCCCGGAGAGACGGGGGCAAACTCGAAGATTGCCTGTCCGTACGATGGTGCCTCGGCAAGCCTGACACTCCGAGGTATCACCGTCTCGAAAACCTGGGTCCCGAAGTGCCGCCGGACATCTTTCTCGACCTGGCGGGATAGGTTGGTCCGCCTGTCGAACATTGTGAGAAGAATACCGAGGATGGTAATATTCGAATTCAACGACCCCTGAGCCCTTTCGACCGTGTCCATCATACTCGCGATCCCCTCAAGGGCATAGTATTCGGTCTGAAGGGGGACGATTAGATGATCGGAGGCAGATAGCGCATTCAGCGTTAGAGCGCCGAGCGACGGGGGTGCGTCCACAACGATAAAGTCGTAGTTCGGCCTCACGGCCGTGAGCGCCCGAGACAGGAGTAGCATACTGTCTGCGGTTGTATCTAGCTCCATCGCCGCGCCAGCCAACTCTGAGGATGCAGGAAGGAGGTCGAGTTCGGGAATCGATGTCTTCGAAACCGCTCGCCTAGCCGCAGTGCCGCCGACAAGCACGTGGTAGATGGTGTTTTCCGATTGAAGAACGCCCAGGCCACTACTGGCATTCGCCTGGGGATCCATATCGATGAGCAAGACCTTCCGAATCTGCGCGAGTGCCGCGGCGAGGTTGACAGCAGTTGTGGTCTTGCCCACTCCCCCTTTCTGATTGATGATACCTACGGTCGGCAAGAGAGACCTCCAGGCAACCTGACCATGACTAGCCTACCATGGGACTCCAGCCTTTCCTCGGCCAGAACCTGTACAGGTAGCCCCAAGGAGGCCAGCTCGCCCAACTCTTTCAGCCACCCTGGCCCCTTTCTCGACAGGATCACGATCCGTGGTGCATGCAGGTGAGAAGTCGCTTGGTAGATCGCTTCCAGCGAGCCGAACGCCTGAGCCGTGATGACAGCGAATTCCTTATCCCTAACCGATCTTACGTCCTCAATCCTCACCTCTAGGTTATCGAGGCCTAACTGAGCCTTAACGAGATTCAGGAAGGCCCCTCTCCTCCGACGTCGCTCCACTAGAACGACGGTGACCTCGGGCAGTGCGAGTCCCAAGATGACACCTGGGAATCCGGCACCGGAACCGACATCGAGAATGGTGGGGGGGAGAACCTCCCTTTCGGCAATGAGGGAGGCGAAAGCCAACGCGTCGCGGATATGGGTTCCGACGGCGGAGAAGGCGGCCTCTGAGATCAGATTCAGGGTGGGTCTATACCTTGCTAGCAGGGAGATGTACTGTTCGACCCTACGGTTTTCAGGATGTTTCACGTGAAACGCCGGTTCCGGCCCTAGTCTTCACATGAATGAGAAGCGCGGTAACGTCGCTATCTCTCACGCCTCTAAGCCTCTGCGCAGCTCCTAGGGTCTGTGGCCTCGCCCTTATGAGCTCTTCCAGGCCTTCACTGGAGAGGCTGGGGACTTCCGGATAGTGGATCCCTGTCAGCCTCAGGTTTGCCAGTCGTGCCCTTTCGTCTAGGTGCCGCTGGTTCCTGTCGATGTAGGAGCTATATTTTACCAGGATCTCGACCTCCTCCTTCTCCCCGTCGGTGAGCCTGTCTGGAGACGGTCCGAGCAACTCTTCCACCGTCTCGTAGCTGTAGTCTGGCCGGCAGAGGAGAGCCGCTCCTGATTTGCCCTGGTGATAATGATTGTGCAGGCGGTCAACCTCTTGATCGACCCTCTCTTTACTCGTTCTGACAGCGTCCCTTGTCTCCGCAGCTACAAGACCCCAACTGCAGCCCATGTCTGTCAATCTGTGGGCGGCGTTATCCTGTCTATGAAGGAGGCGGTATTCGTTTCTCGAGGTGAGCATTCGGTAAGGTTCATCGATCCCCCACCTCACCAAGTCATCCAGCAGTACCCCCACGTAACCCTGATCCCTTGTCGGCCAGGTAGGCTCCCTGTTTTCTACGTACCTGACAGCATTGACTCCGGCAACGAGCCCCTGAACGGCCGCCTCTTCGTAGCCGCTTGTTCCATTGATCTGGCCAGCGCTGAATAGGCCCGGTACGGCCCTCGACATCATTGAAAGCGTAAGGTTTGTCGGATCCAATGCATCATACTCCACAGCGTAGGCATATCTGTGAATCTCCGCCCTTTCGAAACCCGGTAACGTGCGGATCATGCCGTCTTGCAGCTCCGGTGGTAGCGAGCTAGAGAAGCCCTGCAGGTAGACCTCGCTCGTCTTTGTCCCATCGGGCTCTACAAAGAGGATATGCCGCTCCTTATCAGCGAATCGGATCACCTTGTCCTCGATCGACGGACAGTAGCGTGGTCCGCGCCCCTCGATCTCACCCGCGTACATCGCCGACTCTTCGAGATTGGCCTCGATAAGGGCGTGGGTATCCCTCGTCGTATGCGTTATCCATGTCGGCGTCGAGGTTGCCCTTGGCCCCGGGGTACCGCTAAATGACCGCGCCGGCCGGTCGGGCGGAATCTCATTCAGAACAGAGAAATCGACCGATTGTGCTCGAACTCTCGGAGGCGTTCCCGTCTTGAACCTAGCGAGGGTGTGGCCAGTAGCCCGGAGGCTTTTCGAGAGGTGTCGGGCAGGGGGCTCCCCCTGTCTTCCCGCCTCGCGCTGTCGCTTCCCGTACCACACGATTCCTGTCAGGAATGTTCCCGTGCATAGCACGGCTGTCCTTGTGGCAATTCTTCTACCGTCTGTAAGCTGCACAGCCACAAGGCGATTTCCATGTGTGGCGTCCGTCTCGAGAGCTCCCACTTCGCCTCGGACGATAGCTATTGCGCCCGCACGTTCGACGAGGTCGCGAGCCGCGGCCGCGTACGCGTCCCGTTCGCTCTGCACCCGAAGGGACTGCACTGCCGGCCCTTTACTTGCGTTCAGGACACGCGTATGGATCGCAGTCTCGTCTGCCAGGTGTCCCATGACCCCACCCAGCGCGGTCAACTCGAAGACGAGTTGCGATTTGCCAGGCCCCCCTATCGCGGGGTTGCAGGGCATCAGGCCAATCTTGTCCGGGTTCGGCAGGACCAGGATTACCTGGACACCGAGCCTCGACGCCGCATGAGCCGCCTCGATCCCTGCGTGTCCCCCTCCTACTACGACGACATCCGTATTCATAATTACTGACCATCCATGGTAACTTCCGAGTTGATCAATACCCCCCTAGGGTATTTCTTCAGATATTACCTCAGCGGAGATCGAGTATAGCGTAGGTGGGTTCCGGAGTTGGCAGTCTTAAGTACCCTATACTGGTAGACTGCTTCCCTAGACCCGTGAGATCGGGAGCTTCGTTGTTCCATCGGGGAGGGATCCGAGGCACCATGCCTAGCAGCGAAAATGCCATCTGGGACGACATTCTTAGCTACGTCAGGGGTCAGATTCCAGAGGTCGAATACCGGACTTGGTTTGAACAGGTGCGCCCTTTGGGAGTTGAGGACGGCGCTTTTGTCATCGGAGTTCCCCACTCCTTTGCCCGCGACTGGTTGCGCAACCACTACGTAGGGGTCCTCGAGCAGGCTCTCAAAGATCTTGGAGTCGCCTCTCCCAGAATCGGGTTCCAGGTTATCCCCTTTCAGAGCACAGAACAGCGGGACATATTCAGCACTCCTAGATCCGAGACCACCCCTTCGTCTAAGCCTGCGCTCAACCCAAAGTACATCTTCTCAAACTTCGTCGTCGGCCCCAACAATAATCTGGCCCACGCCGCCGCTCTAGCGGTCGCCGAGGCACCGGGCAGAGCTTACAACCCGCTATTCCTGTACGGGGAGGCGGGTCTCGGGAAGACCCACATCATGCAGGCGGTCGGTCACTCGGTTGCCGATAGGTTCCCCAATCTCCAAGTCGAGTATGTCACTACCGAGACCTTCACCAACGATCTGATCAACGCCATCCGGGAGGACCGGATGACTTCGTTCCGCGACCGCTACCGGTCGATCGACCTCCTTCTAGTCGA
Organism: Truepera sp. bin119; assembly: GCA_002239005.1. Classification (GTDB taxonomy): domain Bacteria; phylum Deinococcota; class Deinococci; order Deinococcales; family Trueperaceae; genus MPNL01. The sequence continues at coordinate 48,229 of MPNL01000002.1, forward strand.
CGATATTCAGTTTATCGCTGGGAAAGAGCGTACCCAAGAGGAGTTCTTTCACACCTTCAACGCGCTCTACGAATCCGGAAAGCAGATCGTGGTCTCCTCAGACCGCCCCCCCAAAGATATCCCCACCCTCGAGAACCGGCTACGTAGCCGGTTCGAGTGGGGACTGATAACCGATATCCAGGCCCCCGAACTCGAGACGCGCATCGCAATCCTGCGGATGAACGCCGAGTATCGAGGCGTGAAGATTCCCAGTGAGGTGATCGACTTCATTGCTCGGCAGGTCACCTCCAACATCCGCGAACTCGAAGGTGCTCTACTCCGCGTCCTGGTCCACACCAGCATGAACCAAGTCACCCTGACCCGTCAGGCCGCTGCGAAGGCACTCTCCGACGTGTTCACACCCAGTGACCTCAACCCCACCATGAACGATATCCTCCGAACCACGGCCCACCACTTCAACCTCGATCCGGGCGATATCAGGTCCAAGGGACGGCGGCAGGAACTGGTGGTACCACGCCAGATCGCCATGTACCTCATCCGCGAACTCACACCGCATTCCTACCCCGAAATCGGCCACTTCTTCTCAGGTCGTGATCACTCGACTGTGATATACGCCGTCAGGAAGGTCACCGACCAGATCAACGACCAAGTGAGCGATCTCCACCAAGAGGTACAAAACATCAAGGAGGCACTGGTCTAACCTGTTCCGGTCGGAGCGCAGACAGCCGGGGTAGGGGACCTGTCCCTCCATCTCGAACTCTGTGGATAACCCTGTGGAAAGGCTGTGATTCTCTCTGTGGATAAGTCCTACCCATCCCACCCCTGTGGATAACTGTGGATAACTGTGCAGGTTATCCACAGGGGTGGCTGAGTTATTCACAAAATCATTCACAGGCGAACCGATGTCTGAGACGCTGCAAACCTTGGTTTTCCACACTTTCCACACCCCCTACTATTAGATAGTAAAGTTCCTTTTTAAGATGCAGATTCCTTCGGAAACCGTCTGGATGTTTCAGGGGAAAAGCTGCGCGACATATAGGGTTAACTGAGGAGTTGATGTCCTGACTCCCCCCGTTTCCGGTATGCTTTCAAGGGACTTAGGCGTTACTTAGCCAACACAACACCCAGGGGTGATCTCATGAACGTTCACGTTCCCAAGAAGCAGTTGGCCGACAGTCTCGGGCATGTCGAACGCATCATCCCGAGCAAGAGCAGCAACCCAGGACTCAGTCTCCTCAGAGTCGGACTTACTGAGAGTGCACTGATTCTTAGTGGTAGTAACATGGAGATCGATATTGAGGCCAGGGTGTTGGCCGATGTAACAGGGGAGGGGAACTTCGCGCTTCCCGCTCACATGTTCAGCCAGATCGTCCGTTCTCTGCCGGGCGAAACGGTCTCCCTGGCTTTCGGTGGTAGCGAGGTCGATATCTCTTCGGATAGCTATGACACCCGGCTCCGCCTTGAGGACGTCGCGTCAGTCCCCGCTGTAACCTTCCCCGACAGCTACCATGGTGAGATAGAGGCGGAAAAGTTGGTCAGGGGCCTTTCCAGCGTTCGTTACGCCGCTGCGGTTGCCGAATACCAAGCTATCTTCAGGGGAGTGAAGCTTGAGCTGAATGACAGCAGGATCCGGGCTGTATCGACCGACGGCTTTCGCCTAGCCTACTATCATCTTGACGAGAGCAGCGGTTTGGATGGAGAGGTTGTCGCCCCTGCTAAGAGTGTGGACGAACTGGTGCGTCTTCTGGTGGAGGATCCCGTTCGCCTTGAACTAGTTGAGGGCCAGTTGTCGCTCCAGTCTGGCCCCTACCGGACCAATGTGAGGCTGATGGAGGGGACCTTCCCTGATTATGAACGGGTCATCCCCGGTACGTTCCCGCTGAGCGTCACAGTGAACGCCGGGGTCCTTTCAGAGGCGGTCTCCCGCGTGGCCTTGGTGTCGGATAAGGCCGCGAACAACAGGGTCGATCTATTTATTAAGGGTGGCCTCTTGCAGATCACTGCCGAGGGGGGCTACGGTCGTTCGCAAGAGGCCCTCGAGGTATCTCAGGAGGGTACAGATCCTGAGATCGCCCTCGCCTACAACGCCAAGTATCTTGTCGACGCCCTAGCTCCGGTCGCGGGGAACCTGAGGATTTCCTTCTCCGGTGCCACGACTCCTAGTGTGATGGCCGATCTCGGCGACCCGAGCTACTTTGCCATGGTCGTCCCGCTGAGGACAGGATAGGGCTCGGTTCCAGTTGGCGGAGTTCGAAGGAGAGCTATGACCCTGATCGAGGATATTAGGGCACTCGAGCTTCTCGATTCCCGAGGCAACCCCACTGTGGGGGCCACTGTTACCCTCTCGAGTGGCGAGGTGGGAAGTGCGGCTGTCCCTTCGGGCGCGTCGACCGGCGCGCACGAGGCTGTGGAACTGCGTGACGGCGGGTCCCGGTATCTGGGTAGGGGGGTACTGGACGCTGTCGAGAACGTCAACAGCCGCATCGCACCGATCTTGATAGGTCACGACGCGCTGGACCAGGCAGGTCTCGACCGGACTTTGATCGATCTCGATGGTAGCGCTGATAAAGGCGAACTCGGAGCCAACGCGATGCTGGCCGTATCCCTGGCGACCGCTAGGGCGACGGCGCAGACACTTGGACTTCCCCTCTACCGGCACTTGGGCGGTGTAGGTGCCCGCGTGCTGCCGGTGCCCATGATGAATGTGATTAATGGGGGGAGGCATGGCGACAACAACGTCGATATGCAGGAGTTCATGGTGGTTCCGATCGGATTTGATCGGTTTCAGAGTGCCCTCCGGGCTGGGGTAGAGACCTTCCACCACCTTAAGGGAGTACTCAGCTCCCGTGGCTACAACACCAACGTTGGCGATGAGGGTGGCTTCGCTCCCGACCTGGGGAGCAATCAGGAGGCGGTCGAGATGATCCTTGAGGCCATCGAGCGGGCCGGTTACGCCCCGGGCAATCAGATTTCGATCGCCCTCGACCCGGCCTCGACCGAGTTCTTCCGAGGTGGTGCCTACCACCTCGAATCTGAGGAAAAGATACTCGATTCCGACGGCATGATCGCCTACTGGGCCGACTGGATCGAGCGCTACCCGATCGTGTCGATCGAGGATGGGCTCGCGGAGGATGATTGGGGGGGTTGGGCCGAGCTAACGAGGACCTTGGGCGATCGATGCCAGTTCGTCGGTGACGACCTGTTTGTTACCAATATTTCACGCCTCCAGCGCGGCCTCAATGAGGGGGTTGGCAACGCGATCCTGGTCAAGGTGAACCAGATCGGTACCCTGTCCGAGGCTATGGACGCGATCGAACTGGCGAAGTCGGGTGGATACCGCTCTGTGATCAGCCACCGCAGCGGTGAGACCGAGGATACCTTCATCGCCGATTTGGCGGTGGCGGTCAACGCGGGTCAGATCAAGACCGGGTCGGCTAGCCGTAGCGACCGGCTCGCCAAGTACAATAGACTGCTCGTGATCGAGGATGAACTCGGTGACTCGGCGACCTATCTGGGCGAGGGGGCCTTTGCTCAATGAGGCGGGTGAGGCGGACCAAGATCGTCGCCACCCTCGGGCCGGCCAGTGGAAGTCCGGAGACGATCGGCGACCTCATTGAGGCCGGTGTCGATGTCTTCCGCCTCAACTTTTCCCATGGGGACCGAGAGATCCATAAGTGCAGCATTGAATGCATTCGCCAAGCGAGCAAGCGGCTCAACCGACCGACCGCGATCCTCCAGGATCTTCAAGGGCCGAGGATCCGTATAGGCACCTTCGTGGAGGGACAGGTCGAACTCAAGGAGGGCGACGCTTTCGATCTGACCTGCAGTGACGACAGTCCCGGCGACCGGACACGAGTCGGGGTAACCTACCCTAATCTCTTCGCCGACGTGAAGATAGGTGATGCTCTGCTTATCGACGATGGCCGCTTGGTGCTCGAGGTGGTGGGCATTGAGGGGGAAACCATCATGACCAGGGTCGCGCTCGGCGGCCGCCTCTCGAACAGCAAGGGTATCAACATCCCGGGCGCGGACCTGTCAGTACCTGCGCTCGCAGACAAGGATGTTGAGGACCTCCTCTTCGGAGCGGAGTTGGAGGTGGATTGGGTAGCGATGAGCTTCGTGCGAAGTCGAGACGATCTGCTGCTGGCGAGGCACTACCTTGCCAGGGCAGGGTCCCGGGCCAAGCTCATGGCTAAGATCGAGAAGCCGAGTGCCGTCCGCCGCTTTGCTGAGATCCTCCGCGAGGTGGACGGGGTCATGGTGGCCCGTGGCGACCTCGGTGTGGAGATGTCACCCGAACAGGTGCCGCTCATCCAGAAGCAGCTCATCCGTGACTGTACTGAGGCTGGCAAGCCGGTCATTACAGCCACTCAGATGCTCGAGTCTATGATCCACAACCCGACCCCTACCCGGGCCGAGGCCTCCGATGTGGCTAATGCCATCTACGACGGCACCGATGCGGTTATGCTCTCGGCCGAGACAGCGATAGGCTCCTATCCGGTCGACGCTGTCAGAATTATGGACCGGATCGCCCGATCGGTCGAGGCGAACGGGCACTATCAGCAGGCTATGCGTGATCACCATCCCAAGCCCTCGGACTCCACAGCTGACGCGGTGTCTTTGGGAGCCGTGGAGATGGCTTTCAATCTCCAAGCCGACCTGATCGTGACCTTTACCGCCTCCGGTACGACGGCCCTGAGGGTCTCCCGCTACCGACCCTCGGTTCCGGTGCTGGCTATTACCCCTAGCCCCCGGGCCTACCGGCAGATGAGCGCCTCCTGGGGACTGGTGCCGTACCTGAGCACCGAGATCGATAGTACGGATCGGATGGTGACTGAGTCCCTCGAGGCCATTCGTAACACCGGCTTAGGTGAAGAGGGTGGGCGCTTCGTTATCACGGCAGGGGTGCCATTTGGGATGCGGGGTACGACCAATCTTATCCGGGTGGAGCGGATCCGGGAGCAGGGGAGACCGGGTTGAGCCTAGCGGACCCCCCCTCTCTGTCAGTGGCGACGGCTGGGTGCGAGGCCTTTACTCTTCCTCAGCACTCACCAACACCTTCAGTTCAATAACAACCTCATGATGGGGTTTGTAGGGCACTGTGTACTCTCCGAGGAGCTTGATCGGCTCAGGGAGGTCGATCTTACGGCGGTCGACTTCGACGTTGTAGGCGGCCTCGACCGCCTCGGCGATATCACGATTGCCGACCGAGCCGTAGATGCGCTCCTCGCCAGCCCTGGCCTTAATCTCGATCTGGGCCTCTCCCAGCAGCTCCTTGAGGCGCTCGGCGTCCGCCTTGCGCTCGGAGAGTTGCCTTGCGCGCTGGGCAAGGCGTGCATCGAGTACGGCCTTGTTGGCAGCGGTGGCGGGCAGGGCAAGGCCTTGCGGGATCAGCCAGTTCCGGGCATGGCCGGGTCTGACAGTGACCATTTCGCCCGCCTCGCCGAGTGAGTCTATCGGTTCGAGGAGGATTACGTTCACTTCCGCACCAGCATCTCGGTGATCGGGATGATGGCCAGCATCCGGGCGCGCTTGACGGTCATAGCAAGCCTGCGCTGGTGCTTGGCGCACACGCCGGTGCGACGCCGCGGAAGGATCTTGGCAGTGTCCGAGATGAACCTTCGCAGCATCCGGTCGTCATGATAGTTGGTGATCTCAAGCTCTCCACTACAGAACTGGCAGACCTTGGGGCGGCGGCCACGGCGGCCGCCGCGGCGCAATCTACGATCTCTTTCTCTTGCCATTTAGAAGGGTAGATCCTCTTCTGGTGGAAATTCCTCATCGATATCCAGTTGACTCGCCTGAGCACCCCGGCGCACGGGCTCAGGGTGGGTACCGGCTCCACCGGTGCCGGGACCGCGGGTCAGGTACTCGACACGCGACCCTTCAATGCGCGTCGTGTAGCGTCGATTGCCTTCTTTATCGGTCCAGGAATCGTTGACCAGCCGACCCTGCACGAAGACGGCGTCCCCCTTAACCAACTCGCCCGTGGCCTCGGCGAGGTCACGCCATACGTTGACGTCGACGTAATGGGTGCGCTCCTGGTCGGAGCCGCTGCGGTCCCGGTAGCGCTCGTTCACAGCCACGCTGAAGCGGGTCACGGCGCTACCCGAGGGGGTGTAGCGCAACTCGGCATCGCGCGTAAGGTTTCCGACAATCAGGGTCTCGTTGAGCGCGTTCCGCAGACGATGCTGGCCGCGCGTATCCGTCACAGTGGCCTCGCCCTGACGGGGACCGAAACTGAGCACGTCGACCCTGAGTGCTCTGACGTCCAGGGTGCTGCGGCGTTGACCCTCTTGGCTCTCCCAGCTGCGGTAGTCGATCCTACCCTCTACGAACACCGGGGTTCCAGCCTCGACCCGGTTGACCAGCGCCTCGGCGGCGTTGCCGAAGATCGTTGCGCGGTGGTACCACGCCAGTTCACGCAGCCGGGCGTCGTCACCGATGACGTGATCGTTGCCGCCCAGGTTAAGCTCCAGGATCGCCAAACCGCTCGGGGTGTAGCGGAGTTCGGGGGGCTGGGTGAGCGTGCCCGCCAGGTAGACCTTGTTCAGTCCTCGTGCCATAAGGTCATCTCCTTGGCCGAAAGGAGTCAGCTGTCTTCGTTCAAGTCCCAGTGGCAGCTTCGGGCTGCTCGGTCGTGATGGCCTTGCGGGTCTTCCACTCCGGGCGATTCCTGACCACTAGTACGCGCATCACGTTATCACGTTGGCGCAGGGCGGCTTCGACGGCCTTGGGGCTATCGTTGGGCATCGTTAGGTGGTAGATGAGGTAGTAGCCTTCGCTGAGCTTTCGGATAGGGTACGCCAGGCGGCGGTGGCCCCACTCGTCGAGCCCGACGATTTCCCCTTGGGCACGCTCGATTTGGGTTGAGACTGCTTCTTTCTCAGTTTGAAGCTGGCTCTCGCTTAGTCCCGGACCGAGAATGATGTTGAGGTCATACTGAGCCGTTTCCGGCATGTGTCACCTCCTTCGCAAGCCGGTTGCGTCCGCAGCCCCCTTCATATCAAGGGCGGGCCGACCTGAGCAGGCCCGGTGCGTCAACTCTCTCCGGCGTAGGCTCATCTCCGCCGCGCGTAGGCTTCGCGGAGGCGGCGGCTAGCTATTGTAGCATCTCGGGTCGGGCCGCGACAACGGCCCGACCCGCATATAGGCTTCGCGGAGCCAGCATCTGGCCCGCACTTGGCAACTACGGTTTGGATCTTAGGTGCCTACGTAACATCTTTTGATGTAGTCATGACCCCGTTCGCTGCCGGCAGCTTCGACCTCGACAGGAGACAGCGGCCTCCCATCGGTGCGTGCTCTGGACCAGTCTTGCCGCTGGCGATCTGCACCTTAGTGGGGATCCTCAGGTCTCGGCGAGGGCTGTTGCCACCCGCTTCGCATCGCGAATGCAGTCGTTGAGCCCCACCCCCCGGTAGGCGTCGCCGGTGAGCGTTACACCGGGCATATCGGCAATCAGCCTCTCGACCCGTTCGAGCCGCTCGCAGTGACCTAGGAGGTGCTGGGGGCTGCCCCGGTGCCAGTAGACCGCCTCGACGTACTCGGGTTCTGCCGTGATCCCCATGGTGATCTCGAGGTCGCGCTGGACCGTAGCCAGCGCCTCAGTCCGGGAGAGATCCGCGAACGCGGGGTCGACCGTGCCTCCGGCGATCACCCGCAGCAGCACCTTCCCCTTGGGGGCTTGGTCGGGGAAGATCGATGAGCTCCACTGTATTCCGAGGCTGCGAACCCCTTCGCCCCGCGGCACTACGAAGCCGAAGCCGTCGAGGAGACGGGGCACGTCTATGCGGTCGAAACCGAGACCGAAGATATGCACGTTGGCGTAGGGGATGGCTGCGAGTAGCCCCGCCGCTTCCGGGCTGTGCGGCCTGAGAAGGGTGGCGCTGACAGGCGCTGGCGTGGCCAAAACCACCTGCTCCGCCACCACCTCCCCCCCCTCCTTGAGTCGGAGTATGAGACCGCCCGAGGCATCTGGCTCGAGTGCAGTCACCTCCTCCCCCGTCAGGAGTTCTGGAGTCAAGTCCGCTCGAAGGGCGTCGATCAGGCACTGGATCCCCCCCTCCCGGAAGCTGGTTGGGAGCCCCCAGCCCCCCTGAGACCCGATCAAGCCCCTGAGGAGGCTCCTGTGCTCGCGCTCTAAGCGTCGTAGCTGCGGGAACAGGGCGTCCAGGCTCAACTCGCCTGCGTTGCCGACAGTGGTGTCCGACACCAGCGAGTCTGCGAGGGCCGCCGCTACACCAGCCCCGAAATGCCTGCTCAGGAATACGTGCACACTCTCCTCTTGGTTCACCTGTGAGGCAAGGACGGGCTCGAGGAGTGCCCGCAACTTGCCGCCTGGAGAGAGCAACTCTGACCGGAAGAAGGCTTGCGGCGAGACAGGAACGGGCCTCAGGCCCCCGTCGCGGTAGACGAAGCGGTTCCGGGCCACCTCCGAGGCGGGCAGAAGTCTCTCCGAGAGGCCCACCGCCCCTGCCAGTTCGAGGGTCTCCGGCGCATTCGCTCGGAAGCTGCTCGGCCCCCAATCGAAGGTGAACCCCCCCTCACGGGTAGATCGGGCCTTTCCGCCTGGATCGATCTCCTTCTCAAGGAGGACGAAGCGGAGATCGGGGGCGAGTCGCCTAAGAAACGATGCGGTGGCGAGGCCGGCGATACCTCCCCCGACGATGGCAACCTGTGGCATGTCTCTAGCATTATGACTTCCTCCAGCCCCCATCACTTCGCAACTTCCAGGTAGAGGGGGTCCGAGGCCAAGGCGGCTACTCTGCTGCGCGCTGTGACGCGGGATGGGTCACCGTCGTGAGAGTCGCTTGGGGCGCCTTGCGTGGGATGTGTGGTTACAGCGCTCTGATGAGGTTCGCTACCCAGGTCCGAGGGGGTGCGGTCGCCGTTTGACACTTTCATGACACTTTCTGGGTCGCCCGGCTCTACTATGATTCGGTTGTGGAACGGCTCGCGCTGATCGGCGTTTCGCACCGCCGAGGTGGCGCCTCGGCGGTGGAAGCGTGGCAGGATTGTTTCGACGACGACGCTCTGGTCCGCCTCGGCTTCGACGCCTTCGTCAGGATCGCCACCTGCAATCGCTGGGAGGTAATCCTGCAGCTTCCCGAGGGAATCGACTTAGACGGTGCGCGCCACCTGCTGGCCGTGCCCGGATATGCACGGCCATACGCCTACATGGGCGAGGCGGCGATCGAACATCTGGCCCTAGTAGCCTCCTCGATTGACGCACTCAATCCTGGTGAGGATCAGGTCGTTCGTCAGGTGCGCGAGGCCTATTCCCGGGCCAAGGCTCGGGGGGTCAGCGGTTCGCTGGCCTTCGCGTTTGATACCGCTCTGCGGATCGCTAGGAGGGTCCGCCACGAGGTGGAGCTAGCGCCCGTGAATACGTCTCTCTTTAGTTTGGTTCGGCCCGAGATCGAGGCGATCCTAGTCCCTGGGGTCGGTGCGGCCGTGCTCGGGGCGGGGGAGATGGGGACGCTGGCCGCCACCATCCTGGCCAACATTGAGGGAGTCCGGCTCACGGTGTTTAACCGCACCCTCGCGCGTGCCCAGCAGCTCGCAACTTCGCTCCGTGCAGAGGCCCGGGCCCTCGAGGAGTTCCCGACCGGGGGTGCCGGCATTCGAGTCCTGGTCTGCACCACACCGGTTCGTGACCTCGTCGACGCCGAGGCGCTCGACCGGCTGCCCGATCTCAGGCTCATCGTCGACCTCGGCCTGCCGCGTAATGTGGCCGCGCAGGCGGCTCGGGAACGGGGTGTGCGGGTCCTCGACATCGATACCCTCCAAGAGGCGGGCGCGCAGCGCCGCGGGGCGCTCCGTGAGCGACTCGCAGTCGCCGAGGGTCTGGTACTCGAGGAGCTGGCCACAGCCATGGCCGCCTGGAATGAACGACAGCTCGCCCCCGCCATCCGTCGCCTTCAGGAGTGGATCGACCATACTATTGAGACCACTATTGCGGAGCGGGGCTCCGGTGCCGGGATGGAACTGCTGGCTGAGGACCGAGAGCGGCTGGCCCGGCGGGTTCTGCACGTGCCGGTAAAGGGGCTGCGGGCGCTCGCCCGCGAGTACGGTCTGGAGGCAGCTAGAGTCTTCTTGGCAGAGGCCGGGCTGGCCGAATGAGTGCCTCCCAACCGCTGCACATCCGCATCGCTACCCGCGGGAGCGATCTGGCCTTACGGCAGGCGGTCGGTGTAAAGGAGGGTCTCGAGCACCTCGGACACTCTGCCGAATTGGTTGCCGTCGAAGCTAGAGGTGATTCCGATCTCCGGCCGTTTCGCGAACTGAGCGGCCAGGGTTTCTTCACTCAGGCTGTCCAGGAAGCGCTGCTCGAGGGCAGGGCGGAACTGGCTGTTCACTCCTACAAGGACCTGCCCTCAGCCGCTACACCGGGGTTCGAGGTGGCCGCGGTCCCCACCCGGGCCGACGCCCGCGATGCTCTGGTGATCCGTCCCGAACACTTCGATCTGGATGCCGAGCAGCTGCCGCTCAGGCCCGGGGCGCGCGTCGGAACCGGCGCGGTGCGCCGCAGCCGGCAGCTGCAGAAGCTGCGTGGTGACCTGGTGATCGCCGATATGCGCGGCAACGTCCCGACCCGTATCGACCGGCTCAGGGCGGGCACCGTAGACGCCGTCGTCCTAGCCGTGGCCGGTCTCGAGCGGCTCGGCCTTAAGCTGGACGATCTCGAAGTGGTGGCCTTGCACCCGCAGACCTTCGTGCCCGCCCCCGCCCAGGGCGCTCTGGCCCTCGAGATTCGCAGACACGATTACGCACTTGCCCAGGCCCTGACCGACCTCCACGATCCGGTGGGATACCGACCGGTCGCAGCCGAGCGGGGCCTCATGTCCATGTTAAGGGGCGGATGTCAACTCGCTCTGGGGGCCCACGCTACCCTCCGGAACGGGCTCGTTACCCTGAACGCCTGGTACGAAGGGTTGAGCGTCGTCGTCGAGCACCCCTCCTCCGAAGGTGCAGCGCTACTCGCCTTCGAGGCCCTCGGTCGGCCGGATCCAGTCACCGTAGTGGAGGGGTTGTGAGGGTGGCTCTTACTCAGAGCCGAGGGCGCCTCGAGGGCCTCGAAGGTGCCCTCGAAGCCCTCGGGATCACCGTGGTGCGGGTTCCCCTCATCGAGACCCGTCCCCGGCTGCAGCCGCAGGTGCGCCGTTGCGGGCTACTCTTGGCGGAGCTGCCCTGGCTCCTGTTCTCAAGTCGCTCAGCGGTCGAGGCTTGGCAGGTGCTCGAGTTGCCGCTGGATGGCCCCCGGCTTGGCGCCGTCGGTCCGGTGACGGCTGCGGCTCTGGAGCGGGCCGGCGCGAGGGTCGAACTCCTCGGCGAGCCGGCCTCTGCCGAGGGCTTGGCGGACCGGTTCATCGCGCACATCTCGGGCCCCTCTGCCGGTCCGGTCGGTCTCCCCCAGGGGAGCCTCTCCTCTCTGCTCCTTAGTCGCCTCCAGGCCGCAGGCCTGCGCGCCCTGCCGCTGGTGGTCTATGAGACGATCCCCCTCGCCTGGTCGGTCGATACCGACGTAGACGCGGTGGTTCTGGCCAGCCCCTCGGCTGCTCGGGCCCTGCCCGGCTGGGTGGCGTACCGTTCGACCCTGATCACCATTGGGCCGAGTACCAGCCAGGCGGTCCGCGCCCGCGGACTCGTTCCGATCGAGGCCCCAGTTCCATCTGGAGAGGCGATCCTGGGGGCGATAGACCGGCTAAGGGGGGACCGGTGACGGTCCGGGTAGCCCCCCTCAAGCTCGTACGCCGCCCGCGGCGCCTGCGCCGCTCCGCCGCCCTGCGCCAACTTGTCTCCGAGACCGTGATCGAGCCCCATCGCCTGGTGCCTCCCCTGTTCGTGGTGTCTGGGGCGGGGGAGACCCAACCCATCGCCAGCCTGCCCGGGGTGGACCGCCTCAGCGTGGACCGGCTCCTGCCCCGGCTCGAGCACCTCCTTAAACTAGGCATTCGGGCCGCCTTGCTCTTCGGGGTGGTGGCACCCGGTACGAAATCGGCTTGCGCCGCCACCGCCTTCGATCCCGAGGGGCCGGTTCCCAGGGCTCTGCGGGCGGCTCGGAGCCACTTCGGGGACGACCTCGTGCTCATCACCGATGTCTGCCTTTGCGCCTATACGGATCATGGTCACTGCGGCCTCCTCGCCGAGACCCCTTGGGGCGTGCAGGTGGACAACGACAGCAGCCTCGAGCCGCTGGCTCGCATGGCCTTGGCCCACGCGAGGGCGGGGGCCGACCTGGTCGCGCCATCCGACATGATGGATGGCCGGGTGGCCGCCATCCGGCGGGCGCTCGACAGCGGCGGGTTCGAGGGGGTGGGCATCCTCTCCTACGCCGTCAAGTACGCCTCGGCTTTCTACGGGCCGTTCCGCGCCGCCAGCGCATCGGCCCCGAAGGGAGCATCCCTGCTACAGGACCGAACGAGCTATCAGCTGGACCCTCGCAACGCCCGGGAGGGGCTGCTTGAGGCCGCTCTTGACGAGGCCGAGGGGGCCGATGTGCTGATGGTGAAGCCGGCTTTGCCCTACCTGGACATCCTGGCCCGACTCAGAGCCCGGTCCGGGCTACCACTGGCGGCCTACCAGGTCTCAGGTGAATACGCCATGCTGAAGGCTGCGGCAGCCGTGGGGGCTCTCGACGAGCCGGCCGCAGTGCGCGAGGCCCTGCTGTCGATCCGTCGGGCGGGCACCGATCTGATCTTCAGCTACTACGCTGCTGAGGTGATCGAGAAGGGATGGTTAATGTGAGGTGCGAGGCCGCTACCGGAACCCGATTCGGCTTGGGGTCGACGTGGTAGAGGTGGGGTGCCTGGTCGAGCACCCCTATCGCCTTGGAGGGGAAGTGACCCGGGAGCCACTTGGGGTAGGCCGCTCTCTGGTCTGCTCCAGCACCGGAGCCACGAACGGCTGGGTTTGCGCAGCGCTCAACTCCGTCGGGCACGTTCGAGGGTCTGCATGACGTGCCCTACCGTGCTTATCGTGGAGAGCGAGCCGACCCTCGCCGAGGTGCTGTGCGACAACCTCGAGCACGAGGGCTACGATGTCGCGACCGCGAACGACAGCGAGACCGGCTACCGGGCCTGGGTCCGTGCCGCCCCCGACCTGGTGGTGCTCGACGTGACGCTCCCGGGAACCGACGGGGTCGACCTGTGCCGCCGCCGCCGCGAAGAGGGTGACCGGACCCCGGTGCTCTTGCTGAGCGCCCGCAGCCAGGCCGAAGACCGAGTTGAGGGCCTGGCCGCGGGAGGGGATGACTACCTCGCCAAGCCGTTTCACCTGCAGGAGTTCCTCCTTCGGGTCAAGGCGCTGCTGCGCCGCCGAGGTTGGGAGGGGGCGCCCTCTGCGACCTTCGCCTTTGGTGGCCACCGGGTCGACTATCGGAGTTGGACCGCACGGCTCACCGACGGGCGCGAGGTGCCCTTAGGTGAGCGCGAACTCGGAATCTTCAGGATGCTGGCCTCGCGGGCGGGGGAGGTGGTGAGTCGCGACGACATCCTCGATGGGGTTTGGGGCAGCGACGCCTTCCCAGCTAGCCGCACCGTGGATAACTTCGTGGTAAGGCTCCGCCGACTATTCGAGCCGGATCCGTCGAGACCCATCTACTTCCACACTGTCTGGGGGGTGGGCTACCGCTTCACACCTAGTGGGGACGGACGGGAAGATGAACCAGGGATTGAGACATGACCTGCTGCCCCAGCTGCGTCGACCCGCAGTGGCGCACCATCCTCAACCCGGTCGCCCCCCCCGCCCCGGTGTGTCGGTGGGCCCGCAGAATCGACGGAGAAAGGGGCGATTAATGGCTACCGTCACCACCGACCGATCCGTCGCACTCTTCGAAAGGGCGCTCGCGCTCATTCCTGGGGGTGTCAACTCGCCCGTGCGGGCCTTCGGCAGTGTTGGGGGTACACCCCGGTTCATCGCCCGTGCAAGGGGCTGCTACCTCTGGGATGTGGACGGCAACCGCCTGATCGACGCTGTCGGTTCGTGGGGACCTATGATCTTGGGGCATGCCCACCCTGTAGTCCTCGAGGCGGTATCGAGTGCACTCGCCTCTGGAACCAGCTTCGGCGCGCCGACCGAACTCGAGTCGGAATTGGCTGAGCGGGTTCTGGAGCGCTACCCCGGCTGCCAGCGGGTCCGCTTCGTCAACTCGGGGACCGAGGCGACTATGAGCGCCCTGCGGCTGGCTCGTGGGGCGACCGGCCGCGACCTGACTGTTAAGTTCGAGGGCAACTACCATGGCCACGCCGATGCCCTGCTAGTGGCCGCCGGCTCGGGCGCTCTCACGACCGGTGTGCCGTCGAGTGACGGGGTACCCGAGGCGGTCGCCGGGACCACTCTGGTCGCCCCCTACAACGACCTCGACGCAGTCGCTGCCCTGTTCGAGCGCTTCCCGGACCGGATCGCGGCCGTGATCCTCGAGCCGGTCGCCGGCAACATGGGGGTTGTCCCCCCTGCAGCCGGTTTCCTCGAGGGGCTCAGGGATCTCACCCGCAGCCACGACACCCTGCTCATCGCCGACGAGGTCATGACCGGGTTCCGTCTGGCCCCGGGAGGGGCCGTGGAGCGCTATGGGATCGATGCCGATCTCGTCTGCTGGGGCAAGATCGTCGGCGGTGGCCTCCCTGTCGGCGCCTATGGTGGACCGGCCGAACTGATGGACCAGATCTCGCCGGTGGGCAGGGTCTATCAGGCCGGCACCCTTTCGGGGAACCCGCTCGCCATGGCGGCCGGGGTCGCCACCCTGGGTTGCATGGCCGACCTTCCCGATCTCTACTGCACCCTCGAGCGCCGCGGCGCCGCCCTCGAGGCGGGTCTGCTCGAGGCGGCCCGTGGCGCTAGCGTGGCGGTAACCATCAACCGCGTCGGTTCGATGCTGACCGTCTTCTTCACGGATATACCGGTAGTCGACCTCCCCAGTGCCCGGGCGGCCGACGAGGCGGCCTTCGGTCGCTGGTTCCACGGCCTGCTGGCGCGCGGCGTCTACTGGCCACCCAGCCCTTTTGAAGCGGCCTTCCTCTCCTACGCGCACGAGGATGCCGAGGTCGAGGTGCTGATCGAAACGGCCGCTGCGGCGTTTTGCGAAGTGACCTGACACCGCCTCCGCCACTCTACTACCTCGGCGCTACCACTTCCCCTCGATCTCCGGTTATCCTCAGGGGGTCCCCACCAGCGGGATGAGGAGGCTCCATGAAACTTGAGCACGTGGCTCTCAACGTTCCCGATCCCAAGGCGGCCGCTGCCTGGTACGCCGAACACCTGGGTTTGAAGATCGTCCTCGCGAATGAGGAGTCGCCCTACATCCACTTCCTAAGCGACGGTGCGGGTGCGATGCTCGAGGTCTACAGCAACCCCGAAGCTGGCATCCCCGACTACGCCGCCATTGACCCCTTCACCTTCCATGTGGCCTTCGCTGTCGACGACCTCGAAGTGGAGGTCGAGCGGCTGGTCGCAGCCGGAGCCGGCCGTGACGGCGACATCCATATGATCGGTGGCAACCGGATCGCCTTCCTGCGTGACCCCTGGGGGGTTACGGTGCAGTTGGTGTGGCGCGCCGTGCCGTTCACCTCGTGATCCGTACCCCCGCTCCAGAGCTCTCCCCCGCCGGAGCGATCTAGGCCGGGATACCTGGGAGTAAGGGAGTCCGCTGTGGCGATCCAGGCGCTGATCGAAACCCTGAGGGAGCTCTACCCCGCCGAGCGGCTGCTCACCCGCCGGGCGCAACTGGCGACCTTCGAATCCGACGGGCTCACCGCCTTCAAGGCCCGCCCCGCGGTCGTGGTTTTGCCCGAGTCGCAGGGTGAGGTGATCGCCACGGTGCGGGCCTGTCACGGGCACGGTGTGCCCTTCGTGGCGCGCGGCTCCGGAACCAGCCTCTCGGGCGGTTCGCTGCCCGTCGAGGGGGGCGCGGTGATCGCGCTGAACAGGCTCGACCGCATCGTCAAACTCGATCCTGGGGCCCGTTTGGCGGTGGTCGAGCCGGGGGTGATCAACCGACAGGTGTCGGTGGCGGCGGCGCCCTACGGTCTCTACTACGCTCCCGACCCCTCATCGGGGCCGGTATGCACCATCGGCGGCAATGTCGCCTTTAACTCGGGCGGTGCCCACTGCCTTAAGTACGGTATGACCACCAACCATGTGCTGGCCATCCGGGCGGTCCTGCCCGACGGTGCGGTGGTGGAGTTGGGTAGCGACAGCCTCGAGGGGGTAGGCCCCGATTATGCCGGGCTGTTCGTCGGCTCGGAGGGGCTGTTTGGCATCGCACTCGAGATCACACTTCGGCTTCTACCCCGAGTCGAGCGCTACCACACCGTCCTCGCCGCCTATCACGATCTCGCGGTCGCTGGTGAGGCGGTGGCGAGCGTAGTAGCCTCCGGGCTGCTTCCCGGGGCGATGGAGATCATGGACCGGCTGGCGATGGACGCCGCTGAAGCCGCCGTCCAGGCGGGCTATCCGCCCGACGCCCAGGGGCTGCTCATCGTCGAACTTGAGGGCCCCGACGCCGAGGTCGAGGCGGAGTTCCCGCGACTGATGGAGGTGATCGACGCCTCGGGGCCGTTCGAGGTTCGGGTGGCTGAGACCGAGGCCGAGCGGCAGCGCATCTGGAAGGGTCGCAAGGGTGCCTTCTCCTCTGTGGGTCGTCTGAGCCCCGACT
Organism: Truepera sp. bin119; assembly: GCA_002239005.1. Lineage (GTDB taxonomy): Bacteria > Deinococcota > Deinococci > Deinococcales > Trueperaceae > MPNL01. The sequence continues at coordinate 64,883 of MPNL01000002.1, forward strand.
ACATCGTTCAGGACGGGGTGGTGCCGCGCAGCCGGCTGGCCGAGGCGCTTGCGGAGATCGGTCGGCTCGCCGGGCACTTCGGGCTCCGAGTGGCCAATGTCTTCCATGCGGGCGATGGCAACCTGCATCCGCTGATCCTCTTTGACGGTCGCGTCGAGGGGGAGCTTGAGCGAGCCGAGGAGCTTGCCGGTGCGATCCTCCGCCTGTGCGTGCGGCTCGGCGGTTCGATCACCGGCGAGCACGGGGTCGGGGTGGAGAAACGCAGCTACCTCCCGGAGCAGTACGGCCCTGGCGAGATGGAGTTGATGCGGAACCTCCGACGGGCGGTGGACCCTGCCGAGATCGCCAACCGCGGCAAGATGCTCGCGGTAGATGTGGCGGGCAGCCCTCCGCTCCCCGCCCACGAGTGACGATCCGGTGACGACGCTAACAGCAGATCACCGTGCCTACCTCGAGGAGTTGCAGGCTTCGGTCCGGGAGAAGGGGAGGCTCCGCCCGGTCGGGGGCGGCAGCAAGCTGGCGCTGTCGGGCTGGGGCAACCTGATGATGGGTGGTCTGTCGGGACTCCTCGAGTACGACCCCGAGGAGTACACCTTCACGGCCCTGGCCGGAACCCCGGTTGCGGAGGTCGAGGCCCTGCTCGCGGAGGGGGGACAGGAGCTCCCCTTCGACCCGCCGCTGGTGGAGGCCGGCGCTACCTTGGGAGGCACCGTGGCCGCGGGACTCTCGGGGCCGGGCCGGTTCCGCTACGGCGGCGTCCGCGACTTCCTCCTCGGCGTTACCTTCATCGACGGCCGCGGCGAACTCCTTGAGGGGGGCGGCAAGGTGGTTAAGAATGCCGCCGGCTTCGATCTGCCCAAGCTGATGGTAGGCAGCGCTGGTTGCCTCGGGGTGCTCGTCGAAGTGACCTTCAAGGTGTTCCCGAAGCCGGCTGCAGCTTCCACTCTGCGCCTCGAGGCGACCTCGTTTGCCGGGGCGGTCGAGCGGATGGCGGTCCTGGCGGCGAGTTCCTTCGAGCTGAGTTGTCTGGAGTTAGAGCCGCCCGTGACCCTGTGGCTCCGCATCGCTGGCCTGGCTGAGGCGCTGCCCGCCCGGCTGGAGCGGCTGGAGGAGGCCGTCGGGCCCCTGGCTGAGCCCTTCTGCGGCGAGGCGGACGCGCGGGTGTGGCGTGAGGCGCGGGAGTTCGCCTGGGTCCCGGCAGACCACGGCCTGGTCAAGGTTCCCGTCAATCCTTCGCGTCTCGGTGCGCTCGAGGAGGCGGTCGGGGCGCTCGGTACCCCGGTGCCACGCCGCTACGGCGTGGGTGGCAACGTTGCCTACCTCGCTTGGCCCCAGGACCTTCCCGAGGAGTGTCTCGAGACACTCCTCGGGGGCACCGGCCTCTCCGCGATGGCGATTCGTGGCGCTTGGTCGCGGCCACTCTTGGGCCGCCTGCCCGGGGGCGCCTTCGCCGAGCGCGTCGCTAGGGTCCTCGATCCGGAAGGCAAGTTCGCTATCGAGACCCGCAGTTCTGGCCTGGGTGGTGCAGACCGGCTCGGCCGCCGGGTAGGGAGTCGACCATGAGACCGAACAGATTACGCGAGCTACTCGATTCGGGCCGGCCCACCCTGGGAACCCATGTCCACAGCACTTGGCCCTCCGTGATCGAGGCGCTGGGACACACCGGCCTCTACGACTATGTGGAGTTCGTTGCCGAGTATGCCCCTTTCGACCTGCACGACCTCGACAACCTAGCCCGCACGGCCGAACTGTTCGACCTCTCCACCATGATCAAGGTCGATCAGGAGCCGCGCAGCTTCATCGCCCAGCGAGCCATCGGCTCCGGCTTCCAGAGCCTGCTGTTCGCCGACTGTCGGACGGCGGACGAGGTGCGCGAGTGCGTCCGCATCGCCCGGCCCGACACCCCGGAGGATGGTGGCACCTACGGTGTCGGCACGCGCCGCTTCGCCTATATGGGCTACGGGGGCTCGCGCACCTACGTCCAGGCCCTGCGTGACGTCGTGACGGTCTTCATGATCGAGAAGGGGACCGCGGTCGAGCAACTCGAGGAGATCCTCGAGATCGCGGGGGTCGACATGATCCAGTGGGGTGCCTCGGACTACTCGATGAGCGTCGGCCGGGCGGGCGAGCGAACCCATCCCGATATCCTGAAAGTCGAGAAACATGTCTTCGAGACCGCCATCCGTATGGGGGTGCCGCCGCGCGTTGAGATCGACAGCCCAGACCAGACGAGGGCCTACCTCGATATGGGCGTCCGCCACTTCTCCATCGGTACCGATATCGGCATCCTCTACGGCTGGTGGCAGCGCAACGGGGAGGATCTCCGGAAGGCGCTGGAGGGCCTCTAGGGGCTGCTGAGGAGGGGAAGAGGGGCGATGCAACACGCTATTCCACCGGACGCGATCGGTCCCCAGGGTGAGGCGATGACCCAGGCTGTGGAGGGGTGTGTCCACTGCGGCTTCTGCCTCCCTACCTGTCCCACCTATGTCCTTACGGGCGAAGAGATGAATAGCCCCCGCGGGCGCATCCTGCTGATGAAGGAGGTGCTCGAGGGGACCCTGGAGCTTGATGAGGTCACCCCCTACCTCGACCCCTGCCTGGGCTGCTTGGCCTGCGTCACTTCCTGTCCCTCGGGGGTGCCGTACGGTGACCTGCTCACCCCCTTTCGGATGCAGTCCGAAGAGCACCGGAAGCGTCCCTGGGCTGAGCGGGTCCTGCGGGGTGTGGTGCTCTCCACCCTCCCCTACCCGCGCCGGTTCCGGGTCTTGGCGCAGCTAGCGCGCCTCGTCCGGCCCCTCCGGGACCTCGTACCCAAGGGGCTGCGTGGGCCGCTAGAGTTGCTCCCGGAGCGCCTACCTGCGGCCGGGCCGTTACCGGAGCGGACCCCTGCTCAGGGGAGGCGCCGGGCCCGGGTGGCGTTGCTACGGACCTGTGCCCAGCGGGTGCTCGACCCCGCCATCGATGCCGCCACCGTGCGAGTGCTGGCCCGCAATGGGGTCGAGGTGGTGCTCCCGCGTGCCCAGGGCTGCTGCGGCGCCCTGTCGGCCCATACCGGTGCCGGTGAGCAGGCGAAGGCGTTCGCTCGGGCTGTACTCAGGGTGCTGCCAGACGATGTGGACGCGGTCCTCACCAACGCTGCCGGCTGCGGCTCCGGCATCCACGAGTATCCGCTCTGGCTGGTCGGTGAGCCAGAGGAGGAGGCCGCCCGCGCCCTAGCCCACAAGGCCTCCGACGTGAGCGCCTTCCTGGCCGAGTTGGGCCCGCTGCCACCGCCGGCCCTGTCCGAGCCCCTCAAGGTCGCCTATCACGACGCCTGCCACCTCGCCCACGCCCAGGGCGTCACCCTGCCGCCGCGTGAGTTGCTCGGCATGATCGGCGGCCTCGAGTTGCTCGAGCTACCGAACTCCGAGATCTGCTGCGGTTCTGCTGGTACCTATAACATTGAGCAGCCGGAGGTCGCGGCCGAGTTGGGCCGACGCAAGGCCGAGTCGACCCTTGCTACCGGGGCTGAGGCCGTCGCAAGCGGCAACATCGGCTGCCTGATGCAGTTGGGCAACCACCTCGAGCGGTTAGGCCGTCCGCTTCCGGTCTATCACACTGTGCAGCTACTCGACCGGGCCTACCGAGGGGGCTGAGCGGGTTCTAGGGAAAGCTTGATTGGGAGGGCCTGCCTCGTAATGGAAGCATGGATTGCCGGGGTCACCGAACAGCTCCCGCTCATCGTCCTGTTACTGATCATCGCTGTATCGCTCACCATTCTGGTAAAGGGTGCAGACATCCTTGCTGACCAGGCGGTCTCACTCTCGGTGAGGTGGGGCGTGCCCAAGGTCCTGATCGGCGCGACTATCCTCAGTATTGCGACCACGTTGCCGGAGGCCGCCGTGAGCGTGCTGGCTGCCATCCAGGGAGCGCCCGGTCTGGCACTAGGGAATGCGGTCGGCTCAATCATCTTGAATACCGGCCTGATACTCGGCTTGGCCGCAATTATGGGCCAGGTCCCCGTCGACCAGAGGCTGGTGAACTGGCAGAGTTGGATGAAGGTGTCGAGTGCGGTGCTGCTCGTGCTGGTCAGCATCCCATATCTCACGTTGAACCGGCTATGGACGGTCGGAGGACGGCTTCCCCAGGCCGTCGGCGTTGCATTCCTGATCCTTCTCGTTCTCTACTTCTGGTCATCCATCGCTTGGTCGAAGATGGCACCGTCTGGTGGCGTCGGTGATTCCGCAGTCGCTGTCAACCCGAACATCAGGCCGGCCCTCGCACTTGTCGCACTGATCCTGGGGGTCACCATGGTCCTGGTCGGATCACAGCTACTCATCCCCGCCGTGGGAGAGACTGCGCTGCGCCTTCATATCCCCGATGCGATCATCGCCGCGACCCTGGTCGCCTTCGGCACCTCCCTCCCGGAGTTGGTGACGGCGATCACCGCAGTGCGCAAGGGCCACGGCGAACTCGCGCTCGGCAACGTCCTTGGAGCCAATGTCCTGAATGTCCTGTTCGTGACCGGTGCCGCTGCGGCGGTAACCAGGGGAGGCCTCGAGGTTCCGCCGCAGTTCTTTTTCCTCTTCTATCCATCGATGATCTTCATGGTGCTTATCCTCCGCATAGGGATAGGTCGGACCTCGCGCATATTCGATAAAAGGTTCGGCATGATCCTTGTCGGGGCCTACATCATCACGGCTGTACTGGGCTACTTGGTTCCTGGCCCGGCTGCCGGGCCAGGCACGTAGTGGTGAGATAGAGTGAGATGCAAACGACATTCGGCGCCGAGGAGGTGCCTGATCGATCGCCCGAAGGGTTTAGACTCCGACAGACTGGAGGATAAGGACAGACTGGGTGCTGAGGGTCGCGGTCGGGTGGTAAAGGTCGTAATAGCCTGACGCTTGCGGGTGCCGTGCCGCTCCCCGAAGCCGACCGCGACGAACTCGGTGTCAGGAGGCTCAGCTAGTCCCGCAGCGAGCTTCCCAGCGCCAGCGATGGTGCCGGTGCTCAGGATGTTCCAATGAACGATCTCAGCCATCGGGCGCGGCCATTAGGCCTTTCGGATGATCGGTTGACCGTTTGCCGCTAGAAGCGGGCGTCGTTAAGTCGCCAGTAGGCGTCGGTGCCTTTGAGCCCATCTCGACCCTTGGCATAGTCCCAGGGGGTCTTGCCGTTCTCATCCTCAGCGCTGGCGTCTGCGCCAGTATCCAGCAGAAGGATGAGGACATCAGGGTTGTCGCTCCACCTGACTGCCAAATGAAGGGGGGTGTAGCCATCCTCGTCCCGTGCGTTCACCTCTGCCCCAGCCTCAACCAGTGCTGTGATGATGGCTGGGTTGCTGTTGAGCGCCGCTGCCCTATGCAGGGGGGTGAGTCCGGTCTCGTTCCGCACGTCCACATTCGCCCCAGCCTTAATCAATGCTGCGATGATGGCTGGGTTGCTGTTGAGCGCGGCCGCCCCATGCAAGGAGGTATAACCGTCCTCGGTTCGCGCGTTCACCTCTGCTCCAGCCCCAATCAATGCTGTGATGATGGCTGGGTTGCTGTTGAGCGCCGCTGCCTTATGCAGGGGGGTGAGTCCGGTCTCGGTCCGCGCGTTCACCTCTGCCCCGGCCTCAATCAATGCCGCGATGACGACAGGGTCAAGGCTGAGCGCCGCTGCCTTATGCAGGGGGGAGAGACTGATCTCGGTCCGCGCGTTCACACTCGCCCCAGCCTCAATCGATACCGCGATGACGGCAGGATTGCCGCTGAATTCGGCTGCCAAGTGAAGGGGGTATTGCCGCACGGGAGAATTCCTCCATATCCCACTCCGCGCAATCAAGAGCAAACGTCTGAGAAGTTACCGAGGAGGGCGACGCAAACAGGGAGTCGCTTCATGACCCAAACTGTATCATGAGACAACTTAGGAGCCAGCTCATACCCCCTTTGTTCGCACTGCGATCTACTCTGTAGGAGGCTCTGAACCTGTTTGGAGTAGTCGATCGCTAGGAGGCCTGTTTCCAAGGCTGCATCCGAAGCGAACCCCGCTTGGGCTTGACCTCTACCGGCTACGTAAGGTTATCACTTTTGCGTATCCAGCGGATTTGGAAACAGATCCGTAGAGCTGGAAAGTGCCGGTCGTTCGCTGCTCACCTGAAGCGTGCGGATCTGGTGACCGAGGGGTTCAATCTAGTGCGGGAAGACCCAAAGCATCCGGTTGGGAGGGGCGTTTGGGACAGTGCGTCGACAACCCACTTGCCCCCTACTTAGGCAAATGCGAAGGACTTCGGTTTTATGGCTATGCTGACAGTCCCCTTCGTTCAGGGACGGCGCTGCTCGGTCTCAAGCCTAGCGGTGGAAGAACGGCACTGCTACCGGGGCATCCCAAAGGCGCTTCATCTCGGCATCGGTGCGGCACAGCGAGATCGAGAAGCCGGCCATCTCTTGGGTGGTGATGTACTCTCCCACCAGCGGCCGGTGTGCCCGGATCCCGCGCTCAGCGAGCGTGGCGGCCAGCGCCCGGTAGGCGATCAAAAGTTCCATCAGAGTGGTCCCGCCGGCCCCGTTGACAAAGGCCAGAACCTCGTTGCCCGACTCGAAGGGCAGGTCAGCAAGGATCCCCTCCGTCATGGTGGCGACTACCTCGTCGGCGCTGGCGCTCTTCATACGGCGGAAGCCGGGCTCGCCATGGACACCCATGCCGAGAAAGATCTCCCCCTCAGGGAGGGTGAACATCGGCTCGCCGGTAAGGGGGGAGATACCCGGCGCAACGGCAGCTGCCAGGGTGCGGGTGTTGTCGCGAACCCTTTCTCCCAGGGACTTCAGTTCGGCGAGATCGGCCCCCTCCTCGGCCCTGGCACCCACGATCTTGTAGATGAAAGTTGTCCCCGGCGCGCCACGACGTTCATCCTCCCGACCCTTCGGGGCCGAGGCGATGTCGTCGTACATGAATAGCGGCTCGACATCGATACCCTCGCCCCGGGCGAGTTCGACAGCCAATTCCGCGTTAATCACGTCGCCGGCATGCTGAGAGACGAGGAGCAGTACCCCGGCTCCCCGGTCGGCCACACGGACCGCGTCGGCGATCAGCGTCGGCGCGGGGGCTGCGAAGATCTCGCCTAAGGCGTTGGCGTCGAGCATGCCCCGGCCGACCCAGCCGACCGCGATCGGTTCGTGGCCGGAACCGTTGCCGATCACCAGGCCCACTTTGCCGGTCGCCTTCGGCTTGGCTCGCACTACCACCCGGCGGTCCTTGATCCGGCTCACGTAGTCTCCGTAGGCGGCGATATAGCCCTCGATCAGTTCGTCGACGATCCGCTCGGGAGCGTTGATGAGCTTGTTCATCTCTCCCCTCTCCAACTCTCGAGGATCAGGGCGACCGACACCGCCCCCGGGTCGGGGTGGCCCACCCCGCTACCCTCGATGAACCGGGCCCGACCCCGCCGCGCCTCCATCCCGGCGCTGGCCTCGGCGCCAGCCCGGGCGGCCTCTGCGGCCGCCGCCTGAGCCCTGTCCAGACTCTCGGTAGCGTTCCGGGCGGCTTCCGCAGCCGGTAGCAGTGCGTCGAGCAGGGTCTTGTCGCCAGGCGCTGCCCTCCCCAGCCTCTGGATCTGCCGTGCCGCCCTTTCGAGACCGGAGGCGAAGGATTCGGCAGGGGGAGCGGACGCCTCGGCGAAGGCCTTACCGAGTTCGAGGAAGATGGTGGCGAAGAGCGGCCCCGAGGCCCCGCCGATGTGGGACATGAGGGCGAGCCCCGCCGCCTGGAAGACCGGGGCGGCATCCTCGCCGGGGACGGCGGCGGCGGCGGTCGCGGCCTGGGTGAAGCCGCGGGCCATGCCTACGCCGTGATCACCGTCGCCGATTGCGGCGTCGAGCGAGCCGAGCTCTGCCCGCTCCCGCTCGAAGGTGGCGGCGAGGTCGCTTAGCAGCGCGCGAACCTGCGAGCTGGTCACAGCGTCTGCTCTCTCAGGAAGGCGAGACCGGCCCGGGCGGCCTCGCTGGGATCGGCTTCGATGTCGCGCCAGATGGCGAGGTCGGGGCTGACCGCCTCGTCGGCTTGGACGAACAGCTCGAGGGTCAGCCAGCGATCGTAACCGATCTCTTGCAGGGCTCCGAACAGTTCGCCCCAGGGCAGGTGCCCGGAGCCGGGGACACCCCGGTCGTTCTCGACACAGTGGAGGTGTACCAGGCGGGAGGCGCTGTCACGGAGCGCGCGGCCTATACTCTTCTCCTCGATATTCAGATGGTAGCTGTCGAGCAGTACGCCGACATTCGGCTCGTCCACCCAGTCAGCGAGCCGCACCGCGTCGGCGGCGGTGGTGACGAGGTCGGTCTCATAGCGATTGATCGCCTCGACCCCGAGAGTGACGCCTAGGTCACGGGCCAGCGGCGCGACCCGCTTTAGCGCCTCGGCGCTGCGCTCCCAACGGAGCTGCCGCTCCTGCATCAGGCGCTTGCCCCAGGGGGCGTAGATGACGCCGGTGAGGAGGTGACTGCCCAACCCCGCTGCGGTGCGGATCGCCCACTCGAGGTAGTGCACGCCGGCCTCGCGCACCACCTCACTGTCGCTGGTTATGTCGCTCTCAGCGGCTAGGCCGGTGGTGCAGGTCAGTTCGAGGCCGAGTTCCGTGGCGGCGCCCCGCAGGCGGGCGACGTTGGCCTCGTCCATGCCCAGGAGCGAGAGTTCGCAGCCGTCGAAGCCGAGGCGGGCGGCCTCCTCGAGGTAGGGCAGGATATCGTCCTGCCAACTCCTCATCCATAGCGCAATATGCACCCCGTACTTCACAGGACCTCCCACCCCTTCACGCCAGCTCTCGCCCCCCCTTCATAGCAGTTCGAGCAGCTCGAGCGCCACCTCGAAGATCGCTTCGTTGGCCCGCGCCTGGCGCGCCTCCTCCTCCGCGCTGTAGCTGTCCAGGAAGCTCCGGCCACGGCTGAGTTCATCCCAGACGAACACCAGCGAGGCGGTCTTCATGCCGAAGTACTTGGCGGCAGTGAAGACCGCGGAGGTCTCCATGTCGACTGTGAGGTAGCCCGCCTCGCGCCAGCCCTCGACCCGCTCGGGCGGCTGGGCGAAGAGTGCCGAGGTGGTGAGGTGGAGGCCGCGGTGGACGGTGAGGTCGCGGGCGCGCAGGGCCCGCTCGGCCGCCTCGACCAGTTCGGGCGTGGCGTGGGCTACCCCAGCACCACCATAGTACTGCGACGCCCCCTCGCCGATGACGGCACTCTCGGGCAGCATGATATCGCCCGAGATCAGGCCGGGCTGGATCCCGCCGCAGGAGCCGATCTGGATCACGGCTCGGCTGCCGACCGAGCCGAGGGCGTGAACCGGTTCGACGGCGCGCGCCGCGCCATAGGCGACGCAGAAGAGGACGGGAATGCCCCGGTAGCGGCCCCAGTACAGATCTGGGAACTTCAGTTCACGGACATCGGTCAGTGCAGCGAGGCGCAGCGGGTAGCGAGTCCGGTGCCACCAGGTGCCCTCGAGGATGACGAGGGGGGGGACCTCCTCCTCGGTGAGCCCCAGCGCCTCGAGCCAGCCTTCGCGGCTGAGGTTCACGGTCCCAGCAGCCCTTCGACATCCTTTAGGGTGCGCTCAGATTCCCGGTGCCGGGCCAGAGTCAGTTCGGTGAGTCGCACGGCAAGTTCATGGATGTCCGGCTCGGGGTTGGCGGCGAGCACGGTGGAGACCCACTCCCGGGGGATCGCCTTCACGCCGTTCAGCGCTCCGGCGATGCCGCCGGCCACCGCGGCGTAGGAGTCGTTGTCGCGGCCGTAGTTCACCGCACCGATCACGGTCTGCCGGTAGTCGCCGCCCGCGGCGGCCAGCATCCCGAGCGCCACCGCCAGGGTCTGGGCGGCCTCAGAGCCGAGCGGACCAACCTTCAGCTGCGGATAGAGCTCCTTGCGCAGAGCGAAGACGTCGCGGTGTCGCTCGGCCACCTCGATCGCGGTCCGGACCAGGTCTTCGTTTAGGCGCGCCTCGAAGCGGGCCCAGGCGAACTTGTCGGTGGTCTTGCTCCATAACGGCCCCTCGCGGCGGTGCCAGCGGGCGGCCTCGAGCGCCTCCTCGACCAGGCTCGCCACCGTGGCGGCGGGGCGCATGGCGGCTGCGACAGCGGCGGCGGCGATAGCAGCAGACTCCTTGGCGTAGCCGTCGGTGAGGTAGGCAAGTTCGAAGGCGACGCCGAAGGCCGCTCGGGGGGCGGCGGGATGGATCAGACCGAGGGGGGTATTGCCCATGATGGCGCCGTTGGTGGGCTGGCCGCCGTAGATGAGCTTGCGGGCGCCGTAGAGGCCCTTGAGATGGTACTCCTCGCTGAAGGCCCGCTCGAGCTCGCCCCGGTGCCGATAGTAGTAGTCGGTCACCTCCTGGGCCAGGTCGCCGCGAGTGACCTCCCCACGGGAGGCCAGGATGGCACAGCAGTGCAGCAGGCTGATGCGGGTGTCGTCGGTATAGCTGCCCGGTTCGTTGCGGAACTGGCCATGCTCCGCAGGTGGCTTCTGATAGGGTAGCATCGTCTCGACGCGACCGTGGCGGCGCTCGATCTCGTCGTAGTCGAGCCCCTCGACGGGGCCGCCGAGGGCGTCGCCGACGGCGGCGCCGATCAGGCTGCCATAGATCTTGGCGAACAGCCGAGTCTTGTCAAGCTTCACTCCCTAGCCTCCAAACCCCTTGGCGAACACCTCTTCCTTGATAAAACGCTCGGTCATGATCAGCAGGATGATACCCGGGATCGTCACGATCAGGGCGATACCGGCACCCTCCGGGTCGAGGCGGCCGCCGCTCACTTCGGAGAAGAGCAGCGTAGGCAGGGTCTCGATGCGGCCCCGCCCGATAAAGAAGGTGAGCAGGAAGATGTTCGATGAGACCAGGAAGGCGAACAGCCCACCCGCTAAGATGCCGGGCAGGATCATCGGCAGGGTCACGTGCCAGAGGGTGCGTAGCGGCCCGGCCCCGAGGACCTGTGCCTGCTCCTCATAGTCGCGACTCAGTCCCTGGAAGACCGAGGTGAGCACCCGGACCATGTAGGGGATGGTGGGGATCAGGTGGACGATGACGATCCCTAGGTAGCTGCCGGCGAGGCCGATCTGGATGAAGGTGATGAGGATGCCCAGACCGACGGCGATCTCCGGCACGATCAGCGGCGTCAGCAGGAAGAACTCGATGAGACTCTTGCCGCGGAAGTTCTCGCGGGCGATGACGCGGGCTGCGGGCAGGCTTACTACGATGCACACCAGGGTCACGATCAGGGCGATGATGACCGTATTGGCGGTCGACTCGAGCACCCTCGAGATGGGCGAGAAGACATAGTCCCAGCCGCGCGGGGTCCTTGCGGTGGTCCGCGCCGTCCACCACCAGACGCTCGGTAACAGGTCGGGCCAGTTCCAGCGGAAGGCGAACGAGGCGATCACGAGGGGGATGAACGGCCCGAGTACGGCGATCCCTACAAACCAGAGGTAGAACCGCTGGAACGGCGAGAGGCGCTGCGGGCCGCCCTGGTGGCGCCTGAAGAGGGTCACCGCCAAGATGGCGACAACTCCCCCCAGCCCGGCCAGCGCTGCAGCCAGCGCGAGGCGACCCGTGAGCAGCGAAGCGGCCAGCAGGACGAAGAGGGCCAGCGACCCGATAGCCCAGGGGAGGGGGTGACGGCGTCTAGACACGGCCGCGCCGCCGTTCGTAGAAGCGGTAGAGGCTCAGATAGCTGATGAGCAGCAGGCTCGAGATAAGGCTGATGACCATGACGATGGCCATAGCCCGGAGTCGCCGGGTGTAGTCCGCATCATCGAAGGCGCGCCAGGCCTCGACCGGGAGGGTAAAGGGAGAGATCTTGGCCCCTAAGATGAACGGCACCTCGAACGACCCGAAATTGAAGGCGAACACGATGATGGTGGCCGACACGATGCCGGGCATGATCTGCGGCAGGGTGACGTGCCACAGCGTCTGCCAGCGGCTTGCACCCAGGGTGAGCGCCGCCTCCTCGCTCTCAGGCCCGAGGCCTATCAGCACCGAGAAGACGATCAGCGTGGTGAAGGGGATCTGCTTCCACAGGTAGACGATCATAATGCCCCAGCCACCATGGCTCAGCAGGATCCGGGGGAAGTCGCGGGTGCTCTCGATCAGCCCCAGTTGGAAGAGGGTGCGGGCGATCAGGCCACCGTTGGCAAAGAGTAGGATGATGAGCGCCACTCCGACCAGGTAGGGGATCATCAGGGGGAGCTTATAGATATAGTTAAAGAGCGCCTTGCCGTAGAAGCGGCGGCGCAGCGCGAGCGCGAGATAGACGCTGAAGGCGGTGCCGATTATGGTCGGCACGATGGCGTAGTAGAAGGTCAGCCCCACCGATTGCCAGAACCCCGGTGCCGAGATCAGCTGGCTGTAGTGGCGCACGGTCGGGAACTCGTCGACATTGTAGAGCGGCGCATAGCCGAAGCTCTGCAGCAGGGCGACGATCAGCGAACCCAGGAAGAGTGATGAGAAGACCACGACCACCGGTGCCAGCATCAGCGGGATGTAGAAACGTTTCAGCAGATGCTGCCGGGGCCCCGGTTGTGGTGGTGCGGGCAGGCGCTTCCGGGTACTGACCATCCAAGGTCCTCGTGGGGCAGGGGGCGGGCGCACGCCCGCCCCCCTTACGAGCTAGCGGGCTTCGAAAGCCGCTCTGACGATAGCGGCCAGTGAGTCGGAGGACTGCCTCTCGACGTACTCGACCCACACGGTCTCGATGATGTCGACCAGGGTGGAGTTGGTGTCGGGCACGGCGGCGTTGCCAAGCTCCTCGAAGGTGACCCCGTGCAGGTTGGGGGCGGCCTCGATTACGGCAGCCTGGTCCTCAGCGCTGAGGAGTGGGACGTCGACCCCCAGATCGTAGCCGATCGCGCTCAGCTTGGAGATCTGGTTGGTGGGCTCGGCCAGGTAGTTGGCGAGTACCAGCGCAGCGGCCGGGTTGGGCGCGTTCAGCGGGATGCCTATGAAGTTCTTGTTCTTGATCTGGCCCGAGGCCGGGAAGATGATGTTCTCGACCGTTTCGGGGAAGGTGCCGTTTTCGATGCCGACGGCGACCGTGTAGACCCCGAACTCGCAGGCCATGTCGATCTCGCCGTTGGCGAATAGCGCCTCCTGGGCGGCGTCGTTCTCGGGGTAGATGGGCGAGCCGCGGCGGCCATCCTCGCCACCGCCGCCGAGGAGGAAGGGTTCGATGCGGCGAAGATACTCGAAGCCGGGTGTCAGCAGCCGGGCGAACTCCTCCGGATCGTAGCTGTCGGCGCTCGCCTGGAAGGGTGCGAACGAGCCTTCGGGATTGAGTTCGTAGTGCACCATCTGGACAAAGGTGTTGCCGTTGAAGTGGGGTGGCCGGATGTGGGTGAAGCGACCAGGGTTTTCGCGCAGCCAGGCCTCGAGTTCGGCGAAGTCGGTGGGGGCATCGGCGCGGCTCAGCCTGGCGGTGTCGACGTAGCAGGCGTACTGGCCACCCGACCAGGGGACCTCTTCCATGTTGTTGGGGAAGCCGAAGTCGGACAGGTTGGCACCCGAGCGAGGATCGTCGGGGTCGAGGAAGAAGTAGCGGGCGTTGGGCAGCTTGTCGGTCACGGAACCGAAGTTGAGGCCCTGCCGCGACAGGGTCAGGAAGTTCTCGCCGTTGATCCAGATGGCGTCGACCGAGCCCTGGCCGATCCCGCGGCCTGCGGCCGCGTCGGCCAACACCAGGTCGACCGCGTCGCGGGTGTTGGGGATGCGCGACGTCTGCAGCGTGACCCCGAACTCGGCCATCGCAGGTACCACGACCTGGTCGATCCAGACATTGAGCACGTCGCTGCCACCCCAGTGGAACCAGTTGACCGCGCCCTCCTCGGCAGCGCGCGCGAGGACATCATCCCAACTGAGTTCGCTGGCCAGGAAGGCTTCGCGGAACGCAGCAGCGTCCGCGTCACCTTCGGGCTGGGCGAGACCCAAGCCGGTGGCCAGGGCGAGTAGCGCGCTGGCCGCAAGGAGTAGGGCTAGCTTCTTCATAATCAACTTCCTTTCTCGGACGGGGCCTTGAGGCCGCTTAGGGTCCGGCGGAGGGTGTTTGGGGGCGGATCTTTACGGCGCCGGAGTCGAGGCGCAGGCCGCAGCGTCCTGGCGGGCAAGTGGGGCGCGGACGGTCAGACGGCCTCTCGCTCCCCTCCCACTTCGGGGAAGACCCACAGGTTCTCGGGGTTGAGCCGGACGATCACCCCCTCTCCTCTGGCAAAGCGCCGGGTCGAGCGGTCCTTGATCTGGAGGCTGAAGTCGCCCGAGCGAACCTGGTAGCTCACGGTCCCGCCGTAGTACACGGCCTCTTCGATGGCGGCGGAGAAGCAGTTCTCGGCGCAGTCTCCGCCGGCGGCGGCGGGGAAGAGGTCGATATGTTCGGGCCGGACGGTGGCGACCACCTCGCTGCCGACTGGGTGAGGGGGTGCGTGGCCGACACGCAGCTTCTGCACCGATGTGGTCAGGACGCTTTCACCATCCCCCTTGCGCTCGAGGGTGCCCACAATCAGGTTGGTCGCTCCCATGAAGTCGGCGATCCGGGAGGTCCGAGGCCGATTGAAGATCTCCTCGGGCGTGCCGAATTGCACTAGGTTGCCGTCGAACATGACCCCGATCTGGTCGGCGAGTTCGATGGCCTCGACCTGGTCGTGGGTGACGAACAGGGTGGTGATCTGCAGGCGCTTCTGGAGGTCGGTGATGAAGGCCCGCATCTCCTCGCGCAGCTTGGCATCGAGATTCGACAGGGGCTCATCCATCAACATCACTCGGGGGTTAGTGATCACCGTCCTGGCGATCGCCACCCGCTGCTGCTGGCCCCCGGAGAGTTGGCTCGGAAAGCGGCGTTCGAAGCCGTCGAGTTGCACGATCTCGAGGACCTCCCGGACCCGCTCAGCGATCTCCGCTTTGGGCAGTCTCCGCATCCGGAGACCGAAGCCGACATTGCCGGCGACGTTCATATGGGGGAAGAGCACGTAGCGCTGGAACACCATGCCGATATTGCGCTTTTCCGGCTGCAGAGGGAGTACCGATTCCCCGTTGAAGCGGATGTCTCCCGCGGTCGGTTGCTCGAGCCCGGCGATCATCCGCAGGGTGGTGGTTTTACCGCAGCCCGACGGGCCTAGGAGGGCGACCAGACTACCCGCTTTCACCGTGAGTGAGACGCCACCCACGGCGATCACGTCGTCGAAGCGCTTTACCAGACTGTCGATCTCGAGTTCAGTCATCAGAGGTCAGCGGGGGAGAGGGCTCTCATGATTCGAAAGGGTGCCGGGGCAACATCGGTCGCGAAGGGCGCCGCGCAAGTGTTGTTCTAGATCGCCTTTGTCAGAGCGCGCTTGTTCGAGGTTCCGAAGTACAGGCATGATGTCATAGCCTTTTCGGAGCTGTCAAGGTGCAAAGATCTGGGTCTCCATCGCGAAAAACCGATTTGGGTCGGGTCCCGGGGTGGGTTCCTCAAGGGGCGCTCTCCAGCTTGATGAAGAGGTCTCGGAAGATGGCATCCCGGTCGATCTCGTACGCCTCCCGCATAAGGTGCCTGCCCGGGGGGGGCGGCTGCCAGATGCGATCGTCCCCGAGCAGGGGGGTGACCACGAGGTCGGATGGGACCCAGGAGGGCTCGAGCAACCAGGCGAAGTTGATGAGGTCCCAGATCACCCAGCTTCGGCCGAAGTGGTCGACGATGCCCCGCTGCTGGAGGATGGGGTTATGGGTGTAGAGCCGGTGCAGATAATCGCCTATAGCGCCCCGACCCCTGACCCAGGCCTCTACCTCGGGTAGGGACAGGGTGAGTTGGGCCCCGATGTGATGACCGGGCAGATAGACTAAGGGCACCCCGCAGTCGAATAGCAGTTTTGAAGCGATCAGGTCCTGATCCATGTTGAACGACCGGTTGACCTGGCGCACGGTGGAGGGGAAGCCGGCCGTCCACAGGACCACGATTCGGCTCGCGATCCGGGGCTCGATGAGTAGTGCCGAGACGACGTTGGTCAGCGCGCCGATGGCGGAGACATAGAGTGGGCGCTCGTCGTCGGTCAAGGCCCTGCCGATCAGGTGCTTCGCGGCCGGACTGATTACCGGCTCATCGGGGCTCTCCAGGATCGAGGGGGACCCCCGAAAGACCCGTCCTCCCGGATCCATGCCGAGCTTGTCAAAGACCGTCAGGATCTCCTGGTAGCTCTTCTCCATGCCGACATCGGCGGCATTGAATTCGAGTTCGTTCGGGTCGATGCCGGCCTCGTCGAGCCGGTCGATTCTCTCGGCGAGTTGCTCGGGGTCCGGCAGTCCGTCGAGCGATTCGCCGCGGCTCCGCAGCTCCGCGGCCCGGCGTATCAGTTCGCCGCGCTCGGCGTGCGAGTAGGGTGCGGCGTAGACACCCTCGATCTTGAGAACATCCTGGGAGAGCAGTGCCCAAGCGAGGGCATACTGATCGTCGATCTCGTTGTGACAGTCGGTGTCGATCACCACCCGGACAGGTCCGCTGGGTGGCTCGAGCAACTGGCGGCGCTCGGTTTCAGGGGTTGCTGGAAAGGTTGCGGCGATCGTCACGGTTCCTCCTTGGTGGGACAGGGGCCACTGCGGCCAGCTTTAGATGCGCAGGTAGCCGCCGTCGACGACCAGCGAGGCGCCGTTGACGTAACTGGCCAATTCACTTGCCAGGTAGACGGCAGCGTCAGCCACTTCGCCGGGCTGTCCCCAACGCCTCAGGGGGATCATCTGCAGGTAGCCCTCCCCCACCTCGGTCCCGATCACAGGGTCGTCGACGATGTTCATCCGGGTGTCGATGATGCCGGGGTGCAGCACGTTGACGCGCACCCCTTTGGGGCCGAGTTCGTCCGCCAGGGCGTAGGTCATGTGGCGCACTGCCCCCTTGGAGGTGCAGTAGGCGGCGTAGCCTCCCGTACCACGCATGCCGGCGATACTGGAGAGGTTGATGATCGATCCCGAGCCCCTCTCTATCATGCGGCGGCCGGCCGCCTGGGTCCCGAAGTAGACGCTGCGAACGTTGACGCTCATCATCGTGTCGAACGCTGCCTCGCTCGCCTCGAGCACACTCTGCTTGGTGAGGATGCCGGCGTTATTCACCATCACGTCGATCCCGCCGAGGAACTCGGCGGCCGCCACTGCGGCCTCGAGATCGGCGACACGGGTCACGTCGCAGTGCACGAACGTCGCCCGTGCCCCGGTCTCTGTGGGGATGAGTTCGTGGGTCGGAGTCCCTCC
Organism: Truepera sp. bin119; assembly: GCA_002239005.1. Lineage (GTDB taxonomy): Bacteria > Deinococcota > Deinococci > Deinococcales > Trueperaceae > MPNL01. The sequence continues at coordinate 82,079 of MPNL01000002.1, forward strand.
CTCGCGCGGATTCGCACGGATGTCGGCGACCACCACGTCGGCGCCATGCTTGGCGAAGGCCCGGGCGATAGCGCGACCGTTGCCACTGGATCCGCCCGTGACGACCGCGACCTTGCCCTGCAACAGTTTCGTCATAAGCTCTGGATCTCCCCCAATCGGCTCCGAGGAACCCTCGGAGCGAGTTCTTGACGGCTGTAGGTGCTCTTGAGCATTATACCGATGCGACGATACTGGTCGACTTCACTGATCCCCGCAGGTCGAGTTGGGCGTGCCCAGGGAGTGGGTAAGGAGACCTCGGTGCAGCGCTGGCGATCCGGTGTTGGGCTGTGTAGCAGAGACGGGTGACATGCTGGCGTTATTGCTAGGGCAGAGCCGCCAGGCGGTGAGTCGGACCGTCGAACCGGGCAGATTGAGGCGTTCGACTCTTCAGGAGGAGCGAGTGTTGTCGGTGCGTTGTTTTTCGCCACCTTAGGTAGCGGAGAGCGTTGCAGGTCTCGGTAGCTGAGAGGGGGACGGAAAGCTCGTTGGGGCTCCTTATACCCTAAGGAGTGAGCTTGGGGGCCGCAACCGAACTGTCGGAGCGGTCCCATCGGGAGATGGGGTGGTGAGGTGAGTGATCACCAGGGCCCGATGGGGTATCAAGGCTGAACTGAGAGCGGGCATGAGAGGGCACGGAGGGCTAGGCCGCTCGCTGTGAAGGGAGATGATGCCATGAACATAGGTTTTGTCGGTCTCGGGACCATGGGCCTACCCATGGCCCGAAATATCCTCGAGGGGGGACATCGGGTGACAGGCTTCGACCTCGACTCCGAGGCGCGGCGGCGCCACCACGCCAACGGTGGTGAGGTCGCTGGCTCCGCCGCCGAGGCCGCCCGGGGCGCTGACCTGGTCGTCACCATGGTGCCTGAGGCCCGACATGTCCGGGACGCCCTGCTGGGTCCCAACGGAGTGATCGAGGGGTTGCAGGGGGGTGCGTTGGTCGTCGAGATGTCGACCATCCACCCGCTCGAAACGGACGCCATCCGCGCAGAGTTGGCCGGGCGGGGGTTCGCCATGGTCGATGCGCCCGTGGGTCGCACAGCACAGCATGCCCGGGAGGGCAGACTGCTGATCATGGCCGGCGGCGAACCGACCGATCTCAGGCGGTGCTACCCTCTCTTCGAGTGTGTCGGTGAGGTCACCGTCGACTGCGGCGGCCCCGGTCGGGGAAGTCGGATGAAGATCGTCAACAACTTCATGTCGACTGCCCTCAATGTTCTTACGGCCGAAGCCCTCACCCTGGCTGAGGCGAGTGGGCTCGATATCGGCCTCACCATCGATGTACTTTCGGGGACCGCTGCGGGGAAAGGACACTTCCGGACCACCTATCCCGCTAAGGTGCTAGCGGGCGACCTCGACCCTGACTTCATGCTGCGGCTGGCTCACAAGGACCTGGCATTGGCCATCGATCTTGGCTGTCGGCTCGGGGCCGACAGCCTGCTGGGCCCGGTAGCCCTCGAGATCTATCGGGCTGCCATCGACCGGGATCGGGGCACCCAGGACTGGACGGCGGTGTACCCATTCATCCGGGAACGGGCGGGTCTGGATGGCGACTGAGGTCGCTCAAGATCTTGTCGGCCCGAAGCCAGGGGTGCAGGTTGCGCGGCCCCCCACGTTCCGAATGGGATGGACCCGAGCGTCCACCTCGAGCGCGTGTCATCAGTGGTTGTGAGCACGACCCCAATTCACTTGATCCTCGTGGGCCCTGCAATCGGTGAACGGGTGGGGGTTATCGCTGTCTGTAACCTAGACGATGAGCCTGCGGCCTCGTACTGCCTGGGAGGGCTCGCTTATCGAGTCTCCTTATGCAGGTTCACGAGCCCCTGTCACCCCAAGCTGCTGATGCAGCTGGTTTTGATGGTGGACACCGCCGTACCGGTTATTCTCTAAATGTTATGGGGACGCGCTTAACCGTTGCCGCCGCCCAATCGATGTCCATAAGGGGCAAGTTGGACGGGAATATCTCCAGACATCTTAGGCTTATCGACGTAGCCGCAGCTGCTGATGTGAATCTGATTGTTTTTCCTGAATTGTCTCTTACGGGCTATGAGTTGGATCTGGCCTCTACCTTGCAGTTGGCAAGAGACGACCTGAGAATCGAACTACTGAGGAGAGCTGCAGAGGAACATGACATGCATGTTCTTGTCGGTGGGCCTTGGTCGTCAGGTCGAGACAGGCCCTATCTGGGTGCATTCCTATTGTCGCCTGAACGATCTAGCTGCTACGCGAAGATTCACGTTCACGAGAGCGAGGCAGAGTACTTCGCACCAGGTGAGCGCAGGTGCGTAGTGTCGATCAACGGTGTCTTGGTGGGGATTGCGATCTGTGCGGATACGAGCCATCCGTCTCACGCTGCCAGCGCGGCTGAGCGAGGTGCCGAACTGTATGTTGCCTGTGTGATGAAAACCGACGCTGAATACTGGGGTCACGCAAGGAACATGAAGCGTTACGCGACACGTCATGGGATGGCCGCTTTGACAGCCAATTACGCCGGGTCAACTGGCGGTTTAGACTCTGCGGGCAAGAGTGCGTTTTGGGATGAACAGGGCAACCTTGTCGCTCAAGCCGATTCGCACGGGGAGGCATTAGTGGTTGCCCGGCGGGACAATGGTGAATGGCACGGAGAGGTCATCACGTAGCTGTAACGCGTCATAAGGTGCTTCTGAGGCAGCTAGAGGTCCTCCCTGCTGCATCGAGACCCCTCGAATGCCGCCCTGCTCGACGTGCCCATGATCGATCCATCGGATATCCCGCTTAAGGCGGTCAGTGCCGGCACCACTCTGGAGGCGGTGCGAGTGGCGATCAAGTTGATGCGTAGTGCCCTGGAATGGTCCGGGATTTCCCGCCCGCGGATTGCGGTCGCAGCCCTGAATCCCCACGCTGGTGAGGGGGGGCTGTTCGGCCGTGAGGAGATCGAGGCGATCCGACCGGCCATTGAGGAGGCCCGGGCGCGCGCCATCGATGCTGACGGCCCCTGGCCCCCCGACACGGTCTTCCGTAGAGCCCGGTCTGGGGACTACGACGCTGTCGTGACCATGTATCACGATCAGGGGCAGATCGCCATGAGGCTGATGGGCTTCGAGCGGGCCGTGACCATCCTCGGCGGCTTGCCGCTCCCTGTCACCACCCCGGCCCACGGTACCGCCTTCGACATCGTCGGTCGGGGGGTAGCTGGTCGAGGCCACCGAGCGGGCCTTGTGCCTTGCCTGCAGGCTCGCAGAGGCGGAGGGCTGATCTGGCTACAGGAAGACCAGATAGACCCCCGCCTCCAGCAACCACTCCGCTGCAAGGCCTGGGGTTGCACCCTGACTGATGAAACGCTTGGCTACCCTTTGTGATTACCCTTCGCCCGCAAATGGGAATGTCCCTGCATATCCCAGCGTTTTCAGCGTGAAATCCGGTGTGCTGACAAAGCGGATCCCCGGGAACATCGGATTTTGCTGATAGTGCAAGACGATGTTCGCCCGCATATCGTCGGGTGGATCCTCCCCCTTCTTGGCGCCCTGATGCGGGATGTGGCTGAAGAACACCACGGCGTCGCCCGCAAGGGGATAGAGGTGCTCCTGCTCCTGCTCGTCGCACCACAGCTGGAAGGGGTTGGTGCGGTCGTCCGTGTAGTAGTCGTGGGACCGGATCGATTCGGGGAGCGGCTGCCCCATGTACTTCGGCAGGAAGGTGAGGCGGCCGCGCTCCGGAGTATTATCGGTAAGGTAGAAAGTCGCGTTCATGCACAGCCCGATGATCGGTCGCTCCGCCCCAGCCTTTTCGCTCTGAAAGTAGTAGTCCCTGAAATCCATGTGCCACTCCTGGGTGTAGGCGCGGGGATTGATGTGCGCCCGCAGGGAACGGAGCTGGCACTGCTTGCCGAGGATGGCTTTCAGGAAGGGTGCCGTCCTCGGGTGGGCGATGAGTTCGCTAGTGCGCTCTGGCTGGAGGGCGAGGAGCCTCTCGAAAGCGACGTTGCCGACACTGTTATCGATCTCGTTTTCGTTGCGGTGATACAGGGTGTAGAGAATCTCTTTCCACTCGGCGACCGTCTTGGGATCGAGGACTTTGCGGAGGAGCAGAAAGCCGCTGCGCTTCAAGGCCGCTAGATCCTGCTCAAACATCGTTGTCTGGTGGTCTGGTAGATCCATGTCTCATCTCCCTCGTATGGTGTCGACCACATCTTCAATCGCTCGCTGCCCCTCGCTGTCAGCACAGGAGAGACCGCTCTCATGCCGAGATTAACCCTTCATTAGGCATCATTGGGGGGCTCCGTCCAGGAGACGGTCTCGGACCAGTGGAGAGCGCCGGCCATGATCGCGTCGGTCACGGGGTCCTTGATGTCGTAGTAGACCTCGATGTTCTCAGGGAAGTAGCGGGCGAGCTGTCGTTTGACCTCAGCGTAGGCGTTCGCTGCCGTCGGGGTTGCCCGAAGGTAGTCTCTGAACAGGAGGGCGTAGCGCTGGTTGAAGCGCCCGGCAGCGCGGACGTGAAGGTGGACCCGCCGCTCCCGAAGCTGGTAATAGCGCTTCTGGAGCTCTTCGGGGGGCAATTCCATGCCTGGGGGGCAGTGGTCCCGGTCGATATCTTCCCGGAAGTGGTAGCCGAGCCCCTCGAGCAGCGTTCGGATCTCTGCGTTCAGATCCTCGACAGTGAGTTGGATGTCGATCACGTCCTTGGCCACCATTCCTGGGACGCTGGTGGAGCCGATGTGGTGGATGCCGAGGGCAACCCCGCCAAGGGCACTGCGGAGTGCCTTGCCGAAGATGCCGAACTCCACAACCCACGACGGGCTGTAGGGTTCGATAATGATCATGCCGTGTTTAACTATAGCGCTCGGTCACCTTCGGATCGCAGGTGGGTTCTCAGAGCACCGACCGGCATATGTGATACGCACCCTTGATCTCCAGTCAGGATCTTCGAAGTGGTAGACGCCGATGTCGGTCGACGGTAGCCGTAGATCCTGTTGGCGTCGAGGTTGACGAGATCGGTGCATGAGGAAGCGGAGGCGTCGGTCGCGGTCTAGGGCCGCTAAGTAGGGTGCACACGCATCTCGGGGCCTGAGGCGTCGGTCCGAGAGCTCGCTACTTCCTAGGGTCTCTAACGAGGGGATCGGTCACCTCCTCGGTTGTGAGTAGAGAGGATGAGTGGGTGGGGTGCGGAGCGCGACGAACCGAATCTCCACCCTGCGTTCGGCGGTCGCCGTGAGGGGGTCCTTGACCGTCCCGCTGCGCAGGTGGGATCCCGAGCATCAGATTGTGGACGATCTCGCGCTCGAGCGGAAAACTCTAGACCCGTGTTTCGAAATGGCCCACGTCACTAAAGCGCTCCAATCTCATGGGCAGATACTACACCTCTCATGGCGAAGGATTATGCTTGAGGTGGTGGTATTGCGTGCGGCATTCGTGTAGGGAGATTCGCATGAGAGACAGGTTTGCTCGAGTCCTGGTCGTACAGGCGCTCGCCGGATTGCTCGGGGCTTCGATGTGGGCACAGTCACAGGGGACGTGTGTCGAGGTGGGGGCGTGGCGCTGCGGTGCCGAGATGCCGACGCTGCGTTCTGAAATCCAGGCGGCCTCGGTCGACGGGCGGATCTATGTCGCTGGTGGGTTTGGAACAGCGGGACGGATCCTGCGGTCGTTTGAGAGCTACGATCCAGAAGCGGATCGCTGGGAGGTGCGGGCGCGGCTGCCCACCGGGATCCACCACGCCGCCCTTGCAGCGCTGGGCGGGCGAGTCTACCTCTCCGGCGGTTATGAGAACCTGAACATGGCGCGGGGCAGCCGTCACTTCTGGTCCTACGATCCGGGGGAGGATCGCTGGGAGGTGCTGCCCAACCTTCCGGGTCGCCGGGCTGCCCACGTGATGCTCGCTGTCGGCGGCAGACTCTACGTCCTAGGAGGGGTGGGGGACGACCTCTACACGGTGTGGGCGTTCGACCCGGCGACGGGGAGGTGGCGGACCGACCTCCCGCCCCTGCCGACGGCCCGCGAGCACCTTGCGGCCGCCGTTCTCGACGGAAAGATCTATGTGGTCGGTGGGCGCATCTGGGGAAACCTGAGTGCCCTCGAGATCTTCGATCCCGAGACCGAGACCTGGAGGGCGGGACCGGATCTGCCCACCGCCCGAGGCGGTCTGGCCGCCGCAGCGCTGGGCGGGAGGCTGCACGTGACCGGCGGAGAGGCCTTCAACCCTGGCCGGACCTTCGATGAGCACGAGGTGTTCGATCCCGAAACCGGCGTCTGGCTGACCCTGGACCCGCTCCCGAGTGCCCGCCACGGCCTCGCATCCGTTGCCGTGGATGGCCGCTGGTTCGTCATCGGTGGCGCTACCCTTGCGGGCGGCCAGACCTTCGTCTCTCTCACGGGGACCGTGCACATCTTCGAGCCCGGGGAGTAGCGGGCCCCGGCTTCTAGCTAGTTCGGTGCTGCGGGGGCGCAGCGCGATTTGGGTGGGGCCGCCTTGCTCGGCTCTGGTCGCCCCCCTCGGTGAGGGCGGTCGGGGTGTCGGTGCTCGAGCGCGACCTAGCTGGCGCGATAGTATTCGGCCGCGCTATGGGGAGTGCGGGTATGGCTCTGCGGCGGGCAACTGAGACTCTCGTGAGCCGGAGCGGTACACTATAAGACAGCTTGATTTGGTTGGCGCTCTTCTACCTCCTGCTGCTCCCGGCTCAGGGCTTGCTCTCTGCGATCCTCTTACCATGGCCGGCGCCCGATCTCTTCCTCATTGCGGTGTTGCTGCTCGTACGGCGTCTGTCACCCTGGCAACTGATCATTGTAGCTTATGGGATCGGCCTGCTGCAGGACCTGGTCGGGCATGGCGTGCTGGGACTCCACGGTTTCGGGCTGGCGGCTGCGGCGCTGGGGGCCTCGCTCGTCCGGGCACAGCTATCTCAGTCGGGCCTCTTCGAACGGGCCCTGATCGTAAGCGCAGCCCTAGGCGGGAAATGGCTTGCGCTCTCCGCCGCCATCGTCTGGCTGAGTGGCTCCGTGGATTCCCTGAAGAGTGTAGTCTCGGTTCTCCCCTTCGACGCCGGCTTCACCCTCGTGTTGGGTCTGTGGCTGCTCTCCTGGGTGGAGGCCCGGTTCGAGCGGGCGTCGATCCTCCGTAGGGAACTCGTATGATCTCGCGGATGTGGGTGCTGCTGGCGGTCATGCTGACCGTACTGTCGATCTTCTTTGGGCGGCTGATGTACCTCCAGCTTGCCCAGGCTGAGGCCTTCGGTGAGCTGAGCATCCGCAACTTCATGGAGGAGCGCCGCATCTCGCCTCTGCGGGGGCGCATTCTGACCGGTGACGGCGTAATTCTGGCCGATAACCGGGTCGCCTACGACCTCATGTACTGGGGTGGTGAGGTCGCGAACTGGCCTCGGTTGAGGGCGCTGCTTGGCCTTGAGGGTGAGCCGAGGCCACCCGATCCAGACCTCCCTGAGGAGCGCCGTCAGGGGGCGGTGCTGGCCTGGAATATCCCCGATCACCTTATCGCCGCGGTCGGCGAGCGGGTGGCCGGTCAGAGCAACCTGTATCTGCGCCAGCGCATCGAACGGGTCTATCCCACCAACCTCGCAGCTCAGGTGGTCGGTTATACCACCGCTGCTGACCCGGAGCGCTTCCCCGGCTACGCTAATGAGGAGGTGGCCGGGGTGATGGGGATTGAGGCTGGCTTCGAGTCGGAGCTGTTCGGGGCGCCGGGTGTGCAGCGGGTAGAGCTCGACAACCGGAGGACGATCCTACGTTCGGAGGTGCTGCTCGCTGCGTTGCCGGGGGAAGACGTGACGCTGACGATCATCTCGACCGTTCAGAGAGCGGCCGAGGAGGCTTTGGAGGAGGCCCTCCGCTACGTCAACATCGATCGGGAGCGGGTCGACCTGCCCTTTGCAGAGGAGGTCCGGGGGGCGCTGATCGCCCTCGACCCCCGGACAGGAGCTATTCTGGCGATGGCGAGTGTCCCCAGCTTCGATCAGAACCTGTTCACGAGACGCCCCATCGATCAGGAGGTGGTCGAGCCCATCCTCCAGGACCGCGAGAGCCTGCCGCTTAGCAACCGAGCGGTCGAGGCTTATGCGCCGGCCTCGACCTTCAAGGTGGTGACCAGTTCGGCCCTGCTCGAGTACGGCTACGTGGGGCCTAACACCCGCTTCCCCTGTTCGACGCAATTCTCTCTGGCCGGCATCACCTGGAAGAACTGGGCGACCAACGACAGAGGGCTCTACTCGATTCGCGAGGCGATTGCCGACAGTTGCAACACCTACTTCTGGTATGCGGTGGCGAGCACCCCAGACGCGCTCAGGGGGTGGGCGCCCTTCATCGAGGATCTGGTACTACGGGCCCGGGAGTTGGGTTACGGTGAGGTGGTGGATGTGGGCCTCGGCGAGGAGAAGGAGGGACGGATCCCCGACCTTGCCTGGGCACGGGAGCAGTACCGATACGGCTGGCTGCCAGGCTTCACCTTCAACACCGTGATCGGGCAGGGGGACGTTCTGGCAACGCCGCTCCAGGTGGCGCGGCTCGTAGCCACGGTGGCGATGAGTGGGAGGCAGTTCGCTCCCCACCTGGTTACCAAGGTCGGCGACCGGGTAATGCCGCCGGAATCCCGGCAGATTCCAGGGCGGTACTGGGACACCTTGCGGGAGGGGATGCGCATGATGTTCACAGACTTTCCCATGCAGGCTCTTCTGGGCCCTGGGGTGTTCCCTGTCGATGTCGCTGGTAAGACCGGCACGGCTCAGACCCCGCGCGGAGAGGACTACACCCACGCCTGGTTCATGGGGTACGGGCCGGTCGACGATCCGGAGTTGGCGGTAGTCGTATTCATCGAGCATGGTGGCTCGAGCAGCCGGGTATCGGTGCCCGTGGCGCGGGATTTCATGGCAGCGTTTTGGGGGGTCGAGCTGCCATGAAGGTGAGGGGTACGCGTGGCGGTATCCTATTGGGCTTGGACCAGCGGGACACGCCCGAGAGCGTCGAGACCGCGCTCAGCAGCAATCGGCAACTTCTCGAGGGCCGGGTGCTGGTCGAGGTGGCCGGCAAGGTCGAGTACCCGGTACTGGAGGCGGTTGCCAATCGGGTGCGCGAGGCCGGTGGCGAGTTGGTCGAGATTCGGCCCCCGGCCGCCGTTGAGCAGGCGCGCGGGGAGACGGTCATCGTGTCGAAGACGGTCCGCAGCGGTGCCCGGATCGAGTCGAGCGGTTCGGTGGTGGTCCTGGGCGACGTCAATGCCGGGGCCGAACTCGTGGCCAACGACGACATCATCGTGCTCGGCCTTCTGCGCGGAGTTGCCCACGCGGGAGCGAATGGCAATGAGAAAGCCGTCATCTGGGCGCAGCGCATCCTGTCGCCTCAACTCCGCATCGGTGGGGCGCTGGCTCAGGCCGGCGACGGCCGGTCCGAGGGTAGCCGACCCGAGGTCGCCCTCCTCGAGGACGCTCGGATCGTAGTCCGCCCCTGGGATTAGCCAGCCGGACATCCAGGCTGCACCCGAAGCGAGTTCCCACCATAGAGCGTGCCGGGTGTAAGGGAGGGGACCTAGGTCTGCGGCCGGCTTGAGACCCGGTTGCCGCGTCGATCCATCGTCGTCCGGGGATATTCATTGGATACCCCGCCTGGGTATAATGCGATCATGAGTCTACTCGATGGCAAGATGAAAAACCAGGTTCGCGAGGCGCTGAGCGGCATGAAGACCGACGTGGAGCTAGTGGTGTTCAAGGGCGGAAGCCTCGTTATTCCCGGTCGTGACCCGACCGGGGAGCAGCGGTCCACCCTCCAACTCCTTGGCGAGATTGCCGCACTCTCGGAGCGCGTCGCCGTGATCGAACGAAACCTTGCTGGCGATGAGGAGGCGCAGCGGCTCGGCCTCGACCTCGCCCCGACCACCCTCCTCCGAGAGCGGGGGAGTGAGCGAGGCAACATCCGCTTCATCGGCTTCCCCGGCGGCTACGAGTTCTCCACTCTGATCTCGACCCTGCAGATGCTGGGCGGCGGTGACAGCGGTCTTAAGCGGGCGAGCCTTGAGCGGCTCGGCGAGATCGAAACCCCCGTCACCCTTCGCAGCTTCGTGACCCCCACCTGTCCGCACTGCCCGCAGGCAGTTCTAACCGCCTTTAGCCTCGCCTACCATAATCCCTTGGTTACGGCTGAAGGGATCGAGGCCAGTGAATTCCCGCTTCTCTCTCAGCGGAACCGCATCTCTGGAGTTCCCGACACTCTGATCTCCGGGGAGAGGGATACGCGGCTGCTCGGTGCCCAGCCGGTTCACGCCTTCCTCGATGCGGTCCTTCAGGCGACCAGCGGGGCGACGGCCGCCTGAAGGGGCCGATGGGCAGCGAGCAGGGGGAAAAGACCCGCATTGTCAACCGCCTGCGCCGGCTAGAGGGCCAGGTGCGAGGGTTGCAACGGATGGTCGAGGAGGACCGCTCCTGTCAGGAGATCCTCACGCTGCTCTCGGGTGTGCGCAGCGCCCTCGATGCCACCGCCGACGTGATCCTGGAGACCTACCTGCTCGAGTGCCAGTCCGAGCTAGCCGACCGACCGGACGAGGTGGACAGCATCATCGCTGCGGTCAAATTGGCGAGGGGGTAGTACGGTTGGAGCTAGGCTAGAGAGCCTTCGTCTTTAGACGCCTGATCGGTCGCGGGGCGATCTACCCGCCGATGGCGACCATCGTTCTCGGCCGCTGGACCGGCGTGGTGATCCCGCTCGCGACCTTCCGGTGGGCGGCGATCAGGAACATCTCCTGGAGAGCAGGGATCGGGTCGGGGGCCATCAGGGCCTCGCGAATATCGATTTCGCGGTCCGTCATCAGGCAGGGCCGGAGCCTAGCATCGCTGGTGAGTCGCATCCGGCTGCAGGCACCGCAGAACGGCTCGCTCACCGGATTGATAAAGCCGATGGCACCGGGCCAGCCCGGCACCTGGAAGAGGCGTGCGGGGGCCGCCGGATCGGTCTTCACCTGCTCGAGCGGGCCGAAGGCCGCCTCGACCCGGGCCCGAATCTCCGCACCCGCGACGAAAGTTTCGCGCCAAGCGTCAGGCTCGGCATTGTTTAGGTGCATGTACTCGATGAAGCGCACGTGGTAGGCCTTCTTGCGGGTCAGACCGGCCAGCGCTTCAATCTCGCCATCGTTAATGCCGCCGACTATTACAGCGTTGAGTTTGATCGGCTCGAGGCCCGCCTCCTCGACGGCCGCAATGCCCTGCCAGACCTGATCGATTCTGCCCCCCTGGGTAGCCTTGCGGAATACCTCGGGGGTGACCGCGTCGAGGCTGATGTTCACCCGGTCGAGGCCCGCCTCGAGCAGGGCCGGCAGCTGCCGGGCGAGGAGGCTGGCATTGGTGGTCAGGGCTACATCCTCGATGCCGGCTGTGCGCTTGGCGTGGTGGATCATCGCGGGTAGCTCCCGGCGTAGCAGCGGCTCCCCGCCGGTAAAGCGCACCGAGTTCAGTCCCAGTCCGGCGGCGGCCTCGATCACTCTGGCGACATCTTCCACCGTCACCGTGCCGACCGGCTCCCGGAGACCCTCGCCGATCGGATCGCAGTAGAAGCAACGGTAGTTGCAGCGCGGCGTCACGCTGACGCGCAGGTCGCGCACCACGCGACCGTAGCGGTCGACGAGCGTCTTCACGGCTGCGCCTCGCAAGTCACCATTCCTGATGGTAACGCATTACTCTTGTGGGGTGGGGCGTCGGCGCCTACCATTCCCGGTCGAACGGCTCCGGGTCAATCGGAGTCGATCCGGCGCCAGGCTCCGCCTGGGCCGCCGGACCACCGGTGGTCCGGCCCGACCCAGGCTTGCAGCGCCTCCGCGATGGGGTCGAATGGAACCCTCGAGGCGAAGCGGGTGCGGAGGAACCAGAGTTCCAGCGAGGCCGCCAGCGTTTCGGTCCGGGCCCCTTCGCCGAGCACCCCGAGGCGCAGGGCGTACTCCGCAGCCCGATTGACGGCGAGGTCGAACAGCGCGTCCCGGTGTCCCGCCGCCTCAGGCATCCTCGACGGTCCGCTGCCGGCGCCGGTCGAGGACCAGCCGGGTGACATCGGGGCGGCTGTAGTGCCCCGCAGGGTCGAAGTTCTGGCGTTCCTCCAGGACCCGACCGTGGTCGATCTCGGCGACCCGGAGGGCCTCCTCTGCTACCAGGGGCTCGAGTACCCAGGAGCCGTCGGGTCCTGCCAGGCAGGAGCCCCCGTCAGCGAGGAACGGCTCCCCCCCCGCCACGGGGGGGCAACCGCCGGGGACGGCCCCCGGGGACGAGGAACGGCTCGCCCCCGGCCAGGATGCGTCCACGCTCGGGCACGTCCTCTGGGATGTCCTCGGGACGCAGCAGACCCGAGACGGACAGCACGTACGACCGGCCCTCGAGGGCCAGGTAACGGGTGATGTCGCAAGTATTGCGCAACGCCCCCGGCCACAGGGCCACATGCAGGTCCTCGCCCAGGCCATACAGCGCCGCCCGGGGCAGGGGCATCCAGTTCTCCCAGCAGTTCAGTGCCCCCACGGTGAAGGGGTCCAAGCGGTGGGTCTGGAGCCCGTGTCCGTCGCCGGTAGACCAGACCAGTCGCTCCTCATAGGTCGGCATCAGCTTCCGGTGGGCTGACAGCAGCGCGCCGTCCGCCCCGATGATCATCAGGGTGCAGTAGAGCGAGTGTCCGCCCCGGTCCGCCGCTCGCTCGACGGTGCCGAGCACCACCATCAGGCCGCGGTCGGCCGCAACCTCCCTCAGGGGGTCGAGGTGACCCGCCTCGGGAGCGACTGCCTGGTCCAGGTAGCGGGCGAAGAGGGCCTTCTGGTCGGGGGCGTTGAAGCGGGCGCCATCGGTGCGCTCGAGCCAGAAGGGGTAGCCCGGGAGTAGTGCCTCGCCGAAGGCGACGAGCGCGCAACCCTTAGCGGCTGCCCGCTCACACCAGCTAATCACCTTGGCCAGGGTGCGCTCGCGGTCCAGCCACACGGGGGCGATCTGTGCCAGACCGACCTTCAGCGTTGCGGAGGGCATACGCTTCAGTCTACCGGTCTGCGAGAACCCCGGCTAGCTCGACGATGTCCTGGGCCACATGGTCGGGTCGGATACCGCTCGACTCGATCTCGGCTCTGGTGGAGACCCCCGAGAGGACCAGGACCGTCGTGATCCCTGCCGCCTTACCCCCGGCGATGTCGGTGCTCAGCCGGTCCCCGACCATGGCCACCCTCCCTGCAGCGGGTCCCAGGCGCCGCAGCGCTTCCGCGAACATGGGCGGGTTCGGCTTGCCGATCACGGTCGGTGTTCTGCCCGTCGCCGTCTCCAGGAACGAGATGATGGCACCCGCCCCGGGGAGCGGCCCGCTCTCTGTCGGCAGGGTGGCGTCTCGGTTGGTCGCGACGAACCGGGCCCCCCCGTGGAGCAGGCGGCTCGCCATCGCCAGCAGCTCGTAGCTGAGAGCCTCCCGCGTCAGGCCGGCCACCACCGCTGGCACCCGCTCGCCGGAGCGCACCCGCTCCGGGCCGACGACCTCAAAGCCCTGGGCGCACAGCGCTTGGTGCAGGCCCTCTTCGCCCACGACATAGACGGTCTCGATGTCGGGGTGGTTGCGCCGGAGGTGGCTCGCAGTCACCTCCGAGGAGGTGAGGATCCGCTCGGGGGGGACCGTGACCCCGAAGCGGGCAAGCTTCTCGGTGTACTGCCGGGCAACCTTCATCGCGTTGTTGGTGGCCAGCAGGTAGGGGAGGGCCAGTCCGTCCAAGGTGGTGAAGAAGTCGACGATACCGGGATGGGGCGTCTCCCCATGCCACAGCACGCCGTCCATATCCAGGATGAGACTCTCGATATCCCGCATCCGCTGCAGCGTACAGACTACCCCAGGCGCTCCTTGAGCGCCCCGATCAGACCCGCAGGTGGGTCGAACGGCAGTGCGACCGGGGCGTGGATCAGGGCGCTATGGTAGATCCCTAGCAGTAGATTGCACTCTGTGAGCGACTGGGCGAGGTTCGTCGGGTGCGGCTTCGCGTCGTCGTCAAGCCAGTCGAGCACCGCCTCGGTGAGGCCCGCCTGACCCAGGATGTCCTGCTCCGCGTAGCTGTGCGCCCCCGATTCGAAGCCCTCGGGCGTCCCCCGCTCCCAGCCGCCCATCGTCCAGTGAATGAAGCCGCGGGTCCCGAACACGGCGATCCGCTTGTGATAGTACTGGACCTCGCTATCACTGATCCGAGGTGCTGCCTCGGTGCCGAACGTTACTGAAGCCCGGACCCCGCCAGCGAAGGTGATGGCCGCCGTACCGTGCCGGGTCGAGGGTGAGAGTTCAGCGAGCGGCCCTCCATCGGCCACTTGGCCGAAGACGCGGACCGGTTGGGCGTTGTCCAGGTACGACGACACCAGTTGCAGGATATGTGGCCCCTGGTCGATCGGGGTGGAGCGGGCGCTCGCATCGATAAAGCGAACCCCGCCGATCCGCCCGGCGGCGACATCGCGCTTCAACTCCAGGTTGCGCGGGTGGAAGTTCAGCTGGGTATTGACGCAGAACTTCGTCTTCGTGGTCGCCTCGAGTTCCATCAGCTGCCGCCAGTCGTCGCCGTCGACCGCGACCGGCTTTTCCACGATCGCGGCAGGGACGCCATGATCGGAGGCGACCCGCATTAGCGAGTGCCGGATCCGCTCCCCACTCTCCCTCAGGGTCGGCGCGGTCACAATGTGCAAGAGGTCGGGTCGCTCCCGCTCGAGCATCCGCTCGAGGTCGGTGTAGCGTCGATCGATCCCGAATTCGTCGCCGAACGAGTTGAGGAGTTGTTCATTCAGGTCGCAAATCGCGACGATCTCACCGCGCTCTACATGCCGGTACGCCCGTGCGTGGGCGCGGGCCCGCGGACCGCACCCCAGGAATGCACTTCGGTACATAGGACCCCCGTTCGCAATCGACGGTTGTAGTGCAAGGTTATCTCATACCCCCTTCAAACCGTTCCCAGAATGAAGTTGTCACCGTCTGGGAAGCGATTCCTCGATCATTCTCCCTTCCCCCGGTATGGGCAAAACTCGGTGAAGCCTATTCGAAAACCGCCCCTTCACTCTTCATCACTACCCCTTACCGGCACCAATTCCAAAACCACGGGCTCTGCCTAGGTCGGGTACGCACTTCCTCTGGTAGGGGTACGGGATAATCTCACGTCACTACCTCCAAAGGGAAGGGCGGGAGGAATCCGGGTCACTATGCCAAGGTTGAGGTATCGGAGGTGATGGGTCCGGCTGTGTTGAGGGTTCGTCGGAGCCGTTTGATCTCTTACCCCCTGATCTACATTCATCCTAACTTCCAGTCTGTCTAGCTTCCCTGTGGGCACTCGAGGCGGCGGGTCGGTCACACCAGTTCCTCTCCGCACGAGTACGGCGTTTTCGGAGCACACATGTCAAAGGTTCTGAGCCAACTCTTTGAGGGCAACTTGGAGTACGAGTTCGCGCCAGGGATGAAACCGCTTAAGGACTGTATCTGTTGTTTCGTCGTGGAAGAAGATGAAACCTTCGTCCGCTACCGGCACAAGCGCGGAGCGTGTTTCTGAGTCTTCTTCATCCCTATCCCGAAACTCTAAGAAGGGTGCACAGATCAGGCTTCCATTGAATTGATATCCGATACCGTGGATCGCGAATGCCAGCCGCGACTGCCGTTCCCATCGCATGTTTAGCGCTACCCAGGAGCGAAGTTCGGCATCGAAGTTGACGTAGTAATTGAGATGCTCCCTCGCGTTCTCAATAATTTGTGCCCTGTAGTAGTGGCCGGTCCCGCTGAATCCGTGGCTCACCCAGGCTTCACCCAACGAGGGCGAAACCCGCCGTAAGGCCCTACCGACCTCGGGGGCGATTGAATGCAATCTATCGAGCAAGTCTTGCCGGATGTCACCGGCTATCTCAGATACCCTCTCCCGTTCACTCTTCTTTTCGTCAGCTGTTCGGTCAGCAGCCTCGAGAAGGCCATCGAGTGTAGCCCTGACATCCGCGCGCTCGGACAGCACCGTCTCGGACAGAGCTGCCGCCTTGAGGAACTGGACCCTCTGGAGCTTGGCAATTAGATCGACGAGCGGCTTGAGGTCGCCTTCGTCAGCAGCTTCGAGGGCATCGATATAAGTCGCCCTATCATCTCGCGTCACGACCAGCGGAAACAGACCGTACTTGACCAAGACGAGCGATGTAATTGCACGAGCAACTCGACCGTTGCCGTCCTGGAACGGGTGAATCTGCGTGAACCGATGGTGCAGCCACGCCGCCTGCACTTCCGCCGATACCCCCTTATCGATATGCTCCGCATGCATTTCAACGAGCCTGTCCATCTCGGACGCGACCTGCTCGGGGGGGCAATATTTGTACATCACGCCGTTCCGGACCGGGTAGTTGGGTTGCTTCTTCCAATCGCCCTTGAACAGCGGTATATCGTCGCGCCAGCGACCGAGAGCATCTTCACCCTCGGTGAATTCCTGGCTCCGGAGCAGCGCGCTGTGGAGTTCCTTGATGTAAGAGGTCGACAGGTGGCGCTCGCCCTTCACGAAATCAAAGATACTATCGAGAGCCTGTTTCTGATCTTCCAGCACCTGAAGGACGAACTTCCGTGGACGGTCCGTCGAGCCGTGGGCTAGAAGCCCCTCCCGGAAACCATGTTCGATCAGTGTCTGTGTAACGCCGTGCTCGATCTCATAGACGTTCTCAATGATTCCGGTCTCGATCGCCCATTCGCGGCTAAGCCGCTCATTGAAGTCGATAAGGAGACGCGTTCCCTTGAGGCGCTCCTGTTGATCACGCCACACCGCTTGGATCCCTGCGATCTCCGTGGCAGCTAATCCCCCTGGATTGTCCAGATCCGTAATGCCTGTTGAGGTGTTCCAAATATCAATGTCCTTGTAACGCCCCTCCCGCAGCCGCTGGTAGATGGGAGAACTGAGATCTTCGGGTCTAGCTAGGTTCCTGGCGTAGTCCCAAGGTGTCTTGCCGCTGGCGTCTCGGGCAGCTAGGTCTGCGCCAGCGTCGAACAGGACTTTGATGACGGCAGGGTTGGGTTCGCTTCTGTTGAACCCAGCCGCGCGGTGCAGGGGGGTGTCGCCGAACGCAGCCTGGGCGTTCACCTCCGCCCCAGCGATTATCAGGAACTCACAGATGACGGCGGGGGTATCCCCTTGGCTAGGGGGGCGGTGTGCCGCAAGGTGCAGGGGGGTCCTGCCGTCTCCGTTCCGGACATTCACATCTGCCCCAGAGTTGAGCAGAGCTTCGACGTCCTGGGTACCCCCGCTCTCTGCGGCCTTCAGTAGCTCTCCGTCTATCTCTCGCATGGTGATTACCTCCACTTGATTGCCCTGTTGGTCGTAGTGTGAGATTATCTCATACCCCCTCCAAGCCGTTCCCAAAATGAAGTTATCACCGTCTGGGAAGCGATTTCTCGATAACTCCTCCTTCCCCTGATATGGGTACAACCCGGGGAAGCCTATTCGAGAAAGGTCTGCGCCGCACCTCCTCTGGTCGGGGTGCGGGATAATCTCACGTCACTACCCCTTGGAAGAGAGGAGGCGGAATAAGGCTTGGCCTCTCCGCCCAGGAATCAGGAGACCACCCTCTTGAGTGCTAGGCTATCGTCATCGGTCCTGTGGGGAAGGGGAGAGGCGAAATTGACCTTCGGCGAATTCAAAGAGAGTGTTGTCTGCAGGGAGATGCCGCTCGAGCTGTCACCGGCTCTGGCAGCATTGTGGCTCGACGCCTGCGGGGACTGGGAGGCGGCGCACGACCGGCTCCAGGGGGCCGCCGACCGGGATTCCGACTGGGTTCATGCCTACCTGCACCGGAAAGAGGGAGATCTCTCCAACGCCGGCTACTGGTACCGGCGCGCAGGTCGGCAGGCCTCTGAGCAGACGCTGGAACTCGAGTGGGAGGAGATCGTGGCGGCGTTGCTGGAGGCGAGTCCCTGAGTCCACTCGCAGTGCGGGGTGAGGTTCGGCGGGACCGTCCCCAGGTCTTGCTCGTGCTGGCTCACCGCTCGCTCTGGACTTCGTAGCCGGCGGCCCGCAGCGCCGCGCTTCCGAGTCGCATCCCCTCCTCGTTGTCGAAGGCCAGCCGGAGGGCCCCCCCTGCCTCCCGGATCGAGAGCACTTCGATATCCCGGATGTTGACCCCGGCAGCACCTACCGCCTGCGTGATCCGGGCCAACTCCCCGGGTCGGTCGGGCACGGCGAGCACCACCTCGAAACGGGCCGGGAGCAGGCTGCGGCGTACCACTGGGATGCCGTCGCGGGTGCGCTTGACGCTCTCGGCGCGCTCCAGCAGTCTGTCGGGCTCGTCCAGTTGCCCGGCGAGTAGCTCGAGTTGGGCCACGAAGCTGCGCAGGCCCCGGCGGATGGCCTCACGGTTGCCGACCACCATGTCGCGACTCATCTGCGGATTTCCTGAGGCGACCCTGGTGAGATCACGAAAACCGCCAGCGGCCAAAAGCATCATCAACTCCCGGTCCTCATCTTGAGCGACGAGCTCCGTCAGGGCGACCGCGACCAGGTAGGGTACGTGGCTCACCGACGCCACCAGCCGGTCGTGCTGGTCCGGATCGATCCGCAGCGGTCGGGCGCCCAGGTGCTCCACAAAATCCTCGACCTGATCGAGCGCCTCCGGGTCGGTGTCGTCGGTGGGCGTCAGGACCCACACGGCGTTCTCGAGCAGGGCGGCGTCGGCGTTCTGCACCCCGACACCTTCGCTCCCTGCCATCGGATGGCCCCCGACGAAGCGGATTCGCTCGAGGCCCGTTACGATCTCGCGCTTGACGCTGCCGACATCGGTGACGACACAGTCGGTCCTGAGGTAGGGGGCGAGTTCCAGGCCGAGTTGGGTCAGCGACCGAACCGGTGCGGCGAGGACTACCAGGTCTGCCTCCGCTAGCCATGGCCCAGGTGCGAAGTGGGCCTCGTCGATCACCCCCATCCCCCGGGCTGCGTCGAGCGCTGCCGGGTCGCGGTCGAAACCGACCACCCGCTTCGCCAGGAAGCGCTGATGGATGCCGAGCCCTACCGATCCGCCGATGAGACCTACGCCGGCCAGGACGATGGTGTCGAACAGCGCCGAAGGTCGGGTCATGGCCTCGTTCCAGGCCCCTCGGTCACCATCCTGGGGCGGGGTGTGGGGTTACCGAATTCGGGTGCTGGTGGTGTGATGCGAGCACTCTCCTCCCTCAGGCTCCTCCCCATGCTTTTAGGCAACGATGTTGGGCAGGCATGGGATAGTGGCCGTTCGATCTCAGCGGCTGTTCACTCCTGATCATCCGGCCTCGGCTTCGTCCCTAGGAGTTCTGGTCAGTTCGTGACTGAGTGATGGAGTTCGGGCCGCCTTGCACGGGCCGCCTTGAGGAAGATCTGGAACGGTCGGAAGTCATCGGGGTAGGCCCGGAAGCTCATTTCGGGGTGCCACTGGAGGCCCATGACGAACATCTCACCGCTGCTCTCGACGGCCTCCACGACCCCGTCGGAACTCCGGGCTACTACCCGAAGGTCACGGCCCAACTCGTGCACTGCCTGGTGATGATAGCTGTTGACCTTGACGCGCGCCGTTCCGTGGAGACTGGAGAGGAGGGAGTTCGACTCGAGCGCGACCGTATGGAGGGGCGTGCCACCGGTATCGGCCTGCTCGTGCTGGATGGTCTCCTCGAGCTCGGGCAGATGCTGATGGAGGGTGCCCCCCTCAGCCACATTGATTACCTGGAGGCCGCGGCAGATCCCGAGCACAGGGACCCTGGCGGCCTTGGCCTGGCGGTAGAGCTCGAGCTCGAAGGCGTCGCGCTGCGGGTCCACCTCTCCGAGTCGGGGGTGGGGCGGGGCGCCCCACAACTCCGGGTCGAGGTCGCCCCCACCTGAGAGCAGCAGTCCGTCGGCCAGCTCGAGATAGTCGATTGCCAACTCCGGGTCGAGGTTGGCCACCATGACCGGTAGTCCGCCCGCTTGGGCGATCGCGTCGGAGTAGTTGTGGCCGGTGACGCTGTCGAGTCGGCGCAGACCCAGGGTCCGGTTGCTCGTGGCGGTGGAGATGAGGATGCGTGGCCGGTAGGTCATAGTCGGTCTGAAGCTTACCAGGTCGCCCCCCGTTGGGGATCCCCTCAGGCGTTGGGGCTCAGGAGGTGGTCGAGGCACAGGTGGTAGGTGACGTTCTGGCGGAAGTCGATCGCCAGATCCTCGACGGTGACCTCGCTCAGCGCCTGCAACATGGCGTCGCGCACCCGCAGCCACACGCTCGACTGGGCGTGGCAGCGACCACCTTCAGGACAGTCTTTGTGCCAGTTCAGGCTTACGCAGCTCAGTGGGGCCACCGGACCGTCGATGGCCCGCATGACGTCGCGGAGGTTGATCTCCTCCGGTTTGCGGGACAGGGCGTAGCCGCCGCCGGCCCCCTTCTTCGAGTTGATGAGGTCGCGGCTTGCGAGGGTGGCGAGCACCCGGACCAGGTAGGGGCGTGCTACCCCCGTCGCCTCGCTGATTTCGTCGCTGCCGGCCCAGCGGTTGTGGGGTTGGGTGGCCAGGTAACCGAGTGCTTGAAAGGCGTAGATGTCTGTGGCGGAAAGCCTCATGATCCTGCTCCAGTCGGATGAGCGTTAGGCACTCGCTCGGTCCGCCCCAGTCTACCAAGCCGTCACGCTCAGGCGGACCGGATCACAGCCAGCTGGCGGAACAGCAGGAGGAGCATGAAGGCCACGACGGCCAGGAGGGCCGACAGGGTCAGGGCGGCGTCGAGATCGCGCTCAAGGGTGGAGTAGATGGCCAGCGGCATGGTCCGGGTGCGACCCGCCAGGCTGCCGGCGAACACGATGGTCGCACCGAACTCACCTAGGGACCGGGTCCAGGCGAGCACGCAACCCTCGATGAAACTCGGTGCGCTTAGTGGCAGGGTCACCCGCCAGAAGGTGCGCCAGCGACTGGCGTGGAGGGTCAGGGCGGCGGCCTCGAGTTGGGGCAGGGTGCCGCTGAAGCCGACCTTCATCGCGCGGATGAACAGGGGGCTGGCGACAAAGATCTGGGCCAGCACCACCGCGGTGCTAGTGAACGCTATGCTCACCCCTAGTTCGCTCAAGGGCTCACCGATCAATCCCCGCCGGCCGAAAATTAGCAGCAGGCCGATCCCCGCTACCACCGGCGGCAGCACCAGAGGGAGGTCGAGCAGGGGATTAAGCAGGCGCTTGCCGGGAAAGTGGTAGCGGACCAGGAGGTAGGCGACTGGGGTGCCGAAGAGGATCGTGAGCGCCAGGCTGATGCTGCTCGTGGTCAGGCTCAGCTTCAGCGCCTCGGTCACGGTGGGGCTGAGTAGGGTCGCTACGAAGGCGGGGCGAAGCGCCTGCACCACCAGGACCAGGACCGGCAGGATCAGCAGGAGGATCATGACACTGCCGGTGATTGCCACCAGCGACCAGGGCAGGCGGGGGCTCACGGAGCGAGGAATCCGTGCCGGGCAAGGATGGCCTGTCCTTGAGCGGAGAGGAGGAAGTCGGTGAAGGAGGTCGCCTGTTTAGGGCTTCGTCCAGAGTTTAGGGGTGCGATCGGATAACGGGCGACGGGGGAGGTTCCCGGTGGCAGTGGCAGTTCGCGGACCCCGGCTAGGCCGGTGGTGTCGGTGCGGTAGACGATGGCCGCATCGGCCTCGCCGAGCGCAACCTTGGCGGCCGTCTGGCGCGCATTCGGCTCTTCGGAGGCGAGGTTGCTGAGCACCCGCTCGGCAAATCCCAGCCCGTAGCTCCCCTCGAGTGCGATGAGGAGTTCTCGGGCGTAGCGGCCGACGGGCACCTCCGGGGCGGCCAGGACCACCAGTGTCCCGGGCCGCTCAAGGTCGACGGGGTCAGCAAGATCCGACCCCTCCGGCGTGATCACGGTGAGCAGGTTGAGGGCGAACACCCGGGGTTCCGCCGCGACGAGTCCCGCCGCCGCCACCCGCTCAAGCTGCACCTCATCGGCACTGGCGAACAGGTCAGCAGGTGCCCCCTGGAGCAGCTGGGCACTCAGGATGGAGGAGCTAGCGAAGTTCAGGACGACCTCTACGCCCGCTGTCACCCCCTCGAAGGCAGCGGCTACCTCGGTGAAGACGTCGGTCAGACTCGAAGCGGCGAACACCGTCACCGTCTGAGCGAACGCCCCGGCGCCTAGCGAAAGGGCGAGGCAGGCAGGGAGGAACAGTTGCATGGGTTCAAGAGTAACAGGGTCGGTCGGGTTCCGGCCCCCCCTGTGCTAAGGGCCTTCGGGGGTGTGTCATACTGTCCTGATCACGTGGTGGTGTGAACCGGGAGGAGGGCATGCCTGGACTGGCGGTCATCGGTGCGCAGTGGGGGGATGAGGGCAAGGGAAAGGTGGTCGACGCCCTGGCTAGCGAGGCCGATTTTGTGGTCCGCTACTCGGGCGGGGCCAACGCCGGCCACACCATCGTGGTGGGCGATGAGGTCTTTAAGCTCCATCACCTTCCGTGCGGCACCCTGCACTCTCGGCCCGTCTCCCTCCTCGGAGGTGGCATGGTCATCGACCCGTGGACCTTCCAGGAGGAATTGGGTGCCCTCGCAGCCCGCCGCGACATCGGCGATGTGCTGATCTCCCGCGAGGCGCACTTGGTCCTGCCACACCACCGCAAGAACGATGAGGGGGGCGGCTTTGTCGGCACCACCGGCCGTGGGATCGGACCTGCCTATAGCGATAAGGCGCGCAGGGTGGGGCTCCGCTGTGGCGACCTGCTCGACGACGACCTTCTGCGGGAGCGTCTGGCGCGACTGCTCGAGGCCAAGCCGAACTCGACGGCCCGGGTAGGCTGGAGCGATGTCGCTACCGCCTACGAGGCCCTCGAGCAGGTGAGGGACGACCTGATCCCCCTGATCGCCGATACCGGCCGCATCGTTCGGGAGGGGCTGAAGGAGGGCAAGAGGGTACTGTTCGAGGGGGGGCAGGGCACCATGCTCGACCTCGCCTATGGGACCTACCCATTCGTGACTAGCAGCCACCCCACGGTAGGAGGCGTCCTGGTCGGCGCCGGGGTAAGCCACAGGGCGCTCGATGGCGTCTACGGAGTGGTCAAAGCCTTCACCACTCGGGTGGGACACGGTCCCTTCGTTACCGAGATCGTCGATGAGGCCACCGCGCTCCGACTACGCGGCAGCGGTAAGAATCAGTGGGACGAATACGGTACCACCACCGGCCGTCCTAGACGGGTCGGTTGGCTGGATCTGGTGCAGCTCCGCTCCGCTTGCGAGATCAACGGTTTCGACGGTCTGGTGGTGACGAAGCTCGACACCCTCTCAGGCTTCGCGTCGCTCAAGGTCTGCGTCGCTTACCGAGACGGCTCGCCCGTCTATGAGGAGTTGCCCGGGTGGGGTGACCTCCAGGGCCTGGAGAGCCGCGACGACCTGCCTACCCAGGTCACCGATTACCTCGAGGAGATCGAGCGCTACACCGGTGTCCCCGTGGTGATGTTCTCAACCAGCCCGGACCGGGAGGATACCTTCGGTGAGGTCGGCTGGGGGCGCTGAGCGCCGGGTTCTTACGCTCGTGGTGACGAGGGTGCCCCGGTTCGTTAGCGAGCCGACTCCGGCCGCTCGGTGCACTCAGCTGGGATCCGGCAGGGCGAAGGTGTCGGGTGGGGCGTTAGCGCTGGTCGATCGGTTTGAACACCCTCCCCCGCGGACCCTCGTAGACCAGCCGGGGCCGCATGAGGTGGTTATCGGCGTACTGCTCGAAGAGGTGGGCCATCCAGCCCGAGATGCGGGCCACGGCGAAGAGGGGGGTGTACGTGTCGGTGGGGAAGCCGAGCATGCGGTAGACGGAGGCGGAGAAGAAGTCGACGTTCGGCTTGATCTGCTTCCCTTGTCGCTCCATCTCCCGGTCCATCACCCGCTCCATCTCGAGGCTCATCTCGAACCACTTGCTGTCACCTGACTCTTCGGCAAGGTGCCTAGCGACCTCTTTGAGGATGATGGCGCGCGGGTCGACCACCCGGTACACCCGGTGGCCGAACCCCATTACCCGACCGTGCGGTTGGGCGAGGGCGTCGAGAACGTACCGTTCGACGCCCTCAACACTGCCGATCTCCTCGAGGGTGCGCATCACGGCGGCGTTGGCGCCGCCGTGCAGCGGGCCCTTCAGGGAGGCGACTGCGGAGGTGATGGCGCTGTAGACATCCGTGAGCGACGAGGCGACGGTGCGGGCGGTGAAGGTGCTGGCGTTGGAGCCGTGCTCGGCGTGGAGCACCAGAGCCACGTCCATCGTCCTCGTGGCGGCTGCGTTCGGCATCTCACCGGTCAGCATGTACAGGAAGTTGGCGGCTACGGGCAGGTCGGGATCTGGTGCTACCGGATCCATCCCCTTGCGAATGCGCTCGAAGGAGGCGGTGATGGTGGGGAACTTGGCCAGTAGCGAGGTGCCGATGCGATGAATGTTCTCAGTGCTGACATCGTCGGGGTTCTCGTCGAAGGCGGCTAGTGCGGAGATGGCCGTACGGATGGCGTGGATCGGTTGGGTGTCCTCCGGGAGGCTGTGGAGGAGATTGTACACGGGATCGGGCAGCGCGAAGAGACCACTCAACTGATCGCTGAAGGCGTCGAGTCGGGTTCGGTTCGGCAGATCGTCGTTCCACAGCAGGTAGGTGACCTCTTCGAAGCCGACCCGGTCGGCAAGCTCGCGGATGTCATATCCGCGGTAGAGCAGTTCGCCCTTGATGCCATCGATCAAAGCGATCTGACTCGTGGCAATGTTGATCCCGGCTAGACCAGGGTAGATCGTTTGTGCCATCGATCCTCCATCGGTGTCCTGCAAGGCTGGCAACCCGCGTGCCAAGATTCGGTGCGGTTTTCAGGATGCATTAAGCTCTGTAGCTGCACGCTGGGCTTCGAGTGCGGTTGCCTTCGAGAGCCTACTGCCTCGCTGGCTCTCATGTTACCAGTGTGTGGGTTCGTGGACACCTGTTTGGCCGACGATCCTCGTTGCGGTCGCAGCTCTCGGCTTGGTGGGCTGGACGGGCGGGAGAAGCAGCCAGGCGGGCGGCCACCGTGCAGGCGGCTGCGGCGAGCGGAGTGAGTCCGACCTGGTGCGAGGCCGCGGGTGGCAGTGGAATGTCGAGGGTGCTAATCGTCGAGGCCGGGACCACAATGCTTGCGCGCACTCCGCCGCCTTGGGGGGCGCTGTCGCCGGGTGTGGCTGGAGCTTCAGTCGTTGCCAAGCGCTTCCAACAGTTGCTTCCCGTACCGCTCGAGCTTCACCGGTCCGATGCCGCGGATGGCCTGCAACTCCTCGAGGGTTTGCGGGTTCTTGTCGGCGAGCTCTATCAGCGTCTGGTTATTCAGAATCAGGTAGGGTGCGCTCCCCTCAGCCTCGGCGGTCTCCCGCCGCCAGATTTCGAGTCGCTCGAGCCTGGCCTTCACCTCCGGCGTCTCCTCGGGCTCTGGCTCCTCCTCCGGTACAGGCACAGGCGCTTCCCTGGCGGCCTCTTCGGGTGGTACCTCGGGCTCCGGAGCGGGCGGATCGGGGGTGGGTCGTTGCGAGGGTGGGAAAAGCACCCAGTCCCCCCGCTGCAGCAGATAGATGCCGCCGGCAATGAGCGCGATGGCAAACCAGACCGAACCGAAGATGCCGGAGTTGCTCAGGCCGGAGAGGAGTCCCAGGCCGATGAGGATCGCCGCTACAATCCGGGGCCAGCGGTTTGGGCGCCTCTCAACCTGGTCTATGGCGAAGAAACCTAAGCCAAGGCCGATCAGGAAGATGCCGTCCCAGCCCCAGATCTGCTCGAGGAGGATACCGGCAGCGACGCCGGCCAAGATCGACCCAGCGACCAGGAGCCGGTAGCTTCGCTTGCGGCTGTAGGCCATTAGGAACCCGGCTGCGACTAGGCCGACCCAGAGCCAGCCCGTATTCCAGAGCCAGTCCGAATCGCCACCAAAGCGCGACGCGAGGGCGATAGCTCCGATCGCGATGAGCGCAAAGGCGATATAGCGTTGGTTATTCATTAGCTCTCCTTTCGGAACGCCCCTCAAAAGCATGCGGCGACGTGAGCTTGCGCGGGTTGACACGAGCACCTCTTCGAACTCGCGTTACGTCGTCCAGTGTAGCGGATCTCCCTAGGACCGGGCTTCATACCTTTGGAGGAGTCCGAAAGTGTCGGGGATGTGCATCGAGATGGCGTGCATGGGAGCTATCTCCCCTATGCCGAGGTGTGGATCTCACAGGGGCTACCCTGGCACAACCTCTCCGGCAGCTAGCCGTCATTGGTGCTAGCGCAACAGGCTTCAGAATCGGGGGAGTCTGTCCTTAGAAGATCTTTTGGAGATCCCTCGCTTATGACTCTCCTGACCGACCGAGGAAGACGGAGGAGGCGCTTGTCGACCGCGCTGGCATTACCGTTGCTGCTAGCCCGCAGGAATACAAGTCGGTGCGACCGGTTCTCGCATCTCCGAACAAGAAAGATCGGGGAGGTGGCAGGGGTAGGATGGTCAGAGTAGCGGGAACCGGACCCGAAGAGTCCGACCTTGGTTACGACTACGACATCAAGCTCTACCGCGGAACGGTTCTGCGTTGCTTGTGGTTTGGTCCTGCTCAGGTATTTATAGGACGGCTGATGCTTTACAGTCGGCTTATGAAGACCGGTGGTAGACTGGTGGTGCGCGGATCGATCCTCTCCGCACACTCTCCAGCGGCGGTCGAGATGCCGTCAGGAAGGCTTTGCCGGGACGAAGCTGGTGATGATCTCACGAGGAGCCGACATCGGTTCGGGTGGCTCTGCTGTCCGCCATCCACGGGACTCTGGCCCACTCCCCGTGGCCACAGGAATGTGCCTGCCCGCCCGGACCCCACCGCAGCCTCAGGGCGGGGTGGTGGGCTGCTAGGCAGTAGCCCATGAGGCGTAGAGGGGTCGACCCGCCGAGCGACGCAGTAGATCTTGTTTTAAGGAGAGCTATCGTTTAAGGAGAACCTATGCCGAGAGAGTTCCTGCTCCCCAAGCTTGCCGAATCCATCATCGAGGGTGAGATCGTCACCTGGTTGGTCGAGGAGGGTGAGGGGGTCGAGCTAGATCAACCCATCGTTGAGGTGATGACCGACAAGGTGACTGTGGAACTGCCTAGCCCCTTCGCCGGGACTCTCGTGAAGCGCCTCGCCGCTGAGGGCGATGTGGTGGCAGTGAACCACCCCATCGCCCTCTTTTCCGACCCTGACGAGTCGACCCCCTCCGAAGGCACGCAGGTCCGGGAGGAGCCCCCTGGTGCCGAGGTCTCCGCCTCTGAGGCGGACGATGGCCTGAGCCTGTTCGCGCCCTCCGAGAAGGTCGATGATAGACCCGTCGTACAGGTCAGCAGCACCCATGGAGCGGTGACCGAGCGGACTGCGGCCCGGCCGACCGGTCCCTATGGGCGAGTGCTGGCGGTCCCGGCGGCTCGCAAACTGGCTCGGGAGTTGGGCATCTCCATCGATGCCGTAACGGGCAGCGGCTCTAACGGGCGGATCGGGGTCGTGGATGTTCAGGCGCACGCTCGCGCGGCTGGCCGGAGTGCCCCCTACATCTCTCCTGCGGAATACCCTGAGCTTGAGGAGCGCGTCCCGTTCAGTGGCCTCCGGCGGTCGGTTGCGAGTCAGATGCTGGCGTCGCACCTGCAGACGGTGCGCACCCTCCACGTGGACGAGGCCGATGTCTCTGAACTGGTCCGCATGCGCGCCCGGTTGAAGCCGGTCGCTGCCGAGCGCGGGGTAAGACTTACCTACCTTCCGTTCGTGATGAAGGCGGTGGTCTCCGCACTCCGGGCCTTCCCCTCCGTCAATTCCAGTCTCGACGAGGAGGCTGGCGAGATCGTGCTCAAGCGCTACGTCAACCTCAGCGTGGCCGTCGCCACCGACGGGGGGCTGATGGTGCCCGTGATCCACGACGTGGACAGGAAGGGCTTGCACGAGGTCGCCGCAGAGCTCCAGGACAAGGCTGAGAGGGCACGCGAGGGCAAGCTTGCCCCCGAGGATGTCCGAGGAGGGACCTTCTCGATCACCAACGTCGGCACCTTGGGGGGGCTATTCAGCTTCCCGATCATCAACCTGCCTGAAGCGGCCATCCTCGGGGTCCACTCGATCAAGAGGCGCCCCGTAGTGCTTGAGGATGACTCGATCCAGGCGAGGTCGATGCTCTATCTGAGCCTGTCTTTTGATCATCGGCTCATCGATGGTGCCGAGGCAACAGGTTTCACCGGCCAGCTGATCGACCTCTTGGAGAATCCCGAAAGGCTCCTGCTCGAGTCCTGAACGGTTACCCCACACCCTCCTGGTCAGTATTGCAGAGGCGACCGACTTAGCTCAGGCTGGTCTGAAGTTCGACGCGATTCAGTTCATCCTTGCAACGGGTTGGGCGGCTGCTACCTCGTTGTTTCCCCCCCTTTACTTACGGTTCAGTACTACTTCTACGGTTGGCGGGACACGGGTGTCTTCGACCGAATGATGGACCCGTAGAGTCCGCTTGTGGCGTTGGGGGCTGCCTCGAGGGGTGCTATTCAGGTAGCAAACGGGATTATGGGGAATTGGGGCTATTCACCCCTTATAATAGTTCTGCACCCCTGGTTCTGCACCCCTGGTAATGAAGCTGAGGGATGCAGAAAAGAGGTGCGACATGGGAGTTATACCACCACCCTACCGAGGACACGAGATTGACACCCGGAAGGAACCGGGACAACGGCCGCACTGGGTCTCTGAAGTGAAGGCACTCTGCTGGCGCTCTGAAGCTATGTTGTCCTACCGGGCGGCGAGGATCGCGGCTGAACGGCATATCGACGAGGCGCTTAAGGGAGGACTAGATTAAAGCCGCCCGCGCCGACCCCTCTGCTCCTTCTCACTCCTCATCAGCTCCCGCAACATGGCGTTCATCCGGGTCTGGTAGCCCTTGCCCTTCGACTTCAGCCAGTCGATGACGTCGGTATCCAAGCGGATATAGATGCCTTTCTTCGGCTGTGGCAGCTGGAGCTCGACCCGCTGCCAGAATCATCGGCCTCCGGGATCTCCGCAGAGTCGATCTCCTGATCCCGAATCGCCTCAATCTCCTTTAGTCGCTTTGCTGAGCTGCTCGTAGGCCCTCCTCTCTCTGGAGTTGGCCTTGCGGGCCGAGATCAGCCGAATTCGGCCACTACGGCTGATGTGAACCACGGCAACGACGATCGACTCACTGGGTTGCAGCTGATAAAGCGCTCCTCTCCATAGTCCTGGCGCTTATCTGAGGCAGTAAGCAGGCGACTGGAGATGACCTCGAAACCGATGCCGTGTTTCTTACGATTGACTCGATCCTTCTCTGCATCCCACTCATCGGAAAGGATGCCTCACTGTGTCCACACAGCGGTACTCTGACCCTAATCAGCAGGTGATGGTCTTCCTCAAGTTGGTTCAGTCCGGGGAGATCGCAATCCCAGAGATCCAGCGCCCCTTCGTCTGGGATGCGACCAAGGTCTGGAACCTCCTGGACTCGCTCTACCAGGGCTATCCGGTCGGCTACCTGATCGCTTGGCGAAACCCCACCGTGTAACAACCTTGGTTGGGGCGTCTCGGGATGGGCGTTGTAGTTCGCCGTTTTCGGCCTCCAGCTCATATTTGGGGGCTTGAGCCTCAACTCTCGACCCCCGTCGCCCACAGTTCGCCACTGCGGGTCTCGAGCCTCACCCGGGGCAGCGGCAGCACCGCAGGCCCGCTCACGGCCCGCCCGGCCCTGTCGGGGGCGAACACAGTGAGGTGGCAGGCGCAGGTTAGGGCAGGGACCTCCGTGCGGTGATTGAAGGCCACGGCGACCGCCTCGAGATTGCGGTTCAGGGTGACGAGACAGCCTTGGTGGGTGCAGATGCGGCTGAACGCGACGAGGTGGAGGTCCTCTCCGGGGCTCAGCCCGCCCGGCACCGGCCTAGGGACCCGGAGGGCGACCGAGGGGGTGACACCGATGGTGAAGTTGCGCTCGGCCCACACCTCCGTGAACTCGGCCACCCCGGCGACCCAGACCTCGGGTCTGGGGGAGAAACGGGGGTTGGTGGAGGGGGCACGCTTGCCGAAGTGGAGTCGGTAGGCCCGGTAGAGACCGTACCCACCCCCACCGAGCGCAGTCAGGACGGGGAGACGCCACAGCCATACGATCAGCCGGCGGCGCTCCCTGTCGACCTTCCGTTCGCCCCCGAGATCCGGGGCTGGGTCGGGACCGTTCATGGCGTCGCGGCTCGAGGGGCGAGGGTGGTGACTACGAAGCCGGCAATCCTTTCGATCTCATCATCTCCCAGGGTGGGGCCGAAGCCGGGCATGAGACCGCGGCCGAAGCGGATGATCTCCAGCACGTTGGCCTGGCGTTCGGCGTTTCGGTTGCCGGCGAGTGGGGGCGCCGACCCGCCCTGGCCAGCGGCGCCGTGGCAGGTCGCGCAGTGGGCGGCGTAGAGCTGCTCCCCAGTGGCGGACGCTCCCTCGAGTCGAGCCCTGGCGCTGGCGAGCAGGTCCGGCACCCGGCCGGGGTCGTCGGCGACCTCGAGATAGGCCTCCCACACCGCGACGGCGTCTGCAAACAGCTCGAGGCCGAAATAGGCGTTGCCGAGGATCAGGAGCGTCTCCGGGTCACCGGCACCGAGAGACCATGCCCGTTCGAGGATGGCTACCGCATCTTCGACGCGGCCGCTAAAGAACAGGAGTTGCCCGGTACGGCTCAGGGCCTCAGGCTGGTCGGGATCGGTCTCGGTCAGGATCCGGAAGTAGATCTCGACGGCGCGCTCCCGCTCCCCCTGGCGCCAGAGCGCGTCTGCGAGGGCGAGCCGGTTGGCCTCGCTCGGCTCCCGCTCCACCGCCTCGTAGAGAGACTCGGTCGCGTCTATGAGCTCGAGGCGCGCGACCACGTCCGGATCGCCTGCGCCACCCGGCTGGGCCAGAAAGCTCTCCCAGGCCTCGCGGGCTTCGGGTCGCCGTCCGAGGGCGAAGTTTAGCTCGCCCAAGGCGAACAGGGTATCGAGGTCGCTGGGATCTGCGGCCCGGGCGAGTTCCAGCAGCCCTTTCGCCTCCCCGAGGTCGGTCTGGAGGGTGAGGAAGCCGAGTCGGCGGTAGGCCAGGCCCGGCACCGGGGTGATCTCCGCTACGATGCGGCGATAGGTCGCCTCCGCCCCCTCGGCCTCCCCGAGTTGCCAGTAGGCGTCGGCCAGCGTCATGAGGTTCTCGGCGCTGGGGTTTCGATCGACTATCCGCCGGAGTTCCTGCAGCGCCCGGCCCGCCTCGAGGTCCCCTTCGAAGAAGCTGGTGATGGTCGATCCCCCCACCCTAGGCAGCACGAAGTTGCCGAGGCCGACCGCGCTGGCGATGACGAGCAGTAGCAGGGTCAGCAGGGCGTAGGGGGGGCGCCTGGATCCGGGTGGGTGGGCGACCGGCTGTCCGGACAGCTGCTCCTCGCGGGCGTCGAGCGAGCGTAGCACCTGGGCGGCTTTCGCCTCGTAGCGGCGGCGCAGAGCGGTGCGCCGGGCCTCTGGGAGATCGTCGCGGGCGTCGAGTTCGCGGATGGCTCGGAACAGGGCCTCGCGCTCCTCCTCGAGGTCCAGGGTGACGGGGTCGCGGGGGTCTGGGAGTGGATCGGCCTGGCCGGGGAAGAGGAGTGGAAGTGCCACGTAGCCGGCCAGGACGAGGGCAAACAGGGTGAGCAGGACCGCTGTCACCTTTCACCCTCGGTCGAGCGCAGCGCGGACCCGCTCCAGATCTGCCTCATCCACCTCGACCGGGACCTCGGCGGCGCGGCGCCAGCGCCGCACAAACACCACCAGGGAGGCCAGGCCCAGGAGGGCGGCCCCGGCGGGGAGTAGCCAGACCAAGAGGTGGGGGCCGCGCTTCGGCGGGTCCTGCAGGATCCAGTCGCCGTAGCGCTCCTGGAAGTAGGCGAGGATCTCGGCCTCGTCGCGGCCCTGTTCGAGTTGGGTCTGGATCCTGGCACGCATCTGCACCGCGAGTTCGGCTGCCGAGTCGGCCACCGATTCGGAGGTGCACACCGGACAGCGCAGCTTGCGGCCGATCTCGAACACGCGCTGTTCGAGCAGGAGTCCCGGCGCCTCCTCTTGGGCGGGGGCGGTGCCGAGCAGCGCAGCCAGGATCGCAGTCAGGGCCAGGGCTCGTCTCAACGGATCAGCGCCCCGATCTGCGCCTCGAGTACGGCGCTGCTCACCGGCCCGATGTGGCGGTAGGTCACCACCCCGGCGGCGTTCACAAAGAAGGTCTCGGGGACCCCGAAGAGGCCGTAGTCTATGCTGACCAGGCTGGCATCATCGATGACGTTGGGGAAGCCCAGGCCGAACCGATTGATAAATTCGAGCCCCTCGGCGTGGCGGCCCCGGTCCTGGGTCTGGATGCCGACGAACAGGACCTCGGTGCCACGCTCGCGCCAGGCTGTGGCGAGTTCCGGCGCCTCCTGGTAGCAGGGGGCGCACCACGACGCCCAGAAGTTGATAATCATCGGCCGCCCCGCGTTTGCGCCCAGCGAGAAGGTCTCCCCGTAGCTGCTCCGGTAGCTGCTGTGAAGCGGGAGGGTGAACTCGGGGGCCTGTCTGCCGATCAGATTGGAGGGGATATCGCGGTCGGGCCGACCGCGCAGCAGCCCGAACAGGAATAGCCCGCCGAGTGCGCTGGCGACGCCCACCACTAGGAGTAGCCTGGTCATGCCCGGACCGCCCCCTGTCGCTGCCGTTCTCGGAGTTGACGGCCGCCGGGGGAGAGAGCGTAGGAGGTGCCGAGGATGACGATCAGGCCACCCACCCAGATCCAGGTGATCAGCGGGCTCTGCACAGCCCGAATCACCACGAATTCGGCTTCGGGGTCGAGGCGGCCGGCGATGCTCAGGTAGAGGTCGTGCTGGGGCCGGTAGAGTACCGCCGGGGTGGGGATGAGTTGCGGGTTCTGGCCGAACAGGTTGAGCCGCGGCCGGAGTTCGGTGAGGGTCCGCCCGGCACGCTCCACGACGATCTCGACACCTGCGCTGACACCCTGCGGGCTCTCTTCCATGAAGCGGTCGACCGCCCGGAGTTCGTACCCCTGGAAGGGGACCTCGGCGCCGAATTCGAGCCGGAGCTGTTCGTCGACGCGGTAGGCGGAGCTGGCCATCACTGCGACCGCGATCACGGTCACCCCGAAGTGCACGACCATGCTGCCGAAGCGACGTCGGTTCTCAAAGGCGTAGCTGCGGAACACCGCCACCACGCTGCGCTTCGAGATGCGGGCGCGGGGTAGTACGACGCCGAGGAGGAGCAGCCCCAGGCTGACGAGGTTGTAGCCGGCCAGGGCCACGGTCAGCAGCGGGTAGAGCCCGCGGAGACCTGCGAGGAGGGCGAGCAGGCCCGCAGCGATCCCGCCCCCCAGCAGCCAGGCGAGGTTGCTAGAGAGCCGCTGACTGTCGGCCCGGCGCCAGGGGAGCAGCGGTCCGATCCCCATGAGCAGCAGGATCAGCAGCCATAGCGGCCGGCTCACCTGATCGAAGAAGGGTGCGCCCACGGTCACCTTTTCGCCGCTGATCGCCTCGACGATGAGCGGGAACAGGGTGCCTAAGAGGATTGCAAAGGCCATGGCCAGAAACAGCACATTCCCGACCAGGATGCTCCCCTCACGGCTCACCACGGCGTCGAGTTCGGCCCGGTCTCGGATCTGGTCCCAGCGGAGGGCGATCAGCCCGAACGAGGCCAGCATGACGACTATGAAGAAGGCGAGGAAGATGGGGCCGACCGGGCCGTCCCCGAAGGCGTGTACTGAGGAGACGATGCCCGAGCGGATCAGGAAGGTGCCCAGGATCGAGAGTGCGAAGGTCAGGGTGATGAGCAGAATATTCCAGGCCTTGAGCATCCGCCTCCGCTCCTGGACCTGCACGCTGTGGATGAATGCGGTGGCGGTGAGCCAGGGCAGGAAGCTTACGTTCTCGACCGGATCCCAAGCCCAGTACCCGCCCCAGCCGAGCACCTCATAGCTCCACCAGCCTCCGGCCACGATGCCGGCTGAGAGGAAGCCCCAGCCGGTCAGGGTCCAGCGCCGGGTCTGGGTCATCCACTCGCTCCCAGGCCGGCGCGTGATCAGTGCCGCCATGGCGTAGGCGAACGGGACCGTAAGCCCGACGAAGCCGAGGTAGAGGAGTAGCGGGTGGACCGCCATCATCCAGTGGTTCTGCAGGAGCGGGTTGGGGCCGGGACCGTCGGCGGGCGGCAGGGGCAGCACCGTGAACGGGTTGGCGGCCGTCGCTACTACGCCCAGGAAAAATACCTGCACCAGCTGCATCACGGCGAGCGCCCAGGGGCGGAGTACGTTCAGCGGTGCGGCGACCGCGAGCAGCGCCCCGTAGAGGGTGAGCAGCCAGGCCCAGAGCAGGACCGACCCCTCGAGTGCCGCCCACAGCGTCACGATCTTGACCCAGAGCGGCGAGTCGATGCGCGATTGGGAGGCGACGTACGAGACGCTGAAGTCGTCGCTGAGGAGGGCTAGCTCCATCAGCACGATCGCCGCCGTGGCTCCGAGGAAGGTGGCCACGGCGGCCAGCCGCGCCGAGGTTTGGAGGCGGGCGTCCCGGCGCAGCGCCCCCACTACTCCGGCCACTGCGCCGTAGAGCGCCGCCGCCAGCGCCAGGAGGGTGCTGCCTGAGCCGAGTTGCCCGAGACTGATGTCAAGCACGGGGCCGCTGTAACCTACTGAAGCGAATTCTTGAGCGCTTCGACATCGATGGGCTCTCCCGGCTCGGGGGCCTGATACACCTCCGAGTGCTTGACCAGCACGTTGTCGCTCACGAAGATGCCGCCTTTGAAGCGGCCCTCGACCACTACCCCGCCGTTCTCCTTGAACAGGTCGGGCGGACTGCCTCGATGCTGCACCTCGAAGCTCTCGATGCTATCGGTCACCAGAAAGGTCAACTGGAGACGGTCGCTGTCGAAGGCCACCGAGCCCTCCTCGACGATGCCGCCGAGCCGGAGCCGCCGGTCGGCATACTCACCCGGATCCCGGGCGTACTCGTTGGGCAGCACGAAGTAGACCAGGGAGTCGCTTAGCGCCCGGAAGATCATGAAGCCAGCGGCGGCGAGCACCACCACCCCGATCAGTCCGTAGGCGAGGCGCCTCATCCCTCTTGCCGTTCGCGACGGCGGGCCCGCCAGCGGAGGTAGAGGAGGTAGCCTCCGTAGGCCACGACCAGTTCGACCCAGGCGAGCGCTACCCACAGCCAGGCCGCAAGATCAGACATGGACGGCCTCTCCGGCTGGCCCCTCCCGCTCGGCCTCGTCCTGACGGGCGGATTCGAGGCGGCCCAACCGGACCCGTTCGAGCAGGAAATAGCTGAAGGCGAGCACGGCGACGGCGGTGTTGAAGAGCAGGATGCGGACGAACGCGGGCTCCATGGTCACGCCGGAACCGTCTAAGTTGATGCTCTTAGCGGGATGGAGGGTGCGGAACCACTCGGCCGCCAGGTAATTGAAGGGCAGGCTTGCCAGCACCACCAGCATGATGACGGCGCTCACCCGGCCCTGGCGCTCCCGGTCGTCGATAAGGGCTCGGACGATGAAGTAGCCGACCAGCAGGGCGAGCAGGAGAGCGGTGAGCGTAAGCTTGGCGTCCCAGGTCCAGTACACCCCCAGGGTCGGCTTGCTGTAGGTCATGCCGCCGACTATGGTCAGGGCGGCAAAGAGTAGCGCCCCCTCGGCGCTGGCGACCGCCCAGGCGTCGTGCCCGGCCCGGCCTCGCCAGAGGTAGAGCCCGCCGAAGAGCGCGCTTATCCCCACCGCGAGGAAGCATACCCAGGCGACCGAGACGTGGGCATACATGATCCGGATCAGCTCTCCCTGGTTGACATCGGGCGGGCTAACGGTGAGGGCCAGGACCGCTCCGGTGCCGAAGAGCAGCAGCGTGGCAAGACCGAGCCCGCTAAGCCAGAGAGGACGTTTCGCTCTATTCATACTTCACTCCTCGGTGGTGAGGCTGGCAGTGTGCGCGGTGGGTCGAGCGTAGCGGTTGGTGGCGGAGTCTATTCACTATTCCTCTACAACGAAGTGGAAGATCGCCGTACAGACTACAAGATAGGCTAGGTCGAACCCCACTAGCAACTGTAGCCACGGGCCTGCCAGGGCCGGGTTGCCTGTAGCCTGCCCCGGTCCCAGGAGTGTCTCGGTCGCTCGCACCGCCGCCAGCAGGACCGGCACCACCACCGGAAACATCAGCACCGGGAGGAGCGACTCGCGGGCCCGCAGGTTGGCCGTGAGCGCCGCGTAGAAGGTGGCGATGAGCGAGAAGCCGAGGGTGCCCGACGCGAGAGTGGCGGCGAGGAGCGGCCCCCCGCGCCCCAGCGGCAGATCGAAGAGTATGACGATCGCCGCCAGCAGCAGGAGACCTAGCAGGAACATCGTGAGCCAGTTGGCGAGCAGCTTGCCGACGTAGATGGCGGCGCGCGGGATGGGGGAGATGAGGAGCTGTTCGAACGCCCCTTCCGCGAGTTCGTTCTGATAGCTCTGTGCCGCCGAGATGACCCCGGCGAAGGCGAGCGCGACCCAGAGGATACCGGGTGCCGCCCGCCTCAGATCGTCGGGGTCGGGGCCGAGGGCGAAGCTGAGAATCACCACCGTGATCCCGGAGAAGAACACCGTGGCGACGGTGACCGCCCGGCTTCGCAGTTCCTGGCGGGCGTCCCTGTGGGCTACCGCCAGCACCAGGACGAGGTCAGACATGCTGCACCTCTGGGTCGGCGCGGCGGAGCCGGCCACCTTCGAGTTCCAAGGTCGCCTCGGCGAAGCGTCCGCAACGTTCGAGCGCGTGCGAGGCCATAATCACGGTCTTGCCTCGGGCCTGGGCATCGGTCAGCAGGTCGTCGATGAGTCCCTTCCCCTCCTCATCGAGTGCGGCGTAGGGTTCATCCAGGAGCCAGAGGTCGCTCGGGGCCAGGAGCAGTCTGGCCACGCCCAGGCGCTTTTTCATACCGCTCGAGAAGGTCCGGACCGTTCGGTCTCCCACTCCCCCTAGCCCCACGGAGGCGAGAGACCGGTCCACCACTGTGGCGGGGCTGCCGTAGATCGTCGCAGCGAAGTGGAGGTTCTCACGTGCCGTGAGGGTGGGGCTGTGTCCCCCGAGGACGCTCAGGTAGGCCACTCGGCGGCGCACCGACTGGGCCTCGCGGGCGAGATCGGCGCCGAAGATCCGGCCCGCACCGCGGCTCGGGCGCAGCCGGGTGGCGAGCACTCGCAGCAGGGTCGTCTTACCGGCTCCGTTGGCCCCTTTAAGCAGAACCGTCCTGCCCGCTTCGACGGTGAGGGTGATATCGGCCAGGACGAAGTTGCGACCGTAGCGCCGATAGAGGGAGCGTAGTTCGATCGCCGGGGCCATTACAGCCTCGAGATCAGCCAGTCGGGCGTGAGGCGGATGAGGAGACCGTTCAGCCGTGTGTAGGTGCCGCTGACCATCAGCAGGCCGGCGATCACCAGCAGCGCCCCGGCGCCCCGTTCCAGCCAGGGGGCGAACCGCTGAATCCGTTTGGTGGCCCGCAAGAACGATTCGAGCGCCAGGGCGGCCAGCAGGAACGGGAGTCCTAAGCCCAGGGCGTAGCTCCCCAACAGCAGCACCCCCTGAGAGAGGGTTCCCGAGGCAGCCGCCAGGGTCAGGATGCTGCCCAGCACCGGTCCGATGCAGGGGGTCCAGCCGGCCGCGAAGGCCATCCCGAGCAATACCGCTCCCCAGGGCTTGCCGGCTGTAACCCGCAGCTGGAGCCGGGTGTCCCGGTAGAGCCAGGGCAGGCGAATCGCGCCGAGCATGATCAGGCCGAACAGGAGTACCAGGAGCCCACCTATGATTGTGAGCAGGACCTGGTTGGCGCGAAGGAGTGCCCCGAGGACGCTCGCTGAGGCCCCCAGGGCGATAAAGATGAGCGAGAAGCCGGCGATGAATGGCAGGGCGTTGCGGACCGCAGTGGAGCGAGCCTCGGCGCTGCCCCCTACATAGGCCAGATAGGAGGGGACCAGGGGGAGGACACAGGGGGAGAGGAATGAAAACAGGCCCGCCGTGAATGCCAGCAGCAGGGTCGGTGTCACGGGAGGTGTCTCGAGGTCGATCGGGCGGCTCGCGGCATTACGGTAGTATGTACGATACGTCCCCAGCACGGCAAAGTTGTGGACATTTGTCCTTCGTGACCGCTCCCTTAACTACCTTACGACTTAAAAAACCGTCCACGAGGGACGGGTCCGGAGGATGGTGGGCTCTTTAGCTCTGCGGGTCTTAAGTGCCGGAGCAGAGGTGTTCAGAGTGGGGTTGGTGGGCTATCATCTCAGGCCATGGTGCCTGCCGCGTCCCCGGTGGTGCTTGAACTGCTTGTCTGGGGCTTCCTCTAAGGCAGCGAGATCCAGGGTCCGGGTAAAGTTGCTGCCGGTCACCACCACGAAGGCCGCGTCGCCAACCTCGGCGAGCGCCTCGCGCAGCTTCAACGGCTGGATAGCTGAGATAATTCTGATGGGCTCCGCACCGCTGGTGGGATCTTCGGCGTACACGGCGACCTCAACCTTAAATTCGCTCAGATCCAAGGTGCGCGAGAAGTTCTCGCCGGTCACCACCACGAAGGCCGCACCCTCGTAGTTGGCGACGATATCGCTCGGCGACAGCGGTCGGGTGAGGGTCAGCGTCTCGATCGGGTCGACCCCGGTGGCGGGGTCGGCTGCGTAGATGCTGATCTCCACGGCTCCACTCCCGACCCCCCGAATCGCCCCGGCCCCCCCTCGCCGACCGAAGAGTTGGGCGCTGGCCAGACCGGTTCCCACGAGCAGCGTGGTCACGACGATTGCTGTAGCGATCTTCCTGTTCATCTTTCCTCCCTATCTCTTGGCCTAGAGCCAAGTTGCCCTATCTTGCTCCCTGCCGGTGTGCGGGCGGTGTAGGGGTTGTGTAGATTGCGTGTACCCCCCAGAGCAGCCCTGGGTCGCAACTTCAGCCTCCGTAGGGTTGGTCGTGGAGTACTCAAAGATCGGCTGCCAGAAGCGGGGCACCTGTGGGCTACCAGCCTGATGGGTGTCAGTAAGTATGAAGTTGCATCGCGACCCGAACATTACTCAGAAAGCGGCCGAGGTGTACGCCGATGAGCACCGATCCGGGGGCTCCCCAACCACAGGTCGATCATTCAGTCAGCGAGTATGTTCGGGATCAGGCCCACACGAACGGCAAGGATCCTTCTGGGCTACACTGAAACGTGGACATCATGGTGGTACGTTTCATCACATCAGCCCGGAGCACCTGCACCGCAATGAGTTCGCGTGCTGCCACAGTCTGGGCCCATAGGACACCGAGCAGATGATGCCGGAGTTCTGCGCGGCGCTGACCAGTAAGAGGCTCGTGTATAAGGAGTTGATAGCAGGATAAGGAGCCACCACTATGATCCTGGGAGGAGACCGGCGCTAGTGAGAAGGGGAGTCAAAGCCGCCCATTTACCATCTGACCCGTTGGGTAAGCCCAGCATGTTGCAGGGGCGAATTTGGCCAGCCTCCAAGGACGGACTCGCTGGGTCCGACAGGGAGATGGATCTAGAAAGCCTGCTTCCTCCGCATTGGCGAGATCTGGAGAACCCTCGACAGGCTCTTCCTAGACTCGCGAAGGACTCTCGCGCAAGGGTTCAGATTGAAAGCTTGCTGGCGGAAGTTCCCACCCATCACGATCTATTCCTGGGTGATGCCAGGGAGGTAGTCGCCGAACTTCCCCCGAGGTCGGTCGACTTGGTGCTGACCTCACCGCCGTACTGGAGCCTCAAGGAGTACCCGAAGACCGAAGGTCAGCTAGGGTGGGTCGAGGATTACGAGGATTTCCTGAGTCAACTGGCCCCGGTGTGGGAGGCATGCTTGCGTGTGCTCGTTCCTGGTGGTCGTTTGGTGTGTGTCGTTGGGGATGTCTGTCTCTCACGCCGTCGTAATAGGGGGAGGCATACGGTTGTCCCGCTCCACGCTTCTATCCAGGAGCAGTGTCGGCATATCGGCTTCGACAATCTGGCACCGATCATCTGGTACAAGATCGCGAATGCTAAGCGCGAGGTCGAAAACGGTAGGGGATCGTTCCTCGGCAAGCCCTACGAGCCCAACTCCATCCTCAAGAACGATATCGAGTACATCCTCATGCAGCGGAAGCCAGGGGGCTACCGGCGCCCCAGTCTGGCTGCGCGGGTGCTAAGTGTCATCCCGAAGGAGCTTCACGGCGCATGGTTCCGCCAGCTCTGGGACGGTCCCGGCGGGGCTTCGACGCGGAATCACCCGGCCCCGTATCCGGTGGAGGTCGCGGAGCGCCTGATACGCATGTTCAGCTTCGCTGGAGACACCGTACTCGACCCGTTCATGGGAACGGCTACGACGCAGGTCGCGGCTGGCTCTTGGGGCCGGAACAGCATTGGTGTCGAGATCGAGCCGTCATACCTTGATGCAGCAGTGAATCGCCTCGCGCACGAGGCGAATGTGATAGTTCATCGCTAATGCCTCTCACTGTCGATGATGCAGTAGCCCATCTCTACCAGGTCGCTGTGATCGAAGGGAAGAAGCAGTCGCCACGGCGCTTAGATCTGCTAGCCGACTTTTGCATCCAGGAACTAAGCGAGCGTGGGGTGGTAGGTGCTACCACGGATATCGAGATCCCAGGGTTTGGACGAGCCAAGAAGTGGGATGTTGTCTGGAATTACGACAAGAAAGTCAGGTTGGGAATCTCGCTAAAATCCCTCTTGAAGAATATCCGGGGAACAGTACCAAACCGCATTGACGATCTTATGGGGGAAGTGGCTAACGTACAG
This sequence comes from Truepera sp. bin119, assembly GCA_002239005.1. Lineage (GTDB taxonomy): Bacteria > Deinococcota > Deinococci > Deinococcales > Trueperaceae > MPNL01. The sequence continues at coordinate 122,790 of MPNL01000002.1, forward strand.
CTCCATTCTCCTGAGATTGTTGTCGGCTACATCATGATATTTCATAAGGATTTAGCTGACACAGAGTCGAGAAAGCACGGCAAGACTTGGATTGAGGTGTTCCGAGCCGGTATGGATAGCCTCTCGAATCGAAGGGCACCATCTTGGGCCCCTGGAACGATTGAAGCCTACGTTGTTGCGGAGGCAGACTTCACCGACACACCTAGGCTCGTTTCACCACGGGAAGACTTTGACCGCTTCTTTGATCGCCTAACAGAAGCTGTGCGCGAGAGGAACCCCGGCGCATAGTCAAGTATATGATTCCCTCTGGTTGAGACTGCACAAAAGCCGTTTCTACCTGGGACTGATGGATTTTGAGCTCTCTTTGCAAGGCCACCATATTTTCCAGAGGTGGTCTTTATGAATCTGCCAGCAGTCTTCAATTACGTCGTTTGCTACTTGATCTGCAGGCAAAGAACGGGGGATGGTTATTTCTATGACCACCCATCCCCGTTATCAGTATAAGCCAGAAGATCTGTTCCAGATGGACAAGAACGGCTTCGTTGGAGCTTCGGGTCACAGTATTCGTTTACATAGACGACTGGCTCAAACCCTACCAGGACATCCTGCCAAGGACGGACTCTTCGGGTCAGCAACCTGCCCAGAAAGCGAGCTACAGCGAACTCTTGACTATTGCAGTCGTAGGTGAGATCCTCGCCCAACCGAAGGTCGGATTCGCTGGATATGAGAGCACCTGGTACTGGATCGTCAATCAGCTCTTCAGGGAACTGTTCCCCAAGCTACCCCACTACACCCGCTACCATCGGATCTTACGGAATGCCGAGAGGCTAGTGGCTGAACTTGCCCTCTCGGTGCTGACAGCTAACCGGATCCACCTGATCGACAGCAAACCACTACCGGTAGCGAACCCGAAGAGTCCGCCCTTGGGGAAACGCTCTTCCTGGTCGAAGTTTCCCGAGGCCAGGAAGGGATTTAGCACCATGGGAATGGTGTTTGGCTTCAAGCTGCCCGCCTTGACCAACCTTGAGGGATTGTTCGAGAGATGGGCTTTCGCAGCGGCGAATCATCCGGATGTAAAGCTGGCTCGAGAACTGACTGAAGGGTTGGAGGGGGAGTTGATTGTGGGGGATAAGGCCTATATCGGCACAGGCGTGCTGACACCGAAGCGATCGAATATGGGGGGGAGTAACGGCGCGTGGTCTGAGTCCCTCGATCGAGTTCGGACCCGTAGAGTCCGTCCTTAGCGAATCGAAGCGAGCTTCAGCACTCTGGTACGGTCACTGACCCTTCATGCAACTCAGGTGAAGACGTTTCTATCGCTCACCCGTACCCGGAGCTCCGACGAGGCCGTCCTTGTCCGCCCTTGGGTCCGACTTTGGACAAGGGTAAACCTCAAGATCGCAGCCTTCAACCTGCTCCATTCGGGGGTGCTATTCAGGTAGCAAACGGGGTAATTAGAATGTGGCATCTTAAAGACCCTAATGTAACTCGTTCTCAGTATCCCAGATGTTAACGAATCGACGCGGCATGTACTTTAGGCATGTAGTTTCCAAAACCGCACGCCATGGTGGATCTAAGGTAGGCTGGTAGCTAACAGGGGAGTAGCCGCCCCGGTCTATCCGGGGTGCCCGAGCATCGTCAGTACGGCGGCAATGTCGCTCGGTGACGGGCGAACAGGGCGAGACCTGAAGAGGAGGTCCTGATGGACAACCCCTTGGGTCCGCTCTTTTTGCCCCGCACGGCGGTCTCGGTTGGGTGCTGCGCCGCCCCCTGCAGTTCTTGCCACAGTCGCAGGTGGGGCCGCACTCCGGACCCCAACCGCTAGCTAGGAGGATCGGTAGCATGTTGGTACTCTTCATTATCACCCTCGCGGGCACGCTGCTGGTGCAGATGTACCTGCGGAATACCTACAACCGCTGGGGAAAGGTTGCCAACACGGCCCGCCTCACCGGTGCTGAGGTGGCACGGGCCGTTCTCGATGCCAACGGCCTTCACGACGTGCCCATCGTGAGGGTAAAGGGCACCCTCACCGACGCCTACGACCCGATCAAGCGGGTGGTGCGCCTCTCGGCCGCCAACCACGACCAGCCCAGCGTGGCTGGGGCGGCCGTCGCCGCCCACGAGGTCGGCCACGCCATTCAGCATGCCCAGGCATACCAGCCGCTGCAGATTCGTAGCGCCCTGGTGCGCCCCGCCAGCATCGGCGCCCAGTTCGGGCCTTGGCTGGTCATCGGCGGCTTCTTTCTCGGCGCGGCCGGTCTGATTCAGGTCGGCATCGTCCTGTTCGGCGCTGCGGTGCTGTTCCAGCTCGTCACCCTTCCCGTCGAGTTCGACGCCAGCCGCCGTGCGCTCGTGCAGATGAATAGCCTCGGGCTGGTCACCCAGCGCGACACGGCCGGGTCGAGGTCGGTCCTGAATGCCGCTGCGCTCACCTACGTGGCTGCGGCTGCAGCCTCGGTCGCCTACCTGCTCTACTATGTGCTGATGTTCGCGGGCCAAAGGGATTAGCACGCTCGGCGGTCCCCCCGGGGACCGCCAGTGGTAGTGTGGGCCATGGCCCAGGATCTGAGTGGAAAGACAGTACTGATAACGGGTGGCAGTAAAGGCATCGGTCTCGGCGTTGCTGAAGCCCTGGTCGATGCCGGCGCCCAGGTGACGATCACCGCCCGCACCGGCTCTGAGGTCGAGGCGGCGGCGGCGAAGCTTGAGGCCCGAGGAGGGGGCTCCGCCCTCGGCGTCGCCTGCGATGTTCGTGACCTTGAGGCCCAACATGGCGCGGTGGCCGCGACAGTGGAGAGATTCGGATCCCTTGACGCCCTCATCGCCAACGCGGGGATCGGGCGCATGGGGCCTGTCGATACTTTGGGTGTCAGCGACTGGCACGCCATGATCGACACCAACCTGACCGGTGTGTTCTACAGCGTGAAGGCGGCGGTCGAGGCGCTAAAGGAGAGTCGCGGCACCATCGTTACGATCAGCAGTCTGGCGGGGACCAACTTCTTTGCGGGGGCGAGCGGTTACAACGCTACCAAGTTCGGCCTGACCGGATTTAGCCAGGCCATCATGCTCGACCTCCGACGCTACGGGATCAGGGTCTCTACCATCATGCCCGGCAGCGTCGCCACCTTTATCGGTGGCCGCGAACCCACCGAAGCGGACGCTTGGAAGATCCAGCCTGAGGATATCGGGGAGATGGTGGTCTACCTGCTGAGCGTGCCTGCCCGAACCCTGCCGAGCAAGATCGAGGTCCGTCCGAGCCTGCCCCCGCAGAGGTAGCCCGCTCCCGACCAGGCATACTGTCCCCGCACAGGCGGCACTCCGGGCGGAGGAGACGCTTCAGGCCCTTGTGTGGCAGGAGACGTAAAGGGGGCGGGGGACGACCTAGATTGGATGTCGACGATGGAGGGGGTTAATGGATAACCGAACCGAGACCGCGACCCTCGGCGGAGGCTGCTTCTGGTGCCTCGAGGCCATCTATCAGGAGTTGAGGGGGGTCGAGAGCGTCGTCTCCGGCTACGCTGGAGGTCACCTCGCGAACCCGAGCTATCAGCAGGTGTGCACCGACACTACAGGGCACGCCGAGGTGGTTCAGATCACCTTCGATCCTGATGAGATCGGCTTTCGTGACCTCCTCCAGGTCTTCTTCACCATCCACGACCCCACCACGCTGAACCGGCAGGGTGGCGACGTCGGCTCGCAGTACCGTTCGGCCATCTTCGTACATGGTGACGAGCAGAGCCGTGTCGCTGCCGAGGTCATCGCAGAGATCACGGAGCAGGGACTGTGGCCGGGTCGGGTGGTGACCGAGGTGACGCCGCTTGAGCACTTCTACCCGGCTGAGAACTACCATCAGAATTACTTTCGCAACAACCCCGGCCAGGGCTACTGCCAGGCAGTAATCGCCCCTAAGGTGGCGAAGTTCCGCAAGACCTACCTGGAACGCCTGAAGGCCCCGCTCGCCTCTCGGTAAGACCGGTCGGGGCGCCTAGGCCGGGCTGAGGTTCGGCCGAGAGCGCCTTGTGAGCCAGGGGGCGTGGTGTCGGGAGCCGCAGCGGTGGGGAGAAGGGAATCGAGCCAGCCCGGCGTCGTTACCTGGGAGGGTGGCTTAACGGGGCTTTCAGAGCGTGAGTATCGGGTCTGCAAACCTGAAAGTTCAGCGATCGTCCCAAAACTCCGCAGCATTGTCAGCTGGCATGAGTCGTGATAACCTGATCGGTCCCCCTGTGGCCTTACTTGTCTCCTGATCATCCAAGGCTCTCTTGCACCCAGGGGGGCCGATTTTCCTGAAGAGGTAGAAGAGTTGACCCGACGAGCAGTTGGGTCGTTATCCCTTCATCTGATCGCACCGACCGGCAGTCTCACCGTGAATCGCGCGCCCCCCTCGGGTCGATTCTCGGCAGTGATCTCGCCATCATGGAGCCTGACCAGGGTCTGGACGATGGCTAGGCCGAGACCGCTCTTGCCACTGGGGTCCCTGCCCTGCTGGAACCGATTGAACAGCCGGGGCAGTTCGGCCTCGGAGATGCCGGGACCATCATCCTCGACCTCGAGCCGGACGTGATCACCATCCTGGAGCGTCCGGAGTCCGATCTGGCCACCTTCCGGAGTGACCCGGAGGGCGTTGTCGAGCAGGTTGGTGATGATCTGGGTCAGGCGGTCGGAGTCGGCCTGGAGGGGTAGGGCCTCTGCAGCGTCCACTGAGATCCGCACCCCTTGCCGGCTGGCTCGGGGTCGGTGCGCTTCGGCCACCTCTTGGACCAGCCTGGTGAGGTCGGTCGTCCGGCTCAGGAGCCTTAGTCGACCGGCGTCGGCGAGCGACAGCAGCCGCAGGTCCTCGACCAGACGAGTGAGGAGTCCCAGCTGTCGGTTCAGTCGCTCGGCCTCCTCTAGGTCGAGCGGCACTAGGCCCTCGAGCACCGCCTCGAGTCGTAGCTGCAGCGCCGTTAGCGGGGTGCGAAGTTCGTGGGCGATGTCGGCGATCATCGCCTTGCGCTCGCCCTCGAGACCCTCGAGCGAACCGGCCATGCTGTTAAAGTCGCGCGCCAGTTCGCTGAGTTGGTCGGCAGAGCGTTCCTGACTCGGGGAGAGGGCGACGCGGGCGGTGAGGTCGCCCGCCGCCACCCTGGTGGCGGCCCGGGAGACCCGTTCGACCGGCCTGGCGATGGTGCGTGAGAGCAGGGCGGCCAGCACGACCGACAGCGCCCCGGCTGCTGCGAGCCCCACCACCAGGGAGCGGGCCTGGGCGTCGCGGAAGCTGTTGAAGCCGCGCAGCACCACCTCCTCACTGTCGGCCGGGCGGAAGTTGCCGGGGAAGTTCCCCGGCAAGCGGCCGGGGCGGAACGCGCGGACCCGATTGCGAACTTCGGGGGGCAGCCTGCGGAACTCGCTGGTTACGATCGCTACCTGGGAGACGGTGATCGCGACCAGCGAGACGACGGCCACCGCCATCATGGCGAACACCAGCCGGCTGGCCAGTCGGTTCACGGGTGATCCCGGAGCCGGTAGCCCACCCCCCGCACGGTCTCCAGCAGCTGATCCGCCCCCAGCTCACCGAGCTTGCGCCGGACGTTCTTGAGGTGGACATCGACCACGCGGTCGAGCGCGTCGGAGTCGGGCAGGGCCGCCTCGATCAGTTCGGCTCGGGACATCGCCTTGCCGGGGGCGCTGGCGAGCTTGGCGAGGAGGTTGAACTCGGTAGGGGTGAGCTTCAGCTCCTCCCCCTCGACACTGGCCCTTACCTGGTAGGTGTCGACCTCGAGACCGCCCACGCGGTAGGGGGTGTGGCGCTCGCCCCCGCTACTCCGGCGGAGGGCCGCCCTGATCCGGGCCATCAGTTTGCGGGGGCTATAAGGTTTGGTGATGTAGTCGTCGGCGCCGAGGCCGAGGCCGAGCAGTTCGTCGACCTCCTCGGCCCGGGCGGTGAGCATGATGACCGGCACCTCGGACTCGGCCCGGATCGCCTTCAGCACCTCGAGGCCGTCGAGACCGGGCAGGCCGATGTCGAGCAGTACCAGGTCGGGCTGCGCCGCCCGAAAGAGCGTCAGCGCCGCGTTCCCGTCGCGGGCGCGCTCGGTCCGGTGCGTCTCGCTCTGGAGGAACAGCTCGAGGGTGTCGGCGATATCGGGATTGTCCTCGACGATTAGAACGAGAGCCATGGAACCCAACTTGCCCCTGTCGCTGGCGCTCGGCGGGGTCACAGCAGGCCTCTCGCGATCGCAATCAGCGCCGCCAGCGAGTCGGCTGCCGGGCTCCCCTCCCGGAGGAAGGGGTTGGGGATCTCGCCCCGGAGGAGGGCCTGGAAGGCCTCCGCCCCCCCGGGCCTGCCCGGTCCTCCCCCTTGGCCCTGCCCGCCGCCGCCGAAGCCGCCCGCCCTGCCCCGCTCCCGGGCCTCCTGCTCGAGCTCTAAGAAGCGGGTGTCGATCCAGATGAGCTGCTCGACCGTGAGGATCTCATCCTCGATGGTGACGAGCGTCTCCTCGGCCTCCTCGGCCAGCAGCAGCTCGAGGAGTTGGAGGTCGGTGAGCAGCGGCAGGGGGGGCCCCGCCGCCTCCCGCGCCCGCGGCCCGCAGCAGCTGGACGAGTTGGAGGTGGGTGAGCAGCGGCAGGAGCGCCTCGGCCTGCTCCGGCTCGAGCGCCAGTTCAGGCTGCTGGTGCAGCTCCACCAGCAACCCGACGATCGCCGCCAGCTCGGTGACGGGGCGCAGGGCCGCCTGGAGCTGTGCCAGCTGTTGGGGGTCGGGGGCCTGGAACTGGCTGAATCCCGCCGGTAGCGCCAGTGCCGTCAGCAGGGCGAAGCGTCGCTTCATGCCCGGTCAGGGCCCGCTCGACCCGATCACGGCCTGTTCGAGTTGGAGGGCGGCCAGGATCTGGGCGTGGAGGGCGCTGTGCTCGCTGGCGATGGTGCGGGCGTGGCCGAGCCGCGCCTGCTCGTAGCTGATGGGGGAGAGGTTGCCGCTGTCGAACCGGATTCTGCTGGCGGCCAGATCCTCGGCCGAGGTGGCGCTGCTGGCCTGGGCGCTGTCGAGCCGCGCCTGGGCGGCCACTGCGGAGTTGTAGCTGCTGGTGAGGTCCAGTTCCAGGGTCCTAAGCGTCTCGTTCAGATCGCGCTGAGTGTCGGCGAGTCGGTCGCGGGCGCTCTCGATATCGGCCCGGGAGCTGAAGGCGTTGTCGACCGCGTCGAGTTGGGCCTGGGCGAGGTCGACCGCGCGCTGGGCCGCCCGGACCCTGCCGTTCCGGGTCTGGGCCTCTGCCACCACCCCGCCAAGTTCGGGGAGCGGCGAGGCCTCGTTGAGCGGCCCTAGGGAGGTCACGGCGGTGCCGGTGCCGAGTTGGCTGGCGAGTTCGGCGTAGGCCAGTTCGCGGTCGCTCCCGGTTTCGGCGAGGGTGCGGACGGCGGCGTCGAGGTCGTTGCCGGCCCGGTCGAGGTCGAGTTGGGTGGCGGCTCCGGCGTTGAACCGGACCTGCTGGGCCTCGAGGCTTACCTGGGCGATGGCGTGCTCCAGCCGGGCGATCTCGAGGGCCTCATCGGCCTCGAGGGCGGCGAAGTAGGCCCGGGCGACCGTGATTCTCAGGGCGATCAGGGCCGCATCGAGCGCTTCCCGCGCGCTCGCGAGCCGCTGCTCGGCCTGGAGCCTGGGCACCCGCAGCGCCAGCGGGTCGGCCAGGGTCCGGTCGAGGTCGCGCTGGGCGGCGGCGACCTCGGTTCTGGCGGCGATCAGGTCGGCACTGGCGTCCGGGGCGATCTGGAAGGCTGTCTCGAGGGTCAGGCTGGGCGGGGCCTCCTGGCCCTGGGCGAGCGCCAGGCCTCCGGCTACGAGCAGGGGTAGGATGATTCGGTTCATGGCAGGACCTCCAGGGGATCTAAGGCGAGGCTCTGGGCGTAACGGAGCAGGGACAGCGTCAGGGAGTCGCGGGCGCGGGAGCTAGCGAGTCTGGTGGCCTCGACGTCGAGTTCGGCGCGGGTCAGCTCGAGCGGGCCCACCAGACCCAGTTCGCGCCTGGTCGCTGCGGCCTCCAGACCTAGTTGCAGCAGTTCGAGTCGGCTCTGGCTGAGTCGGAGCGCCGCCTCCGCGTCGGCGAGGGCCCGCTTCCGCTCGGCGATGTCGAGTCCGGCTGCGGAGCGGGCCTGTTCGAGTCGGTGCCGGGCGGCGGCGACGGTGAGGTTGGCCGCCTGCAGGGCGGCGGGGGTGCCCGTGTCCAGCGTCAGCTGGATACTCACCTCCAGGCTGAAGCTGCTGCCGTCGGCACCGGGCACGTCGGGGTCGAAGCTCAGCCCCAGGTTGGGCTGGAAGCTGCGGGTGTCGAAGCCGGCCCCCAGCTTCAGGTTCTGGCCGTTTTCGGTGCTGCTGTAGCTCAGGTTGAGGCTGCCGCTGGGGAGGGCGTCACGGATGGCGGCTGCGACGGATCGCTCGGCCTGGGCGAGGTTCAGTTCGGCGTTCAGCACGTCGCTGCGCTGCCCGGTCCGCGCCTGCAGGTCGGTCCCGACCGGCAGGGTCGCGGTCGGGAGCTCACCCAGCACCGCCGGGACCTCCACGCCGAGCAGGTTGCCGAGGGCCTCCAGGGCCCCGGTGAGGGCCCGCGAGGTGGAGGAAAGCCTGTGCTCGGCCTCCCGGACGGTGAGTTCGGCACCTAGTTGCTGGGACGGTCCGGCGGCACCGGCGTCGACCTGTTCGGAGGTCGCCTCGAGCACCGCCCGGGCGGAGGCCAGCTCGGCCTCCGCCAGGGTGACCTCCTGGGAGCTGCGGAGCGCGGTCGCGTAGCGCTGGGTGGCGTCGACCACTACGCCAGCGCGGGCGTCGCGCAGGGCCAACTCGGCCTGGATCAGCCTCTGTCCGGCCTGCACTTCGGCGTCGAAGCCGGGGCCGTAGGGGACGATGTTCAGGGTCGCGTTGATGGTGATCGGGTTGAAGTTGTGACCGTCCTCCCTCAAGCTTCGGCGGTAGCCGGCGCTGGCGTTCACGGAGAGGAGACCCGACAGCGCCGCTAGCTCCTCGCGGGTCTGCTCGAGTTGGAGTTCGGCTAAGCGGACGGAGGGTCCCTGGAGGGCCAGCTCGATGACCTGATCGAACGAGAGGGCCGGCCCCTGGGCGAGGACGGGCCCGGAGAGTCCGAGCTCGGGGAGCAGGAGCGCTGCCAGCAACAGTGCGGTTCGAGGGGAGTTCATACGGTTCCACCCATTGTGGTGAGGGCTGACAGAGGTTTGGTGTAGGTCATGTGTAGGTTCCGTGTAGGTTGGCCAGTCGCTGCGCGCTACCGGTCGAGCAGGCTGGCCCCCAGCTTTGGTGCCGGTGGGGTTTGATGGCTCTCATAGTGGGGTGGCCTCTTAGGAGAGGACCTCCTCTCCGATGATCTTGCCATCCTGCAACTCGACTCTCCGGTCGGCTCGGTTCGCGATCTCTCGGCTATGGGTGACCATCAGGATCGACACGCCCTCTTCATGCAGGCTGGAGAGGATATCCAAGATGAGATTGCCCGCCTCCGTATTGAGGTTGCCCGTCGGCTCATCGGCCATAATCAACGTGGGGTCATTGACCAGGGCCCTAGCTATTGCGATACGTTGTTGCTGGCCTCCTGAGAGTTGGCCGGGCAGGTGCTTAGACCTGGCTTCCAGCCCGACCTTCTCCAGGGTTCTCTTTGCCTTTGCAGTTCGCTGACGCTTGGTCAGACCGGCGTAGATCAGCGGCTGCTCTACGTTTTCTTGTGCCGTCAGATTGGAGATGAGATTGTACGCCTGAAAGACAAAACCGAAGTGCCGGTTTCTGATCCTCGATAATTCTCTGTCCCGGAGCTGCAAGACCTCGTTGCCCTCCAGGTAGTACTTCCCGCCTGTCGGCTTATCCAGGCCACCGACGATATGGAGCATGGTCGACTTCCCCGACCCGGAGTCGCCGACCAGGCTGACGAACTCTCCTCTGTTCATCTGGAAATCCACCCCGTCGAGGGCGGGGACATCCACGTCGCCCATGTCGTAGACCTTAAAGACCTCTTGCAAGTCGATCATCGGCACGCTCTCGCTCATCGAATCTCCCCTTCGGGATCTAACCTGATCTCTTCGCTAGTCAGGAACGTCTGGTAGGAGCTGACGATTACCCGCTGCCCCTCAGCAAGATCCCCGATGACTTCGATACGCTCATTATCTACCAGGCCGAAGCCGACCTCCTTGCGCCGGGCCACCCTGTCTTCGACGACAAACAGGTAACGCTCTCCCCCGGTGGTCAGGTAGGGACCGCGCGGCAGGTAGAGCGCATCCTCTTTGCTATCCACCGCTATTTCGACTCTGACACTGCCACCGACCAGTAGGCCTGCAGGCATAGCTTCAAACAGGAGTATGGTCGGCACCACCATGCTGCCGCCCACGGCCCGCTCCGCCTGAGGGGAAAGCTGGGTCACCGTCGCCGTAAAACGCTGCGTACCGACGTAGACTGTCGCCAGTTGATCGACCTTTACCAGATCTGCCGACACTTCTGGGATTCCTGCTACTACCTGAAGATCGGTACTACTCGCTATGGTGACTAAGGGTGCGTCAGCAGACACCCTCGCTCCTGCCTTGGCAGCTAGCTGGATAATGCGTCCTTTGATGGGTGAGCGGATCTCTAAGAGGTCTGCCTGATCCCGAATCCGCTCCAAGGTCTCGGAAGCCTGGTCATAGCCCTTCTGCGCTTCGGATCTTGCGAGCGACCTGACCTCGGCATTGATCGCATGAACGTTCTGCGTACTTGCAAGGAGCGACTCTGCCTGAACTACTTCGGCACGAGCCGCGTCGAGGTCGTTTTTCGCCAGAGCCCCGATCTCGTACAACTTTTCAGCTACTGCTAACCGGTCTTCCGCAGCTTGAAGTTCGAGGATCTGGCTCTGAAGAGATCTCTCTTCCTGCGCTACTGCCAGTTGCTGCTCCAGGGTCAGCTTCTCCAAGGCGAGTCTTGCACTCTCTAGTGCTCGCTCGGCAGCGATCAACTCTTGCCCAATGCTTTCGGATTCTAAGCGCCCTAAGAGAGTGTCGGCAGCGACCTCAGCACCCTCAGCCACAGACCAGGCGATTACTGTGCCACTGGCTGGAGCTACCACGGTTCGTTCCAGGCGCGACTCGAGTACCCCACCGCTCCGAACATACCGTTTGAGGGTGCCGGCTTGAATCGTCTCCAGCCGGTAGTTCTTCAGGACAAAGGTGGCCGCTCGACTCCGAAGCAGGCTGTAAACTAGTACCCCCACCAGGAGAGTGCCTACTACGACCGTCAGGATAAACCAGGCAGAGCGTGCTGCCGATCTCTGTTTCTCGCCCTTGGGGCGGCCTGGGTTCTGAACGATGGGTCGGTCCTTGACCATTGCACCCCTTAGAGCTGACGACGTAGTGTCGCCAGGGGAAATCCGCCTAGGAGGCGGGTGACAGGTAGAATCGTTGCCAGAGCGCTGGCAGCTGCCACCAGCAGGATGGTGAGCAAGAAGAGTGGCGCGGTAAAGGTTAGCGCTTCTGCAATATTCTCTCCTATAGAAGGGATGATGAAGAGCGCGGCTACCAGGCTGCCCAGGGTGCCCCCTAAGAGGCCGACTCCGGCGGAGTCCACGATGAACTCTAGCACTAGGGTGTTTCGGCTTGCGCCCAGGGCGCGCTTGATGCCGATCTCCCGCCTCTTTTCAAGGACCCTGACCCTGGTCATTGAGACGATACTCAGCTGCACAATGAAGAGGGCCACCAGCGAGAAGAGGCCAAAGAGGACCGTCAAGATTCTCAGGGCCAGCGGCTCGTCATTAGCCTCGATGATGCGGAAATCGTAGCTCGCGCTTCTATTTTCCTCTCCGACAATACCTTCAAGGGCAGCTTCAAGAACATCTGCAGGAACATCTTTGGAGACGATCCGAGCTGCGCTAACCACCTGACTTCTCGCTTCATTCCCTTGACCCGGCTTTGCCAACACGCTTAGGGCAGAGGACCGACTTTGGCCATCGTTCCAATAGGGAAAGTAGACCGGGGGCAAGTCAAAAGATCCGGCGTCGACAGCGGCAGTATCTTCATCCCTAAAGACCCCAATGACCCGAAATGTCTGGGGGACGGGTTGTTCCCCAAAAAAACGAGGTGACAGGACTCCGACCTCTCGGTTAATCGGATCCTCTGCTCCAAAGAGTGCCGCGGCAACCTCGTCAGAGATGACCAGCACGGGTTGCTCCTGCCCGGCATCTGTTTCGGTAAAGAATGACCCCGCTAGGAGAGTAAGGTCCTCTACCATAAAGTGCTCTGGACTCACCGCGGCGGCAGCCCTTAGTTCAAAGGTTTTACCGTCTACCACTAGGCGCGGCGGGGAAAAGATGTCTTGGTAGAGCGCAAGCCCTTCAACACTTGGCGAGAGCTCCAAGAGGCTCTGTGATTCTGCTGGAGAGAACAGGGGGAGCGGAGATGTTATTTCCACCAGTGTGTCTCCCCGCTGGTCGCGATACTCTGCCGCTAGATTGAAGCGGCGGACCTCCGCAAGAGAGAATGCATCCCTCTCTAAACCCACAGATGCTGCCGAGAGCGTTACCGCTAGGGCTAGCGTAGCCAATACCAACTGGCAGAGTGTCAGCAGAGTTCGCGCAGGATTCTGGCTGAGGTCGCGGACGCTACTGGCAACTGCACTTCTTAGCGTTGCTAGGAGAGCCATTACAGTTCCCGTAGGGCGTCGACAATGCGGACCCTCGAAGCGAGAAGTGCTGGATAGAGTGCTACAAGAGTGCTTACACTGATCGTGCATAAGAGAGCGACAGCGAGGGCTAGAGGGGGGAGTGCGAAGAAGTCATCCTGTTGGAGTGTTGCCCTAAGGTAGTAGTTGAAGAGTGCGATCAGGCCCAGGCTAAGGACAACGCCCAAGGCACCTCCCATAAGCACCAAGGTAAACACCTCGGCGAAGACCTGTTGGACAACCTGTCTCGTCGTCGCCCCCAGGGTTCGCCGGATGCCGATGTCTTTGTACCTCTTGAGGATTCGAGCCGTCATCAGGTTGACGATGTTTAGTGCGGCTATCAGCAGGCCTAGCGACGCAAAGAAGATAATGGTACGTATGAATCCCCGCGTGCTCTCTCGGAATTCTTGCCAGTTGAATGGTGTGCGGATGATAACACCCTCACCCCAGGTCCTTTTGGCGTAGGCCTCGAGCGACGTTAATGCCTGAGCCGTTCTGGCCTGATTCTCGACGACCAAACGGACCTCGCTGATGCTGCTCGCTGGGTCTAGCGGCACAATGATGTCTGGGTCCACAAGAGGTTCGTCCATCCCCTGAAAGATACCGATTGCGGTGTACCAAGGGGAATCGACTGGGCCCGCAAGGCGAAACCTCTCGGGATTCTGGCCGCCCACCTGGATATCCAGATGACGTGCCACGCGTTCCGATAACAGGGCTGTAGGACGCCCTTCGACAAAGTCGCTTTTGGGTATGGGGTTGCCCGAAACGAGTTGAATACCGGAAGCCGGCCAGAAATCTTCCGTGACATAGAATACCGTAAAGAGCCCTTCAACATCAGCTGTTAAGGCGGTCATGGTTATTTGCCGTCGCACATAAGCGAAGCCGATATCGGGGATTTCACGCTTGATCTGTTCCAGGTCGAGGAGAGTAAAGTCCACTTCCTGAGCGAGCACATTGGTGATTTCATATATCTTCCGCTGATCCGAATAGGGTAAGACGGAGCTGTCCGAGACTTTAGAGATTACTGTTTCACGGAAGGGGAGTTCTTGGAAAAGTTCTCGCTCCAGTCTATTGCCTAGTTCGATAAACGATGTGAAGGAGACAATGACACCGATCCCCAGGGCTACTGCTGCAACGATAAGAAAGCTTTCTAGACCGTTCTCACGTAGGTACTTTGCTGTCTGCTTTAGCATTACTCCCCGCAAAAGAGCTGTAGATAGCAGACTGTAGGCCACCACCTGCTTGAGCGAATCCGTCAAAAGTATGAGTGGTCTTCAGCGTGGTACCTGACGCCGGCAGAGTTCGCAAGGTCGGACAAGATCGGCTTCGTTGGACCTTCGGGTCTGGGCTTTTGAGATCAGTGCAGGTGGGCTCGAGAACGGAGGTTTGGTATGGCTCTCATGATGGGGTGGCCTCAGTAAACCATCCCGTCAGTTGAAAGTTTGGTAGAGGAAGCGCTGGCGAAGAAGCGGTTTGGGCAAACCGCTATAATTCCCGAATGACGAACAGAACCCTTGGCCGACTCGCTCGGGTCAACCTGCGCGGCATCTGGGCTACCGAGGCCAGCGACTTTACTCCCTGGTTGGCACGCGAGGAGAATCTGGCGGTTCTCTCCGAAACCCTCGACATGGAACTGGAACTGGAAGCGCAGGAGAAAGCCGTCGGGCCTTTTCGGGCCGACATCCTGTGCAAGGACAGCGGCTCGGATGCATGGGTGCTCATCGAGAACCAGCTTGAACGGACCGATCATAGTCATCTCGGACAGCTGCTCACCTACGCCTCCGGTCTGGAGGCGGTGACCATCATCTGGATCGCCGCACGTTTCAACGACGAGCACCGATCGACCCTCGACTGGTTGAACAAGATCACCGATGAAGACTTCCGCTTCTTCGGCCTGGAGGTCGAGTTGTGGCGGATCGGGGATTCGCCTGCGGCACCGAAGTTCAACATCGTCTCGAAGCCCAATGACTGGTCGCGCTCAGTCGCCCAGGCCGCACGCGCTATAGATGAAGCAGAACTTTCCGGGACCCGTTTGATGCAGCGGGCCTACTGGAGCGCCCTCAATGCGGTACTCGACCAGGCTGCAGGCCCGGTGTCGGGTAACCGCAAGCCGCAAGCAAGGGCATGGATGGGATATCCGATTGGGCGGAGCCGCTTCAACCTGGGCACGGCGATGAACGCAGCTAAGCGTCAGATCCGGGCCGAACTCTACATCGCCGGAGATGACGCCAGTGCGTTCTTCCATCTGCTGCACGAGCAGAAGGACACCATTGAGCCGCATAGCGGCTTATCTGGATGACGCTGATCCCAAGGATGAGCAGGATTGGCCGCGCCAGCACGAATGGCTTGCGACGCGCCTCAACGATATGCACCGGGTTTTCGCACGCCGCATCAGAGAGCTCGATGCCGACACTTGGCAGACCGACGGTGGTCCAGATGAGGTTGCCCTAGGCGCATCATCTCCTGATCTAGGTAGCTGACGATGACCATCAACCTCGCTGTCGCTGTCGCGGATGGCGGTTGGTTCGAGATGCTGCGCTAGCAGCCTAACCTTGACGAGGTCAACCTTGGGCACCGTCGGTGGGGAACTGCCGTGTGCTCAAGGAAGGCGACTGCTCTACGCTGCACACATCATTTCTGCATCCCTGTTTGGCTCGGGCAGTGAGTGGATTGAGCGTCTGAGCGGAACTCTGGGGCCCTTCTGAAGGCTTATCCTCGGGGGGTTACAGTACGCTGTGGCGCTCAGCCTACCCTCTGGGGGTTTGAGCAGACACTTCGACAGAAGCCCGCGTGAACGTAGGCCTGACCACACCTATCCCAACCGACACCTCACCGCA
This sequence comes from Truepera sp. bin119, assembly GCA_002239005.1. Taxonomy (GTDB): domain Bacteria; phylum Deinococcota; class Deinococci; order Deinococcales; family Trueperaceae; genus MPNL01. The sequence goes on from MPNL01000002.1 coordinate 138,277, forward strand.
CCCCCGCCTGCTCATAAGCAAGCCCGAACACGGTATCGGTCAGCCACCGCTTGAACCCCTCGTCGTCGGTGAAGCGCTTAAATAGCTCGGTGTCATCCTTCATCAGAGCCACCATGACCCGTTGCAGGGCCTGGTCGTGCTCGATCCGGGTATTCTCCTTATCCGAGTTCTGGCGGGCATTCTTGAAGGCGGGGTCCTCGGCCACCCGAGCGGGGATGGTCTCGGTAATCAACTGCTGCACCCGGTCGCGATCCTCCCAGGGGATAGCGCCGAACTGTTCATTGAAGACCCTGATGATGTTCGAGAGCCGGTCGAGT
>MPNL01000090.1 GCA_002239005.1 Truepera sp. bin119
GGCTGGGCTTCTCGCAGGCCAACACCAGCACCATCGAACGGCGCAATGGTACTGCCCGGGGTATGGATGCGACGAGTGTGCGGATCCAGCGAATCCGTACCCCCAGGGGGGGACCCCAGCCTTAGAGCCTGGCTTTCGCCAAGACTGCTGTGACTCGGCGGGTTCTGGGAGCTTGGGGAGTACTGGTCTACAACTGGGCCCGGGAGTGTAGATCACTCAAGCGACTGCTACCCCAACCGAGGGGCCGGCAGCTATATGAGAGGCGTTCCCCAGCAATGGCTGCGGGGCTTACCGATCGGATTTGGAGTGTTCGGGAACTGCAAGGACGGATTCGCTGGATTCGCTCACCTACTCATCCGAGTGGGGGGCAGAGATAATCTCACGTTACGACCCGACCCGGACGCCCCACCACCCGACGACGAGGCGTAACGTGCGCCCCCCGACCTGTGGCCGCCAGTGACCGGCCTGGAGGGGTGGACAATGTGGTAGCGATGGACGGGCTCGAACCGTCGACCTCACGATTATGAGTCGTGCGCTCTAACCAGCTGAGCTACATCGCCGCAAACGCGCTCCGTAGTGTACCCAATCGCCCATGCGCTGACAAGCCGATAGTGACGGCCTGAATATGATATTGGACCCGGAAGATCATTCAGTCAACACGATCGCTCCCTTAACCTCTACAGTGAGACCGGGTAGTGATGTGAGATTATCTCACCCCCCTACCAGAGGAGATGCGTACCAGACATTAGCAAAGCCCATGGTATTGGAATTGGTGCCGGTAGGGGGGTGATAATGAGGAGTGAAGGGGCGGTTCTCGAACAGATTTCACCGAGTTGCACCCATATCAGGGGATCGAGAAATCACCTTACGACCTGAGACCCGGTAGTGACGTGAGATTATCTCTGCCCCCCAAAGGGGGGAGGCCAGTCCTGGTGCATCCTGCACCATGTGAAAAACACAGACCGACCTCCAATAGCAAGTCTAGCCTGCGTCAATCATGAGTGCTCCAGCTACGGCCGAGTAGGACAAGGGAACCTCAAGGAAGGACGGGTTCGCTGGACCCGTAAGAGCTACGGACTGGACCAGATCCGTTACTAAGGACGGATTCGCTGGATACGCTGCCGGAGTTGCCAGAGCGAATTCAGCGAACGAAAGCACACCCCATAAGGGCGGACTCTTCGGGTGTGGAACAGCAAGATCAGAGAGAGCAAAGCCAGCGCTATTGCCGATCCAGCGAATCCGTCCTCGCAGCTTGCTGAAGGTAGCTCCATTAAGAGTACTGCAAGGTCGGACAAGAGCGGCTTCGTTGGAGCTTCGGGTCGTCTCACAGGCGTCACCCCTGAAGCGATCCAGCGGCTAGCAGTCCGCCTCGGGCAACATGCCGACTGCTTCCACGACCAGCGGGTCCAACAACTGGCCAGCACCAGCTTGCAAGCCGATGAGCGCTGGGGCTTCGCTGGCAGTAAGAGCGAGCAGTTGTGGCAAGCCGAAGTGGTCGATCCTGCAACCAGGCTGGTGGTGGCCTTTGCCACTGGGGTGAGGAACGAACAACTGATCGGATCCAGCGAATCCGTCCTTCAGGTCTTGCAAGATGCCGCTGCTCGGGTCTCTTACCCCCAGGGAGTGGTCCTGTTCAGCGATGGTGAGCCGAGCTATGAGAAGTCGTGAGATCGGACTCTTCGGGTCCGCCGCACATTCGGTCGACCGTTCCGACCCGCCAGGAACGGATCTCGGGGCCGGTTCCCTAACGTGCGTTACCACCAAGACCGGACTCTTCGGGTCAGCAGACGTCAGGCACAGGTAATGGTCTGCAAGACCAGGCAGAGGGGGCGCCTCGTTAGAGTCGAGGCTCGAGTTGCCCATGGAAGTAGTAAGCGGGTGGCCAGGGAGCTCTCTCGGC
>MPNL01000033.1 GCA_002239005.1 Truepera sp. bin119
CTACCGGAAGCAGAAACAACTGCGACTGATCACGCTCTACGAACTTCCCCATCAAAGGACTCCTGACCAAGGCCAACGTCTTGATTGTATAATCTCAAGTCTCACACAAAGTCCGACAGGCTGCTAACCACTCCCAAACCATACAGACGATCCGGTCCTCGAACCCTCAGTGGACGTAAGGGATGAGCTCGCCCGTCTCCAGATCGAGTTCGAATGCGCCCGACGCAGGCACCTCTCGGATATCGCGCAGGACCACCCCACCGCGGCGAACCTCAATGACGACCAGACCGCCGGTGAGATCCGTCACGAATCCATCGGACTGCAGCACATCGTCGAAGAATACCAAGGTTTCTGGTGAGGCGTGCCAGAAGACCAGTGGATTTGTGGCAGGCTCGAGCCGCTCCTCTAACCGGGTCACCCGGTAGTTCCTGACGGAAAGAGGGACCCTTTTCGTATAGAATCCCCCACGAGTTAGTGAGACGGTGTGATCGCCGGGCAGGGCTGGAAAGGCGACCGGAGTCACCCCCTGCGGTTGCCCATCGAGGAGCACGTTCGCTTCAGGCTCCGCATCGACCTGGATTATTCCACCCGAGATAGGGCTGAGGACGACGTGGACGAACCGGGTATCGGAGTCGTGAAGCTCCACCGTCCTGGTCTCGAGCAGGAAACCCTCCTTGCGCAGTTCGATCTCATACCGACCCGGCGCAAGCATGAGGATCCCAGCCTCTGAAGTCTTCCCCACGGAGGATCCGTTCACAAAGATATCGGCCTCGCTAGGCTGACTGGAGATAAACAGCACCGAATTTCCCCGTGGCAGAGCGGGTTCCGGTCGGGTGAAGTTCACGATGACCTCTGCGATCTCTCGTGCGATCTCGGCAGTGCCCTCAGGGCGGAGTGGTCTGTTGATCAGATCGGTCGACCGCCCCTCCCTAGCGTCGAGGACAATGAGATTGATTCGGAACGGCTCTGGCGTCCCCTCGGGCCCGACCCTGGCTATCTCGCCCGACACGGCGAAGCGCACCCCTTCCAACTCGGCAATGAATACCGCCGACTCAGGATCGAGGCTACCCGCGATTCCCGGAGTGATCAGGTCTGCCTCGGCTACGTCAAGGCCACCAACATCCCGGACGCCGGCACGGAGAGCAATCGCGAACTCCTCCACGAGGGTGGGGGGAACATCGCCTCGGGTCCCAAACCGGGGGATGGCGACCTGAGCCCAAGTCGATGAGACGAGCACCGCCACGAGGAAGAGTGGGGCGATACGTCCTACCCTGGGCATCGCCTAAGTATAGCCCCTCCTGCGGGCGTCGCCGAACAACGGTGGTATCGTAAATGCCCGATGCGGCACCCCCTCCCCAGTCAACACTGCAACTCCGAGGCCGCCCTCGGGCAGGTGGCCTAGAGGCGGTACGACCATGCGACCTTCTTAGCTGACTCGGTAGGCTACCAGCCCGAGATGGAGCGGCCGGTGATATGCCCTGAGAATTCGACTACGTCTCTGGAAGCCATAGCGGCCCCCCTCCCTGGCTACGGTCGACGGGTCGCGAACGACCATAAGCGAGAGGGAGCGGCAAAGAGCCGGGACAAAGGAGATCGTTGCGCCCATTACGCAGAGCGACTCCCGGCAGCAGGTGCCGACCACCCGAGGCTGTTCGGAGGGCATATCAGTTCAGCCATGAGACTGCGCATAATGCGTGACCGCTGGACAGATCGGAGCACGCTCTAGAACTTCCGCAGCATCGCTAGGCCGAAGTTGGCTCCTAGGAGCAACCCGCCTCCCCAGGGTCTTCACGGTAGTCAACGGGGCACACGATCACCACCGAAAGGAGTATGCGTTGATCAGCGTCCAGAGACTTGTGAAGGAATCCAGATACCCTGAAGTGCCGACCTCCAGGCTAGCCGGCAGCAAGTGACCATCCCCAGGGTCGTCGGCCAAGATCGGGCGGTAGCAACCGTGTGCCGTCTCAGCGCCCACACCCTCCTCTTTACCGGACCGGATGGTGTAGGAAGGCGAACGCTCGCCCGCTGGTACGCTGCCCTGCTCAACTGTCAGCTCGGGGAGGAGCGTCCGTGTGAGGGCTGCGACAGCTGTTTGGCCTTTGCATACGGACATCCAGACTACTTAGAGGTCAGACCAGAATCTGCTACCGCAGCAGGTCGACGGGCTCGTCGACCCGAGATCAGGATCGGCGACCTGGTACCTAGGCCGGGAGGGAAGCAACTGCCACTGTCGAGGTGGCTCGAGCAGAGGCCCAAGTTTCAGCGGAGGGTCGGCGTCATCGACGGCGCACACTCCCTTACCCACAGCGCAGCAAATGCCTTCTTGAAGATGCTCGAGGAACCTCCAAGCTACGCTGTAATCATCCTGATCGCCCCAAGTCAGCCGTCGGTACTCCCCACCGTGGCTTCGCGTTGCACCCCAGTCCATCTCGGCCCGGTCGACACCTCTGGCTTCGAGGATCTCTCCTACCTACCTGCATTCCGCCTCGGACATATCGGCCCACTACTCCAGGCTCGTGCAGACCCCAAAGCGGCCCGGGAGCTCAGGGATCTGGTGGAGGCCTACGTAGCCGCCACCAAGCACGACCTGGAGGCCTCATTCGAGGCTTCAGACCGGTTGGAGAAACGGTGGCTGAACGGCGATGAGAACCTGTTCGGGGTGTTGCTAGAGAGGTTGCGGCAGGCGCCTCCAGTCACCTACTTGGCCGCCTCCGATGCGCTCGACAGATGCCAGGGGCGACTGGAGGCCTACACCCCCTCTTCCCTAGCCTTCCTGGAGCTAACGCTTGCCCTGAGAAACCTGCTGCGCCCTTCCTCAGGTCTCGTGGCGACCGGGGAGGGATCGTAAGCTCATCCCCGAGCGCCGCCCCCGCGGATCCGCTCTACCTCGTCTGCTCGATATTCTTCCGTGCCTCCCTCATCTCGGCGAAGTTCCACGGTCCCCTTGAGCGGGTTCAGATTGACGATGCGACCGCACACCCCGGACTCCTTATGACAGGCGCGGCTGCCCTTCTTCGGCATCCCCCTAAGAAGCTCCTTGTAGCTCTCGTGTTCGTACTGGAGGCAGCACTTCAAGCGCCCGCAAGGACCGCTGATCTTGCTGGGATTCAGAGGGAGTTGTTGGTCACGGGCCATGCGGATGCTTACGACATTGAACGACTGAAGCCAAGTCGAGCTGCACGAACTTTCGCCGCAGACACCAAGTGTGCCGAGGATCCTCGCCTGATCGCGCGGTCCGACGTTCAGGAACTCGATCCTGGCCCTAGTGTACCCCCGAAGGATCTGAGCAAGCAGGCGCAGCGACACCTTTCGCTCACTGGCGTAGTTCACGAGCAGGACCTTCTCATCAAGGGTGAATTCAAGGGAGACGATCTTGACCTTTAGACCCTGCTGCCGGGCCCTGGCACGGACAAGCCACTTAAGACCTTCCACCTTCGCAAGTAGGTCCCGATAGCGTAGCAGGTCCTCCTCTTGGGCGCCACGGACGAAATACCCCCTCGGGGCAGGGTGATCTACAGGTTCGGTGCGGACGCGACCGAGTTCAAGACCCCGGCGGGTGCTGACAACGCAGTGGGTCCCCAGCGCGGGAGCGACAGGCGGGGCCTCCACATAGTGGATCTTCGGACCGTTATCGAATCTCACTCCGATGCATTCAGACATAACCGATCCTCCATACCCTGGGACGGGCAAACGCACGCATGTCCCCATTCTACGGGGAGAAGAGGTTATCCTGGCGCACCGGACGAAACGAACGCCTGTGGATATCCGAGGGGCCGTGATCGTGCAGTGCCTTCAGGTGATCCCGAGTGCCGTAACCCTTGTTGCGATCCAGGCCGTAGGCGGGATAGGTCTGGGCGAGGTCTTTTAGCAGCCGGTCCCGGTAACACTTCGCCAAAATGCTCGCCGCAGCCACCTGTAGGCTGATCCTATCCGCCCGCGCCGGAGCGAGGACGGGCACCGCCAGATCCAGACAGAGTCGATCTGTAACGAGTCCCCTCGGTTCTATCGCAAGGGGGGCAAGTGCCCTTGTCGCTGCGAGATGGGTCGCACCGAGGACATTGAGTGTGTCGACCTCTCTGGGAAGTGCAAGACCGATGCCCCAAGCAACTGCCTCGCGACGGATGCGGTCGGACCACACCTCCCGCTGGGAGACCGATACCTGCTTGGAATCTCTATAGGGGTAAGGACCGTAGGGAAGGATCACCACCGCGACCACCACCGGCCCGGCGAGTGCACCCCTGCCCACCTCGTCCACACCAGCAACCGGTGTGGCCCCCAAGCGCCACACCCTCCTTTCGAGGGACCAGTCAGCGCTAGATCTTCGCGACGGTAACATCTGGAGAGCGCACGGTCGTACCCACACCTGCGAGCTTAGCGAAGTAGGGGGGTCCCTCCCATCTCACCTTCGATCCGACTCGGCCCCGGCCCCACACTCCCCCATACCGACTTTGCAGCAAGCCGCCGATGCCGTAGCGGTTGCACACGGCACGGGAGGGTTTCTCGAAGGTGCTAAAGACCCGCTTCGGACCCCCGCCTTCGACATCGCTCAGAACTTCGCTGACCGGCACGGGTCGGGTGACAACCCCCTGTACCCCAGCTGGCCGGCGCAATGAGGCGCAGTGAGCGGGGCTCTCGATCATGCGAAGGCATCATACCAACTCGACAGGGGAGCAAAGTGGGGGAGAGTCGCATCACCTTGCACTGGGCGGATCGTCCGGCCGCCCAACTAACCCGACCCGACGCGCTCCCTTGTTACCCTGAACCCGTGGCGCTCCCGTTCGACCTCGAGTTCTCTCTCCCCTGGGCCTTCCTCGCTCTCCCCCTCCTCCTCATCCTCCCCCGGAAACGGACTTGGGTCCTTCGCTGGCTCTCGCTCACCGCCCTGATCGTCGCTCTGGCCCAACCTATGATCGGGCGCCCCAGCAACGATGTTGTCATCCTGGTCGACGTCTCGAGTAGTGTAGGAGACCTCGGCCGCGAGGCTGCGGGGCGCTTCGACCTCTCAGTTCTGCAGACAGAGCCCCAGATCTTCTTCTTTGCCGGAGACAGTGTACGTGTCGACGCCCTGGATGCCAGCGTCCCCGGGGTATTGGATAGGGCAAGCACCGACCTCGCGAGGGCGCTCCAGGTCGCCGGGGCTTCGGGGGCACAGAGGATTCTCGTCGTCAGCGACGGGGCCGAGAGCAACGGCGAGGCGCTCCTGGCCCTCCCCACCGCCCCCGTGGACATTCTGGTCATAGAGGGTCTCCCGAATGCCCGACTCATGGACCTGCTCGCCCCAGAGCAGGCCAGCGCCGGCGAGACGATAGAAGTTGTGGCGATCGTCGAATCCGACCAAGCCACTCGGCTCACCCTCCGACCCGAGGCCGACGGTGAACCCCTGGAGCCGATCACCGTCGCTGTGCCCTCAGGGAAGTCCTCCATACCCTTCCTCCTTCAGGTCGAGGGCGGGGGTACGGTGCGAATCAGCAGCGCGATCAGCGTGGATTACTCCCAACCTACCGCAGATGACGGCCTGGACATTGAGGTCGCCGTGAGCGACCGCGATCCGGTTCTGGTTCTCGGCGATCCCGCCATGATCCGCCTCCTGAGGACCCAGGGGTTCGAGATTGTCGAAGGAAGCGTTGCCGACGTCACGACTCCCCTCCCCTTCAGCGGAGTCGTGATCCGGGAGAGCGCGGCCCAGTTCACCCCGGGACAACTCGAACTCCTGAAGAGCTTTGTGGAGAATGGTGGGGGCCTCATGATGACCGGCGGCCCCTCAAGCTTCGGGTTCGGCTCCTGGTACCGAACCCCGGTCGAGAAAATCCTCCCTGTGAACACCGACCTCAGGACCGAAGTCGACCTCCCGCTTGTCGCTATGGTCATCGTTCTGGACCGATCCCAGTCGATGAGCACGGGAAACCCAAGCAAGATCGACCTTGCCAAGGAGGGTGCCATCAGCGTCGTGGACCTCGCCTATCAGGAGGATCTCCTAGGACTGATCGCCTTCAGCGACGAGAGCTCCACGGAGTGGATCTTCGAACTCCGTCCCGCCACAGAGCGGGGCAAGCGGGTCATGCTGCAGAGCATACTCGGCATCGGAACGCGGGGAGGAACCGTCCTCAGACCGGCCTACCAGCAGGCCCTAAGTGCACTCGCGCAGACCCCTGCCTCCGTCAAGCACGTCATCATCCTCTCTGATGGCAAGCTGTACGATGGCCAGGGCCCCTTCGCCGATAGCCAGGATGCAGACTTCACTCTCCTCGCCGCCCAAGGGTTCGGAGCACGCATCACCACTTCGACCATCGCCATAGGTGGGACGGCCGACTTCGCCCGACTCGAAGAGATCGCCCAGGCTGGTGGTGGGCGCTACTATCAGGCTCTCAACGTCAACACCCTGCCTCAGATCTTCACCAACGAGGCCCTGACGGCAACCCGGTCGCTCCTGCGGGAGGAGGCCTTTCGACCGATCGGCCGCCAGCACCCCCTCGCTCCAATCTCAGGGGTGATCCCGACTCTCGACGCCTATGTAGCTAGCACCCTGAAGGCCGATGCAGAGGTGATCATCGAAGGCATCAGCGATGAGCCGATCCTGGCCGTGAGGCGCCAGGGTCTAGGTCGCACGGCGGCTCTGACTACGGACCTTAATCTCTGGGCCGGTGACTTCGGGACCTGGGATCAACTCCCGTCGCTCCTCAGCACGGTCGTCCGCTGGCTCCAGGCAGGGCCGACCGACTTCAGCGCGAGCGCGACCCACGACGGCAATCGGTTACATGTGGTCGTCGACGCGGTGAAGAATGGAGAGTACATCAACAACCGTCAACTCGAGGTTCGCCACCTAGGTACCGAACGGCCCCTGGAACAGGTGGCCCCAGGACGCTACGAGGGTTGGCTCCCTCTCACCGGTAGTGGGGGGACGCTACTCGTCATCGACGGCGACGAGGTGGTAGCCCGGACGCGCATAAGCGCACCTGCACCGGAGTTCGACACCCACGGGGCTGCCCAACGCCTGCACGAGATCGCCCTAAGGACCGGCGGGACGATCCTGACCGAGCCTGGCCCATACGCACCCACAACACGGTCGGCGACCCAAGGCATCTGGATATACTTTGCGCTGGCAGGGATCATACTGTTCCTGGCAGAACTGATCCTGCGGCGGTTTGGCCGCCCAGCACCGACTCGGCCGGTCTCAGTCGGTTCGCCCGGTCGATCCTGAGGCAGGCTCTCCTGTAGGCCTAGGAGTGTCGAGATCGGTCTTCATGACCTCGCGCAGCAACGATGTGGCGTAAGCGCCCTTAGGCAGGGAGAACCGAACGATGAGATCGTCCCCCTCAGCCTCCACCGTCGCCCCCAGGGGCACTACTCTGGTCATCCGCCGGTCACCCCGGCGGGAGTGGAAATCGGTCCAAGCCAGCCCGAGTTCACTGAGCGCCATACGTTCGAGACGCCCCGCTTCGTCCTCCGAGAGCCTGACCCTTCGCCCATACAGGGGCAACGTCGCACTGATCTCGAGCCGTTGCGCCCGCTCAACCTCTCCAGCGCCACAGACGAGGAAAGTCCCCCCGGTATCATGTTTCCTGGCCCAGTCCCCTATGACGACCCTCTCAAACAGGCCGTGTCGAATCCGGCGCGACAGGAGTCGGTTAAAGTGCAGACTCTGGAGGGCCGCGAGGAAGAACCGTTTCAGCCGATGCCCGCCCGGGACCCACTCACCGCGCGTGAGCCGGAACCCCTCTACCGCATTGCGACCGAATCGACCGAAACGCTGGGGACCGAAGTAGTTGGGCACTCCACAGGCTTCGAGGGCCTGCAGGGTAGCCCTAGCATGCTCGACCGCGGCGGGATTGACCTGGCGGATGCGCACTTCGAATCGGTTCCCCCAGAGGTGTCCTAGGGCGAGCTTGTTCCTGTGGCGAGAGCTCTCGAGAATCTCGACCCCCTCCAACTCTTCGAGGGCTTCGACGGCTCTGGCGCTGCGGTTGGGAAGGCTGAGCCACTGCTCGGTGACGGCCCTCTTATCCTTCAACCCGGCCACACCGATCTCACGCTCCGAGGTACCGCCCCGCACAAGGGCCAGCACAAGATCGCGGGTTGTAAGGTTCCTCTTCCGGACCCGGAGGTACAGGTGCGACCCACACCCCTCCGGCATGTAGAGGGGAATCTCAAAGACTCTAAAATCCTCCGGGGTCTGCCGAAGCTTCCCTTCGGTACCCGCCAGGGCCGGCGTGACGGTCGGATGGTCATTCCACCGGAAGAGCAACGGGTCGTAGGGGTCGGAGTTGGGATTCGAGGCAGATCTCGTCACGAGGGACAGCTCGACCGACCCGGCCGCAACCGTTCCAGCATCAGCTGCCGCACCAAGTGGAAACGCTGACCAAGCGTCTCCGCCTCCAGGAGGACCTGCCTCGACTCTGCAGGCAATCGGACGTTGGCACAGATGAACGAGGCCTGATAGAGTAAGTCCTCAGGTAGTGCATCCTCGATCTGGCGTTTCGCGTGGGTAGGGAAGAACCTCTCAGCGTAGACACGAAAGGTCTCCAGGGCGTCCCAGGCTGCCACCCGTTCCTGATTGGGGTCGTCACGGCCTATGGGTTCGGGGCAATCAGCGATGTGGTACAGCGGGCGACGGTGTCCGTCGAGATCTGGAATCTCCTCTCCGCGACACACCTCTATCCGGCAACGCTCACGACCGTGGGCGAGCAGGAAGAAGGTGCCGTCGGGATTCTCTTCGATCGACAGGATCTTCATGAAGGTGCCCACCGGGTAGTGCGCGGGGGGGGAGCCGTCGGAGACCTGACCCGGGGGGCGCACAAGGGCGATGACGAAGCGTGAGTCCTCACTCTCCTTGCAGATGCGAACAAGCCTCTTGTAACGCTCCTCAAACACGTATAGTGGGATGGTCATCCCTGGGAAGACCACGGCCTCAGGAAGGGGAAACAGGGGCAGATCCGCCACGCCTCACGGTACCAGTATTCCAAGGGGGGTGCTCTTGGGTCGGCATCACATGATCTGCGGGGCACGGGCCTGAGCAGAGAGGGATAGGGCTCAGCGGAGCCGACGGAATCCCAATCCGTGACCCTATACCTGGCAGGTTATGCCACACCAAGGCTCCCCAACCCAGCCCTAGTGGCCAGCGGGAACGGTATCAAGGTCCGGCCGGGGCGACTACCAGGTCGACAACAAGGCCGACCAGAACGGCAAGACCGACGACCAGATTGGAGTTGAACGAGGCGAGTGCTGCAGAAGCGGAGCGCTTCCTGGCAAGGCGCTGCTCGAGCGCGAGGACGCATCCGACCACGACCAGGCTGGCTGCGAACGGGACACCCCTATCGGCGAGCAACAGGAGTGCAGCGAGGGAGACTACCGCCGCACCGTGGGACCACGCAGAGAGGGCGAGGGCACGCTCTTCCCCAAACCTGACGGGAGCGCTCTGCAGACCGCTCTCCCGATCGAAGTCGATGTCGAGCAGGGCGTAGATGATATCGAAGCCCGCTACCCACAGCGCTACACCTAGCCACAGGGCGACGGCGGCCCCCGAGAACGCCCCCGCAACCGCGATCCACCCGGCCGGGGCGGCGGCGCCAATGGTAATGCCCAACCAGTAGTGGCAGAGCCAGGTCCATCGCTTGGTCAGAGGATAGAGCGCGAGGAAGAAGACAGCGACCGGGAGAAGTGCCAGGGTGAGTCGGTTTAAAGACCATGCAGCGAGAGCCAGGAGGGCGAAGCCAGCCACGACCAGTACCATGCCGTCGACCTTTCCCAGGTGTCCGGCAGGAATCTCGCGACCAGCAGTCCTTGGGTTTTGAGAGTCAATTTCGACGTCCAGGACACGATTCAAAGCCATACTAGCGGTTCTGGCGCCCACCATGGCGAGGGTCACCCAGACGAAGGTGGTCCATCCGGGCCACCCCTCTGCCGCGAGCAGCATCCCGCCGTAGGCGAATGGGAGCGCAAACAGGGTATGTTCGAATCTAACGAAGCTCAGGTAGCTCTGCAGCGATCGCCTGCGCAACCCCTTCTGCACGGCGCTGACCATACCACGGTTTTGATCGCTTCGCCCCACCCACCTGACGACGGTCCGGGCGCGGGCGCTCGGCCAGGCGAGCCGAACAATCTCGGCAACCCCCCCTCCCTGAGCCAGCAGGCGCGGCAACTCAGTGCTGGCGGGAGACCTCTTTAAGGGCGTGTGTCGAGTAGCCAAAGCTCGGTTCCGTCGTCGCCGGCTCGCCCCACAAGATCATCCGACCGAGCTCTCCGAGGGTCGTGCCACCAACCTCCACCCGCATCCTCAGGGCCCTGCGGAGATCGTTGAGAGTGACATCATCGAGGAGGGTCTCTGTGCCATACCGGAGGACGTTGGGAGACACGAGCAGCAGATCGGCCTCTCCAGGTTCGATCTGGGCGAGGAAGTCGCGGCCGGCCAAGAGACCGGCGACGGTGGTTACGGAGCCGAAGGTGATGTTGTCGAGCGCCCTGACTTCCAAGTCCAGCCCGAACATATTCCGCAGCGGCTTCACAGCCGCCGCAAGGGTACTGTAGAAGAGAGAACCCGTAGCCAATAGGATCCGCCTCGGGCCCAGATGCCCCTTGGGACATGGCTGCTCTAGGAGTGGCTGCAGTGGGCCGTCCAGGAAATCCCTAACCATACCCACGCCGTTCTCGAGCATCGGGTACCCCTCGTAGGCGCTCGCCCCCGGAACGGGGAAGCCTGCAACCAGATAGAACTCGTCGCTTAGGAAGGCGAAACGAGACCCCCTCTCCCCTAGCGCCCGACCCTGGAACCTCTCTACCCTCTCCACCACGGCCCGCGCCTCGGCCGGGTAATAGGTGCGTAATGTGGGGAGGTTACGCCTGTGCTCCGTGAGCCCGACAGGAACGACGGCCACCGCCCGGACGTTTTCCCTGCTCGCAAGATAGCCGAGTGTCGAGTCCAGTCTGTCTCCGTCGTTACGACCGGGAACAAGGACTATCTGGGTGTACAGGTCGATCGGCCCCAGCCTTTCGATCATCGAGCGAATCTGGAGCGTCTCCGGGTCCTTCACCTTGAGTCGCCAGGGCCGCATCATCTCCCCCCTCAGACCCTGATCGGCGGAATGCACGGAGACATAAAGGGGGCTCAGGTTCTCGTCCAGTATCCGGTCGATATCCTCCGCAGTAAGGTTCGTAAGGGTCACAAAAGAGCCGTACAGGAAACTCGTCCGAAAATCGTCATCCATCAGGTAGAGGCTCTTGCGGAACCCCCGCGGCATCTGGTGGACATAGCAGAACTCACACTTGTTGGCACACAGGCGGACTCCGTCGAAGATCACGTCGTCGAAATCCAGGCCAGGATCCTCCCACTCGACCTCGAATTCAGCCACCTGCCCTTCCGAACCCTCAAGGGTAAGGGTGGCCAGACCCTTCCCCAGTTCACGCCGGTACGCCAGGATGTCGGGAATGGCGACACCATTGACGCTGACGAGTTCCCAACCTGGACCCACCCCAGCACGGTCGGCCGGCGAACCCATCGCCACCCCCCTAACGTGCCCCCTAGGCGGTTGCACCGTTCTCGAACGCGCTCGCATAGACAGAGCATTCTAGCAGACAAGCGGTCGGGATGGGCCTGCCAGAGCCGGCCACGGACCCGAGTGGGTGAAACGGCCTAGCCAGTCAGATGAGCTGCTCCTATCGACGAGGAGCAGCTCGCTGAGGAGCGAATGGGACGACGAAGCCGTGAAGGGGGGGAACGGAGTCAAAGCGGATCGTGACCCCCTCCTCGATGGTGTTGGGGAGGGGATCGTGAACCCCGAGCACAATGGGGATTCCCACGTCGACGACAAGGGAGTTCCCATTACGGACGACCACCTGGCCTAAGGCTCTGATCTGGCTGATGGCCAGCACCTCGAGCTCCTCAGGGGCAGGCTCGACCTGCTCAACGATCAGCGTCGTGGCGTTGATGATAACCCTCGCCTCACCAGCGACCGACTCGTAGGGTCCGGTTCGCTCCAGAAGGCTCAGGATCACACCTCCGGCCTGACACTCAAAGAGGGGGCTGCCCTCGACCTTCGGAAAGATACGAACGGGGGCCACGAACGGGTGCCAGCGCTGAATAAAGGCGTCGACGGAGTCTTCAAACACGACAGAATTCTACCCCGCGTTCCCAACCTTGGTCAGGCGGACTCCGAATCCTCGACCCGCCTATGGTAGACTGACCCCTGTGAGGAATTCGCCATCTAGCGAGAGACGAACCCCGTCTGGCTACAGCCAGACGGGGTTTTCCACACAGACGAAGCCCGGTGTCGACAATGCTGGATAGGCTCAACGATGTTCAAACCAGGGATCTCAAGCTCGACAGCCTTCGCGGAGAGATGGACGAGGTCCCTTCAGACCTCGTAGCCGTCCGCCAGCAGAAGTCGGAACTCGAGGAGCACCTGCTGCAGAAGCGCAAGGAGCGGGAGGGGCTCCGCAGGAAGGTCAGTCAGAACGAGCTCGAGCTAGCGACCCTGGAACAGAGGCGCCGACTGACCAGCGAGGATGCCTTAAGGGCCAGCAGCCCCAAAGAGGCCTCTCAGTATCAGAATCGGGAGCTGCAGATCGCCGCCGAGCTTGAGGAGCTCGAGGAGGATACCCTCCCCCTCATGGAGAGCCTCGACAGGGTCTCAGCGGAGGTTGGGGATCTAGAGGAAGAGTTGACCGAACTCGAACCGAACCTCCAGGCTCTAACAGAACAGGAGGAGGCGCGAATCGAGATGATCGGACAGCGTCTCGCCTCGGTGCGGGCCGAACGGGAGTCCCTCGCAGCCGCTATCGAAGCGAAACTGCTCAAGCAGTATGAGCAGGTGCGACGGGCTCGCCGAGGGATCGGCCTAGTGGAGATCCTGTCTGGCCAGACCTGCGGAGGTTGCAACATGAGACTGCCTATCCACGTAGTTCAGAAGGCGAGATCGGGCAAAGTTGTAACCCGCTGTCCCAGTTGCGGCAGGATCCTCTGGCATCGAGACTAAGACCTGCCTAGCGAAGCCGGCTCAGTGGGTCTACGGCTCGCCCCCGCTCGTGCAGTTCAAAGTGCAGATGGGGCCCTGTGGACAGGCCGGTGGAGCCCAGCGCCCCTATGCGATCACCCTGGCGAACATACTGGCCCACCTCAACGAAGATCTGGCTGTGGTGGGCGTACCAGGTCTCTTCATTACCGGGGTGGCGGATCTTGATCAGATACCCATAGCTACCCGACCAGCCCGCGAACACAACGGTGCCGCTCCGAGCCGCATGGACCGCAGTCCCATAAGGGGCGGCCACATCTAGACCGCGGTGGAACCCCGAGGTACCCATGCCAAGGCTCCGGCGGCCGAAGTAGGAGGTAATCCTCCCATGAACAGGCCACCGGTAGCGCCGCTCTTCCTCCCGAACTCTGGCCAAGCGCTCCAGCGCTACAGTCGGCGGAACCCCAGGCAGAAAGACCATCATCCCAGGCTGCACGTCGGCCGGCTCACGGATGTTGTTGGCCCGGGCTGCGACGATCGGGCTGACAGCATACTCCGCTATGAGGTCGCCTAGGCTCTCCCCCGGCCACAGTGTAACGATCAGTCCCTCAACACCAACAGGGGGGATGAGAAGCTCAACCCCTACCGGCAGCAGATCGAGAGAGGAGAGACCGGGATTCGCGCCGACGAGAGCGTTGAGAGAGATGCCGTAGCGCTCGACCACCTCGGTCAGCGTCTCGCCCTTAGCGAGAATATGGCGCCGGAAGCCAGGGGGTGGCGAGGGTGCAGGATTAGCTTGCCCACCACGCGCATCCAGGTAGGGGACCCTCAGCAGCTGGCCGGGGTGCAAGACCGTCGACTCGAGTCCGTTAAAAGACATAAGCGCCTCGAGACCGATACCGTACCGGTCAGCAATCCCCCCCAGGGAATCACCCTCCTGGACCACGCGAAGCGCGTAGCCGTTCCCTTCAGTCAGGCTGAGGAAAAGCGTAGTGACAAGGCAGAGTAGGAAACCGCCGATCTTCATCTCCGCAGGCCTTCAACAGTACGAGAGAACTCGTAACCTGATCCCGAGTGCGGGTGGAAGGAACGCATCAGTTCCAGTCCCTCCACCTCTCGGGGATCGTCCGCTTGAGATACTCTACCACCTCGCGGGTGCTCGCTCCCGGTGTGAACAGTTCTCCGATGCCGAGCGCCTGCAGCCGAGAACGGTCCTGATCGGGAATGATGCCACCGCCGAACACAAGTATATCATCCGCCTGCCTAGCACGGAGGCCTTCAATCACCTCGGGGAAGTAGTGCATGTGCGCTCCTGAGAGGACCGAGAGGCCAACTGCATCGACATCTTCCTGTACCGCCGCAGTTACGATCATCTCCGCTGTCTGCCGTAATCCGGTATAGATAACCTCCATCCCAGCATCGCGAAGCGCCCGGGTCATAACCTTGGCCCCTCGGTCGTGCCCATCGAGGCCCGGCTTCGCAATGAGCACCCTGATCGGTCGCTCTAGCGACACCATCAGCAGGCGGCCGGTTCCCGATACACAGCTAAGGTCTCACAGAGCAGGTCCAACTGCTCGCCGAGCGTAGAGTAGGCCTGGGCAACTGGCACGGTGTTCCGGCTGTTAGCAGCCGCCCTCCGGTAGTCGCCCGAGGCGGCCCCTACCCGGGACCGGGGCCAATCGAACCGCCCCCTCTGAACCTGTTCGGTCCCAACCAGTTCGACGGGGACCCCACCATAGCCGCTACCAAAGGTGTTCACCCCCACGAGAAGCCGCACACCATCTTCGGTCCCCTAGCGTAGCCCGCACCACCCATCTCTCGACCTCGCCTCGGGAAAGCCGCCAAAAACCCTCTGCGTAGTCCTCGCCAAACCGGTCTTCTCCTCCTCATGCGGTCATTATAGCGACCCTGACGACCCCCTCCGACCATCTGAACGCAAGTTCGGCCTGAACGGGAGTCTCATCCGCTTCAGCCCCGTCTCTCCGACCTCGAGCTTCGTCCCCACCGGTATATCGTGGCGCAGGACGGCGAGCCCAACGGGCCCAAAGGTAGGATGATTCAGAGTCCGCCCGAGCAGGCCGACCCGCCTCCCCTGAAAGGTGACCTCCCTCATCCCGAAAGTGGGCAGGCGGTCGAGACGGACCCCGGCTAGGCCCCGCTGAACCCTGCCGCGGGCATCGATGCGGGCCATGATCTCCTGGCCAAGGTAGCAGCCCTTCTTGAGGGATACCGCCCCCATCAACCCGGCCTCCTGCGGGAGGACTCCCTCCCCCGCCTCTGTGGCCGCCGCAGGTACCCCCGCCTCGATCCGGGCACAGTCCAGCGCGACCTCTCCCGCCAGTCTAGGCCCAGTCGCAAGGAGCCCAGCTATGAGAGCGACCAGGTCGGATATGCGTAGGTGGATGTCAAACCCCGCAAAGCCGGTGCGGGCAGCGCGGTGCACCAGCACCCGTACCCCAGCGACTTCCCCTTCGAACAGACGACCACGGTCCGGCACCGCGCCGAAGCTGGCGAGGATGTCGGGCGCACCCTCCCCTAAGAGCGCGAGGGTGGTAAGCACTCCGGTGAGATCCTCAATCTCGACCTGATCGAAGATGATATGGCGACGGAAAGAGGCCTCCACCTCAGGGCCGCGTCCTCCATCTACCAGAGTGTACAGGTCGTCACGCCTCCGCACGACGGTCATATCAGCCGCAGCATGGCCCCGATGAGTGAGCAGAAGGGCGCGGTTTGCTCCCCCTTCCTGGAGGCCTACGACGTCGTTCGATACCTGCCCGTGCAAGAACGGAACCCGGTCCTCCCCTGTCAGCTTTAGTGGCGTCGTGGCGAGCAGCGGGACCAGCAGGGGGACCGAACGCTCGACGAGGGAACGATACTCTTCCTCCGGGCTCCCGAAGTCGCTAACGACATCTCCGCTGAACTTCGCCCCGAAATCTGCCAGGACGCTGCGCAGATCCGATCGGTTATCGCTCATGGTGACCCCCGGCAAGCGGCACCATCTACCGTTCGCACACCGATGCGAGCCGCTACCCCGTACCTACTAGGTATTCGCAGGAGGCGTCGGTGCCGCTCAGGTGGACGTGGCCGTGAAGCTTCGGGCAGCGACGGTCGAAGCGATTGAAGACCGGCACGTACCCCGCGATGGGGATAGCCGGCCCCCTCGAAGGGGCCCCTCAGGACAGTAGCGGCTGAGGAAAACATCGCAAGCTCGATCCTTCTTCACCCAGTTCCAGATCAGATGGGGTCTCGGAGTTCATAAGCTCGGTAGATTCCCCTCAACCCTGAAGATAACGACCCTGGCCATCTCGATCATATGACCGTTCTCACAACTCCCCGACAGTCCGGGGTGCCCCCTCGGGTACCCACCCCTCCCCGAGGGGTGGCAACCTCCGACTCGATGGTTATGAGCGCTGAGGAGACCCGGCATAGCAGCGGCATCAAAACACTAGCTCTGAAGGGGGCAGCTACCCTAGGAGACTCGCGGAGAAGATAGCGAGCGGTCCGGAGCCGATGACAGCTGAGGATCCTCAGGAGACTGCCCCCAGCTGCACAGAGCGATTCGAGAGAACCGGGCTCAATCCCGAGACCGCTCACGCGCCCGCCACTCGAGTCCAGCCCAGATGAGGCTTCCGATATCTCCGTCGAGCACCCGATCTGGATCGTGACGCATCTCCCCTGTCCGGTGGTCCTTCACGTACCGCTTGTCCAGGACGTAGCTCCGGACCTGAGAACCCCACTCAATGGCCTTCTGTTCACCCCTCGCTCGCATCTGCTCCTCGAGGCGCCGCCGCTCTTCACGCTCCCAAAGCCTGCCCCGGAGCACGGTCATCGCCCTCTCTCGATTCTTAATCTGTGACTTTCCGTCCTGGCAGGTAACGACGACCTCATCCTCGGTGCCCCCCCGGTAGACGATCCGAACCGCCGAATCTGTCGTATTGACCGACTGACCACCCGGTCCGCTGGAGCGAAAGACATCGACCCGAAGGACCTTCGGGTCGATGTCGATCTGGATCCTGTCGTCGAGCTCCGGCAGGACCTCGACGGAGGCGAAGCTCGTGTGACGCCGTTTCTGCGAGTCGAACGGACTCACTCTGACGAGCCTGTGAACCCCTCCCTCGACATTGAGCAGGCCGAAAGCCCTATCGCCACGGACGATCATCTGGGCATGGTCGACCCCGCCGGGTGCATCGCCGTTGGGCACGAGATCGATAATCTCGACACCGAAGCCCTGCCGCTCGGCGAAGCGCCGATACATGCGCAGGAGCATTCCGGCCCAGTCAGAAGACTCCGTTCCCCCCGCCCCGGGCTTCACGGTCACGATCGCGGGGCGGATGTCATGCGCTCCGTAAAAGAGGGTCTCCCGGTAGAGGGTACCGAGCTCCCCTTCGATTCGCGCCTGTTCGGAAGCGAGCTCCCCTTGCTCCTCGTCCGACGCGATTGCGAGGAGTTCCTGCAGACCCTCCACATCGTTCTCGAGGGTACGAAAGCCCTCGACAACCCGGCGCAGGCGGGTCGCCTCCTGGGTAAGAACCTTAGCCCGGTCGGGATCGTTCCAGAGCCCGGGGTCGTTCAGGAAGGAGTCGAGCTGTTCGAGTCGCGACTCCCTGCCGGCAAGGTCAAAGGTACCCCCGGAGTGCGTCGAGTCGTTCGATGATCTCATGCATCAGGTCACCTCACCCAAAAGCCTACCAAATCGCAGGTGACCGGGTAAACCTGCAGGCGACCGATCGCGAATAAAGTCCGATCAGGATAGGAAAAACACCACCCGAGACCTGCCCCGCCTGTGGTATCTTAAGCTCAAGATCGGTTCCGGTTTGTCGCCGACATGAAACGACACCCTAATCTGACCTGGTCTCGAAGGGGGCTCTCTGGAGGTGTTTCAATCCTTCCGTCCACTCGATCTGGTGGATATCCTCATCATCTCCATACTCCTCTATCAGGGCTACAAACTCCTCATCGGCACCCGGGCCTGGAATGTCCTTCGAGGTCTCGCCGCCCTCGCCGCCCTCTGGCTTGTCGCAGCCCAATTCCAGCTGGAAGCGACGAAGTGGATCTTCGACCGGGTCGCCCCGGTCGGGTTCATAGCGCTCATCGTAGTCTTCCAACCAGAATTCAGAGCCGCCCTGGAGAGGGTGGGCAGGGGTCGATTCGGAAGATCGCCGAGTTCGGATCCGATCCAGGAGATCATGGCGACGGTCCGCGAACTTGCAACCCAACGCCGGGGTGCCCTCATCGCCATCGAGCGGGGGACCCCGCTGCGCGAGTACGGATTAACCGGAACTGCGCTGAATGCACCGGTCACATCGGCTCTCCTCCAAACCATGTTCGCCTCCAAGGGACCCCTCCACGATGGGGCTGTGATCATCCAGGGGGACCGGGTGTCCTTTGCAGGAGCCATCTTCCCCCTGTCGGACAAGCACGAGGGGTGGAGCGTTAGCCACGGAACGCGGCACAGGGCCGCGCTCGGCCTGTCCGAGGTCACCGACGCCCTGATCGTGGTTATCAGCGAGGAGCGAGGTACGGTAAGCCTGGCCAAGGAGGGGCAGCTCCGCTCCGATATCGCCCCTGCGGAGGTCCTCGAGGTACTACGCGAGGTCTATGGGCAGTGATCAGACGAGCCACCCAGACCGTGACCGATCTCCTGAGTCGCCTCATCGATCACTGGCCTATGAAGCTCGGTGCGGTGGCGATCTCCGGCCTTATATGGCTGTTCGTCTCGAACACTACCGTTACCGTCACCCAGCGCAGCCTCCTCATCCCCACCACCACCGTGGGGATGAGCAGCCATCAGGTGGCCAGCGGTATTCCCGACTTTGTGGAGATCACCGTGTCGGGCCCAGACAACCGGGTCGACCGCCTGCGCTCTGAGAGCTTCGACGCAACCATCGATCTTTCGGGAGTGAGCGGCCCCTTCGAAGAGATCATTCGGATATCGGGGCCTGAGGATATCGCCCTCAGAGGGGTCTCGCCTTCAGAGGTGATCGGGGCTGTGGAATCGGTCACCACCCGGAGGGTTCCCGTCGTCGCCCTCCTCACACATCCTCTCCCCGAGGGGCAGACCCTCCGAGCCGTGGTGAACCCCGAGGGGGTCCTCGTAAGGGGCCGAAGCGCCGTGCTCGACCAGGTGGAGGGGGTGGTGGCCCAGGTAGCGGCCGAAGCCGGGTCGCACGAGGTTGCCATCTTCGCCACCGACGCAGCGGGGCTCCCGGTCTCCAACACCTCCGTGCAACCTGAGACCGTCACCGTGACGGTCGAGGCGGAGCCAGTCCTCATTCGGCGCTCGCTCCCCCTACTTCTCGAAGAGCCAGAGGCCAGAGGGCTGTGGGCCACCACCTCCGCCAGCCAGGACACCGTGGCGCTCGCGGGACCTGTGCACCTGCTGACCGAGTTGGAATCCGTGACCGGCAGGGTGAGGTTCACTACCCAACCACCGGAGCCGGGCGAGTATACTCTGCCCGTCACCTTAGGGTTGCCGGATGGGATCGTCGCCCTCGAAACCCCTACGGCGCTCGTCCGGCTCGAACGTCCTTCCCTCAAGCAGTAGCGGACAGGAGCCAAAACTGTGATCTATCCCCTTCGCTACTTCGGAGACCCGATCCTGCGGCAGGTCGCCCGGCCCGTCACGAAGTTCGGTCCGGCACTGGACGAGTTCGCCCAGAACATGATCGAGACGATGTACGATGCAAATGGACTCGGCCTAGCCGCCCCCCAGATCGGACTATCCCTGCGACTCTTCGTAGCCCTAGAGACCGAGCCTGTACCGAACGGTGGTGGAGACGGTGGTGGCGAAGAGATGGACAGCGACACTCTCTCGCCTGAGGAGAAGCGGGAGCTGTGGGGTGTGACCGCGGTGCATGTGCTGGCGAATCCCGAGATCACCCGACGGTCCGGCGTGCAGACTGGGCAGGACGGATGCCTCAGCGTTCCGGGCCTCTATATCGACGCCCTGGAACGGGACGAGAGCATAACCTTGCAGTATCAGGATCTCACCGGGAGACAGCGGACCCTCGACGCCTCGGGGCGCTTCGCCCACGTGCTGCAGCACGAGCACGATCATCTGGAGGGGATCCTCTTCTTCGACCGACTCCCCACGGCGGAGCGGCGCGAGTTCATGGCAACCCACAGAGCGGAGCTTGCGGAGATCCAGAGGAATGCCAAGGCGTTGCTGAGATCGCTAAAGCGATCGGTCGGCACAGCCAGCGGACGCTGAGGCGGCTCCGTCGTGTCCGGCTACAGGATCGCCTTCTTCGGGTCCCCTGCCTTTGCAGTCCCAGTAGTGAAGGCGCTTGCCCGAGCGCACCATGTCGTCCTGGTCGTTACCCAGCCCGACAAACCCTCCGGGAGGGGACTTGCGACCTCCTCCCCTCCGGTCGCCGAGTGGGCAAAGAGTTCTGGGGCACCCCTCGAGCAGCCGGCATCCCTCCAGAGCAATCCCGGGTTCGAGGCGAGGCTAGCGGCAGCGGACATCGACGTCGCGGTCACAGCGGCCTACGGGAAGATCCTCCCGGAGACACTCCTCGCCGTTCCGGCCCACGGCTTCCTCAACGTGCATGCGAGCCTGTTACCAAAATACCGCGGTGCGGCCCCAATCCAGTGGGCCCTGATCTGTGGTGAGAGGGAGACCGGAATCACCATCATGACGGTGGAGGCAGGGCTCGACACCGGACCCATACGCCACGTAAGGAGGCTCGCAATCCACCCGGAGGAGACGGCCCCGATGCTGTTCGAGCGCCTCTCCCATCTCAGCGCCGAAACGCTGCTCGAGGCCCTTAACCTCCTCGCGGCCGGGAGGTTAAGGGTAGAACGCCAAAACGATATCGAGGCGACCCGCGCCCCCCTACTTACCCGGGAGGACGGGCGGATCGACTGGAGCCTACCAGCCCGCGCTATCTACGACCGCTACCGCGGGGTCCTGATCTGGCCGGGGAGCTGGTGGGCGTTCGCGGGTTCGACCGTGAAGGTAGAGGGCATGGGCCTTGCCGCTGGCGGAGGAGCGCCCGGGGAGGTCCTCACCGTCGCCCCTTCCGGGGTCGCTATCGCCACGAGCGACGGGGCTATCATCCTTAAGCAGGTGAAGCCTGCCGGCCGCACGACGATACCCGCCTACGCCTGGGCGCACGGCTACGGAGTTACCGAGGGCACGATCCTTGGCTAAGGTAGCTATTGTCGGGCGACCGAACACCGGTAAATCGACCCTCTTCAACAGACTTGTGGGGGGGCGCGAGGCGATCGTCGCCGACCGACCTGGGGTCACCCGGGATGTCAAGGAGGGGATCGTCAGCTCCGATACCGGGCACTCCTTCACCCTACTCGACACGGGGGGAGTCTGGTCTGGAGACCGCTGGGAGATCCCGATCCGAGAGCGTATCGAAGCCGCCCTGGAGGCTTGCGATCTGATCCTCTACTGTGTGGATGGCCGGGAGGGGCTGACGCCGACCGATCACGAGGTGGCCGACTGGCTCCGGAGGGCCCGGGCACCGACGCTCCTGGTGGCCACGAAGCTCGACGACCCGCTCCACGAGGAGACGGTCGAGATGTACGAACTCTACAGCCTAGGTTTCGGGGACCCCTGGCCGACCGGGGCTGAGCACGCCCGGGGAACGCACGAACTGGTCGACGAAATCGTCAGCCGCTTGCCAGAAGAGGAGGGGGAGGCGGATGAAGAGGTGGTACGGATCACCATTATCGGCAGGCCGAACGTCGGCAAGTCGAGCCTCCTCAACGCCCTGGTCGGCGACGACCGAGTCATCGTCTCCGCCGAGCCGGGGACCACCCGGGACAGCGTCGACATCCGGTTCCACTTCGCCGGACGAGCCTTCGTTCTAGTCGACACGGCGGGGATCCGCCGGAGACCGAACGAGCGCCTCGAGCACTACAGCAGACTCCGCTCTGAGCAGGCTATCGACCGGGGAGATGTGACCGCGCTGGTGGTCGACCCCTTCGAACTCGGCGACCACGAACTCCGACTCGCCGGCCTCGCCTATCAAGCTGGGAAACCGGTCGTCGTGGCGGTCAACAAATGGGACCTGGTCAGCGACGACATCCTCAGCGAGAGACGGCGCGCTGTAGAGCAGGCGCTCGACCACATCCGCTTCGCCCCGAAGGTCTTCACGAGCGCAGCGACCGACTTTGGACTGCACGAGTTGCTCAGCACGGCGGCCCACCTGTACGACGTCACCAGGAGGAGGGTCTCGACCGGCGAACTGAATCGCTGGATCGAGGCCTGGACGCAGCGGCAGCCCCCCCCAAACTTCAAGGGGCGCCCGCTCAAGCTCTTCTACGCGACCCAAGCCGACGTAGCCCCACCCACATTCGTGATCAGCATCAACAACGAGCGTTATGTCACCCGGGCCTACGAGCAGTACCTCCGCAACCGGATCCGCGAGGATCTCGGACTTACCGAGGTGCCCGTCAGACTGGTGTTCAAGGCCCGCGGCCGCGACGGCGGAAAGCGGGTCAGACTGTAGCCCTCTCTACCTCGAGGGTGATCTTCAGGTTTCCCTTCCGGGTCTCGCCGAGCACAGCCACCACCCGAAACCTGCCCAGTCCGGCGGCGTAGACCTCGTCGGCCTCCTTCACCGCAGCCGCCTTGCCGACCGCCGACCCGTTCACCATCACATTTCCCGCCTCAATCCCCCTCCTGAAGAACGATCGCGACACCCGGAAGGCCTTCGCCCCTACGGCGTCTACCCTGAGCGAGGGAACCACGGCGTCGAAACGCTGCACCGACGCCGCCCTCAAGAGCTTCAGGTCGATCTCACGACCAGAGATCTGGCGCCCCCTCACCGGAACCGGTTCCAGGAGGCTGTCGTCGGGGGGGGCGAGACAGACGAGTGCGATGCCGTCTGAATGGCTGACGAGGTCGCCTACGATCCCAGGTTCGATCCCCTGGGCTGCGATGGCGGCCCCCAGCAGTCCCGGCTCCCCAACCCCCCGGTAGTACAGGGCGGCGAGGGGAGTGGTCGCCACCGGCATGTGCGACGGATAGGCTGTGACGACGGAACGGCGGGCACCCGAGTAGCCTCCCGACCGATTGTAAACCACCCCCGCCTCCCGCAAATCCGCCAGGATCCGGTCGGCCAGATCCGGCTCCAAAAAGGGGGTGTGGGCGACTCGACCGGCGAGGGCGGCCGCGATCAGCAGGCGGGGGTCTGGACGTATCACCTGCGGATGTCGACGACATCCACCCCACGCTCTCGCAATCGGGTGACGAACGCGTCCGCCTCCTCTCCAACCACCCTGAGGATCAACTCCCTGCGCCGGCTGGGCTTCACACCCCCGGTCGCGACGGAGACGATGTTCGAAGGCGGCCCCGCCTCAGCCACGCGGGCCAGAGTCCCCGGGGTGTCAGGGAGATCGACCGTAACCCTGGTACCACCCTCTCGGAGGCCCAGGGCGACCACCAACGCCCGCAGCAGGTCGGTGATGGTCAGGATCCCGGTAAGCTCTCCAGCTAGCAGGACGGGGAGCCCCGACACCCTGTTCTCCGCCATCAGCAGGGCGGCCCACTCCACCGGATCGTCGGCATTCACCGTGATCGGCGGTCCCTTCACGACGTCGCGGACCAGGAGTTTGCTCAGCAGGTAGTTCAGTTCGTAGATGGAGAGGGTCGTGACCTTAGGCGACGCCTCTTTCAGATCCCGGTCCGTCACGATACCGACCAGGGAACCATCCTCTACCACGGGCAGGCGCCGGTAGTGAACCCCCCCCAACAGCTGCATGGCCTCCATCACCGGGGTAGAGCCATCGACCGTGGCGGGACTCGCTGTCATCCATTCACCGACCAGCATGCACCCCTCCCGGAGACAACTCTATCACCAGCCACCTCCGGGCAGATCCAGGGGGGCACCGCCGGAAGCAGCACCGCGCCTAGAAAGATGGGAGAATGGGCTTAGGTGAAGGCGATCACGGTCCTCGGCTCGACCGGCTCGATCGGACGCCAGACGCTGGAGGTGGCGACCTGGCGGGGGTACCGCATCGTCGGACTGGTGGGGGGGCGGGACGCCAGAACTCTCCTGGACCAGGCCCGACGGTTCCGCCCGCCGCTGATCTGTTGCCACCCGGAGACAGCTGCAGCCGTGCGCCCCCACCTGCCGGTCGGCACCCACCTGGTAACGGGTGTGGAGGGCAGCCACGAGGTGGCCACAATGGAGGCGGACAGGGTGGTGGCGGCCATACCCGGCTTCGCCGGACTGGCCCCGACCCGAGCAGCCCTGGCCGCAGGCCGCCACGTCGCCCTGGCCACCAAGGAGGTCATGGTCGTAGCCGGACCCCTCATCTGGGAGGTGGCCAAGGAGTCCGGTGGGCAGATCACACCTGTCGACTCCGAGCATTCCGCCCTGTTCCAGTGTCTCCAGGGGGAGGATCCCGCCGCTGTCGATGCGCTCGTGCTCACCGCCTCTGGCGGGCCGTTCCGGGAAGGACCCGACGACCTGTCCTCGGTAACCCCGGAACAGGCCCTTCGGCACCCTACCTGGTCGATGGGCCCCAAGGTCACGATCGACTCCGCTACCCTCTTCAACAAGGGGCTCGAGGTCCTTGAGGCTCACTTCCTCTTCGGCACCGACCTGGCGCGGATCGAGGTGGTCATCCACCCGCAGTCACTTATCCACGGCCTCGTCCGATTCGTAGACGGGAATATCAAGGCCCAGGTCGGCCCGCACGACATGCGCCTGCCTATCCAGGTCGCGATCGAGCACCCCGAGCGCCCCGCGACCCCGCTAGCACCCCTGCCCCTCAGCGGCGTCTGGGAGTTCCAGGAGCCGGACCAGAAGCGGTTTCCCTGTCTGGACCTCGGCTACCGGGCCGGGCGCTCAGGGGGACTCGCCCCGACCTACCTCAACGCCGCCGACGAGGTCGCCGTCGCAGCGTTCCTGTCCGGCAAGGTCCCCTTCACAGCCATCCCCGAAATCCTCGAGCAGGTCCTGGACCGGTGTCCCCAGACCAGGCTCAGTTGGGACACGCTCGAGCTAGCGGATCTGGAGGCACGAGCTGAGGCCGAGCGGTACACCCTCAGGCGCTAGTCAGACTCGGCAGCGGGCCCCGACCCGGCTCAAGACAGCTCAAGCCGCCCCTCGGCAACGCCGCCCGGCAGGAGGCCCGATCCCCGGTCGGGGCGCTGCCGGTCAGGCAATTCCGGTCCCCGGGGCAGTCTACCGGTCCGGTGGGAACCCTACCGTCAGCCCTCCTTAACACTTACTGTTCAGAGCGGAAAGAGGGGCACGCCAGGTGCAGCAGCCGACCCCCCCTAATGGCACCGTCTGCCATACTGGTGCCATGGAAGGTGTCTCGTGCTGACGGCGTTAGTCTTCCTCATCATCCTCCTGAGTGCCGTCTTGGCACACGAGTTGGCGCACTATCTCAATGCCAGGAGTGTCGGGCTCCCGGTGCGGGCGTTCAGTGTGGGGATGGGGCCCGTCCTCTTCCGTCACACCTGGCGCGGGACGGAGTGGCGCTTTTCGCTCTTTCCCATAGGCGGGTACGTCGACCTCCCCGGAATGGCCCCCACCGTAGACGCGGACGGAAACCTCCAACATCCGACCGGGGGGATGGCCGAGAAGCCCCTCACCCAGAAGCTCTGGGTCCTTTTGGGGGGGGTGATCGCCAACTTCCTCCTCGGTGTAGTCCTGATCACGGCCGTCATCCTGATCGCCCCCGGCTATCGCCAGATCACGTCGAACGTGACACCGACCGAGGAGGGGGCCGTGATCGCCGACGTCATCCCCGGATCGGCAGCAGCGGGGGCGGGGCTGCAGGTCGACGACCAGATCATAGCCATCAACGGCCACAAGGACCCCGACCGCGAAAGGGTGATCCGCGAGATCAGGGGCGCCGACCGGCTAGAACTGAGCCTGCTCCGAGGTGACGCCAGGGTCGAGATCGCCCTCCCCTGGCCTCCGGAGGGGTCGGAGGAGAGACCGCTGCTCGGGGTCCAGCTCAGGCCGCTGTCGATCGAAGACCTCGGGGTCGGGGTCGGCCAGGCCTCGGGGGAGGCCCTCTGGTTTAGCATCCGCCTCCTTCCGGAGGCGGTGCAGGGCTTCGCCCGGGGCTTCGCGGCGACGCTCGTCGGTCGCCAGAGCGAGGAGGTGGCGGGACCGGTCAGGATCGTCTCCCTCGTCAACCAAGCGACCCGGATCGGGGTCGCGCCCGTCCTGCTCCTGGCCGCGGTGATCAACCTGTCGCTAGCGATCTTCAACCTCCTCCCCATCCCCGGCCTCGACGGGGGCAGAATGCTGCTCGCTACCGTGGTCTCCTTGCGGGGGCGCCCCTTTAGACCGGGTCAGGAGGAGAAGTTCCACTTCCTCGGGATCATGTTGGTCCTCGCGCTCATCGCGCTGATCACCTTCAACGAGATCAGTGACCTCATTCGCGGTTGAGCGGAGCGGAGGCACCCTGGCGCCGCCCGATGCGGACCTGACGGGAGACTGCGGCCTCCTCATCCCTGCGTTCGACGAGGAGTCGAGGGTAGGCGCCGTGGTCCAGACCGCACTCGAGGCCGCTATCGGGCCTGTCCTGGTCGTCGACGACGGCTCCACCGACGGCACGGCCAACCGGGCCTTGGCAGCGGGTGCCTGGGTACTCTCGCTGCCGAAGAACCGGGGCAAGGGTGGGGCGGTGGCTGCAGGGGCGGGGGCGCTTCGCACAGATTATCTCCTCCTCGTCGACGCCGACCTCGTCGGTCTGACGGTCGAGCACCTCATCTCCCTGGCCCGGCCCGTACTCTCCGGAACGGTCGACACGACCCGAGGGATCTGCTACGGCAGCCGCTGGCAGACCACGGCCGCCCAGCACCTCTCGCCACAGCTCAACGGCCAACGCGCCCTTCGGCGCGAGGCACTACTGGCCATCCCCGGCCTCGCCGAGAGCCGCTACGGCCTCGAGATACTGATCACGAACGCCGCCCGAAGGGAGGGCTGGCGAACCTTGGACATCCCCTTGAACGGGGTCGCACAGGTGATGAAAGAGGAGAAGCGAGGCCTCCTCGCGGGTCTAAGGGCGCGAGCGGGTATGTACCGCGACATCCTGATAGCCCTGCTGCGCCGCGACACTCCCTGAGCCTCGGCGGCCAGCAGGGGCAACGGAGTAGCAGCAAACTCCCCACTCAACTAGCAGCGCCGAGGCGACCTCCTCCCTCCTCAGCTGCCAGCCCGCCCGCCGCCGAGCCGGACCTCGATCGCCCGGGCGTGGGCCTCGAGGCCCTCCGCGCGGGCCATCCGAGCCGCCGCCGGACCGATCCTGGCTACCACCTCCGGCCCCAGGCCCACGACCGGAACGACCTTCTGGAAGTCGCGGAGGTTCACAAAGCTTGCAAAGCGGGCCGTTCCCGAGGTCGGCATGACATGACTCGGGCCGACGATATAGTCGCCGAGGGCCTCAAGGCTGTGGTCCCCGAGAAAGACCCCACCCGCGTTCTCGACTCTGGCTAACAGCTCCCAGGGATTCCGGGTCAACAGGCACAGGTGTTCAGGTGCGTAGTGGTTGGCCACCTCGAGTCCCTCCTCAAGGTCGCGCACCAGCACGATCAGCCCCCGCTCCCGGAACGACTCCTGAGCGAAGGTGGCGGTCGGCAGGTCGCCAAGGGCCTCCGGGAGGCGCGCCTGCACCGCCGCCGCCAACTCCGGGCTGGTCGTCACCAGAACCGGCTGGGCCCCGGCGTGCTCCGCCTGGGCGAGGAGGTCGGCTACGACATACTCCGGATCCGCCTCGTCGTCCGCCAGCACGAGGGTCTCGGTCGGCCCGGAGAGGGCCTCAATACCCACATCGCCGAAGACTTCGCGTTTGGCCAGCACCACGAACCGGTTGCCGGGGCCGACCACCTTGTCGACCCTGGGCACCGTCTCGGTCCCGTAGGCCAGGGCGGCAATCGCCTGGGCCCCACCTAGCCGGAACAGCTCGGTGATGCCGAGCTGCCCGGCGGTATAGAGGATCTCGGCAGCCACCTCCCCGTCGGGGCCGGGGGGGGTGGCCACCACCAGCTCCCGAACGCCCGCGACCTGGGCGGGGAGAGCCAGCATCAACAGGGAACTGAACAGGGGGGCAGAGCCGGCCGGGACATAGATACCCACCCGCGAGATCGGCCTCACGATCTGGCCGAGCAGCGCCCCGGACTCGGCGTTCAGGAAGCCACCCGCGGGCTGGAGACGATAGTAGGCGCGGATCCGGTCAGCCGCCTCCGCGATCGCCCCTTTTAGTCTCCGGTCCACCCTCGCCGCCGCAGCTTCAAAGGCCTCCGCCTCGACCTTCAGCCCTTCGAGCGCAACGCCGTCGAAGCGACGTGTGAGGTCGCGGAGGGCCGGGTCGCCACCGAGACGGACCGCCTCGAGGATCGCCCGCACCGCCTTCCGGTCGGCCTCAGTGAAGGTCGCCGCCCCGCGGGTGTGGAAGGCGGCCCGAGCGGCCTCGGCGCCACGGATCAAGCGCATGGGGCCCATCATAGCGAATCCCGCAGGCGGTAGAATGCCTCATGGAGGCGGTCGTGGTGGGTGCCGGGATCGTAGGGGCGAGTTGCGCCTTCCAACTGGCCCACCGAGGTGCTAAGGTAACCGTCCTCGAGCGCGCCCCGCAACCGGCCACGGGGTCGACGGCGAAGTCTGCTGCCGGCCTCAGGCACCAGTTCTCGCACCCCGTGAACGTGCGCATGTCGCTACACAGCTCCGACTTCCTCCGCAGGTTCCGCAGCCTCACCGGGCACGACCCGGGCTTCCGGGAGTCCGGCTACCTCTTCCTGATCCCGCCAGACCTGCTTGGGGAGTGGGAGGGCCAGTGGGAGCTGCTGAGGGAGCTGGGCGCACCGGTCGAAGTCCTGGACCCGGATGAACTCCAGCGACGCTTCCCTTACCTCATGAGCCGTGGGCTCGCCAGCGCCAGCTTCGGCCCCCAGGACGGGGTGGTCGATCCCCACGGGATCACCCTCGGTCTCCTGGCCGCTGCCCGGGAGCGTGGGGCCGAGTTGGTTCTTGGCTGCGAAGTGGTGGCCGCGAGGTGGCGACGAGGCCGCTGGGAGGTCGAAACGACCCTCGGAAACCACACTGCCGACCTGCTGGTCAACGCCGCCGGACCCTGGGCCGGGGAACTGGCCTCCCGGGCCGGCCTCGAGCTCCCCGTCGTCCCCGTGAGGAGGATGGTCTTCGCCACCGCCCCCTTCC
Source organism: Truepera sp. bin119 (assembly GCA_002239005.1). Taxonomy (GTDB): domain Bacteria; phylum Deinococcota; class Deinococci; order Deinococcales; family Trueperaceae; genus MPNL01. Next base: position 29,087 of record MPNL01000033.1, read on the forward strand.
GACCCTTCCCTCACCCCACCCCCCTGATCGTCGACCTCGACACCGGCATCTACCTGCGGAGTGAGGGGGAGCGGTTCCTGTTCGGCAGGTCGAACCCCGACGAACCGCCAGGCCTCCAGTTCGCCATCGACTGGTCCTGGCTCGATCAGGTCATCGAGCTCGCCCTGCCCCGCTTCCCCTTCCTGGAGCGTGCGGGCCTGGACAGGCGAGCCTGCTGGACGGGCCACTACGCGATCACGCCCGACCACCTCCCTATCCTGGGGAGGGTGCCAGGGGTGGAGGGGTTCATCAACGCCTGTGGCTTCTCGGGGCATGGGGTCCAGCACGCCCCGGCGACCGGGCTGATCGTGGCGGAGGAGGCGCTCGACGGTCGGTCGACGAGCTTCGACCTGACCGACTTCCGTATCGAACGCTTCGCCTCAGAGAGGGCAGCCCGCGAGGCGAATATCGTCTAGCCGGGGCCCCGACCTGCGGGCCGAAGGTTGAGGGCGGAGTCGGAGCCTGAGGGGGCTAAGCGGAGCGGGCCTGTTCCACCAGGGCGCGGAACGCCGCAGGTTCACGCACCGCCAGATCGGCCAGCATCTTCCGGTTGATCTCCACCCCGGAACTCCTCAACCCGTGGACGAAGGTCGAGTAGGTGAGGCCCTCGCGCCGGGCAGCGGCGCTTATCCGCGCAACCCAAAGCCTGCGGAAGTCGTTCTTGCGGTCCCGGCGGTCCCGGTAGCGATAGTCGGCGGCGTTGAGCAATGTCTGGTTCGCGGTCTTGAAGTTTCTCGAACGGCGCCCCCAGTAGCCCCGGGCACGCCTGAGGACCTTCTTGTGGCGGGCGTGACGGACCGTCCCCGTCTTCGATCTCGGCATGCTCGGGTCCTAATCGTAAGGCAGCAGCGCCTTCAGGCGCCGCGCATCGGGCCCAGCCACTATCAGGTCGGTACGGCCCTGGCGGATACGCTTGCCGGACTTCTTGTAGTTCAGGTGACGCTTGCCCGAACGCATCCCCTTCACCTTACCGCGCCCGGTGACCTTCACCCGGGCTCTGGTCCCCTTATGGGTCTTTAGCTTCGGCATACTACTCCTTCGCTTCCGGTAGCAGGGAGCGGACAGCGCAAGTTCGGCTCAGGCCCGCTCCGCGACCGGCCTGAGCATCATGTTCATATCCATCCCGGCGAGGGTCGGCGGGGAATCTACCGTGGCCAGTTCAGCGACGTCCCGGGCCACGCGGTTGAGGATCTCCTGACCCAGTTCCGGGTGGCTGCGTTCGCGACCCCGAAACATGATGACGATCTTAACCTTGTGCCCACTCTTGAGAAATCGGCGGATGTGGTTCACCTTGGTCTTATAGTCGTGGCCTTCGATCTTGATGCGAAACTTGATCGACTTCATCTCCTGGTGCTTGGCCCGCCTGCGGGCCTCTTTGACCTGCTGCTGCAACTCGTAGCGGTACTTGCCGTAATCCATCATCCGTGCAACCGGTGGCTGGGCATTCTCACCAACCAACACTAGGTCAAGGTCCTGCTCGCGTGCACGCCTCAGCGCCTCTCTGACCTCGATGATGCCCTGCTGCTGGCCGTCCGACCCGATGAGCCGGACCTGACGCGCGCGAATCTGATCGTTGACCTTTAGCTCCCTCGCTATGAACTCCACCTCCAGATCCCTCATGCGGCCTGCCGACCTCCCGGTCGGCAGCGCCAAGACTACACAGCGACCAAGTGTAGCAGAACAGGGTGCCCCTGTCCATCGGACCGGAACCAACGGGGTAGCCGATGGGTATGGGGGTATTCTGTTCTTATGACCGCGCCGGATCTCGAAGAGGCTCCAGGTTTGGTAGCGGCGTACGGCGGGCGATCCCGAGACCTCCTGGGGCGACTGAACCGCTCGACCGGGAGTCCGACCTCGACGCGGTCCCCACAACGACCGCAGCGGCCGAGGTGGGCGCCGGCCAGGGGCTCCTCACCGGAGCCGGCAAGGTCGAGCGCATGGCGCTAAAGACCGCCCTCACCCTGGGCTATTCCCCCTGCCCGAACGACACTCTGATCTTCTACGCCCTAGCCCATGGCCGGGTGGGGGCCGGGTTCGAGTGGAGGGTCCGGCTCGACGATGTCGAGGCCCTTAACCGATCGGCCCTCCGCCGGGAGATCGACCTGGTGAAGGTGAGCTATCATGCCTACGGGCACCTGGCCGACAGCTACGTCATGCTCGCCTCAGGCGGAGCCCTAGGGCATGGCGTGGGCCCGCTGATCGTAACCCGCGATCCCCTTGAGGACCTCTCCGGACGCAGGGTCGCGACACCGGGAGGTCTCACGACAGCCCAACTCCTGCTGAGGCTGTCACAGCCGCCAGAGATCGAACTGGTTCAGCTCCGCTACGACACCATCATGGCGGCGGTGGCGAAGGGTCAGGTCGATGCGGGACTGATCATCCACGAGAGCCGGTTCACCTACCCCCACTTCGGCCTCCACAAGCACCTCGATCTCGGAGAGTGGTGGGAAGGAGAGACCGGCCGGCCCCTCCCCCTCGGCGGGATCGCAGCCCGGCGCAGCCTGGGCCAGCCCCTCCTCGAGGAGCTTCAAGGGGTTGTGCGTGAGAGCCTCGAGTACGGCCTGAGCAACCGGGCCGAGGCCGAGCCCTACATCGCCGAGCATGCCCAGGAACTGAGCCCGGAGGTCCGGCAGCGGCATATCGACCTCTACGTCAACGAGTTCAGTCTCGAGCTAGGCCCCGGCGGGCGCGAGGCCTGTCAGGCGCTGCTCGGGCTCGCTGCCCGCTCCGGTCTCATCCCCCCCCTCCGGGAGGAACTCTTCCTGGCTGGGTGAGCCCCGGGGACGGCGTGGGGCTCGGTGGTATAACCGCTAACGTGGACGGCCCACTAACCTCCCTCTGGCAGGTGATGACCTCGCCGAAGCGCTTCTTCCTCCGGCACACGCCGCGGCGGTCGACCCTGATCCGGGCACTCATCGCTGCGGCCAGCTCAGGGATGGTCGGGCTCTTGGCGGCAGGGGTCGCGCTCGTCCGGGCGCTCGGCAGCGACGACGCCTTCACGATCATGGCGCTGGTCATCCTGGGAGGTCTACCCTACCTCGCCCTGCTCTGGCTGCTCGGCGGCTTCGTCCTGATGAGGCCTGCGGCGCTGGACCTCAGGGCCTGGGAGATCACTGCCTGGGCCTGGACACCGGCGGGGCTGGTCGGTCTGCTCCTCTCCCCGCTAGCCTGGTTCGTTCCCCTCGCCGGGCTGGTGCTCGGCTCGGTGGCGCTCCCGCTCTGGCACCTCATGGTGGTAAACGGTGCCCTCGGGGCCTGGTCCCCCACCCGGGCCCAGACCGCCCTCTTCTGGTACTTAGCGGCGATCTTCGCCCTCCCGACCGCCCTCCTGGCGGGGCTCTTCGCCCTGTTCACCTCCTCATAGAATGGGGGATATGGACCGCACGACCTTCCGCTCCGGCTCGCCGTGGGAAGAGCTGGCGAGCTACTCTCGAGCCCTGCGGGTGGGCCCACAGATCTTCGTCGCCGGGACCACCGCGACCGACGAGGAGGGCAACGTCGTCGGCCAGGGGGACGCAGCGGAGCAGACGAGGCGAATCTTTGAGAAGATCGAGCGGGTGCTGAAGCGGGCCGGCGCCGAACTGAGGGATGTGGTCAGGACCCGGATCTTCCTTACCGACATCTCAGCCTGGCAGGAGGTCGCCCAAGTCCACGGCGAGATCTTTCGGGATATTCGCCCGGTGGCGACGCTCGTTGCGGTCACCGCCCTGGTCGACCCGGAGATGCTCATCGAGATCGAAGTGGACGCCGTCGTGACCAGCGCGGATCTGGGCGCTGGCTAGTACAGCCGCGCTTCGTGAGCTGGGTCCGCCTGCTCACGCTTGGCTGAATCGGGTCGCTTCCGCCGACGCTGCAGCTAATCCGCACACGAGCCATGAAGGCCTGCTGCCCTATTCAGCGTCGCCAAGGTCCCTGGATCATTGCAGCAGGTCGCCGAGTCCCCGAGCCGACTGGGGATTTAGACAGGTCGCGGTAGAATGCAGCCATGAGCAACCGTCGAGTGAAGTCCGACCACAGCCTAACGGGGAGGGATCAGGAGAACCCCGATCCGCTGGAGCCTGCCCGCCCCCCGACCAGGGCCGAGCGAGTGGAGCAGCTACTACTGGTCGGCGGTCTCTTGCCAGCTGGCATCCGGGCTCGGCTTATCGAAGAGGGGATCGTGACCCGGGTAAGTCTCGCCACCGTCGAGCGCGACATCGAGGCTGTGCTGACGCGGTGGCGTTCGAAGGCGGCCGTGTCGGTCACCGACGCTGCGCTGCGACACCTGGGGCGCTACCGTGACCTCTACCAGCGGGCGTTGGCCGTCGCCGACAGCGCCGCCTCCCCCCGTGAGGTCCTCTCGGCACTGGCGCTGGCGGGGAAGTTCAGCGATTCCGAAGCGAAGCTGCTGGGTGCAGTCACCCCCAACACCAGGCACGATTGGCTGTCGAACGAACTCGAGGCGCGGGAGAGGGCACTCGAGGCGCGGGAGAAGGCGGAGGCGGCAAAGGTTGAGCGCGAGCGGACCCAGCGCCACAATCAGACCTTGGCCGAGTGGGAGAGCAGGTTTGAGGAGCAACTCGGCAGCCACCTCGAAGCGACGTTCGAGGGCGAAGAGGCGGCCTTCAAGCAGCTGAGGAGGGCGGTCTTTCGGGCCATGAGCGAGCACGACCCCCTGGAGATCGAGGTGCCCGAGGACGACCCCTGGAGTGAGGGGTATTGGGGCGAGACCGAGTTTGCGTCGGAGCTCGACCCACGGACCGTCTGGTCTGCCGTGGCTCGAGAGAGCTTTGGCGAGGGGCCGCTGCTGGAGCGGCTGCAGGAGGCGCTGAGGCGCTTCGTCGAGCCGCCGGGCTATCCGGGACCGTGGCAGCCACCGCCTACGCAGGATATTGAGGACATTTTGTCCTCCCGAGAAGGGCCGCTCCTCGGATCCTTCAACTAGGCCGCGTCCAACTGAAGATCGATAGAGAGAGCGGCGCGGGCTGGCCTCGCGATAGGCTGTTGCCGTGATAGGAGTGCGGCAGCGGCCCAGCCTACCAGCTTGCTCAGCGTGAATGCATAAAATCCGAGAATGCCCGGCTATTTCCCGACCAAGTCCGGCCCCCGGCGGCGCTATCAGGACCGCCTCGAGCAGAAGATCGCTCGGGATGCCCGGCGCCTGCGCCTCCTGCAACTCATCGGTTCCGAGTCACTAGTCCGCCGCGCCATGGGCTACTACCGAGGTACCGACAAGTTGCTCGGGCTCGGTGGGTCGGGCGGGTACTCGCAGGCGGAGTTAGCACAGCTCCTCTGGCGGGAGGGTCACCGCGGTCGCGATGGCGGTCCGGTCTCGCAATCCACAATCAGCCGAGACCTCTGCCTCCTGATGCGTTGGGCAAAGCTCGGTAGCCTAAGCACGCCTCCTCCCCCCTCCTTATCCGAAGAGTCCGGCCCCGTGTCCCCTCTCACCTCTGGAGCGGCTGGCGCGGTGCGATTGACGGAGGAAGGTCAAGGATCTTAAGGCTTGGGGATCTGCGGACTCTGGTGCTCGCCGCACTGTGGACATGACAAGACAGGGTCGCTGTAGCTCGCTTTCTGGGCAGGTTGCCGACCCGGACCCGAAGCGAAGACAAGCAATAACGGACTCTACGGGTCTACGGGCCCAACGAAGCCGTCTTTGTCTGATCTTGAGTCCATCCTTGGTAGCAGGCCCCGGTAGGGGCTTGAGCCAGTCGTCGCTAGAGACGAGTATCGTGAGAAGCAACTCTGCTAGCTTATCCTGGTAACAGGGCTGGGGGATTCATGAACGGAATGAGCGGTTACGGGCTTGACTTTTGAGCCCATTCATGCCACAATAAGGACATGAACATCGTGTCAGTTTTCAAGAGTTTTCCCGACCAGCACGCCTGTATCGCGCACCTGGAGCGGGTACG
>MPNL01000034.1 GCA_002239005.1 Truepera sp. bin119
TGCCGCAGCAGCAGCAAAGGTGATCGCCGCCGTTAGTGTCGTCTTCCCATGATCAACATGCCCGATCGTCCCTACGTTAACGTGTGGCTTGGTCCGTTCAAACGTCGCCTTCGCCATGGCTCTCCTCTCCGAATATCCAAAGCCCGACCTGAGGGAGTCGTTCCCTCATGGGAACGACTCCTTAATCAGATCGTTCGAGTCCGCAATGGAGCTCGTGGACGGGGTTGAACCGTCGACCTCTCCCTTACCAAGGGAGTGCTCTACCACTGAGCTACACGAGCCTGAAGCGGCTCGAACCCACCCTGCAGGGGGACCCCCGGATGTTTGGAGGGTCACAAGTGGTGGAGCGGGAGACGGGAATCGAACCCGCGACATTCAGCTTGGGAAGCTGACGCTCTACCGACTGAGCTACTCCCGCATGTGCCGAAGACACTGTTGATGCCTTCCTCATGGTGGGCAGGGCTGGATTCGAACCAGCGTAGGCATAAGCCAACGGATTTACAGTCCGTCCCCTTTAACCACTCGGGCACCTACCCGTGCCGTTCTCTACCGGGACGCCGTGCTCAGGGCCCTATGCGCACGCCGTGTTGCGCTCAACCGGCCTGTGGAGCCACCCATCGGAATCGAACCGACAACCTTCCGATTACAAGTCGGGTGCTCTACCATTTGAGCTAGGGTGGCGTCGCCCCATACAGGTGCTCACATTACATGGCAAGTGCTCACATTGTAAGCCCCGGATCTCACGTCCGGCTTGATAGCCTAGCATGCCCCCTTGAGGAGTGTCAACCGATCAGCCTCCTTGCGGGAACCGTGTCCCTGACCAGCTTTCCATAATCTCTAGGGGGCTACGGGGACGACCCGACTGGAGGCCTCTGTGAGCGGGTGCTACACTGGTGCGTGTGGTCTAACACGATACCACGCGTCATCTCGTCATCTGACACGCGACGGAGGTTGTTATATGCGCATTGGGCCGTTGGGAATCTGGGAACTCCTCATCATCCTGGTGGTGGTACTGCTTATCTTTGGCCCCCGCCGACTTCCTGATATGGCGAAGGGCATCGGCCAGTCGGTTCGTGAGTTTCGCAAAGGTGTCCGCGACATCCGCGACGATATCAATGCCAAGGATACGCCTAAGAAGACCGAAGAGGTAAGCCAGAGCGAGGCAGCTACTGAGAGCAAAAGCTAGCCTCCTCCCGCGTTCGACTCCACTGTCGAAACGGATGGAGGACTGCTCCCGCCTTGACCATTATCGAACACCTCGAGGAGTTGCGCAATCGGCTCTTCATCGCATTGGGTGCTTGGATAGTTGCTTCGGGAATTGCGTTTGCCTTTCGGGGCCGACTCCTAGATTGGCTCAAGCAGCCCCTGCCCGGTCCGGAGGGTGTGGAGGTGATCTCCACAAGGCTGCTCGAGCCCTTCCTTGTGAGCGTGCAGACGGCGGCGTTCGCCGGTCTCCTGCTAGCCTCACCGATTATCCTTGTGCAGGTGTGGGGATTCATCTCTCCAGGGCTCTACCCCGAAGAGCGCCGCTGGGCCGTACCGTTCGTCCTGTTCTTGGTAATTGCGTTCGCCGGGGGCACTCTGTTCGCTCGCTACCTGGTACTTCCGTTGGCGCTGCCGATCCTCCTCGGCTTCCTCGGCACCACCGTGACCACCTTCTTGTCCATAGGCGACTTCATCTCCAAGATGCTTCTGTATATGATGGTGTTTGGCCTACTGTTCGAGATGCCTGTTCTGGGGTTTCTGCTTGCCCGGATCGGCTTGCTTCGTGCCCACCTTCTTATTCGTTACCGACGTCACTCCATTGTGGTGGGGGTCATTCTTGCAGCGCTAATCACCCCTACCGGTGACCCCGTGAACTTCCTCTTGGTAGCTGGTCCCTTGGTTGTACTTTACGAGGCGACTATCCTCGTGGTACGTGTTTCTCAGAGAAGGGTCAATCATGAATGAGAAAATCGAGAGCTTACGCACCCGCATAGATGACCTTAACTTGCGCCTCCTCGATCTCCTCTCGCAACGGGCTGAGATTGCAGAGGCCATCGGCGAACTGCAGAGCCAGCAGGGCCTCAGTCACTACGATCCGGTGCGCGAACAGAGGATGCTTGAGGCACTTACCGAGTCCAATCGAGGCCCCTTCACCGATGCCACCGTGAAGAGTCTATTCAAACAGATCTTTCAGGCTAGCATGCAACTTGAGGATGACCAGGACAAGAAGAGGTATCTTGCCTCTCGGACTGCGCGCGGCGAGGACACGGTGGTATACGTTGATGATATTCCCATCGGTAGCGACCACTCGCCGGTCCTGATCGCAGGGCCGTGTGCGATCGAGTCGCGCGAACAGGTCCTGATCACGGCCGAGAAGGTGGCTTCGCAGGGGGTGCGATTGTTCCGTGGTGGCGCTTTCAAACCCCGCACCGATCCTTACAGCTTCCAGGGGCTTGGTGAGAAAGGACTCAGGCTTGCCCGCGAGGCCTGCGACAGCTATGATCTGAAGTTTGTCACGGAAGTCATGGACGCCAGGGATCTTCCTCTGGTCCTGGAATATGCCGACATCCTGCAAATCGGTGCCCGCAATATGCAGAACTTCACTCTCCTCAAGGCGGTCGGCACAACTCAGAAGCCTGTGCTCTTCAAGAGGGGGCTGTCGGCCACCATCGAGGAGTGGCTTCGGGCAGCCGAATACCTGCTCGATGCTGGAAACACCGACGTGATCCTCTGCGAGCGGGGCATCCGCACTTTTGAGCGCTACACCCGCAACACCCTCGACATCTCAGCTGTGGCGCTGGCAAAGCTTGAGACCCACCTCCCTGTCCTGGTCGACGTCACACATTCCGGTGGCCGTCGCGACCTGCTGGTTCCACTGACGAAATCCGCTCTGGCGGTAGGAGCGGACGGGATTATGATTGAGGTACATCCCAACCCGGCAGTGGCGCTCTCGGACAACAAGCAGCAGATCGACTTCGAAACCTTCGAGCACTACCTTGAGGAGACCGGTTATCACAAGAAGCTCAGTCAGAAACGGCACGAGGTGTACGGTTTCTAGTGCGGGGCTCGGGAGCGGTGGCGATGCAGACCCTAGCGAAGGTATTGGGTCGACCCGGCTGAAGGCTGGCTGTGGACGACCTCCTGAAGCTCCTCTCTAGTGCGGTCGATTTCGCACCTAGCTACCGGCCAGACCTCTGCCTCGCGGTGAAGCAGTCGGTTGCAGCCTGTAGTGTGTGCCGCGATGTCTGCCCCCACGACGCGATCATCATCCGGCGCCAAGTCGAGATCGACAGGGTCGACTGTACCGGTTGTGGTCTGTGTGTGCGGGGGTGTCCCTCGTACGCCCTCGATGCTCACGTCCAGGTCCAGCCCACGCCGGAGCTGCGCTGCGGACAGGTCGATGGGGACGCCACCTCGGTTCACTGCCTTGCCCGACTCGGTGCCAGCGACATGCTTCGGCTGGCTGGCGAGAACCTCCGAGTGACCCTGGCACGAGGGGACTGCTCGGATTGCCCGATAGGCACGGAGGATACCGTCACCGCGATAGAGCAGGAGGTCGGGGAGGCCCTTGCACTGGCACGGGCCCGCGACCGGGATCTTGAGATCGAACTCCACCGGATGGAGAGTCTCGACCGGTCGCTTCACCAGAAGAAGCTGAGTCGCCGTGACCTCTTCCGTAGGGGCTGGCGAGGTCTTCAGGACGCAGCGGCCGAAGCGCTGGTGTCCCTCGACCTGGGGAACGAAGAGGACGAGCTCCCGACCGAATTGAGCCGCCGCTTCCGCATCCTCAAGGGGGGAGACTTTGAGGCATGGTCGTCGGTCCCGTGGGTACTGCCCCGCGTCACCGACGGCTGCATCATGTGTCCGGTGTGCACCCAGGTATGCCCCACTGGGGCCTTTAGTAGAGAGTTCGAACCAGAGGACAGAGAGGGCACCGTCCTTATACTTGAGCCGGAGAGATGCATGGGCTGCGAGGCGTGTGTGCATGCCTGCCCAGTCAAGGTGATCGAACTCGACGATGCGGTTACTTGGGGAGAGCTCTCCGGCGGAGCCATGGAGGCCTGTTACAAACCCCCCGACCCCGGCACGACCGAAACTGTGTCCCGCTGAAGGGAGTGGCGATCACAACCGCTTCCGACATACACTGGTGTATGACGGTCGACGATTGGGTCTTTGACGCCGTTGAGGCGCACCACAGGGCAGGGGCCACCCTGCAGGAGGTGCAACGTTATATCGACGAGCACCACTACGAAGAGCTTGCGGTCGATACCATCGAGGCCTCGCTGAACAAACAGGTTGGCAAGGGCCGCCTCTCCCAGGATGGGACGCGGTGGCGCGTCGCCTGTCGCACTAGTAAGGAAGAGGCGCTAAGACAGCTCTTCGGTGAGGACTGAGCCTGCGGGTGCGCACACGGCGACCCGGCCGGGTTGGCGCATACTGGTGAGTGGAGGATCTCATGGCTACGATTACGACCCCCTCGGCCCCCAGCCGAATCACATTGCAGGATTTCTACGATCTCGAACCCCTGTATACCTCTGAGGAACGGCTCATTCGTGATAGCGTCCGCGAATTTGTAAGGGGTGAACTGCTCCCCTACGTGGGGGACTGGTGGCAGCAGGGTGAGTTTCCGACCTCTCTGCCACGCAAGTTCGGCGAGTTGGGGGTTCTCGGGATGACCCTCCCCGAACGCTTCGGTGGAGCGGGGGCTTCGCACCTAGCCTACGGGCTTGCCAGTCGTGAGTTCGAATACGCCGACAGTGGCATGCGCTCGTTCGTGAGTGTCCAGTCGAGCCTGGTGATGTGGCCGATCTACACCTATGGCAGCGAGGCGCTCAAGGCTCGCTGGCTGCCCCCTCTGGCGGCAGGCGAGGCGGTCGGTTGCTTCGGCCTTACGGAACCCGACGCAGGCAGTGATCCGGGGAGCATGCGGACCCGGGTCCGCAAGGTTGGAAACCGCTACGTCATCAACGGTGTCAAACGCTGGATCACCAACGGGTCGAGCGCGGATGTCGCTATCGTCTGGGCGCGAGAGGAGGGGAGTGGTCGGATTCTCGGATTCACCGTCGACACCTCCAGCGAGGGTTTTTCGGCAATCGACATCAAGACCAAGGCTTCGATGCGGGCCTCGGTGACCTCGGAGCTGTACCTGGACGATGTCGAAGTCTCTGAGCAGGACCGCCTTGAGGTGGTCGGCCTGAGGGGCCCCCTTTCCTGTCTCACCCAGGCCCGCTTTGGCATCGCCTTCGGTGCCCTCGGAGCAGGCTTTGCCTGCTTCGATGAGGCGGTCCGCTACGTCGAGGATCGGCCGGTGTTCGGGGTGCCGCTCGCGAGCAAACAGCTGGTGCAGGACAGACTCGCCTCCATGCTCGCCGGGCTCACTAAGGGGAGTCTCCTCGCCTTCCACCTCTCCCGGCTCAAGGGTGAGGGCAAGGACACCCCGGCCCGCGTTTCGCTGGCCAAGCGAGACAATACTCGCACGGCGCTCGGGGCGGCGCGTGCCGCCCGTGACCTCCTCGGCGGCAACGGTATCACCACCGAATACGTCTCGATCCGCCACATGCTCAACCTCGAAACGGTCTCCACCTACGAGGGAACCGACACCGTTCATACTCTGGTGCTTGGCCGTGAGATCACGGGACATAATGCCTTTTAGTACACCCACGCCTCACGTCGACGATTTTCCGTCCGATGGGAGTTGTAGGGTACCTTTCGCCTTGCGGATCATCTTCATGGCCATCACTGCCCACGGACATGGCTGACCCACCTCGCTGGCCTCACCAAATCTCGGCTCCACAGTGTAGGAGCGCATCTTGAGTTCCGATGTCGAGGTGGGTCATGCTAGCAGCGCCCGAGTCGTGAGATCGGCCCTAGCTGTGCAAAGGATCGCTGTAGGCGGTCTTGAAGGGTGAGGCGCGCCAGAGTCAGAGTGAGTTCCTGCAGAATTCTGTTTGACCGCCTCGGCCTTAGTAGTCCTAGCATCCTTGGGGTTTCGCTTAGTCACCTTCCTTACCTTTCTACGATCGTGGAGAGCAGTCCGGTTGTGAGTCGGATTTCCACCCCGGTCTCGGTCACGTTCGATACCCCCTGGCCGACACCGAACGGCAGCGTGAAGCTTGAAAGAGGGTAGCGGGCCCCGGAGACGCTAACCCGTGCCTCGTTCGACAGGCTTAGTAGACTAAACACGGTGCCAGGAGGGGCGTCGAGCACGAGCGTCTCCTCCCCAGACAGGAAGTGAATGTCGGCCACCGAGGTGTGGGCTGTAGTCGGTACCTCGTCTCTGTGAAGCCTTGCGGCGATCAGGAGTCCGGCTAGCGACTGATCGCACCGTCTGCCGACGAGCCCCATCAGCCGGAGCCGGGTTGCTCCCTGCCACAGGGCCGCTTCGGCAGCGAGTTCCAGGTCGAGTTGACCCTTATCGGCAGGATGCTCCATCCGCAGCACGTCCGGGAATCGTTCGAGATCGGCTGCTGAGACCGAGTCGAAGTCTCCGACGATCAGGTCAGGGGTGACCCCGAGTCCGGGGGCATGTGCTAGCCCCGAGTCGGCGGCCACGATCAGCCCGGCCTCGCGGGCGAGTCGCCGGAGCCGTGAATCGGGGGAGAGTTCCCCCCCCGCCAAAACCAGTGCGATCACGGCGGGTCCAACGGCACCCAGGCGTCGTTAGGAACGTAGAGTGTCAGGGTCGCACCTGGAGCGAGGTCGGCGGGGACCTCGCGGGCGAACCCCTTCCAGTGGATCGTCAGGCCCCAGGAGGGTACTCGGAGTTCCAGTTGCCGAAGGCTACCCCAGCCTTCGCAGCGGATCACCTCTGCTGGCAGGTTCCCCTCCAGGGAGATGAGGTCGCTACGCAGCATCGCCGGCCCCTCCATAGCGAGGCCAGGTGCCCGCGCCAGTGCAGCTGCACTGAAGAGGTTGCGGCATCCGAGGAAGCGGGCTACCCAGGTGTTCTTCGGTGATGAGAGGAGGTTGTCGGGATCCGCGACCTGTTCGAGCCGGCCCTCTCGCATCACGGCGACCCGCTGACCCATGGTCACGGCCTCGGACTGGTCGTGTGTGACGTAGATTGCCTGTCTTTCGAGTGCGGAGAGGATCCCCTTCAGTTCGAACTTGAGGGTCTCGCGCAGCGTCTGATCGAGGTTCGAGAGGGGCTCGTCGAGAAGTAGCACCTCCGGTTTGGGAGCGAGGGCCCGGGCTAGTGCGACACGCTGCTGCTGTCCGCCAGAGAGTTCCTGGACCCGCCTTCTCTCGAAGCCGGCGAGGCCCACTAGGTCGAGTAGCTCGGCCACCCGCCGCCGCTGCTCCTCCCGGGGCCACCCTAGTTCCACTAGGCCGAAGGCCACATTCCTGCCCACGTTGAGGTGGGGGAAGAGCGCATAGTCCTGAAATACCATGCCGATGTTGCGTCGCTGCGGTGGCAGGCCAGTGAGATCGCGCCCATCCATCCGGACGCAGCCGCGGTCGGCTGGCTCGAGACCTGCGATGAGCCGAAGCAGCGTGCTTTTACCGCAACCCGAAGGGCCGAGCAGTGCCAGGGTTTCCGCCGGCCCGAGTTCGATGCTCACCCCGTCCACGGCCCGGGTGTCACCGTACCGCTTCGTCAAGTTCTCAATTTGCAGAGTCATAGCGGTGGAGCCATCATACCGCTGCGGGCGCAAGGGTGGCGAAAGCGTTTGTGTCACGGGACTGAGTTGGGGGTGCCCAATCCGTTGGCTTGGAGATACCCTAGGGACTAGGGGTGTGACAAATATCGAGTGATAGGTTTCTACTTCGGGGGTTCGGCGGGGTACGGAAGTGAGGAATCACTAGCTCCCGAGGCTCGGGGGTTAGCCGAGGTCGATCTGTACTGGAGAGTGGGCGTCACAAGGGGAGGTGGGGGCATCGTCGGCTCTGGGGCTCTGGTGGAACTGGTCTGCCCTGGGTGGGATGTTTGAGCGACGACACTCCCGGGCACAAGATCGACACGCCTCTCTTGACGCTACTGCTGGTGTGAGCTACCTGCTCCTGCCCAGGTGAGGTGTCGGGAAGACTACACCGGTGGAGGAAGACCACGACACTGAGAGAACAGCTGACAGCTCCCGATGGACCCCTAGGGCGGGTATTGGAACCATGGCTGCTTCTGCCATACGGGATATCCAGGAGATGCGGGTTCGTTGGCCGCCCCTACGAGAGGCCCGCCAGCATCCCCGTCCTCGACATTCCTGAGGGCTTCCTTGCTTACGGAACAGCTGACCCGTTGACGGACGTGACCGCGCAGATGCACCTCATTCAGTTAAGTGGAGGCCCGAATATATACTGAGCGGGAGCCTAGACTTACCCGGGTTGCCTAGTTTCCCTACTCGTGTCTGGAGCACCTCCAGCCGTTCTGGTACGTGATCCTGTTGGAGTTGCAGGGTGATTGTTTCAGATCTCGCTACGTCCGAAGCGCTCGAGCATCATTAGCACAATACCGGTCAGGACCATTAGCACGAGAGCCAGAGTCAGCCCGGCGGCGTAGCTAGTGGCTCCAGGTCGACTGAGTCGATCGAAGATGGCGACCGGAAGCGTGGCGAACTCGGGCCTCGTCAGCACCAGGCTGGCGCCGAACTCGCCCAGCGATACCGCGAACGCGAAGCTCGCCGCAGTCACTAGGGAGGGGGTGAGCAGGGGGAGTTCGACGCGCCTCAACAGGGCGATCGGATTCGATCCGAGAGTCCTAGCGGCATGGATCAGGTTGGGGGGGAGTGCCCGCAGGGCGGGCAGGACACTTCGGGCTACGAAGGGGAACCCGATCAGTGCGTGGGCGACGGGGATGCCCCAGAAGCTCGTGGCGAGCGCTGGGAAGGCCAGCAGGTAGCCAAAGCCGAGGGTCACGGCACTGGTGCCCAGAGGGAGCAGGCTCAGGCTGTCGAGCCAGCGCCACCTGGCCCGGACCACCGCGTACGCGAATGCGAAACCCACGAATAGTGCCAGGCCTGCGCTCAGGGTGGCGAAGCGGAGCGAGTTGATCAGTCCCAACCAGGGTCCCGCGAATCCGATCGTCCGCTGGCCCTCAAATAGTGCTCGGAAGCCTACCAGGCTCGGCCCACCAGTCCCCGGTGGACGGAAGGCCTGAACGGTCAGGGCTAGTAGCGGTGAGAGCACCAAGACTAGGGCCACAGCCAGGGCAGCGGCCAGCCACCATCCCGCACCCCCTGAAGGTCGTGGGAGGCGGGCCGGTCGGGCTGTGAGCGGGACCGCGAGTCGGGCCTGAACGACGGTGTAGAGCCAGCCGACCAGGCCCACTACGGCGAGTTGAAAGAGTGCCAGGGCGGCGGCCGAGTCGAGATTGAGGAGTTGGGCGGTTTGCCGATAGATTTCGACCTCGAGGGTCGCGAGGTGCGGTGCCGGGGCCAGGATAAGGATCACACCAAAACTGGTGAAGGTGAGGATGAAGACTAGCGCCGCCGCCGCTAGGAGGGCGGGGGCGGCCAATGGCAGCGTGACCCGGAGCAGGATCCGCCGAGGCTCAGCACCTAAGAGGGCTGCGGCTTCACTGAGGCGAGGGGCGACGGCCTCCAGGTGGCTCCCCAAGATGCGGACCACGAGAGCGAAGTTGTAGAACAGGTGGGCGAGCAGGATCACCAGCAGCGTGTCTCTCAGGTCGAGGCCGAATAGTCCTCGGGGGCCTACCAGGGCCAGGAACCCACTTCCCGCTACGATCGTCGGTAACACGAAGGGCACCGTAAAGGCGCTGCGCCAGAGGCGCTTTCCAGGGAAGTCGAAACGGGCAAACAGCAGCGCTGCCGGGAGGCTCAGTGCGACCGTGATGAGGGTCGACAGCAGTGCCTGCCCGGTGCTGAACAGGGCCCGGCCCCGCAGGAACGGGTCGGACACTACGGCTGCGATGCCAACTCCCCACCCTCCCCGGTCGAGGATGACGGCGAGCGGATAGAGCAGAAATGCCGCGAGGAACAAGATCGCCACCGACCCGAGCCAGGGAGCTGCGGCAGATCGGGGGTGATGCATTCCCACTAGTGTACGCCTCCGGGTGAGGCCCTCCTGCCTGGCCCCCTACCCCCTGCTCAGGGTATATAAGGGGCTATGCTCTCTTCAGCCTCCTCCAAACGAACCTCTCGTACCACCGTGATCAGGGTCCGGCGCGGCGCGGCGCGCCGGGAGCGCGATCAGCTTGTCTCCGAAGAGCCGCTGCAGGTCCGTGTCTCCGCCGGGGGTGAGAGTGGGACGGTGGCGGTGACCATGCGTACCCCCGGTCACGATTTCGAGCTGGCGGCGGGCTTCCTCTTCTCTGAGGGCGTTGTCAGCTCCTGCCTGGAGATCGCCCGCATCAGCTACTGTCACCGGGTGCCACTCGAGGAGCGCCACAACGTCGTCACAGCCGACCTAAAAGTTTCCACGTTGCCACCCCTGGAGGGTCTCGAGCGGCAGGGGGTTGTGAGTAGCGCCTGCGGGGTGTGTGGCCGGCGCTCGATTCGTGATCTCGAGGTGCGCGGTGTCGCCCCCGTTTGCTCGGATGCGGAGGTGGGGGAGGGGGTGCTGCTCGAGCTACCGCACAGCCTGCGGCGGGCGCAGGGACTATTCCGGCGCACGGGTGGCCTCCACGCCGCAGGGCTATTTACCCTCGAGGGGGAGTTGATCGCCGTTCGCGAGGATGTCGGGCGACACAACGCCCTCGATAAGCTCCTCGGCTGGGCCCTGCTGCAGGGGCGGATGCCCCTTGAGGACCACCTCTTGGTGCTGAGCGGCCGCGTAAGCTACGAGTTGATGATGAAGGCTGCCGTCGGGAGGGTGCCCGTCGTGGCCGCCGTCTCAGCGCCCAGCAGCCTGGCGGTCGCCCTCGCTCACAGATTCGGCATTACTCTGGCGGGGTTCGTGCGGGACGACGGTTTCAACCTCTACGCTCACCCTGGGCGGGTGCGACTGTGGGGATCGGGTTCCATCAGTGAGGTGGAGGCGTGAACAGTCGCCGGGGACTTGCCGCCCAGCCCCCTCTCGAGGGGGCCTCACCGAGGCTCTCTCCTCCGAAGCGCCTAGCGGCGGGGGTGCCGGCGGTCCTGTCTACGGCTAGGCACATGCTCGCCGAGATGGCTCCGCTACGCGGCCTGTCGGCGCTGGCGAGACTCAATCAGGAGGAGGGATTCGATTGCCAGGGGTGTGCCTGGCCCGATCCGGCCGGGAAGAGGTCGCCAGCTGAGTTCTGTGAAAATGGTGCCAAGGCGGTGGCAGAGGAAGCCACTATGCGGCGGTTGACCAGAGCGTTCTTCACCGGTCATACGGTCCAGGAGTTGAGCCTCCAGTCGGACCACTGGCTCGGCAAGCAGGGCAGGTTGACAGAGCCTATGATCCTGCGTGAGGGCCGAGACCGGTACGAGCCGATCACGTGGGACGAGGCCTTTGCGCAGATCGGGCGCGAACTGCACCGGCTCGACGACCCGAACCGGGCCGTGTTCTATACCTCCGGCCGGACCAGCAACGAGGCGGCTTTCCTCTACCAACTGTTCGTGCGCCTCTACGGCACCAACAATCTCCCCGACTGCTCTAACATGTGCCACGAATCCAGCGGAGTCGCCCTCGGCGAGGCGATCGGGGTGGACAAGGGTACGGTGCTCCTTGACGACTTCGATCGGGCCGAGGTCATCCTGGTTCTCGGTCAGAACCCCGGTACCAACCACCCACGTATGCTCACCAGCCTCGAGCGCGCCAAACGGGCCGGTTGCACCATCGTGAGCATCAACCCTCTGCCGGAGGCGGGCATGGCCCGGTTCAAAAACCCGCAGGACTTCTTCCAGCCGGTCCGGGGGGTGAAGACCCTCCTCGGCGAGGGAACCCCGCTAGCGGACCTTCACCTTCCCGTCCGTATCGGTGGTGATGTGGCGCTCCTAAAGGGGGTCATGAAGGAGTTGCTGGTGCTCGAGCGGGCCGCCCCTGGCAGCGCAGTCGACTCCGCCTTCATCGAGGAGTTCACCGACGGGTACAAGGCCTTTGTTGAGGGGCTCGACCGGGAGGAATGGGACCGGATCGTCAGGGAGAGCGGCGTGTCTCGGGTGGAGATCCGCCGCGTCGCCAAACTTATCGCCCGCAGTGAGCACATCATCTGCTGCTGGGCTATGGGGCTTACGCAGCACCGCGAGGCGGTGGCGACAATCCAGGAGATCGTCAACCTGCTACTGATGCGTGGCGCTATCGGCAAGCCGGGTGCCGGAGTCTGCCCAGTACGTGGGCACAGCAATGTGCAAGGCGACCGTACCATGGGTATCTCGGAGCGACCTAGTGGAGAGTTCCTCGACCGCCTCGGTGCCGCCGTGGGCTTCGAACCGCCACGCCGTCACGGCCTCGACACCGTCAGGTCCATTGAGGCTATGTCCGAGGGGCGAGTAGATGTGTTCTTCGCTCTGGGAGGTAACTTCCTCTCCGCTACGCCCGATACCGAGTTCACTGCGGAGGCTCTCAAGCGCTGCCGGCTTACGGTCCAGGTCTCCACCAAACTCAACCGCTCCCACCTCATCACCGGGGCCGAGGCCCTGATCTTGCCCTGCTTAGGCCGTAGCGAGCGAGATCTCCAGGTCGGGGGGTTGCAGTTCGTCACGGTTGAGAACTCGTTCGGGGTCGTGCACCGCTCGAGTGGCCACCTCCCCCCAGCTTCCGAACAGTTGAGAAGCGAACCTGCCATCGTGGCCGGGCTCGCTAGGGCGGTCCTCGGGTCGGGGGGGCCGGTCGACTGGGACCGCTTGGTGGCCGATTATGATCGAATCCGCGACCTTATTGCCGAGGTGGTTCCCGGTACTGAGGACTACAATCTGCGGGTCCGGAGTCCGGGAGGTTTCGTCCTCCCGAACGCCGCTCGGGAACGCCGCTTCGAGACCGAGACCGGACGCGCCCGCTTCACCGTCCATCAGTTGCCGCACCTCGACCCCGGGCCTGGCCGCTACCTGATGATGACGATCCGGAGCCACGATCAGTACAACACCACCGTCTACGGGCTTGTCGACCGCTACCGCGGGATTCATGGTGGACGCCGAGTGGTGCTGATGAATCCGACCGATGTCGCCCTCGCGGGCCTGAAGCAGGGAGAGGCGGTCGACCTAAAGAGCCATTTTCGGGACGAGGTCAGGACCGCTCATCGCTTTTTCGTTGTGCCCTATCCGATCCCACGGGGTTGCGTAGCCACCTACTTCCCCGAAGCAAACGTCCTGGTACCGATCGGCAGTGTCGCGAAGAGGAGCAACACTCCCACCTCGAAGTCGATCCCCGTGGCGGTCGCACCGGCAGCTTGACAACCGTGAGACATTCCTTTAAGGTCGGGTTCGGAATGACTGGATTTGACCACTACCACCGGCTCGCACCGATTGATGATGGTGCCAGAGGGGGGTCTGCCTGCTTGTAGTCTGACGACATAGATTACCTGACCGTGGGTGTCCCCAAACCCCACGGTCTTTTTCATGCCCCCAAGTGCTTGGACCGTGGGACCGAAGTTGCGGAGCCCCGCCGCCAAAGCTTCCGAAACGAGGGCAGCATGAACGAGAGGGCGACAACTGAAGAGAGTGCGAGGCCGACGCCGTTCAAGCAGTTCGGGATCCTGCTCGAACATTATCTCAGGCCGCAGGCCGGCAAGGCCACTATCATGGCCGCTCTGCTGTTGACGAGCATTGGCCTGCAGCTGCTGATCCCGCAGATCTTGCGCCGCTTCATCGACACTGCTGGCGCGGGGGTGGGAGCGCAGCAACTCGTTCACTTGGCCCTTGGGTTCCTGGTCGTGGCACTCCTGAACCAACTCTTCGGGGCGGCAGCGACCTACCTTGGCGCCGATGTCGGCTGGACTGCGACCAATCTGCTCCGGCTCGATCTGGCACGCCACTGCGTGGGGCTCGACATGAGCTTCCACAATGCCCGGACCTCCGGCGAGATGATCGAGCGCATCGACGGCGACGTCACCGCGCTGAGCAACTTCTTCTCGCAGTTCTCGGTGCGCGTCTTCGGTGCGGCCCTGCTCCTCGCCGGGACCCTCGCCCTGCTCTGGCGCGAGGACCCCCGTATCGGCCTGGGCCTCACCCTTTTCGCTCTGCTGGAACTGGTGGTGCTGTCCCGTACCCGGAACGTAGCCGTCCCCGCTACCCGCCTTGAGCGGGAGACTAGCGCCGGGTTGTTCGGCTTCATCGAGGAGCGGCTCTCGGGCATTGAGGACCTCCGCGCGAACGGCGGTGGTGCGCACGCTATGCACCGCTTCGCTGCCAAGATGCGGGAGTATTTCTTCGGTACCCGCCGGGCCTGGATGATGCGTTCGGTGATCTGGTTATCGAGCTACGGACTGTTTGTCCTCGGCATGATCCTCACCCTGGGAGCGTCGATCACGCTGGTTCGTTCCGGGACGATCACCTTGGGTACGGCCTACCTGGTGTTCCAGTACATGCTCATGCTGCAGGCTCCCATCGAGCAGATCACCCAGCAGATGCAGGAGTTGCAGAGGGCGGCTGCGGGGATCGGGCGCATCCAGGACCTGTTCGCGGCCTCCAGTAGCCTGACTTCTGGCGCGGGCGCACCGTTGCCGGCCGGTCCGCTCTCGGTCGAATTCGTCGAGGTCGGCTTTGCCTACGACCACCGCCCGGTGCTCGAGGATGTCGATCTCCGCCTCGAACCGGGCAGGGTACTTGGCCTCCTAGGCCGAACCGGCAGCGGCAAGACCACCCTCACCCGGTTGCTGTTCCGCTTCTATGAACCCACCAAGGGGTCTGTGCGTCTCGGCGGGACCGACCTGCGCGAGGTCGATCTCCCAGTGCTGCGCAGCAGGATAGGCCTGGTCACCCAGGAGGTGCAGCTGTTCCGGGCATCCGTCCGCGATAACCTTACTTTCTTCGACCCCGACACCCCGGATCAGCGGCTCCTGAATGTCCTCGACGAGCTCGGCCTCGGAACCTGGTACGAGGGTCTCCCAGACGGTCTCAACACGCTGGTGAGCGCCGGTGGGGGCAACCTCTCCGCAGGCGAGGCCCAGTTGCTTGCCCTCGCCCGGGTTTTCCTCAAGGACCCAGGCTTGGTGATCCTCGACGAACCCTCCTCCCGTCTCGACCCGGCGACCGAGCTTCGGCTCGAGCGGGCGTTGAATCGGCTGCTTCGTGGCCGCACCGCTATCATCGTCGCCCATCGCCTCGAGACCGTGGAGCGTGCTGACGACGTGCTGGTGATGGGCGGCGGCCGCGTACTCGAGCACGGCGCACGCGAACGGCTCGCCGCCGATCCCACCTCTCATTATGCCAGCCTGCTCTGCTCTGGCGAGGATCTCGACATCGGAGATGAGCTTCGCGAGAAGGAGACGGCATGACCGCACGAATGCTCTCGCCCGACCCGCTCTGGCTGGTACTCAGGATCATCCGCCACCGGCGTGGGCTCTTCCTGCTTAACGTTCTGCTCTGGGCCTTTGTCCACGCCCTCCCCCTCCTCTTCGGCCTCATCGTCAAGGGCGTGTTCGACGCACTCTCGGGCACCTCGGCGGGCACCTCGGCGGGCACCTCGGCGGGCACCGACGCGTGGACCTTCCTGGCGCTCGCAGTGGCGGTCGACCTCACCCGTCTGGGGGTCTTGCTGGGTGGCGAATACGCTTGGAGCACCTACTGGCTCGAGATGGTCTTGGTGATGCGCCGGAACCTGCTCCGCCACCTCCTTACCGCGCCCGGATCGCGCCGCCTCCCCGACTCGCCAGGGGAGGCTATCAGTCGCTTCCGTGACGATGTCGATGAGGTGGCCAGCTACGTTGAGGACTGGGTCGACATCTGGGGCCTGCTCATCTTCGCCTTGGTGGCGCTGGCCGTGATGTTCTCAATCGATCCGCTGATGACGGCCTTGGTCCTCGTTCCGTTGTGGCTCACGCTGCTCCTGACCAGCCTCCTCCGCCCACACATCCGGAGGGTGCGGCGGCGGATGCGCGAGACGACCGGCCGGGTGACCGACTTCTTGGGAGAGCTATTCGCTAGCGTCCAAGCGGTGAAGGCCGCCGGCCGCGAGTCGAGCGTGCTGAGCCACTTCGAAGGGCTCAACGCTGCAAGGAGGAGAGCCGCGCTGCGCGACAGCCTCCTCACCGAGCTGTTCAGGTCGGTCACCGACAACATGGTGAGCGTCGCCACCGGGCTGATCCTGCTGGTGTTCGCCGTCAACTTGGCCGACGGGGCGTTTGGCGTCGGCGACTTTGCCCTGTTCGTAGCCTACCTGCCGCGGCTTACGAACACCATGTCGTTCATCGGCAACATGATGGTGAATCACAGGCGTACCGGAGTCTCCTTCGAGCGGCTGCGGACGCTAAGCGTTGACGCCTCCGCCGAGACGATCGTGCGGCCCGGTGACCTAGGCCTGCGGGGCGCCCCGGCGGCATTCGAGGACATCCTCCCGACTGCGGATCCCCTCCGGGAACTCACCGTGCGCGGGCTGTGCTACCGACAGCCCGACGGCGACGCTGGCATCGCGGATATCGACCTGACCCTGAAGCGGGGCAGCTTCACCGTGGTTACCGGGAGGGTGGGTTCCGGCAAGAGCACCCTTCTGCGGGTCATGCTCGGCCTGCTACCCCGGCACGAGGGTGAGATCCGCTGGAACGGCCGACTCGTCGCCGACCCCGCCTCCTTTCTGATTCCCCCCCGGAGTGCCTATGCCGCGCAGGTGCCCCGCCTGTTCAGCGACTCCCTGCGTGAGAACGTGGTGATGGGTCGCGTCACCCCGAAGCTCGCGGTCGACCGGGCAGTCGACCTGGCTGTCTTAAGACCCGATCTCGAGCGCCTCGAACGCGGCCTCGACACCCCGGTGGGGACCCGCGGCGTCAAGCTCTCCGGCGGGCAGGTCCAGCGGGCCTCGGCCGCCAGAATGTTTATGCGCGGCGCCGATCTGTTGATCTTCGACGACCTCTCCAGCGCCCTCGACGTGGAGACCGAAGCGCGCCTCTGGGAGGGCTTGTTCGCCGAGGGTGAGGTCACTTGTCTGGTGGTGTCAAACAGGCGTGCCGCCCTCAAGCGGGCCGACCAGATCGTGATCCTTAGAGGTGGCCGCGTGGAGGCCGAGGGCACCCTCGAAGAGCTACTGTTGCGCTCGGCTGAGATGCGGTACTTATGGAAAGGTGGGGGAGGGGCGTTGGGGTCAGAGTGGTCGTGACAGACCGGTCACACTGGGCCAGTCTGGCCCTGCTGCATCCCGAACGGCCCGCCCTGCTCGTGGTCACCGAGGGCGGGGTCGGCACGCTGCCGAAATTTCCCTTCGAGGAGCCTTTTTTTAGCGATGTCAGAGAGGGCCCAGAACGCATCAGGGAGGCGTTCGGTGTCGACGGCGTCGCACTCCGACCGCTATGGAACCGGGTGGGAGAGGATGTCCGGCGCATCGACTCCCTCAGCCTCTACGAGTTGACAGAGGTGCCCCAAGGGGAGGATCTGGTCTGGATCGAGGCGTCCGATCTGTCATCGATCGAACTTCCGCAGGGGATTCCGGCTGGTCGCTGGCGAGACCTCCTTAGGCAGAGCCTCCGTGAGGACGCCGATCCGAGGCTCATCCCGGTGCATCGGCCCCCATGGTCGCGCCGCGGGTGGGCGCCTCGGATGCAGGCCTGGGTGGGTGGTACCCTCAAGGTCCTGGATAGACCGCCTCTTGGCCCGCTCGAGCAGGTGAGGGTATGGGGTGTCAGTACCTTATGGCGCTGCAGGACAGCGGCGGGGCTGGCGTACTTCAAGGCGGTACCGCCGCTTTATTGGCGCCGAGGGCGCTATCACCTCGACGCTTGAGCGCCTTTTCCCAGGCCGGGTGCCGACGGTGCTCGCCTTCGACGCCGGACGGGGCTGGTTGCTCCTCGACGAGTTCCGTGGCAGGAGCATTCCGAAGGGAGACCCAGCCTGGCTCGAGGTGGTGCGGAGTTACGCCGCTATGCAGATCGAGTGCGCCCCGCTCGCTAGCAGGCTCCGGGCTACCGGGTTCGCCGATCGGCGCCTGGAGGTCTTCCGGGCCCAGATCGCTCGCCTCTTCCGAGAGTCGGGGACGGTGCTCGCTCGGGAGGAACGGGGCCGCCTCACAAAGCTCGAGGCCAGGATCCTGGCCTCACTCGATGAGCTGTACGGATTCGGCCTTCCCGAGACCCTCGTCCACGGCGACTTGCACTTCGGGAATGTGGTGAAGACGGATGACGGGCCACTATTCTTCGACTGGACCGATGCAGCTGTAGCCCACCCCTTCCTGGACCTGTTCACGCTGCTGGACTTCGACCTCGATTCCGACTTGGCGGGTGCGGTCCGGCCGAGTTACCTGGAGCCTTGGCTGACCTCCTGGGATGCGCACGATCTCGACCGGGCCTTCGACATTGCCATAGATCTGTCCCTGGTGTACTCGGCGATCAGCTACCAGTTGATTGTGGAGGCGCAGGAGCCTGCCGACCGCTGGCAACTGGGGGGATTTGTCGAATGGGCCCTGAGGGAGTTGCTAAGGCGAACAGGCCTGTGAAGATCCGTGCCGAGGGGGGCGTCCCGCCATCAGCGCTTGTGAGGCTTGTGAAGCGGCAGGTGGTGGTGCAGCCGGACCGGCTGTCGCCCTTAGCTGCTTGCAGCATTTCGCCTCTAGGTTCGGGTTCGGGGTATCAATGTGGGCGATCGTCTCTTCGCAAGGACCTTGGATAGGGAACAGTGGTTTGTCCGCCTGCCATTTGCACAGCGCTGGCGTGGGCTGAGATCGTCTTGTAGCGCTCTGTACTGGCACACCTTGAAATGTGACGACCCATAGTTTAGCATTAGGCATGCCTAAACTATCTTTTGGGCTGAGCGATTTCATAGGTGGCTATCTCAAGGTCAACTGGATCTTGGACCGATCCGACCACGTCTTGATCGACGGACTGACCGCCGACCTCAAGGTCCCGTTCGCGATAGATTAGAAGGTGATCCTGCTCCGCCTTGCCCGTCTGCATCTAGTCAGGTTGCCTGCCCGGCAGCTATCGGCCGCTGTCTTAGTCTTCACTCTGCTCCTAGCGACGGTCATCGGGGTCTTCGCTCACATCGTTAGGGAAGCTCCCTGGCATCCCGCTGCCGCCGCCTACCGGCGGGCCCTGTTCTTCCTCGACCTCACACCTGTCGACTGGCAGGCTGTTGCTCGGGAGTACGAGGTGGAGATCGAGGAAGCGGGCTATAGCGGGAGGAGCGTCCTCAGCCTGCTAGAGGAGGTGGGCAGCCCTCATGTCGAGGGGATTCGTAAGGCGATCGCCGACCGAGACAGCCAGGGCCTCTACGAGGCCTCGACGCGGGCTATGTCCTATCTCATGCGCTACACCCTGCTGGTGGCGCAGGGCGAGCTCGGTACGCCGGGGAGTGCCTTGAACGATGTCCTCACTGCCCAGAGCCTCTACCGGGCCTTCGAGCAGGATTACCTGGAGACACTCGCCCCCGAGGAGCACCGGCGACTGGGGCGCGACTGGCTCACACTTGCCAACAGCGTCGGCAGCGCCGGGCTGGCGGGAGCCGGTGCCGTAGCTGCCGACAGCGAGGCGTTCCTGGCAGCCCGGGCTCGCATAGAGAATTATTTGCTCGAGAACTATGAACCCGGCACCTTCAGCCAGCGAGAGCGGTTCGCCCCGGTTCCTGAGACCCTGGTGCTGGCGGGTGGCATTGCTGCCTACCCGGTGGTGCTGCCCCCGGGGAGTGATCTCAACGATCAGGACCCGCTCCCGCTCCTGCGCCTTAATGTCGAGGCCAAGGGCCACGACGAGGCCGACCTGCCGCTGGTCGTCTACGGCGACATGCTGTTTGACTCTCCTAAGATCTTCGGAGATCCCGCCCGGACGCTGGGGATCACCTGTTCGACCTGCCACAATCGCAGCGACATCAATCGCAGAGCCTTCATACCTGGAGTCAGCCACCAGCCCGGCGCCTTCGACGTGGACGGCTCGTTCTTCAACAACTTCTTCAACGATCGGCGCAGTGACTCGCTCGACATTCCCAGCCTGCGCGGGTTGCGCTTCACCGGCCCCTACGGGCGCGACGGTCGCTTTGCCAGCCTCCGCGACTTCGTTCGCAACGTCATCGTCAACGAGTTTGCCGGTCCCGAGCCGACGCCGTTTATGCTCGACGCGCTGGTGGCCTACCTGTTGGAATTCGACTTCCTACCTAACTCGCTCCTAAACCCCGACGGCACGCTGACCGACTTGGCGTCGGTCGCGGCGCGCCGCGGGGAGCTCATCTTCAACACCCCCTTCGCCGGCCTCAACGGGAACTCGTGCGCGTCGTGCCACCTTCCGGACGCCGCGTTCAAGGACGGGCAGATTCACGACATCGGTACCGGCCGCGCAGGAAGCTATACCGGGGAACCGGGCACCGAGATCGAGTACGACCGATTCTTTGAGACCCCCACTCTGCTGAATAGCGCCTTCACCTTCCCCTACATGCACGACGGGTCGCTAGCGACGCTGGACGAGGTCGCGTCCTGGTTTAACGACACTCACCAACTAGGGCTTGACGGTGCGCAACTAGCGGATCTAACCGCCTACCTCGAGGCAGTTGGCGGTGCTGACGAACCCTACGAAGTCTTCGACCGGAAGAACACCCCCTTCAGACTCGCCTGGGCTGAGCTGACCACCTTCGCAACGGCTCTCGACACCATGTTGATCCCCCGCCGGGACAGCTTCCATGCCACCCTCCTGATCGACACGGTGGCAGCGGACTTCCGTGCCGACGCCAGCGGTCTGGCCGACCTGAGCCAAGCGCCGATGGTGTACGAGGTGGCGGATGCCCTCGGCGAGGTGAAGGGCGCTATCCTGCGCGACGACTGGGCCGCTGCGGCCCGGCTCTACCGGAGCTATAAGGACCTGGTGGGACGCTACGGACCGCAACTCCGATGAGGTATCGAGAGGACACCATCATGAAGCACCTGCGCACCCTCCTGCTCGCGCTGCTGGGGACCGTCCTGGGGGGGGTCCTGGCACAGCCTACTCTCACACTCGCCTTCATCCCGCAGGAGAACCCTGAGAAGCTCCTTGGGAGCATCCAGCAGATCACCGGCTACCTTGAGGCGGAACTCGGCATGCCCGTTCGCGGCTTCGTTTCCCAGGACCACGCTGCCGCCGTCGAGGCGATGCGCAATGGGGAGGCTGACATCTCCTTTATGGGCGGGCTCCCCTACGTCCTGGCCCACGACCAGATCGGAGCCCAGGTCATCCTCGGCGAGGTCTATCGCGGTAGTCCCTTCTACCGAGGTCGCATCTTCGTTCGCAAGGATAGTGGTATCACCGGCCTCGAGCAGCTGCAAGACAGGAGCATCGCCTTCGCAGACCCGCTCTCCGAATCTGGTTATTTGTACCCGCTCGACACCTTCGCGCAAGCCGGCCTTGTCGATCCTGAGGGTGACCCCACCAGCTTCTTCAGCGACGTTTTCTTTGCTGGGGGGTATCAGCAGGCCATTCAGGCGATGGTCAACGGTTTCGTCGATGCGGCGGGTGTGAGCCAGTTTGCCGAATTGCTGCTCACCCCCGAACAGCTGGAGCAGGTTACCTGGATTGCGGAGTCCGGCCTGATTCCCTCGCATAGCGTCATCGCCCGCAAGGATCTCGATCCAGATCTGCTCGAGCGGTTCACACAGGCCATGATGCAGTTGAATGATCCCGAGTATCGGTACCTGCTGCAATATGTCTATAGCCCTGACGGCTACGTCCGGGTGGACGACGCAACCTACGATCCCGTCCGGGAGATCGCCCGGAAGTATGGCTATCTCAAATGACGCTGACCGGCGTGGCGCAGAGGTCCCATCCCCGGGTGCCGGTTGATGTAGAGGTCACGGCTGCAGCCCCACGCACCGGGCCTCAGCCGTCTGTAGTGGTGACGCTGAAGGGGCTGACTGCCGGCTACGTCCGTAGTAGCTTCAGCCTCCAGCTTCCCGCGCTCCGGATCGTCCGGGGGGAACGCGTCGCCCTTGTCGGCCCTAGTGGCTCCGGTAAGACGACCCTACTCCGGGTCGTCAACGGACGCGTCTCCATCGAGCAAGGAGAGCTGGAACTGTTCGGCTGTCCGGTCACGGCCGCAACCCTTCGCGGTCGATCATTGCGGCGGCGTATCGGTTTTATCTTTCAGACGTTTCAGCTAGTAGGGCGGGCTACGGTCTTCGAGAATATCCTGTGGGGCCGCCTTAGCTGGCGGTCGACCCTCCCAAGCCTCTTCTCCTCCTTCAGCCGCGAGGACCGGTTGCAGACCGAAGAGGTGATACGCGAGGTCGGTCTGGAGGCGCAGGCGCTGCAGCGCGTGAGCGACCTCTCCGGGGGGCAGCAACAGCGGGTGGGGATCGCCCGGGCACTGGTCCAGGAACCCGACTTGATCCTCGCTGACGAGCCCGTTAGCAATCTCGATCCCGAGACCGCCAACGAGATCATGCGGCTTCTTGAGCGAGCCTGCAACAGTCGGCACGTCACCCTGATGATGAGCCTTCACCAACCCGACTTGGCCCGCCGTCACGCCGGCCGCATCATCACGCTGGAAGGGGGTCGGCTCGTCGACGACCAGCCGAACCCCGAGGCGCTCGTCCCCAGGACCGGGGACACCCTTCACAGGTAGCCGAGCCTGAGGTGCTCATAGCCACTGAGAATCATGAAATCTAGCCTGGCACAGCGGTTGAAGGCCCACCACAGGCAGCGGCGGGTTCAGACCGCGGTGTTCCTCGTCCTGTTCGCGGTGCTGTTCCTGCTGGCGTTGCCGGGTGCCGAGTTGGACTTCAGCAAGTTCGCTGACAGCCTGCCGCGGATGGCCGACTTCCTAGGCCGGATGGCCCCGCCGGACATGAGCGTGATGACGACCGTCCTCACCTCGACCCTTGAGACCTTGCAGATCGCTTTCGTAGGGACGTTCCTCAGCGTGGTGCTGTCATTCCCATTAGCGCTCATGGCCGCTACCAACTTGGCCCCCGCTTGGCTCTCCCAACCCACCCGCTGGCTGCTGGGGGCGATTCGGGCGGTACCCCTGATCCTACTGGCGCTGTTCTTCGTCAGCACCGTTGGCCTGGGCCCCTTCCCCGGGGTACTGGCGATCACGGTGCACTCGGTAGGGATGCTCGGGAAGTTCTACGCTGAAGCCTTCGAGAACGCCGACCCTGGGGTGCTGGAGGCGCTCGACAGCGCCGGGGCGACATTGCTTCAACGGCTTCGGTTCGGCATCTTCACACAGGTCGCCCCCGATCTGGTCCGCGATACCCTGTTCCGCCTCGAGCTGAACTTCCGCGAGTCGCTCATCCTGGGGCTGGTAGGGGCTGGCGGGATCGGCTTCTACATCCAGTTGTACATTCGGGCCTTCCAATACGAACGAGTCGCCACCCTCACCATCACACTGCTGGTCATCGTCATCATCGTCGAACTGACCAGTACGCGTTTACGGCAGATGTTGCGGTAATTTCGAGGGGGAGTCGTTGCTCACCTCGCTAAGACCTCCTGAGTGCAGCAGAGTGGCTGCTATGGTCTCGAGGTTCCCACCTCTGGAGTAATCGAGTGCAGAGCGGGCTTTCGGGTGTCCCAATTCGTGCTAGGATGCCCGGCCAAGGATCCGGTGCTTCCCCCTGATTCGGTCCGGGCGTGACCTGATACCGAAGCATGTGTTGAGAGATGTGGGAAGGTGGGATAGTGATGGACTTGCAGCCGTTTCGTGTCTCAAATGATGCCCTTGGCGATCCGGTAGAGTTGCGCCAGCGCTTCGCCGATGAAGGGTACCTGTTCCTGCGTAAGTTCTTTGACCGGGACAAACTGTGGCGACTGCGCCTCGAGATTCTCGAAGTGATTGAGGCGGGCGGTTGGATCGAGCCACCAGACTTGCGGATGGACGTGTGGACCCAGCCAAGGCGTGTACCGAAGGTGAGCAGGCGTACACCGACGTGTACTCCCACGTCCAGAAGCTGCGCTCGATGCACGCTTCCGGACACTGGCCTGAGGTAGTCGATATCGTAGGAGACATCATCGACGGCCCGGTGATGCCGCACCCGATGAAGATCACGCGGCTCTGGTTTCCCCAGTACACCATCCATACCACGCCGTTCCATCAGGACTTCGTTCAGTTTCAGAGCAACTTGGAGGTGGTCACGGTGTGGACCCCGCTGGGAGACTGTCCCCTCGAGCTCGGTCCACTCGCGGTGGTCGAAGGTTCGCACCGGGCGGGGGAGGTGATCGACCACCACTTCTCTCTCGGTGCCGGTGGCAAAAAAGTGGAGCGGCCCGAGGAGTACGGTACACCCCGTTGCAGCGACTTCGAAGTTGGCGACACCCTCATCTTCGGCTGCCTGATGGTGCATGGCGTGCTACCCAACCTCACTGTGGATCGGCTGCGCGTGTCGCTGGATAACCGTTACCAGCGCCAGGGACTGCCGGTATCCGAGCACGTGCTTAATCCCCACGTTTCGGATCTCAGTTGGGAGATGGTCTACGAGGATTGGCCCGACCCCGATGAATTGAAGTACTACTGGAACCGGATCGGGTTCGACGTGGTCAAACATGACACCAGATTTGACGAGCGGGCGTTTGAAGAGGTGTTGCAGTTGGCGAGTGAAGACGACGAACACGCCATTTTGAGCCTGAAACGGTTGGTTGCAAACCGTTCGGGCACCGAAGCGGTTGAGAGGGCGCGGTAAAAACTGGTTGAGATCGGCGAGGCGTCCGCTAGCGACTGATCGGCGGGATCTAGCTCCGGCCTGACACTCTCTGGATCTGCGCCGACCGGCAGCGGTTTGCTATTTG
Source organism: Truepera sp. bin119 (assembly GCA_002239005.1). GTDB lineage: Bacteria > Deinococcota > Deinococci > Deinococcales > Trueperaceae > MPNL01. Next base: position 24,662 of record MPNL01000034.1, read on the forward strand.
CACCCGAATCGCCCCAGTTTCCTGTAGTGCCTTCCATGACACGCCCAAAAAGACTGCACCAGCTACGAGGGTTGTTCGGAAAGCTGCATCTGGCCAGCAGCTATGGTGGTATCGAACCGGGCGCAGATAACAACTACCGCAGAGCCGGGGGAGAACACCGGCCTGGTCGCGGATCAGGTGAGTCTTGAGGGTAGAGACTAGAGCACTACCCTAGTCCGTCTATCTACGTCCTATCCTCTGCTTCGGCCCGCTCGAGCCACTCCCCCACCAACTGCTTCAGCTTCCCCTTTACTTGCTCCACGATCTCTCTCCCTCGCTCGATGCTGATCTCATCCACCTTTCCGTGGTAGCCAGCAAAGCCTTCTGGCGCCTGCCCGCGACCGACGATCTGGGCCGCCTGGCGCCACCAGGGGAGTTCGTAGCGGATGTTTTCGGCCCGGCTCGGGTCGATGCCGGCCTGTTCAAAAGCTGCCGTAGCGGAGATTTCGAGGGGGCCACCGTGGCCGTGGCCGCCGTGCTCAGAGAAGCCTTCTGGGGGGACATCCACCAGCTTCCACCAGTTGACCATCAACAGGCTGACGTCAGGTTCCCGTAGGGAGAGTCGTTCGGTGGCGAGGCGGAGGGTATACTGGTTTTCGCTATGCCCGTTCACCACCAGGATGCGTCTCGCACCGTTGCGAGCGGTGGCAGTGAGCACCTCAGTCAGGTACTCGAGGAACACACCGGCTGCCACGGAGAAGGTGCCCCGGTACCTGGAGGTGATTCGAGGGGCAAAGGTGTAGGTGATCGGCGGTAGGGCGAGCGCCCCGAAGTCGCTCGCGACCTGCTCGGCGAAGCCCACAGCGAGGGTGGTGTCGGTCCCGAGCGGGGCGTGGGGTCCGTGATACTCGACGCTGCCCAGAGGGAGTACCACGAAGGGGCTCTCGGTTAGCCGGTCGGTCTCTGCGCCGCCGAGGTGGAGCAGGTTGTGCATCGGAACGGGCTCTCCTTTCAGCCTTTGGTCCCAGTGAGCACCACGCCCTCGATGATCTGCTTCTGGAAGATGAAGAATACGATCAGCACCGGGATGATGGCCATGGCGTTGGTGGCCATGATCAGGTTCCAGGCGGTGCCGGCCTCGCCGGAGAAGAGCGCTACCCCGACGGGAACGGTGCGCATCTCAGCCGATTTGGAGATGATGAGCGGCCACAGGAAGGCGTTCCAGTTGCCGATGAAAGCGAAGATGCCTAAGGCTGCGAGGGCGGGTCGCACGAGGGGCAAGCCAATATACCAGAATAGCCCAAACTCGTTCATGCCGTCGACGCGAGCCGCGTCGAACAGGTCGCGTGGCAGCGTCTCGAAGAACTGGCGCATCAGGAACACCCCGAAGGCCGGGATCAGCCCAGGGAACGCAATTCCCCAGTAGGTGTTGATCCAGCCGAATTCCGACGACATCACGAACCAGGGGATCACCAGCATCTCGGTGGGTATCATCAGGGTCGAGAGGATCAGCACGAACACGATATTGCGACCGGGAAAGCGCAGCCGGGTCAGGGTGTAGCCCACCAGCGAGCAGAAGAAGAGCACCGAGGTGGTGGTGGCGACCGCCACGATAAGGCTATTAAGGAACCAGCGTGGGAAGTCGGTATCAAACAGGACCTCGCGGAAGTTTTCCAGGGTCCAGGTCTTGGGCCAGAAGTTGAAGCCGAAGATCTCGCGAGCGTCCTTGAAGGCGCTCAGTACCATCCACAGGATAGGGAACATCATGATGACGATGCCGGCTCCGAGGAGCAGGTAGGCCACGATCACCAGCGGCTGGGTACGAAAGCGGCGGGGACGGTTCCAGGCGGCCCCCACCTCGGTGCGGGTCTGGGTGGTGACGGTCATCAGTATTCCAGCCTCCGCGAGAAGAAGCGCAGTTGGATCAGGGTGATGACCAGGATGATCACGAATAGCAGCACCGTCACGGCGGCCGCGTAGCCGAAGCGGAAGCTGAAGAAGGCCTCCTGGTACATGTACAGTGCGATGGTCAGGGTGCTACTAACGGGACCACCCTGGTCGGTGAAGTTGATGTTGACGACCTGGTCGAACAGCTGCAGCGCGTAGATGGTGGAGATGATCACCAGGAAGGCGATCACCGGGCGCAGGAGCGGCAGGGTGATGTGGCGGAAGAGCGCCCAGCCGCCGGCCCCGTCGATCTTGGCCGCCTCGTAGAACATGCTGGGGATGCCCTGCAGGCCGGCGAGGAAGATGATGACCTGGAAGCCGAGTTGCTGCCAGATAACCACTACCGCTACCGACACGAGCGCCTGGTCGGGGCTGGACAGGAAGGGCTGGGGGTCGATGGTGAGCCAGGTAATGCCCCGCTCCTCCCAGAAGATGCTCCACTCGATCAGCATGTTGTTGAAAACGCCGAAGTTGACCGAGTACATCCAGCCCCACACCCACGCCACGGCCACGGCCGGGGTGACGTAGGGCGCAAAGTAGATGGCACGAAAGAGCCCACGCAACACGGTGACGGCGTTCAGTAGCTGCGCGATGACGAGTCCCAGTATCAGCTGGACCGGAACGATGATGAGGGTATAGAGCAGCGTGTTAAGGAGTGCACGGTGAAGCTTGGAGTCGGTGAGCAGGTCACGGTAGTAGCCGAGCCCCTGGAACTCCCTCTGGGCGGGATCCACGTGCCAGCTGAATAGCGACAGCCAGAGCGACTGGATGGCGGGATAGATGCGCAGCACCAGGTAGAAGGCGAGAGGGATGAGCAGGAAGGCGTAGGCCCACAGGGCTTCGCGGGAGGCCAACGTCAGCCGCAGACGTCGCCTCGGACGTGGCTGTTCGAGTCTAGGCTGCATGCCTTACCTCCCTCCTTGCGGGTCCGGGGTGGTGGGCTCAGGACCCACCACCCCGGAGAGTGTCGTCGGATGGAACGGCCGACTACTGGCTGAAGGAGTCCAGGATGGCCTGGTCTTCGGCCGCCGCTTGCATCCAGGAGGCCTCGACATCGCCGCTGTCGAGGAGGACCCGGTTGTAGGCATCTACGATCACGTTGCGCTGAGCCGACTCGTCCAAAAAGGGTGTGGCGGTAGCGTAGGCGAGTGAACTGATAAAGGGCCCGAAGATCGGATCGGCCGCAAGTTCGGGGTCGGAGATCAGGGCCTGCCGGGCAGGCAGTTCACCGACTACTTCGAGCCACAGCTGCATCGCCTCGGGCCGCGTAACGAACTCGAGGAACTTGGCCGAGGCCTCAAGCTTGGCGGGATCGTCGAAGGCGTTGGGAGTCAGGGCGTTCATCCAGAACGACCCGAAGTTAGCCCTGACGCCGTTATCGAAGACCGGGACCTCGGTGACGCCCCAGTTGAACTCGGCCTCGTTGCGGGTGGAGCCGATAGCGAACGAGCCGTCGAAGATCATGGAGATGTTCTCGAGGACCCGGAAGCCTTCGCGGTAGCCGGAGCCGCCAGGCACGAAGTTGAGGACTCCGATCTCGTGCTCGGCGATCAGGTCGGTGTAGAAGCGGAAAGCGTCAAGGCCAGCCTCGTTGTTGTAGAGCACCTCGGTCAGGTCGTCGCTGTAAGGCTGAGTGCCCATCTGCCGGGTGAGAACCTCGCGGATCAGGTGGTGGTCCTGGCCACCGGGACCGAAGCCGATCCGTTCGAAGCGGGGCCCGCGCTTGACGGTCAGCGCGCTTGCGATCTCGATGAACTCATCCCAGGTCTCGGGCGGGCCATCGAAGCCGGCATCCTGAATCTGATCGAGGTTGTAGAAGAGTGCCAGGCTGCGGACGGCGGTCGGCAGGCCGTAGAACTGGCCGTTCAGCTTGGCAGCCTGCGCCATCGGCACGAACTCGGCATCGAGCGTGGCCTCGTCGAAGTACTCCTCGGGCAGCGGCATCACGTAGCCGGAGCGCTCCCAGGTGGGCAGCCAGCCGTAGAACAGCTGGACCACGTCGGCGCCGGTGCCGGCGGGCAGCGAGGCGGCCACCTGCTGCGGGTAGGCGTCGTACGGGAAGGTCTCCATCCGCACGGTGATGTCGGGATTCTCGGCCTCGAACTGCTCGATGAGTTGGTCCATGGCATCGACCCGCGCGGCGAACTCGTACTGCCAGTAGACGATTTCGACCTGAGCGAGAGCTAGGCCTCCAAGAAATATCCCGGCGATGAGGATCGCAACGAATCGTTTCACTCTATCTCCCTTCCGGACGCGGCCAGTCTGGCACGTGCCTCGTGCAACGTGGTTTGGATCTCAGCCAGTCTATCAAGGGTTCGTTCACGATGGTGCGTCATGCGCTCCAGTTGAGAGCGCATGGCCTCGGGCGCGGGGCCGCCGAAGCCACTGCGACGGGTTACGAATATCCACGGGTCAAGGGCGTCTCGCAGCACCCTGGCCTCGATCTCGGGGCCGCCGAGGGCGACTAGGTCGTCGCTGGTGGCCTCCTGGAGTTCGCGGTTCTCCTCGCATAGCTTGAGGACGAGCGCCCCGGCGAGCGCGTGTGCTTCCTGGAAGCTCATCCCGAGGCGGCGGGTCAGCACGTCGGCTAGTTCGGTGGCGATGGTGTCGGTGCAGCGGGCTAGCTCGGCGAGTCTGCGCCGGTCGAATCGTCCCTCCTGCAGCGCTACTGCTAGGAGTGCCAGCGCCCCGTCGATCTGGATGAAGATGCTGACGAGCGCCCCCTGGATGTCGGGGCCGAAGTCGTTGAGGTCGGTGTAGGGGATGTTGTGGTTGGAATAGAGTACCATCTGCGAGCTGCCCAGGGTGCGTGACAGCCGGGTCCGGGCGTGCTCGAGCGCGACCGGATTGCGCTTCTGCGGCATGATCGACGAACCCTGCACCAGCGTGTCAGGGAGTTGGAAGCTGCCGTCGGAGGCCCAGGTGAGGAGGTCGCAGACGAAGCGCGACAGGTTCAGGGCCACGCTCTGCAGGCAGCCCATGAACTCCACCTGCCAGTCGGCCGAGGCGACCGCATCATAGGTGTTCGGGACGGGCGCATCGAAGCCGAGGAGGCGGGCCGTAAGGTGGCGGTCGAGTTGGTGGCTGCTGCCGGCCAGCGCTGCAGCCCCCTGCGGACAGGTGTTGAGCCGGGCATAGCTTTCGAGCAGCCGGTCCGTGTCGCGCGCCAGCGCGTTGTCGATGGCGCCCAGATAGTGCGCTACCGTGGTGGGCTGGCCCGGCTGGTGATGGGTCTGGGCGATGAGGATCGTTTCGAGGTGTGCCCGTGCCTGCTCCTGGAGCGCCTCCCGGAGCTGGCACAGGCGTACGAGGATGGAGAGCAGGAGTTCCCGCGAGCGCATCTTGTACACGGTCATGTCGAGGTCGTTGCGGGACAGGCCCAGCCGAAGGAAGCTCACCGGTTCCCTGCCGAGTTCAGCTTCGAGGCGGTCGTTGAAGGCGAAGTAGAGGTCGGGCACGTCCGGCTGGTACTCCGGCAGGGGCTCGGCGCGCAGGGTCGAGATCGCCGTCAGCAGGTCGTCGATATCAGCCCCTTGCGCCTTCACTACGGGATCGTCCAGCTCTCGGACTGTCAGCACGTGCGCGGTCATGGCATCAAGAAAGTGCTTCCACAGGTGTAGCCTGGCAAAGCGGAAGTCGGGGTACAGGACGGTGTCCCGGTAGACTTGGTGGAAGCGCCCCCCGTCGCTCATTCGACCTCGAGTCCGAGGAGCCGGGCAGCGTTGCCGCCGAAGATAGCGCCGATGTCCTCCTCAGGGAGGTTGAGTTGGTAGCAGATGCGGAGTTGATCCTGGAGGTAGCGTAGTACGAAGCCTCGCGGGAAGTAGCTCGAGTCCGATCCGAAGAGTATCCGCTCCGAACCGATGGTCTCGTACGCCTTAGCGAATAGGTCCTTGAGCGTAAGGTTGTAGGGCATCCACTGCACCCACTGGTTTGACCCGGAGCTGTCGACGTAGATGTTTGGCAGGCTCCAGCAGAGCGCTAGCAGGTCCTGCCAGTAGCCCGCTCCGAAGTGGGGGATCACGAATGGGATCTCCGGGAAGTCGCAGGCCACCTCGTAGAGTGTCAGGGGACTCATCCGCGGGTGGTGGACGATGCCGCCCCCGCGTCCCAAGAAGCCGAAGTGGATTAGCACCGGCAGTTTCCGCTCGGCGCAGAACTCCCACACCGGCCTAAGCTGCGGATCCTCAAAGGGGTAGTCGGTGCGGGGTGCGAGCAGCTTGTAGCCCACGAGTCCTAGCTCATCCACCGCCCGCTTCAGTTCGACCTCAGCGCCCGGCTCGAGCTTGTGGTGGGCCAGTCCAGCGAATCTGTCGGGATAACGGGCGACTAGGCTTGAGAGCAGGTCGTTGTTCCGACCGGTAACGAATACGATACGCCGGAGCCGATGACGCTCGATTTCGGCGGCCCAGCGAGCCGCGTAGGCGTCGACCTCCTCGTCGGTTCTCGCCATCGGCTCTGGGGGTAAGGTAGCGTGCTCCTTGCGCATTCTCTCCCCTCGGTCACGGGCGTAGTTTGCAAGAAGCGGGTGGGGCTCGCGGTCGCTCGGATTTGAGTTGAAGGTGACTGGGAAGTGGGCGTGGAAATCGATGACGTTCAGTTCGTGATGGTTCATGGTGCAATCCTTGGGGCTAGTTCAGGGTAACCCGTATGTTCTGTGACAGTATTGACCCGGCAGTTGGCGACCCCAAATGGTGCGGTGGCCCTGCTAGGGTTTGGGAAACGCCATTCAAAATCTAAACAGGAGGAGTGCACGGCTACTGAAGAAAGTAGCACAAAGGAAGCCGGGCCTGCTACAGCTTGCTGGCGAACTGTCCAACTACTGTGCGATTCCGCGCCTGGCAAAGGGAGTGAGGGTGCCCTGGAGTCGTGTAGCCTTAGCTGTCGATGAATTCGATCCTCACCGCGACGCCGTGGGCGCTCGACTTCAGTGGCTCGACGGCGTCGAGAATACGGCCGATTGGGATACCGGGGCTGGCCATCATGGGTTGTGGCCCGGTCGATGCAGGGGTCGGTCCGAAGAAGATACAGAAGGCGTTCCCAGGCGGCCAGTAACCGAGTTCGCCCGGATCGAACTCCGCCCGCGCGTCGGGCTCGGCGGGTCGGTGGATCGCGATCGGGAAGTAGATCTCGTCGCCCCAGCGGTTGCCAGACGCTTCGATCGGAAGCGCCTCCAGGATGGCTCGAGCAGTGGGCGTATCGTTCAGCTCGGCCCAGTAGGTGTCCTCGCCGACGATGATTCGGATAGTGGAGGATCGTTCTTGAGGCATGGAATCGAGCCACATTGTTGCAGTCGGCAGCGCAGGAGGGCAAGAGTGAGACTTGTCCGAGCTAATTGCGGGCGGCTCTCTGTAGAGGTGTCTTCGAGCCCGCTGCGGAGTTTCTCGACTATCGGCTCTGGCGTGGACACTTGCTGCCATGCTTGGCGAGCACTCTAGTGGTGGCCGGGGTTGTCATCGTTAGTATTTTGGAAGAGAATCGGTGTTGTCTCCGGTGGGGGATAGGGCGATGACCTCGTCCATGAAGGCGACGAAGTTCTTAATGGCGCTCCCGATCAGCGCCTCCCCGTACTCGAGCGAGGCGTTCCTGGCGTCGCCAAGTGCGCCGTTGGCAGTATAGCGCTCGAATCGGTAGGGGACGCTGATCCCGAGCTTCTTGATCGTGCCGCGCAACTCCTGCGCCAGTTCCGTTATCTCCCCGGCTGCGAGTGCGTCGGTCTTGACGATCTCCGGTGCGAGGACCATCGCCGCTGAGGTCTCCATTTCGCAGGCGTGGCCGAGGACCCCGCCGATGCCGAACCTCTCGTTAATCCCCTCGTCAGCGAAGTCGAGGTAGATCCCGGCCCCGACGAAGGCGGGCTCGAGCTCCTCGTTGATCCGCACGACCGCGTCGCCTAGCGGGGCGACATTGCCTCCGTGGCCGTTGACAAACATGAAGCGCTCAAATCCATGTTGCTGCAGCGAGGTGACGACCTCCACAAGGGTCTGGATGAAGGTGTCCGAGCTTAAGGTGATCGTGCCGGGGAAGTTCATGTGGTGGTAGGAGACGCCCCACGGCAGCGACGGTGCCACCATGAGTTTAGGCCCCGCCAGGGCGCTGGCCCGCTCACAGAACCGGGTCGCGCCGATGATGTCCATTCGCAGGGCCAGGTTGGGCCCATGCTGCTCGTTCGATCCGACTGGGATGAGGACGACCTCAACCCGGTCGCGGACCTCGGCGAACTCGGGCCAGGAGAGGTCGGCTAGGATCAGCGGCTTGTTGTCTTCAGGCATGGGGGTCTCCCTATCTCTTAGAAACTATCTCAAAATCCAACTCACAAGGGCATTGAACAGTTTTAAGATGACCCGATAGCTCCTTCACCTAGGACCGAGGGGAACGATATGAGGAGACAAGAGAGGTTGGCGACCATCTGGGAAGTGCCGGACGAGCTTTGGGAACGCATCGAGCCTATCATCCTGGAGCAAGACCCGCCCAAAACCAGGGGCCGCAAGCGCGCCGACCCTCGACAGCTGCTTAACGGCATCATCTTCCGCTTGCGCAGCGGCTGCCAGTGGAACCGATTACCGAAAGAGCTTGGCGACGACAGCACCATACATCGTACCTTTCAACGCTGGGTGGCGTTGGGAGTCTTGCGTCGGATCTGGGGGGTCCTGGTACAGGAGTGCGAAGCGTTGGGTGGTGTGGATTGGCACTGGCAGGCGGTAGACGGTACCACGGGCAAGGCCCGTTTGGGGGGGACCTGATCGGGCCCAACCCGACCGATCTGGGCAAGGCTGGCGTCAAGCGGAGTCTGCTTGTGGATGGCGCGGGCGGCCCCTTGAGTATCGTGGTTGCCGGAGCCAACGTCCACGATGCCAAGCTGTTGGCAGCGACCCTAGCGGCGATTGTGGTCGAACGACCACAGCCGAGCAAGGAGAACCCCCAACAGCTGTGCTTGGATAAAGGATATGACAATCCGTCCGGCCGTAGGGCTGCGGCCGGACAGGGTTGCCAAACCCACATCCGACGCAGCGGTGAGGAAAAGCTGGACGCCTCTGGTGAGAAGCACTATCCACCACGCCGTTGGCTGGTAGAACGGACGCCAGCTTGGCTTTCGAAGTGTCGTGCAATTCTGGTTCGCTACGACAAGAAGGCATCGAACTACCTCGGCATGCTACAGCTCGCATGTGCGCTCCTGTGGTTCCGTCGGCAGTGGCGCGTAGCTGTTTTGAGATAGTTTCTTAATGCTGGGCTTGCGTTCATGAGCTGCGTGGAGGTGGGTGATGCCCGCAGTCTATCTTGAACCAAGGGCCGAGTGCCGGATATTCGGGATGATGCTGGTCTGGCATTGCTCACGGACTAGGTTGCGCCGCGCAGTACCAAGAAAGTCTGGCTTAAGCGCACCAGGACCCTGGCGCAAGCGAAGGGGAGGGGATGAGCCTGAGCAAGGCAACTTCACTGCTCAGACGACCTGGCAGGGCCGTTGCCAGAGCACGGGCTCTCAGGTACGGTTCCTGAAATGGGTGCGGCGACCGAGTGTGGCGCAGAGCTGAATCGGCAGTTCGTTCGGGGCGGCTACTGCCACGTCCCCGCCGCGGTGTCGGCAGACCTGATCGAGCGTGTGCGGGCGTTTGTGGACGCCGCAGCTGATGGTGTTTCCGACGAAGGGAAGGAACGGACCCGCTTCCAGGGTTCGATGATCGACTCAGACAGCGTGAAAGAGATGCTGCCGCTGATCGTGTTGCCGGCCGCGCTCGACCTGCTGGCCAGCATGGGCTACCCGGGAGCGAAGTCATCCTCCGGGTTCATCATCGGCAAGCCTCCAGAGGTAGCTCCGCCACTGTTCTGGCACCAGGACGGCATGCTTAGGGACAACCCGAGCAGCTATACCGGCGAGCCGGTGCAGGTGTTCCTGATGTACTACCTGATCGACACTGATCGGGAGAAAGGCTGCTTGCGCGTGATCCTCGCCTCGCTGGCGGCATCGGCTCCACGGCCTGCCACCCGCCCACGGTAAGGCGGTCGCCGCCGTCGGTGAGGGCCATCCGACACTGCAGCCGGACCCCGACGAAGTGGACGTGCCAGTCCGTGCGGGCGACCTGGTAATTGCGCATCTATCCCCTTAAGACAAGTAAGAACTTTTCGGCTCCGCTCCCCAAAGCTTAGAAAGTAGATCATATCCCAGGAAGGAGGAAACAAGCAGACAGGAGAAAAAGAACGGAATAAGTAGATACCGGCTTGACTAGTTAGCCCCCAACTAGCGCCCGCATAAACGACCCGAACGGGTCTACATCGCTACGGTGGTTGTACTTCCACGATGCCTCGGCGATGTAGCGGGGTGACCCGAAGAGTCCGTCCTTGAACAGCTTGGGGTAGTGGTGGTGCT
>MPNL01000035.1 GCA_002239005.1 Truepera sp. bin119
CGTACCCGCTCCAGGTGCGCGATACAGGCGTGCTGGTCGGGAAAACTCTTGAAAACTGACACGATGTTCATGTCCTTATTGTGGCATGAATGGGCTCAAAAGTCAAGCCCGTAACCGCTCATTCCGTTCCCGGATTCGCTTGAGGGTAGGCTCGCCCAGGTAGAAGTGTCTGGCGGGCCACAAAGAAGGAACATGGTAAGATGTCGGTGGTCCCTCGCTAGCCCAATTATCGCAGGCGACGACCTCCTACGTATCCATACGTAACACTTTCCATAGGTACCCACGTGCGTGAGTACGTGCCGCCTGTGCGCAAAGGAGTCCAGCATGGCCTTTCCCCTCGACACCAGCAGCTACCGCCCACTCTCGCTCAACCTCGCCGACTGTGGCCTGAGCAAGGAGCAACGGTGCCAGTGGGAGACCAACATCGGCCTAGTGCGGGATGTCATCGTCTTTTTCACCGCTGTAGCCGGTGCTCGGGGCCTGTCGGGCCACACCGGGGGGGCCTTCGACATCGTGCCCGAGGCGCTCTTGGCCGACGGCTTCATCCGCAGCAGCGGAAAGATCTACCCTATTCTCTTCGACGAGGCCGGTCACCGCGTCGCGCTCCAGTACGCCATGGCGGCATTCAACGGCATTCTCCCCTTCGAGGAGCTGCTCCACTACCGGGAGGAGGGGTACGGCCTCCACGGCCACCCCGAGATCGAGCGTGAACTAGGCGTATATTTTGCCTCAGGGCGTCTCGGCCACCTGTGGCCGTACGTCAACGGCGTGGCGCTAGGGAACCCCGGCACGGCGGTCCTGCTGTTCAGCAGCGACGGCTCGCAGATGGAGGGTAATGACGCCGAAGCTGCCCGGATAGCAGTGGCCCAGAGGCTCAATGTCAAGATCCTGATCGACGACAACAACGTCACCATCGCCGGTCACCCCAAGGAGTACCTGCCAGGCTTCGGTCTTGCCCCCACCTTAGCGGGTCACGGTCTGCACGTCGACAGCGGCAATGGAGAGGACCTCGACGACCTCTACGCCCGCTTCCGCCGCGCTCTGCTCAGCGACGGACCGGTAGCACTCATCAATGAGCGGCCGATGGCACCGGGACTTCCCGAGATCGAAGGTGGCACCGCCGGGCACGACGTGATCAGCACCAGGGCGGCGACCGCGCACCTCGCGGCGAGGGGACACGCAAAGGCGGTAGCCTACCTCGAGTCCGTGGCTAAGCACGCGCCGCGGCCACGGCGCTACCGCGGTAGCAGCGAGGAGGTCGCTTCGAACCGGAAGACCTTCGGCACAGTCCTCTCCGACCTGCTCGACCGCCTACCACCCGAGCAGCGTAGTGAGCGGGTGCGGGTGATCGACACGGATCTGGAGGGGTCGACCGGCCTAAACACCGTCCACCAGCGGCACCCCGAGGTGTTCATCAGCAGCGGCATCATGGAGCGCGCCAACTTCTCCGCTGCCGCTGGCTTCGGTTCCGAGAGGGGCAGGGTGGGGGTGTTCTCCACCTTCTCGGCTTTTCTTGAGATGGTGATCTCTGAGATCACCATGGCCCGGCTCAACGAGGCCAACGTCCTCAGCCACTTCTCGCACGCCGGCACCGACGCTATCGCCGACAACACCTGTCACTTTGGAATCAACGTGTTCTTCGCCGACAACGGCCTCTCCAACCAGGCACCCACACCGCTCTACTTCCCGGCCGATCCCCTCCAACTCCGCACCATTGTCGAGCGGGTCCTCTGGGACCAGGGGCTCCGGTTCCTGTTCAGCACGCGCTCCGAGGTGCCGTACATCCTCACCCAGGGTGGCGAGCGCCTGTTCGACCCAGAGCGGGGCTACACCTTCGAACCGGGGCGCGATGAGATCGTCCGAGCGGGGAGCGCCGGTTGGGTGGTTAGCTTCGGAGAGATGCTCTACCGAGCGCTCGACGCCGTGGAGACGCTGCGGGCGGAGGGGCTCGATGTCGGGCTGATCAACAAGCCGACGCTGAACGCGGTCGACGAGGAGATCATGGCGCGGTTGGGTAGGTCTCCGCTCGTCCTGGTTGTGGAGGGATTGAATATCCGCACCGGCCTTGGGAGCCGCTTCGGTACCTGGCTACTCGAGCGCGGCTTCAGCCCACGCTACGCCTACATGGGCGTCCAACGAACGGGCCTCGGCGGCACTTGGGCGCAGATCCCAGGCCAGGGGCTGGCCCCTGAGGACATCGCCGCCCGCGTGCGAGAACTCGCCAGCTGACCTCATCTACGACTTTGGGAGGATGTGTTCATCACAGAATGTGCCCTATAGTTCGTTACGATGTGGACTCGGATCGCACCAGAACCCCTGCGGATCTGGCTACCGAAAGGAGGCTCCATGCCCCACAGAATGCTGACTCTGCTCGCCCTGCTCGCCCTCCTTAGTACCGGGGCCGCCCAACAGTTCGGTCGGCTGCTACCCTCCGACTCGTTTCTGGCGCTCGGAATGCAGGATATTGCCAATCACGAGGCAAAGGTGCGGGTCTTCCTCGATGAGCTCGAACGCCAGGGCGTCCTCTCCGCGCTCTCAGCGCTGTTCCCGAACGATGGACTGGAATCGTCTCTGGAGTTAGAAGGGGAATTGCCTCCGGAGTTAGAGGGGGTGGGGCTCCTCGACCTGCTCGGCCAAGAGGCCTGGGTCGCCGTTTCGGCTAGCTCCTTTAGCCCGCTACCGTCCGTCACCCTGCTGACCCGGACCGCCCCGAAAGCCACCGCCGCCATCGGCCGACTGATCGCGGGCGCTGCCTCGGAGCAACAAGTCCAGGCGCTCGCCGAAGGCGATGTCACCTTCTATCAAGCCCAACTCGACACCGAAGACTTCCCGAACCTGGTCGCCTACGCGCAGGTCAACGATGTGCTGACGCTTAGCACCAACCCCGACACGCTGCGCGGGGTGCTCAGGCGGCTGGCGGGGAGTGGAGAGCCAAACTTAGCCTCGAGCGAGGGGTACGCGAGCACCTTCGGGAGGTTGGGGAGCGGTAACTTCTACCTCTACCTCGACTACGCTGCCATCGCTGCGCTGGTGACCCCCCTCGGCCAAGGGTTGGGACTTGACAAGCTCGTCTCCCGCCTCGGCACCGCACTCGACACGGCTGGCACCGCCGCCAGCGTGGTCCGCATCACCGCCACCGGTTTTAGCAGCGAGGGTGCCCAGGCCCTAAACAGCTCCAGCAACGATCCCGACCTGTTATCACTACTGTCGAACCCGAACCCGGTGTCGCGTGAGGCGCTCGCCTTCGCACCCGCGACAGCCCTAAGTTTCGCAGCCATCCGCACCGACCTCACCGGCTGGTGGGACTACCTCAACGATCTGACCTCCAGCACCCTCGACTTAGAGGGTGATCTGCTGAACAGCCTGATCGAACTCTTAGGTATCGACCTGCGCTCGACCTTCTTCGATTGGGCCGGCAGCCAAGTGGCTACCATCTCCACCGGCGCTGCTGCCGTGGTGGAGCCGGGGGTCGCGGTCAACAACCTCCTCGGCGAGACCGTATACCTGATCGAGACTACCGACCCGGCTGCTGCCCAGGCGGGGCTAGATCAGCTGCTAGCCGCTGTCGGGGAGGGTGTGGCCGCCTTCTCCGACCCGAGCGGCGGGGCAGGAAACCTCTCGATCAGTACTCGCGACATGGCCGGAGTGAAGGTCACCAGAATCGCGGTCATCCCTGGTATGACCCTCAGCTACGCTGTGGCCGATAACTTCGCCCTGATCGCCACCAGCGCCAACAGCATCGATGCGGTGCTGTCGGCGTTCGCGAGCGGAGTCTCCCTCCGACCCACTCTCGCGCCGCTCCTAGATGAGGTACCCAGCGACGCCCGCAGCTTCACACTGGCAGACACCCGTGCGACCTTGGAGAATGCAGCGCTTCAACTGACCAGCCAACTCCAACTCACCGCCGGGCTAGGTGGAGCCAGCAACCTAGACTTCGACGCGGTGATGGAGGCCAGTCAGGCCCTCGAGCGATACCTCCTATTTGTGGCTTCACGGCTCGGTGGATCCCTCAGCTACAGCCAGGTCAAGGATGACATCATCTTCACCTTCAACCGGACCGAGATCAGCTGGTAGGCGGTATACTGACTTCCATAATTCTGATAGGTAGCCGGTCCCAGCTAGGGATCGGCACCTACCGCCCGTTGCAGCAGCCTGTTCCACAACCGATCGACTTCGCTCGCTAGGGCCTCAAGATCGTGGTCATTCGTCACCACGTAGTCGGCACGCTCGACCTTGTGTGCCAGGGGAAGCTGAGCAGCATCGCGCAAGCGGATCTCATCCGGGCTCAGGTCGCTGCGCGCCATCACCCGGACGATCCGTGACTCGAGCGGCGCGTCTACCACTACCACCCCGTCGAACTCCTCCTCTAGCCCCGTCTCGAAGAGGAGAGGGATGTCGTGAATCACCACCCCCGGCGGATCCGGTTGGACCTGCAGCGCGGCGACTCGCTCGGCGCGCGCACGCCGGACCCAAGGGTGGATAATCGCATTAAGTGCCCGGAGCGCCACCTCGTCGGCAAACACCCGTTCGGCAGTACGGGCGCGGTCCAGCCGACCACCCACCACTAGCTCAGGGCCGATCTCTTCGGCGATGCAGGCGAGTACCTCCGGATCCTCAGTGGCCAGCTGCGAAAGTCGGTCGGCGTCGATAGCCGCCGCTCCACGCGCTTCAAGGAGCCTCGCCACGGTCGACTTTCCCGACCCGATATTGCCCGTGAGGCCGATCTGTAGGGTCACCCCCCTACTGTAGTTCACTGCGACAAGTTCGGGAACAGCGACGGTGCCAGGTCGAACGGTGTGAGTTCCTACTTTGGCCTCTCTGGCGCGCCCCCCGAATCGACTCCGTCCGCAATACGCCCCAAAGCCGGAGACCGGGGTCTTCATCGGCAGGGCGGCAGTCCAGAGACGACCCCCAGCCACCACTCGTTACAGCTTCCCCTGGCTGCGTCACTCGTTCGCCGCTGGCGCTTAAGCCGGACCGAAGCTGCGCGCTGCCCTGGAGAGGATCGGTGACTGGAGGGGGCAGATCAGCAAACGCCCCGCTCACCCCAAGGGCTTTTGAGATCTTAGCTCACCGCTGGGTGGTAGACCCGAAGCAAAAACGGTCAGCAACGGACCCTACAGGTCCAACGAAGCCGCACTTGTCCATCTTTGGGAACCCTGGCTCGGACGCTGCCGAAGGCTTGCCAAAGACTGGGACAGAAGCGTCGCCTCGGTCGAGGCCTGGGTACTCATCGCCCACATACCTCCCCTTACCCGGCGCAAGGCATGGTAGGCAACGTAGAGTTTCGAACCAGACTCTCAAGATCAGCGAGGTCGTCGACACCCCGAACAGGATCGCCTCCCCACCCTCTCTGCCGACCCTGTTGCTGGAGTCAAGGCCACTCTAATCATCCCCGGCCCAGGCGAAGCGGCATCATCCCCTACCTCGGGGCCGCTCCCCTTACAATGCCCCTCGTGTTCGCCTTCTTTCGCCGGGTCCTACCCCTCTTTGCTCCCAGCCTCCTGCTCGGGCTACTCGGCGGAGTGTTGCTCCTGCTCCGACCTTTGCCCTACAAGAGGCAAGCAGACATCGTCATCATAGTGGCGCTAGGGGTGGTACTCGCCATCGCCCTAGTGGTGGGCGCCCGAGTGCTCGAGCGGCTCCTCCCCTCATACCGCTTCGCACAGCAGCAGATGGAGCGGGCCCTGCGGCCACTGCGACTCACCCGCCTCCAAGCACTGCTGCTGGCGGCAGTCACCTCGGTCGCAGAGGAACTCTTCTTCCGCGGGGCGCTACTCTCACTCATCGGCGTATGGGGGCAGGCGCTAGCGTTCGGATTGCTGCACCCCGCCACCCGTCGTGGCTGGAGCTACAGCGCCTACACCGCAGTCGCAGGATTGATCTTCGGCTACACTACGCTGCTGACCGGGAGCCTATGGGCAGCCGTAGTAGCTCACTTCCTGATCAACACCCAGGGGTTCTTCGAACTGCGGAGGCGGTCGAAGCGCCTCTCCCAACCCCGGAACAGCTGACGGCTCAGCCCAAGAACGCCCAGATCCTCTCCACCGCTCGGGCCAGCACCTCCGGCTCGCGAACCAGTGCGAAGCGGACGTAGCCCTCGCCGCGCGCGCCGAAGCCTCGGCCGGGGGCCAGGCACACCCCGGTCTCGCGCGCCAGCGCAATCGTGAAAGCGAACGAGTCCTCATAACCCTTTAGGCAGTCGTGTCCACACGTACATGCTGGCCTGCGGGAGCGGCGTCTCCCACCCCACGCGGTTGAGATGTGTAACCAGCGCGTCGCGCCTCGACTCGTACACCGCGGCGTCCCGGCGCAGGTGCTCCCGCGGCTGCGTCAAGGCTGCAACCGCAGCGCGCTGGATGCCCAGGTACTGGTTAAAATCGACAGCGCCCTTCACCCGCGCCAGCGCCGCCACGGCGTCGGCGTTGCCGATCGCCCAGCCCACCCTGAAGCCGCCCATGTGGAAGCTCTTGCTGCAGGAGAAGAGCTCCACACCGATCTCCAAGCCGCCCGGAAGGGCCAGAATGGAGGGGGCCTCGTAGCCGCCGTAAACCATATCCACATAGGGGAAGTCGTGGATGGGCAGGATGTCGTTGTCGATGCAGAAATCCACCGCCTCGCGCAAGAACACCTCGCTGGCAACGGCAGCTGTGGGGTTATTCGGATAGTTGAGCACCATTGCCCGGGCCTTGCGCGCCGCCTCAGTGGAGACCGCGGAGAGATCCGGCAGGAAGCCCCTCTGCTCCTCAAGCGCCAGAGGGGTGACGTCTAGACCAGCAATGGCCACCACCCCAAAGTAGGAGGGGTAGGCAGGATCGGGCAACAGAATCGTGTCGCCAGGATCGGTGGTGGCAAGCAGCAGGTTCGCAAATCCCTCCTGCGCACCGATCAGAACCAGCACGTTCGTGTCGGGGTCGACGGGATAGCGGTAGCGCCCAGCATACCAGTTGGCAGCCGCCTCACGTAGCTCACGGGCACAGGCATGAAGGCGGTAGCCATAGGTTGAGGGATCGGCGATCGCCTCCCTCACGGCCACGAGCACCTCCGGCGGCGGGGAGAGGTCGGAGGAACCGATCGATAGATCGATGATGTCGAGCCCGCGGCTTGCAGCCTCGCTTTTGGCCTCGTCCATAGTCGCGAACATACTGACCGGCATCGCCGCGGCACGCCGAGAGGCCCAGCGGTCTCTACCCATTTCCCCGAGTCTACCGCAAAGCCCAGCCCCACCGATTCCCAACATCAGATCCTCCCCCCGAGGTGGCATTCCCTCCCCTGCTCGAGACAGCCCACCGGAGTAGAGTTGCCCCCAGGAGCTTTGCCAGGTCGTCCAGTAGAGGGCTTCGCCCCGCCTTCACAGCCCCTCACCCTTATCCCTCTGGGCAACAGCTACTGCCTTTGCGGTCGACAGCATGAACCTCCAACGCGTCTGCGACTCTGCCAGCCGGTCCGCGCCAACCTCCCAAGGGGGCACGAGGAGCTGTGTCCCGTTCTGTGGGTCCCGGGGTAGACTACCGGCATGCGATGGCCGCTCTTGCTGACTGCGGTAGCTGCCGCGCTGCCGAGCGCGGCAGCTACCCAGACCCTTAGCCTGTGCGACGCCGGGACTGCTCTCACCCCCATTGCCGAGATCCAGGGGCGGGAGCGCCGTTCTCCCCTACTCGACCAGGGGGTGACGGTCGAGGGGATAGTCACCACTGCCTTCCTGGGAGCGGGAACGCTGGGCGGGGTGTTTATCCAAATGGCGAGCGGGGACGGCGACCTTGCGACCTCCAATGCCCTCTTCGTCCGGCTGCTAAGCAGATCTCCCTTCACCGAACTGGAATTCCGGCCGGGGGATCTGCTCCGCGCTCGCGGGGTGGTGAAGGAGACCGGCTCCCAAACGACCCTCGACCGGGTCGAGGCGCTCGAACGGTGCGCCAACGTCGACCCGATCCCCCCCACCGAGATCACCTTTCCTCTGCTAGATGCGGATATCTGGGAGGCGCACGAGGGGATGCTAGTGGAGATCCGAGGTCCCTTGACCGTCACTGAGGTCTACAACCTCGGCCGCTACGGCGAGGTCTCGGTCGCTGACACCCGGCTCTACCACCCTAATAACGGGCAGCCGGCCGAGGCCAATGCGCTGCGCCGGATCATCATCAACGATGGCAGCCGACTCCAGAACCCCACGGAGGTGCCCTTCCTGGTCGAGGGCGGCGTTCCGAGGGTCGGTGACCGGGTTGACAGGCTCTTAGGCATCCTTGTCAATGATGGCTTCGACACCTACCGGCTGGAACCGCTCGTGCCACCCTCGTTTACACGCGCCGTCCCGCGACCCGAGCGGCCCGACGCAGTGGGTGGGCGGCTGCGGGTGGCCGCTGTCAATGTGCTGAACTTCTTCACCACCCTAGGTGATCGTGGCGCAGACACCCTGGAGGAGCTGGGGCGTCAACGGGACAAGCTAGTGAGCGCGCTCCAAACCCTCGACGCCGACGTACTAGCCCTGGTCGAGGTCGAGAATAACGACACCGAGGCCGCCTCCGCCCTAGTCAACGCTCTGAATCGGGTCGAGGGCACCGACACCTACGTCTTCATGCCCGACCCGGCAACCGGGGTCGGCGGTGACCGGATCAAGCAGGTGATCCTTTACCGGCCGGCGGTGCTCGAACTGATCGGTAGCACCAGCGCTGTTGAGAGTATCTTCGAACGGGCACCCGTAGCCGCCACCTTTCGCGAGCGGGCCAGCGGCGAGGTATTCACCCTGGTCGCGGTCCACTTCCGCTCCAAGGGCGGTTGTCCGACAGCGGGCGACACGGACGAAGGGTACGGCTGTTGGAATCTGCGACGAAGCGCACAGGCACAAATCGTAGTGGATTTCGCCGCCCAACTAGTCCGGGACACCGATGATCCAGATGTGCTGGTGCTGGGAGACTTCAATAGCTACCGGCAAGAGCCCCCGCTGCGGATCTTTGAGGCTGCGGGCTACATCAGCTTAGACGACCGACTCCCGGCGGAGTCGCGCTACAGCTACGTGTTCTTCGGGGAGGCTGGTACTCTCGACTACGCCCTGGCAAGCCCCAGCCTAAATCGGCAGACAGCCGGTTTCACCATCTGGCATATCAACGCCGACGAGCCCCCAGCGCTCGACTACAACACCGAGTTCAACCCGGCGTGGCTCTACACCCCCGACCCGTTCCGCTCCTCGGACCACGACCCACTTCTGCTGGGTCTCGATCTCGGTTCCGAGTAAGTGTTGGAGAGGCCTGGTGCAAAACGGGGGGTGGAGAGCCCCGACCCTGCACGTGCCAAG
Source organism: Truepera sp. bin119 (assembly GCA_002239005.1). Classification (GTDB taxonomy): domain Bacteria; phylum Deinococcota; class Deinococci; order Deinococcales; family Trueperaceae; genus MPNL01. The sequence continues at coordinate 9,290 of MPNL01000035.1, forward strand.
GAGAGAGGGAAGAGTTCGGATGATATATTGCTAGAGTGTCCTCACTCGAGAACATCGACTCTCGGCTAGGGTAGCAGCAGAAGTCTGAACAGATTTCCTACCCCCGACCTCAAGACCGGTCCCAACTACTGCGGGTCGCGCCCCCGGGGGCCAACGAAGGCAGGAGACGAACCACCATGGCGATAGATTCCTTCGAGCGGCTCTCCGACTACCTGACCGGACTTGTACCGGAGCGCCCTGCGGAACTCCAGAAGATGGAGGAGTACGCCCGGGAGCATCGATTCCCCATCATCGGCCCGGCGGCGGGATACTTCTGCTACCAGATCGCCCGCATGATCGGCGCTCGGCGCATCTTCGAACTCGGCTCTGGCTATGGCTACTCGACCGCTTGGCTCGCGAGGGCGGTTCGGGAGAACGGCGGCGGCAACGTCCACCACGTCGTCTGGAATGAGGAGCTATCGACGAGGGCGCGCGGTCACCTAGCCGCACTCGGGTACCACGACCTGATCGAGTACCATGTAGGGGAGGCGGTCGAGGCCCTGCGCAGGACGGACGGGATCTTCGACCTGATCTTCAACGACATCGATAAGGAGGGTTATCCAGCCTCCCTGCCGGTCATCACCGAGAAGCTCCGTCCAGGTGGGGTGCTGATCGTCGACAACATGTTCATGGGGGGGAGGGTCCTCGACCAGAGCGACCGCGGGGTCAACACCGAGGGGGTCCGCAAGATCACCCGGTTGGTGATGAGCGACCCAGGCTGGGTCTCCACCGTTGTACCGATCCGCGACGGACTCCTAGTTGCCTATAGAGAGCAGATGTGAGCCGACTGGCGTGCCCCGTCACCCGGCGGCACCACCTGGAGGCACACCTGCTTCCGGTGAGATCTCTCCCAAAGTAGGGTTAATCACCATGCGAGCCGAGAAGCTCGAGCAGCGTGGCCATCTCAATAGCGCTCACCGCAGCCTCGGCCCCCTTGTTACCCGCTTTAATCCCGACCCGTTCGATCGCCTGCTCGACCGTGTCGGTGGTGATCACGCCGAAGATCACCGGGACGCCCGTCTCAAGGCCTGCCTGGGCGATTCCACTCGACACCATGCCACACACGTGATCGTAGTGGTCGGTGGCGCCACGGATCACGGCACCGAGGGCGACCACCGCCTGGTAATTCCCACTCGAGGCCATCGCCTTGGCTACAAGTGGAATTTCGACGGCACCCGGCACCCAGGCCACGTCTACATCCTCGGCAGCGACCCCGTGGAGACGCAAAGCGCCCTCTGCACCCTCAAGAAGGCGCCGCGTGATGAAGTCGTTGAAGCGGCTCACCACCAGCCCAACCCTCAACCCTCCCCCTTGGAAGCTACCTTCGAAAGTAGTCATAGACCCGTTATATCAGGTCAGATTGACACCCCATCCCCGAAGCACCCTGGGAACCGACTATCCGATCGTCGCAACGGTGTAGCTAGGGCATAATCGGAAACACCATGGATAACACACACCTCTCTCACAGTTGCTCGTCATGATAAAGCTTGCCCTTGAGGTTTGCGTCAGCGGCCCCGGTGCTGACGATCCACTTCCTGGCCGGAGGAGACCTTGAACACTACAATCCGACGACTGTCGCGCATTTTAGGAATCCTGGTCCTGACGTCCCTCGCGTACGCGCAGGAAAGCTCGATCAACGCCTCTACCCTGATCCAGGACGGAGACCTCTACCTGGGTCAAGGAGATTGCCAACTGGCGCAATACTTCTTCCAGGAAGCCCTCAAGCTCGATGAGGTCAATACCGAGGCGATGGTTGGCAAGGGTCGGGCTCTTGCCTGCCAGGGCAACCACCAACTGGCAGCCGAAGAGTTCAGTCGGGCGCTAGGCGAGGACCCTGAGAACCTGTCGGCCTATGTGCAACTATCGCTCGCCTACATGAATCAATTCGTGAAAGACGCTATCCGCTTCCCCAATCGACTCAACGATGCCCTGACAGTGATCGAGCGGGCTGAGAGTTTCGCTCCCAGGAGCCCCCAAGTGCTTAACACCAAGGGCGTGGTCCTGTACCAGTTCGGCAACCTCCCAGAGGCGCGCGACACTCTAGTGGAGGCGGCCGAACTCGCCACCCAGTCCGACTCGGATCTGACCTCAGCCGAGCAGTCACGAGTCCTGGTCAACCTAGGCCGCACCTACCGAGATACCGACGAACTCGAACTGGCGGCGAGCACCCTCCGGAAGGCGGTGATGCTCAATCCGACCAATGCTACGGCTCGAAACAACCTCGGCAACGTCTACTTCCGGCTCCAACCACGCAACTGCTACGATGCGGAGTACGAACTGGCACAGGCGGCATCCCTCGCCCCCAACTCGCTCTCGGCTGTGTCACAACTCGCCATTGTGACCTTCGAGTGCGGTAACGTCGCCGCCTCTGTCCGCCACTTTGAGAGAGCCGTGGGCATGGACAGTGCGGTCCTCACCCCCCCACTCTACACCTACCTAGCCCGAGCCCACATGGAGTTGGGCCGCTTCGACGACGCTGTCAAACGGGCCCAGCAGGGCGCCCTGCTGCCCCCCGAAAGCGCAGAGGCCTACTACTACCTCGGGCTGGCCTATCGTTCCCGCGCCAACAGCGGAGACCTTGACGCCGCAAGGAGAGCGTTCGAGAGAGCGCTGGAGATCGATCCAGAGTTCCAGTTGGCAGAAGAGGCCCTGAGCAACTTGTAGACCGGGCAAAGAGCCAAGCAAGGTAGTATTCGGACCTCGGTAGTGCGAGATAATTTCACACCCCCTTCAAGCCATTCCTAAAATGAAGTTATCCCGTCTGGGAGGCGATTTCTCGATCTTCCTCCTCCTGGTATGGGTATCGGCGAAACCTCTTCGAGAACCGCCCCTTCACCCCTCATTATCCCCCCCTATCGGCACCAATTCCAAAACCACGGGTTCTGCTAAGGTCCAATACCCATCTCCTCTGGTAGGGGTGCGAGATAATTTCACACCACCACCAGGACCTCAAGTGCAACATTGAGGGTCACCCACATTCTAAACCTTGTCTCTGCGGAGCAGTCAGTAAGAGTAGGCTAAGCTATGAAAACCTGCTCCACCAACCTCAGACACCGCATCGTTGCCGCCGCCGAGCGGGGATCGGGATGGATGTAGTGAGTCTGGCTGATGTTCGGGCCTTCTTAACACGAGGTCGGCTGTTGGCAACCATACTTTATGAAACTAGGGACTATATCTCGTTCCTCACCCCAGTGGTGAACGCCACCACCAGCTTAGTTGCCGGACCGATGGCCGCCAGAGCCGTTCACCTTTACTCCCAGCGAAACCCCGGCTCCAATAGCTTCTACTACTTGTGCAAGAGGTCTAGGAAGTAAAGTGTGCCGTCTCGGGCAAGGAATCGTAGTCCACGGCCAGGACCAAGGTCATAATGTCAGCAGGTATGAATAAGGCTTAAGGAAGGATCGGTCCAATGACCTCTGTCGACCCCAGCAACCGGTTAGACCGCTGCGAACGCACGTACGACGGTCCATCAGTGCAGTCCCGTGCGCGCCACTTGCAGGCCACGGCTACCCGTAGTACGGTCCGCAACGGAGCTTCACTCCGTTGCGCGGGAGCATGTGCAACCATGGGCTGTGGCCATATCTAAACCCAAGAACATAATCTCCGGTGTGCGCAGGGACTCGGCCGGCAATGGCACGAACTCCTGACGGCGCCGGGTGGGTGGCGGAAATGGACATGCCCTTGGCCAACCCGGCAGAAGCGGGGCACGGGGAAAACCTGCTCGAAGTGGACAATCTGTGCCTGCGCTTCGGCGGCCTCACGGTCCTTGATGCGGTTTCGCTGCGGGTGCCGGCGGGAGGCATCACAGCCCTCATTGGCCCGAACGGTGCGGGTAAGTCCAGTCTGTTCAATGCCATTTCTGGATGCTACCGACCACAAGTCGGCACGATCACGTTCGCCGGAAGGGAGATCACGCGTCTTCCGACATCACGGCGCGCAGCGCTCGGCGTGGCACGTACGTTTCAGAACATTGCGCTATTCCCCGGCCTGACGGTGCTGGACAACATCAAGCTCGGGAGTCACGTGCACTTGCACACCGGATTGCTGGCTGCGGGGTTCTACCTAGGACGGGCACGGCGCGAAGAGCTGCGGCTGCACACCGAGCTCGAGCGCGATGTTATCGACCAGCTCGGGATTCGCGACATCCTCCGGGTGCCGGTGGCGACTCTCCCCTACGGCCAGCAGAAACGGGTAGAGCTGGCCCGCGCCCTCGCCATGGGCCCCCGGCTGCTGCTACTAGATGAGCCGGTCGCCGGCATGAACCGCCCGGATCGGGCGGAGATGGTGCGTCTCATCCGCAACCTGCAGCAGCAGCGCGGCATGACCGTCCTGCTGGTCGAACATGACATGGGTGTCGTAATGGACATCTCGGAACAGGTGATCGTGCTCGACTTCGGCCGCGTGATCACGGCCGGAACGCCTGCGGCGGTGCGCGAGGACGCCGCAGTGATCGCCGCCTATCTCGGCACCGAGGCGCAGCAGAGCCAGCACGGTGCCGATGAGCAGGGTCCCTCCTAATGGAATTTTTCCTTGAGGTGAGCCTGGTCGGGCTCGCTGTAGGCGGCGTTTACGCGCTGATCGCACTCGGCTACGTGATCGTCTATCGAACCACCCGTGTCGTCAATTTCGCGCACGGTAACATCATGATGTTCGGCGCCTATTTCTTCTTCACCTTCGCAACGCTGCTTGACCTTCCCTGGGGAGTTGCTCTTGTGTTGGCGCTAATTGCCACCGCGCTGCTCGGCACCGGCATCGAGCGCGTCCTACTGCGCCCGATGCTGGGGCGCACGCCGGTTGTGGCGGTGATGGCGACCTTCGGCCTAGTGTTCGTCCTGCACGGCTCGGCGCAGATCATCTGGACGGCGAACGACTTCTTCCTGCCGTCGATATTCCCGAACCGTCCCATCGTCATCGGCACCATGTATATCCCCGCCAACACCGGCTACGGCGCATTGATCGCACTGGTTGCGATCGGCGCCCTTCTAGCACTGTTGCGCTTCACGCGCGGCGGCTTGGCCATGCGCGCGGCCGCATCCGATCAGGTCGCGGCAAGCGCGCTGGGAATCAACGTACCGGCGACGTTCAACCTGACGTGGGCATGCGCTGCAGCGAGCGCCGCGCTCGCTGGCGTCGTCGTCGGCTCGATCACAACGCTCAATCCGAACCTGGGGATGATCGGGCTCTCTGTGCTGGGCGTCGTCATCCTGGGCGGTCTCGACAGCCTCGCGGGTGCCATCCTCGCCGGATTGATCGTCGGCTGGCTGGAAGCGATCACCGGCTTCTACCTGAGTGCCTCGTACAAAGACGTGGTGCCATTCGTCGTGCTGCTGGTCATCCTCATGATTCGCCCTCACGGTCTGTTGGGCGCGCCCACGGTCGAACGGCTGTGACCGACAAGCGCCCGGCCCGTTCCGCCGCCGCTACTACGCTCCTAACCGTAGCGGTCATCACATTTCCCATGGCAGGAAACAGCTACCACTTGCATATGGTCTGCCTGATCGGCATCAACGTAATCAGTGCAACGGGACTCAACCTGCTTACCGGCTGCGCGGGCCTGGTTTCGCTGGGACACGCCGCATTCATGGGCGTGGGGGCATACGGGGTCGCTTGGTTCGGTACGCACCTCGGGCTGCCGTTCTACCTGTGTCTACCTTTAGGTGGGCTACTAGCTGCCGGCGTCGGGATGATAGCCGGCCTCCCCTCGTTCCGTCTGAAGGGTCTGTACTTGGCCATCGCCTCCCTTGCCGCGCAATTCATCCTCAGCTTCGTATTCAACGAATGGGAGCCGGTCACCGGCGGCCGCAGCGGCGTGACCTTGGCACCAGCCGAGATCGCGGGGCTCAGGCTGACGACGGAGCGGGAGATGTACTACCTGATTGCCGTTATCACGGTAGCCGCCCTGCTGTTCGCCCGCAATCTGTTTCGGACCCGCGTGGGCCGTGCCTTCATCGCACTGCGAGATCGTGACATAGCTGCCGAGGTGTTGGGCGTCGACCTGCGGCGTTACAAACTGATGGCCTTCGGCGTAAGTTCGTTCTATGCGGGCGTAGCAGGCGGCCTGATGGCCTATTTCTTCAAGGTGGTGGCGCCGGGGCAATTCGGCTTCCAGCTTTCGCTCTTCTTCCTCGCGGCGATCGTCGTGGGCGGCCTGGGAACTGTACAGGGTGCGGTACTCGGTGCTATCTTCATGACAATGACTCCGGAGGTACTCTCTTGGGTCGCTGGGCCGTTCGGTCCGGTAGCCACGGGGTTTTTGGCACCGGTTCGCGAGGTGCTGTTCGGTTTGCTAATCATAGTCTTCCTCATCTTCGAACCGCGCGGCCTTGTCGGGATCGGGAGCAGAGTCAGAAGCTGGCACCCACGTTCATGGGCGCAAAGGAGGAGCAGATGAGAACAGGACAAGCCGGAACCGTTCGGCGCCGCTGGGCGACCATCGTGCTGGCAGTTGCACTGGGGGTGGTATTCCCGCTGGCGCCGGTGCTGGCCGATGAGGGCGAACTGGTATGGGGCGCCGCCGCGCCACTCACCGGTATCTACGCACAGGCGGCTGCCCTCGGCCTCCCAGGCATAGAAGCCTACATCGCCTACCTGAACGCCACCGGCGGGATCAACGGCCGGACCGTTCGGCTGGTGATAGGAGATTCGGGCTCCATGCCAGAGCAGGCCCTCGCTGTCTTCAAACGAATCATGGCTGAGGAGGAGAACGTGGTGGCGTTCTACGGCGACTCCACGACCTTCGCAAAGCTCGTGGCGCCGGAACTCAACGAGCGCTACAAGGTGTTGATGGGAGGCACCTCGCTGGCCACCGAGCTCGCCGATCCCGTCAGCTATCCCTATCAGTTCATGGCGGGACCGACCGATGCAGACATGATCGGCATCCTGCTCGAATTCATTGCCCAGGAGAGCGGCATGGACGGTGCTGCGCCGCGGGTCGCGCTGTTCTATTCCAATCTGGATTTCGGTCGCGGCCCGATCGCCGCAGCGAAGGAGCGCGCAGCCCAGCTCGGCATTGACATCGTCGCGGAGATCGAGACCGCACCGGCGGACGTCGACGTGGCCCCGGAGGTCCTGAAGCTGCGCCGGGCGCAGCCGGACTACGTCATCTTCCACGGCTACGTCTCCGCGGTCTGGCCCGAGGTGATGAAGCAGGCGGTGCAGTCCGGCGTGGACGCCATGTTCATGGGCACGTTCTGGGCCATGGAGCCGCTAGTGGTGCGGCAGCTCGGGCCACTCGCCGACCGCTACATGGGCGTCTTCCCCTACCGGTACTACTGGGAACAGGCGGAGTCGGAGACGCTCAGGTTGATGGCACAAGTGACGCAGGCCGAATACCTGCCAACCTACTCCCTCCAGACCTGGTTCTCCGCCATGATCATGCACGAGGTGATCAAGCGCACGCTGGACGCCGGCCTGGAGCTCACCGGCGACAACCTTAAGGCGACGCTCGATGCGATCCAGGACTGGGACACCGGAGGCTTGATCGGCGTGCCGGTGACCTTCAAGAACAACTCCATACCGGTCGGTCGGATCTACAGGGGCAACTCGGCCACCGGACTCATGGACCCGGTCTCGGATTGGATCCGACTCGACGACTGAGGGCGTGGCGGCACGGCCGGAGAAAACGGAGCCGACGACGACAGCTTTTGGCACCTGGTAGATAGGGTCCATGACCGCCACGCTGGAGGTCGATCGCATAGAGGCGATCTACGGGCAGGCCGCGCCGGTGTTGCGCGGTCTGTCCCTGTGCGTACCGAAGGGACAGGTCGTGGCTCTTCTGGGCGCGAACGGCGCCGGCAAGACCACCACCCTGAGGGCCATTTCGGGCCTGTTACCGTTCGAGAACGGCGCGCTCACGGCGGGCTCGATTCTGCTCGACGGGCGGAGGGTAAACCGCCTGCCGCCACATCGGCTCGCGCGCCGCGGCCTGGTACAGGTACCGGAAGGGCGCCGCATTTTCACGGATCTTACCGTTGACGAGAACCTTCGGGTCGCGACCTGGGCTCTGACCGGGCGCGCTGCCCACATGCGAGACGGCCGTGACGAGGTGTACAGCCTCTTTCCGTTGCTCTGGGAACGCCGGCGCCACCGCGCCGGCTACCTGTCCGGAGGCGAGCAGCAGATGCTTGCCATCGGTCGGGCACTGATTGCTGAGCCGACCGTAATGTTGCTCGACGAGCCGTCGCTGGGGCTCGCGCCACTGCTCCGGGAAGAGATCTTCGCCGCCATCGCACGCATCAACCGTGAGCGCGGCATCTCTATGCTACTAGTCGAGCAGAACACTGTCATGGCCCTCCAGATCGCATGCTATGGCTACGTCATCGAGCAGGGCCGCGTGGTGCTGGAGGGTCCGGCCGAGACCCTCAGGACGAATCGTGAGGTGAGAGAAGCCTATCTGGGGCCCGGCAAGCATATCGGTCGGCAAACGTGATCTGCGGTCAGGGTGACCGGACCGTCATCACCATGGGACGTGTGTTGTGTGGACCAGAAGATCACCGGTCATGGCGTGAGATTATCCCCTCCTCTCACCGGGGTAAGTGAGTGAGCAAAGCAGCTCCGGCACATCCCAAATCCGATCAGTCAGTCCTGCAGCCATTGCCGGGGAACGCCTCTCATACAGCCGTCGGTCCCGCATGCATCCGCTACATTGTAGAGGCGAACCTAAAGTAACGAGGGGAGGCGCGATCTATGACGACGCTCGGTATTGAATGAGGGGGTCTGGAACCACATCAGCCTCCTGTCACCGGACGACCCGGAACACATGCTGATCTCTCCGGGGCATACCATTGGTCGCAGGTGCGGGCGAGCAGCCGCCGATCCGCTCGGGCTGGATCATTCACAAGCCTGTGCACAGGGCGCGACCCGACGCGGCTTGCATGATTCATGTCCACTCGCCCTACATCACCGCCCTGACCATCTGCAAGGATGTGCTGTTTGAGACCCGCAGTTCCCGGCAATCGGCCCGATTCCACGGGGATGTGGCCTACTTCGACGAGTACGACGGGCTGCTTGAGGCTGAATCGGAGGGTGTGCGAATGGCGGCGGCATTGGGCGACCGGCGTGTCCTCCTCCTGCGCAACCACGGGGCCATGGTGGTAGGGCCGCACGTTGATCGACCTTCTCCCCCTCTCAGGTGGCAGCCATGGTGATGATCGTGAAAGTGCCACCCTGCGGATCGCTGACGACGCTGAAGCGCCCCACCGGGATATCCCGGGGCAGAACCTTCACAGTGCCCCCGAGTTCCTCAACCTTCGCCGCGGCGGCGTCGACATCGTCGACCATGAAGTAGGTCATCCAATGCGGGGGGATCTCCTGAGGCCACTTTTCATCCATCTGGATCATGCCGCCGTTGGGGTGGTCACCATCGAGGAAGATGCCAGTGTACATACTCCCACCGCCGATGTCGCCGATCTGGACCGCCCAGCCTAGGAGCCTCTTGAAGAAGGCCTTGGCGGTGCTCACATCTCGGGTGGCAAGTTCGTTCCAACTCATGGCACCGTGCTCGTTAAAGATATCGGCACCGGCGTGGTTGCCGGCCTGCCAGACGCCAAGCGTCGCTCCGGTAGGGTCCTGGATCATGGCCATCCGCCCCGCGTCCATGACGTCCATAGGCGCTACCGTAACAGTACCGCCGAGCCCCTCAACCTTAGCGGCAACCTCGTCGACATTGGACGAGCTGACATAGGAGGTCCACACGGCGGGCATGCCTTGCATGGATTCGGGCTGCCCACCCAGGCCGGCGACCGTCTTGCCTCCCTTGCTGAATAAGGTGTAGACACCCTGATCCCCTGCGGGGACATCTTCGGCCTCCCAATCGAAGAGGGCGCCATAGAACGCCTTGGCCATAGTCGGATCGGGGCTGGCAAGATCGGTCCAAGTGAACATTCCGTCGCGTTTCTGGATCTCAGGCACAGGTTCTGTACTCCCATCAAGGATCGAGGAATGGCCTTAAGGGTCCGGCGTAGGCGTGCGAAAAGACTAGCGGTTGGCTATCGGGAATTGGCGCGTCACGAGAGAGTGTGAATCAGACAAGACCTCCTTATACCTTAATAATTAAGGTAATCCTAGCACTTGGTGCAACGGGTGTCAAGCGGGCAGTGGTCCTTAGGGGTTGAACACTGCCAGTGGGGTTCGGCACATAAGGCCCTGTAGAAACCCTGCCACCCGAGCACACCAGCGAAGGCGAACCGGTCCGGTAGGGCTGCGCCCGGAAGCGACCGACTGCGCAAGATGACTCCTGTACCGACGGACCGGATCGGGAACCGACAGCCAGAGGAGAATCTCTCGTCACTCGGTCTTCGTGGTCGCCACTGCCCAGCGAGGGAGCTTCAGGCGGGGCCCAGCAACCGCTCCGCCCGTACCACCGCGTCCGGGCCGCGCCGCGTGTCGACGAGGAGGACATCCTGCAAGCGCAGGGGGGGAGGCCGCCAACCCGGTTCGAGAGTCAGCATGACCGCTTCTCCCGGCGGTTGCATAGATTCGAGCTCGAAGGGGGGCCGAGGGCCCCGGACTCGGCGTCGAGGCCGCGCTTCCCACAGAGTGGACTCGGCATTCTCACCCAGCACCAGTGTTGCGACGATCAGAGTGAGGATCAGACGCCTTTGCATGAACCCTCATCATATCGAGGCAGCGCATGCCTCTACGGATCATCTCCACGCCCCAACTGAGGGAGCTGAGGTGACTTACCAGGTCCGCAAGTGGGCCGAGCGGAGTAGAAGACCTTCTCCGAAATCATCGTTCCCTAGAGGATAAGGTCTCCCAACCGCTGATCTCGGACACCTCTACCGACAGCGCGTACTCGACTCCCGGTCGATCAAACTTGCCTGCTTTCATCCAGACGATATCCACAAAACAAGGTCGGGGTTCTGATCCGCTGCCCACAGCGCTCGTCTTCAGCGTGACCGAAGCGGTCGGCGGTCCCTCGCGCACCGCACCGGCTTGGTGACCGAAAGTCCGCTCAAAATGACGTGACTCAGAAGGTGTTCCGGAGTCGCTCCTCCCGACGATCGTGAGCGGGCGCCACCTCCGGCGTCAGGTCGGCTATCTTGCTGCGCATTTCAGGTGTCATCTCGAAACGCGCTGCAGCGAGAGAGGGCTCGAGCTGTTGCACGTTTCGAGCACCGATGATAGGGGCGGTCACGGCCGGGTGGGAGCCGACCCAAGCGACTGCCATCGTGGCCGGGTGGACACCCTCCGCCCTGGCGTAGGCGGTGAAGCGCTCGGCAATCTCATAGTAGCTGTCCATCCCGTAACGCTTCATGTACATCTTGTTCTCGACCAACCGCCCTGAACTCGGTCGGGTCTCGCTGCCATACTTGCCGGTCAGCAGGCCACCGCCCAACGGACTATAGGGAATGACACCGAGCTGCTCCCCCTCTGCCATCGGCAGGATCTCGACCTCGGCCTGACGCTTGGTGAGATTGTACATCGGCTGGATCAACTCGAAGCGCGCGAGCCGGTCGCGCTCAGAGACGCCGAGGGCCTTGACAATCTGCCACGCGGACCAGTTGCTCACCGCCGGGTAAAGAACAAGTCCGCGACGGACCAACTCATCCAGCGCCCTGATGGTCTCCTCCATGGGTGTCTCATAGTCGAACTGGTGCACGAAGTAAAAGTCGAGGCGATCGGTCTTGAGGCGCCTCAGGGTCGCCTCCACCGCCTGCACGATATGACGGCGGGAGAGGCCCCGGGCGTTGATATCGCTACCCACTGGACCGAACACCTTACTGGTGATGATCAGTTCGTCGCGGAGCTCGGCCATCAGGTCGCCGAGGATCTCCTCAGAGCGGCCCCCTGCATAGACGTTGGCGCAATCGAAGAAGTTGATGCCAGCGTCGAGACAGCGCCTGAACATCCGGGCCGACTCCACCTCATCAGCAGCGTCGCCAAACGACATGGTGCCGAAGCAGAGGCTCGAGACCTTGACACCAGTTCGACCTACAGTTCTATACTCCATGGCTTCCTCCCTCAACTCCCTCCGGTGGGCAGACTCGACGCGCTCGTCCGGGCCCCTGCCGATTGTACCGAGCCGCAAGGGGCTCCACAAAGTGGAGGCTAAACAACAGCGTGAGTCGGTACTGAACTCCGTGACCAACCGCGCGGTCGATTCCCGCGTCGAGACCATGCCACTGACCATCGGCGCGACCGGCTGCTCGCCCAAAGCCGATTGGCACCCTCACAACCTTACTCCTCCCGTCTTACCTTCCTTCGACGTGCCAGCACTGCCGGATCGACTACAACGTTGCAGGCCTGAACGGACGCCACGAGCGACTCGGGCTACCAGGCTGAAGTGGCGCTCGCTCTCTGGCCGCTGTCGGGTCACCAGTTCACTGGTGGCATTACGACCGGACACTTGGTCAGGACCCGTTCGAACGGCTCGCGACACCTGTTCGGCTAGGGGCCATCTCGCTCACCTCGCCTCCTCATTGCGCCCTTCACGCCAGATCCGGTAGCGGGCCCGCATCTCATCATTCATAGGATAGGCGTCGAACACGCTGGCGCTCTCCAGGATCAAATCGTAGATAAACTCCTCAGCGGTCTCCTGCTCGAGCGCGTCGCGGGCGACCTCGTCGACCAGTTGCCCCGGGATCACCACGACCCCTTCATCGTCAGCGACCACTGCGTCACCAAGCTCGACCAGGACGCCGCCGCAGCCGATCGGCAGATCGAAGTCGGCGGGGTGGTAGATGGTGAGATTGGTGTTGGCGTTTTGACCAGCGGCGTAGGTGGGAATACTGAGCCGGCGGATGTTGGGGCTGTCCCGGAAGGCACCGTCGGTGACGATCCCAGCCGCTCCCAGAACTTGCAGCCGCAGGGCCAGGATGTTGCCGAGCGAGCCGGCCCGCAGGTCGCTGCGCCCCTCGATTACGAGAACCTCGCCGGGGCGGATGTCCTCGATGACGGCGCGCTGGGCGTTGGTCCTAGCCCCGAGCGTATCGAGGGTGTCGAGATCCTCACGCATAGGGAGGTAGCGCAGCGTCCTGGCGGCACCGAGCAGGCGCGTTCCGGGCTTCAGCGGCACGACACCCTGCATGAACCGGGTCCGGAAGCCCCGCCGGAACAACTGGGTGGCCAGGGTGGCCGTACTCACCTTCCCGAGAGCTTCGACTGTCGCCGTGTTACACTGCCAGTTGGTTCCGTTCATACCCCATCCCCTTCCCGACATCGGTGCCACCCCACGCCCGCCCCACAATCCCTTTGCCCCGGGACGCGTCAGGAGTGAGTGGAGATCACCGCAACCCACTCTATCGGCAGTGCTCCTAACAACCTGGTGCGGAGCAGGGATCCTAGAGAGTGGTCTCTCGTGCACGAGGCTCAACACCTCACCAGAGTCATCCGCAGAGCTGGCGGCTCGTGCGCGCCTCCGAGCGTCCCCCTCCAGGAACGGAACACCCTGAGGGCCACTTCGTTCCATCTTGCCCAGGGCGATGTAGGCACCTGTCCTCGCCAGCCACCACCGCCACGGGGTCTTCCACAACGCTTCCACCCTGCACCAGGAGATTTCCTATAGACTGTCGCAAGCGCCTTATGGAGGTCTTATGCCGCATATCATCGCCGAACCCTGCATTGGCACCAAGGATACATCCTGCGTCGATGTCTGTCCGGTCGAGTGCATCTACGAAGCTGACGACCAGTTCTACATCCACCCCGAGGAGTGTATCGACTGCGGAGCCTGCATCCCGGCCTGTCCCGTCGAGGCTATCTTCCTCGAGGAGGATGTGCCCCTAGAGTGGGAATCTTATATCGAGAAGAACTACCGACTCTCTGGGTTCTGACGCAGCAATCCGGGGGCGCGGGCAAAACTTATGGGCTTAAGATTATGGGGACGCTGCCCACTAGAGCATACCGCCCAGATGTCCGTAACCTCTATGCCCCCTGCGGGTAGGATCTGACCGCCCTGGGAGGGAATCGCCGCCACCGAGTGCAAGCTGCCGCCTGCGAAGGCCTGCGCTCGGCGGATGTGGCCGACTTGAGGGTACTCCCAATCTGCAATGGCACAGGATCCCGGTCGCTGGCGGCTCGTCAAGCGCAGGCCGGGGCGTCCACCCGCCAGCGGTCGAAGCGCCCATCATAATTCGTCTCAGCCATGCGCCTCCGGGCCTCATACCACAGCTTCGCCTACACCTCAGGGTCGCCCCGTTCGCTATAGCGAACGGGGCCCTCTCACATGAACACCGATCCTCGGGGGGAACACAGCACCTTGACCGCTAGCCCAAGACCGATCAGCTACGCCGAACTGATTCGGACCAATCGCAACTACCGGTACCTGTGGCTCGGGCAAATCGTCAGCCTGTTGGGGGACTGGTTCAACCTGATCGCCTCGGCCACCCTGATCGCCCTGCTGACCGAATCGGGACTGGCCGTCGGCAGCCTGTTCGTGGTACGCATGCTGGCACCCTTCCTAGTCAGCCCCATCGCCGGGGTGGTGGCCGATCGTTTCAACCGCAAGCACATCCTGATTGCCACCGACCTCGGTCGGGCACTGACACTTCTAGCCTTCCTGCTGATCCGCGATCCCGGTGACATCTGGCTCCTGTACATCCTTACCGGCGTCCAGATGGGGATCAGCGGTTTCTTCACTCCGACCCGCACAGCCATCCTTCCCGACCTGGTGTCCGGCCCGGAGCTGGGTGCCGCCAACGCCCTGAGCAATGCCACTTGGTCAGCGATGCTGTCACTGGGTGCCGCCCTCGGCGGCATCGTCTCCGGGGTATGGGGTGTCTACCCCGCCTTCGTCATCGACAGCCTGACCTTTCTCATATCAGGACTGTTCATCCTCCAGATCCGCATAGCGCCGACTCTGAACCCCGGGGCGCTAGCCCACCCGCTCCGGGCAGCCCTGACGAAGTACCTAGAGGGTCTCGCCTACCTGCGCCACAACCTCACCATCCTGGTGACGACGCTGCACAAGGCAATGATCGGCTTGATGGCCGGCTCGACCTTTGAGATCGTTCAGGTCTCGATTGCAGAGGAGGTCTTCACCGTCGGTGCCGGCGGCAGCCTCAGCCTCGGCTTCATGTTCATGATGACAGGCGTCGGCTCCGGCGTCGGCCCGATCCTGGCCCGGGTCTTCACGGGCGACACCAATCACAGGCTCAGCCTCGCCATCGTCTTAGGCTACGGCACGATGGCGGTGGGGTACCTGATCGTCTACCCGCTTACCAGTTTCGTGGCCACACTGTTCGGCATCCTGCTGCGAGGTCTCGGCGGCGGCGTGGTCTGGGCGTTCTCATCCCAACTCCTCCTCCAGCAGGTTCCCGGGCAGGTAAGGGGGCGCGTGTTCGCCACCGAGTTCGCCTTTTTCATGCTGGCCGCCTCGGTCGGAGCCTTCACCGTGGGTCGGGCTCTCGACGCATTTTCGATCTCGAGTGTGATCGGCGGGCTCGCCGCACTAGTCCTGGTTCCAGGAAGCCTGTGGGCACTGTGGGTAGCCAGGCAGGCGCGAGGAGAGGTTCGGTGACAGCTGGGAGATCTTTGGCGAGCACCTGCGCCCCCGCTCAGATTACGCAATCTGCCAGCAACCCTTCCCCCTGCAAGAGGGGCACTAGTACATTAGTAGTCGTAATCGATCCTGAAAGAGCCGGTTGGTCAATCCGCTAGTGACGCTGCTGAGCTACCTTCATCCAAGCTTCGGCAAAACTGCGACATAGGGCACATATCGTCATGCCTTGTTAGCGATGCCCGCGTCCCCGTTCTTGTAGCTCCCCCAATGGCCTCCAGACCCACTATGAAATACGACCTGCTACCAACCCCCGAGCTTGCCGATGATGAGGCGACCGCTGTTCGAATGACCTGATGCATTTCGTCAATTCAGCACTGCTCGCCCTTATAGGGAATCAGTGAGATCTCTGTGCAGAAGCGCTCGACATCGGCTGGGTCGAAGTCAGCGGTGCGGGGGGAGAGGAGCACCGCAGCGGCGATGGCAAATCCCAACTCGATTCCCTCCTCGACCGGATAGCCCCCCGACACCGACGTCGCCAAGCCCGCCAGCACACCGTCTCCCGCTCCCGCAGAGTTCACCACTTCGACCTTGAGCGGCGGAATGTGATAGGTCCGTTCCGGGAGGATCGCCAGCCCCCCCCACTCGCCGAGTGAGAGGATAGGGGAGGTGCCGTGGCGCCGCTTGAGCTCAAGGCCCGCCGAGAATGCTGCCTCCACAGTCCGTAGGGGGTGGCCCACCAAGGCCTCAAGTTCAGGCAGGTTGGGCTTCACGAAGGTCGGGCCGGCCTTGAGACCGGATGACAGGAACGGCTCGCTGGCGTCAAAGACGACGGGCACGCCCTGAGCACGGGCCATGCTGATAAGATCGATGTAAAGTGAAGGGGGCAGCCCGCCGGGCAGGGTGCCAGCGAGGACGACACAAGTGGCCCGCCCCAGAGCGGCTCGGTAGCGCGGCAGGAGCGCGCGCACGTGCTTCTCTTCGACGTGCAGTGTCGGGGCGGTGTAGGTCACCTGGCCAACCCCATCCTGGTCGATGATCACAACGTTGCGGCGCGACTCGCCACCCACCGCAACGAAATCGGTCTCCACGCCGCGCTCGTGCAGCATCTCCGTAATCCGCTCGCCGTTGCGCCCAGCGATGAAACCCAGCGCGAGGCTCGGTACACCGAGCTTGCCCAGGATCCAAGAGACATCCGTACCCTTACCCCCCATGCTCTCGTAGGTGCGCGACGCCCGGACGGTGTCTTCCCGCGCCAGGGTGGGCACGAATAGAATCTGATCGAGAGAGGTGTTGCCGGTAAAAGTGACGATCACATTGCGGCAGCTAGTGTTCCTTGCCAGAGGCCTCGACCGACCCCAGCAGGGCCCGGCGCTTCTCCTCGACCCGCTCACCCTGACCGCTCATCCGGGCGAGCAGGATAGTGCGCGCATTGGTGTCTATGCGTTCCACCGCATCGAAGGCAGCGTCGAGATCTTTGCCCATGAGGAATAGCCCGTGCCAGGGCGCGATCACCCCGTAGGCCTGCTCCCGGACTTTGACCTCCTGGCCGCGGATCCCGGCCGCCACGTTCTCTGCAAGTTCGGGGCTGTGCGCCGGAGCGTAGGGGACGCAGCGGATCTCGCCGAACTTCAGGTTGGCCTCCAATACCGGGGGCACCGGCTCCTCGAGCGCGGCAAACACCAGCAGGTTCCTCGGGTGGGCGTGGATCACGGCAGTACCATAGTCGCAGAACTCCTCGTGGAGCCTGAGGTGGACGTTCGCCTCCCGGGAGATCTGCCCCTCACCCTCCAGTTTCTCTCCGTCCATACCTACCACCAGCACCCGGTCCGGCTCGAGCCGCCACTGCCGCTTGCCGCCGCTATAGCTCGGCGACATACAAAGCACGTCGCCGACCCGCATGCTGATGTTGCCCCCCGCCGCGTCGGTGAGCCTCCGCTCGAAGAGCAACCCGCCGATCCTGGCAATGTGATCCCTCGCCGTCGCAATGTTCATTTCCGCTTCGCTCACCCCTGGATTAAACACCAGGATGCTATGTGGAAACAAGAACTAGGCTGCGATACCGAGAGCTTACGAATACACCTGCGGGAAGTGCTCCCCTTGCACCTTCTCCCCGCCAGCCGCCTCGATCAGGTGCTTGATCACATGCTCCCCGCTCCCCACGAACCGGGTGTCCTCTGTCATGTAGTGAATCGCTAACGCCCGCCTCGGTCAACCACTCGCGTTCGCATGCGACCCGTGCCAGGTTAGCGCATGATGGAAGTGGACCTCCCCCTTACTTCACCGGGCAAGGAACTGCCTCGACCCTGTGGCTCTGGTAGCTGTCGGGCAGCGAGCCGTAGTCTGGAACGGTGTTCAGGAAGTCAATGGCGTCACCCCACAGGTGCAAGCCCGGCACCATGCTCATGCAGCCGTTTTCGTAATCGACATCGTCGAGAGCGATCCAAGCGGATACTTCGGTCACCGGTTCGATGACCGGCCACAACGGAACGTCCTAGTGCCCACCACCCCGCCGATCCGGGGAACTTGTACCGGATCTGGCACGACCAGATCCAGAGTTCTCTAGCGCCGGTGAGTTGGGCTATAGCCCAGGAAACCTCCGGGTTGGCAACAAGGTGTCTGCAGATTCGCTGACCTGCCAGATGGATGATCTGGCAGAAGTGCTTCCCCTCCTCACTCGTCCCGCTCTAGCGGATGACTGCGGGTTGGAGGATGTCGGTCGCGCTGTGCGATGATGCGCATAACCTCGCTGCACAACTCCTCGACGGTGGCGTCGTCGAGGAGCATACCACCGTTGAGGAATCCGTTGGTTTTCAGCTCCCCGACCTGCCGATCAGACAACATGGCGCACCTCTACTCAGGGCAGTCTTGCCGGACGACTTCACGCCGGTCCGGCGGGCCATGCATAGCACAAAGCAGATTTCGCCGATCCTCCTCCGCCTCACCTCACCTCGATGACGATTTCCCTTCACTTCCCAAAAATGTTCGGTAACTCCTCGAGTGTCACCAGCACCTCCCGTGGTTTGCTGCCCACGTGTGCCCCCACCACCCCGAGCGCTTCGAGCGAATCCATCAACTTTCCAGCGCGGGCGTGGCCCACCTGGAGTCGGCGCTGGAGCCGGGAGACCGACGCCTGCCCTTCCGTAATTGCCAACTCAGCGGCGATGCGAAGCTTGTCGTCGTTCCAGTCGATAAGCCCTTCACCCTCCCTCTCATGAAGCGAGGGAGAGTCGAAGTCGGTGCCGTAGGCCTCGACGAAGTCGTCGTCGAAATATTGACGCCGCATGAAGCTGGAGAGCTTGCCGATCTCCGCCTCGCTGATGAATGGGCCCTGGAGCCGGACGGGCTTGACCAGACCCGGCTGGTAGTAGAGCATATCGCCCATGCCGATAAGTCGCTCGGCACCCATGGTGTCTAGGATAGTCCTGGAATCGTGCCCGCTGGAGACCGCGAAGGCCATCCGAGCTGGGACGTTGACCTTAATCAGACTGGTGAGGATGTCGACCGAGGGTCGCTGCGTGGCAAGCACCAAGTGCATACCGGTGGCGCGCGCCATCTGGGCGAGGCGCATGATGGCCGACTCGACCTCCTTGGGACTGGTAATCATCAGATCAGCCAACTCATCGATCACAATGACGATGAATGGCATCCCCGGCAGGTCGAGGTCGCGGGCCTTCTCATTGTACTGATCTAAGTTCTTGGCACCGATCCTGCTCATCATCTTGTAGCGCCGCTCCATGTGGGCGACCGCCCCGAGGAGAACATCGGCGGCGGCGTTGGGGTTAGTCACCACCGACCTCAGCAGGTGGGGAATGCCATCGTAGGGAGTCAACTCGACCATCTTGGGATCGATCATGAGGAAGCGGAGTTCGGTCGGCAGGAACCTGTAGAGAAGGCTGCCGATTAGGGTGTTGACCGCCACCGACTTGCCTGCACCAGTCGAACCGGCAATCAGCAGGTGAGGCATCTTCACAAGGTCAGCGACCACCATCTCGCCGTCGATCGACTTGCCGAGGATCAGGGGTAACCTGGCCTTGCTGCGCCGGAAGCTCCCTGTCCCAGCCGCCTCCCTAAAGCGGATGAGATCGCGATTCGCGTTGGGCACCTCGAGACCGATCACACTCTTGCCAGGGATCGGCGCCTCGATACGAACCGAGCCCACAGCCATGGCTAGTGCCAGATCGTCGGAGAGGTTGGCAAAACGCGAGATCTTCTCACCCGGGGCCGGCTCGACCTCGAAGCGGGTAACGGTGGGACCCCGTACACTTGCAACCACACGCCCCTGGAGTTTGAAGTTCGCCAGAGTCGCGTCGATCTTCTGCATCTGGATCTGAACCTCGCGTGCCAGCACGGCGGGGTCCTCGTCCGGGTCGGACATGGGATCAAGCAGATCGAGTTCGGGCAACTGGATCGGGATGCCACCTACATCGGAGCCCAACACCGCGAGTTCGGGCTCCTCCCCAGCGAGCTGCTCACTCAGGGGCATCTCAGCCTCCGGAACAGGGGTGAAGAGCCCCTCAGCGGTCATCTTGACAGCGGACACCTCCGCGTCCGCGACGGCGGGGTCTTCAGGACCCGTGGCCGCAGCGTGAGAAGCAGGTGTCTCGGTAGCCGTCGGGATCGGGGTCGGAAACATCACCTCGTCCTCCTCAACCCCGTCGAGGAAGGTATCGAAGGCTGTGCTGAAGTTCGTCAGGGATCTCCCACCGGTCGCCTCGGAGGCCCTGGGGGTGTTGGCAGCCTCCCTTACGATCAACTCGATCGACTCGAGGTCCCGGTACGCCTCATCGAGCCGACTGAGGGCGGCGCGACCCTTCTCCTGGAGCCTGCGAGCAAGTCGATCGTCGAGGTCTCGAATCTCCTCGGCATCAGCGAACTCCCCGGAGAGCCGCAGCAGCTTGCCACTCAGCTCTCGCCAAGGCTCGAGGACACCGGCGTCGGCCTCAAGGTCATCAGCGTCGCTGACGATACGCTGGAACTGCTCGAGACGCTTACTATGATCGGCAAAGGCCCGTGCCAACGCTCGGGGGGACATCTCGGTGAGAGCAGCCCGAGCGGAGTCGCACTCGCGAGTCAGGCGCCGATGGCGTTCGGTGAGGGCGGTCAGATCGAGCGCCAGCGCCTTGCGCAGGCTGTCAAGCGGACGGGCAAGGCGGAGGGGATCGGCAAACGGATCCTCAAGCTGCGCCTTGAGCCTGCGCGCCCAAGTCTCGAAATCGGACACCCCTTCGATCCGGAATTGGTGAGCCATCTCCCCCACGCGGTCGCGGGCGAAGTGGCGAACTGCACTCTCCCAGGCGTCGAGATCGGCCTGTGCCTCCTTGAGCTGCCCGGAGCCGGCGTTACCCAGCCTGCCAAGTGTCCTCTGGACCGCCTTGCGCCAGCGATCGAGTTCTGCGCTTCCGGGGTAAAGACTGCCCAGGGCGATGAGATCCTGATCGAGGTCGCGCAGGGCACCCCTCAACAACGCCACGTCGGCGTGGAAGGTGGCGTGAGCCTTAGCCCGGCCGCGGATCTCCAGAGCAACCCTGAGGGCCTTCCTTACACCCAGGAAGAGCCGCACGAGTAGCGTCCGGGCGATTCGCGTCGGCACCCAACCGACGATCAGGTCGAGGCCGATCGTAACCAGGAAGAAGGTAGGTAGGTAGGCAAGGGCACCGGCGGCACCGGTCAGCACCGCCCTGAGGCCAGCACCCCAAGCACCGGTGGTTCCCGGCAGAGTAAGAACGGTGACGCTCCACAGACCGGCCGACAGAACCAGGTATCCGGAGAAGATGCGCGGCCAGTTGGGCGGATTGCGCCGGAGTAGAAAGAGGCCGCCTAAGATCAGGAGCGGCCAGGGTAGGGTATAAGTTGCCCATCCGAATCGCTCCAGCCCCAGAGAGCGGATCCGGGAACCCAACTCGCCGGTCGGCAGGCTGGGGAGCAGCACCCCCAAGGCGAAGATGCCAAGAGCCACCAGTGCCAGCCCGATCGCCTCAAGATCGGGCTGGCGAGAACGGCTATTTTTGCGCTTTCCACGACTCGCCACGTCCCCGCAGTCTATCGTGCCCCCCTGAAGACCAGAAGAGAAGTAAGGGACATCTGGTTATGTCCGGGGGTTAGGTCGGCTTACCTCCCCGTTCCTGCAACCCCGCCCCTCCGTTCTCGCTTCCGGGCGGCGTCTCCACCTGGTATGGCGGGCGGGTCAGAAGGTACTCCTCTAAGAGCACCTTCACTAGCGCTACCACCGGGACAGCCAGTAGGGCCCCGACGAGCCCGAGCAGCCCGAGGCCAGCAACGATGGCTAGCAGTACTGTGACGGGGTGGAGCCTGACGCTCCGCGACAGGATCAGCGGAGACAGGAGATTGCCCTCAATCTGATTGGCCGCGATGAAGACCAGGATGGCGAGCACGGCGGTGAACGGGCTCACGGTAATGCCGAACAGCACCGCCGGCACCACCCCGATGATCGGTCCCAGGTAGGGAACCAAGTTGAAGATGGCGGCCAAGAAGCTGATCGCAAGCGCCAGCGGCACCCCCGCCAGCGACAGCCCGACCCAGATCATAAAGCCGAGCAGGGTGGTGATCAGGAGCTGACCCCTTAGGTAACCGCCCACCGCCCGGTCAACCTTGCCTGCAAGGTCTCCATAGAGGGGCCGCCAGCGCACGGGGATGAAGCGGCGGAAGTTAGCTGTAAAGCGGGGGAAGTCGTAGAGGAAGTAGGCGCTTGTCACAACGATAAGGAACCCCTGGAGAGTGGTCGAGACGATGCTGGTGGCACCGGTCAGCAGGACGCCGGGACCGTCCGTGATGAGCCTCTCTAGCACGCTGTTGACACCCTCGGCTGCACGCTCGAGGATACCGAGTAGCTGCCGCTGCACCTGCTCGCTCACCTGCTCATTGGAGGTCTCCAATCCGAACCGATCTGACAGGAAGGCGGGCAACCGCTCGATCAGCCCGGTGAACCAGGCGGAGACGTTTCCGATCTGGGCGCTGATGTTGTCGAAGGCCATGGGAAGCAGACTGACAAAGCGTCCGGTATCGATCACCACCCTGGTGATCAAGAACGACCCCAGAACGAAGAGCAAGAGCAGGAGGATGTAGACGAGCACCACGGCCAGGGATCGGCGGATACGGAGCCGGACGAGCGCCTCGACCAGGGGGTTGAGGATATAGGCGATGACAAAACCGATCAGGCCGATCTGGAGCGCGAAGGCGTAGCTCTGGCGGAACTGCCAGAGCGCCATGACCACAAACACGGTGAGGGTCACATAGGTGAAGGCCCGAACCCATACTCTCCCCCAGACCACCTCGAGTGCGGTGATCTGGTGCTTTTCAGGTCCCTCACGTTGGTCGGACACGATCAGGGCCCCACGAACAGCCGGGCGGCACCGGTCATCCCTATTCCGTACAGCAGAAGGATCGTCAGCAGAATCCAGCCCAAACCTACTCGCCTCAGCCGATTCATGGGCAGCCTCCACAGCGAGGTGTCACACCAGAAGTGTAACAGGGGCTCAGGGCAGCGACCGGGCACCCTCCGAGAACACCACGCGACCCCCCTCCCGGCTAGGGATGCTACGCCGCTAGCGTCTTCCCCTGACGGATACAGGAGGTACACACCCGCAGGGTGCGGGCGTGGCCACCGCGCCAGACCTTCACCCTTTGGAGGTTGGGGTACTTCCAGGTCTTGGTAATGCCGGTGGTCTTTTTGCCAACCCCGCCCTCGCGTTTGGCCTTACCGCTCTGCACGAGCTTGTTGCGAACGATCGGCCTCTTGCCACAAACCGCACACACTTTCGCCATAGTCAACACCTCGGAAGCGCTCCTCAGGGCGCGAAAGAGCAAAGCCTTCCGAGTGTAGCACAGGGACAGGAAGGGTGCAAAGCGATCAGGAACAGTTCTATAGATACTCTGGTGTGGGCCGATCCCAAGCGCTTTTCGAGCCCGGCTAAACAGGTCAAGGCAAACCCGGGATCCGAAAGCCCTATGAGCCAGATCACATCCGCCGCCCCACCGCCGAACTTGCGGGCCCGGGGCGCCGCCTGCGACGCGGAAGCCGAGGGTCGGGTGCGAAGTTCCCGCCCGTCCTAGGGATCATCGAATCCATCCCCTTAGGACGTTCATCTCAATCAGCCGGTGGTATCACCTCGCACAGGGACGTTCTCACCAGCCTTGAGGCACTCCAGTGCGACCTTAAGCCATATATGCGCCCGAGCGGGATCCGGCCATCCGCAGCGGCAGCTTACCGGTTCCGACACGCTATACTGCCATCATGAGGCGCTCCCTCCAGGAAATAATCGAACTGGTCGTTTTCGGTCTCATCGCCCTGCTGCTAGGCACAGGACTGATCTGGTTGGTGGGATGGATCCTTGGCCTCGCCGGGCTCCTGCTGAAATTCGTGGCAGGCCTGATCTGGTCTCTGCTCCGGTTTATTATCCCCATCGCGGTCGTGGCAGCGGTGGTGTACGCCCTCGTGCGCCTTATCCAGAATCAGAATCGGGGCAAGCCCACCCCTGCGTCCACCCCGACAGCGGCACCAACCCCGGTCCAGCAACCCCCTTCGCCCCCCCCTCACGAAGCACTCTCCGAATCTGAAGAGGCTGAAGGGGATGCCGGGAGCGGCGATGGTGACGACAAGAAGAACTGACCTTACCCTGATGTAGAGCTGCCGCCTACTCCCAGCTACACTGTAGGCTGCTGGGCAATGCGCCCCCTCTTCTCGGGTCTCACCCTGCTGATCCTGACGGCTCCGCTGGCCCCGTCCCAGGGCATGGACGGGGGAGTCACACCTACCGTTGAGGCGCTGGCCAAGTTCCTGGAAGCACGGGGGAGCAGGTCGCCCGCGGGGCGCAACTCTTCGACAGCGCCTGCTCGGACTGCCACGGCGACACGGCCCTGGGATTCGCAGAGGCCGTCCTCTCCTTCCCTGCTGAGGAGCGACTCTGCATCAAGTGCCACCGCCCCACTAACCCTCCACAGATGGCGCCCGAGGTCATGACCGCGCGCGACGCCTTCAACCTAGGCAATCCGCCCCCCCTTGCTGGTGAGAGGCACAGCCTCGCGAAGTATCAGAACGGATTCGGCCTGTACAGCTACGTCCGCGCCACCATGCCCCGCTGGGCTCCCAGGAGTCTCGACGATACCGACTACTTAGACATCACTGCGTTCCTGCTCGAGTATTCCGGCACTTCGCTGGGCACTGAGGGTCTTACAGAGGCCAACGCAGCCCAGTTCAGAATCGGGGAGTGACCCCTGCCCGAATGCCGGGCTGGAAGCCCGAACTGTCGTCCACTACCCCCGAGGATCGAACACATCCCGATAGGCGTCGCCGAGCAGGTTCCAGCCGAGGGCGAACAGGGCGATGGCGAGGCCTGGCCAGAAGGAGATGAACCAGTAGGCAAACGGCTGACCCGGGGCACCTTGCAGGAAGCCGCGCGCGAAGCTCACCATCTGCCCCCAGTCGGCGAACCCGATCTCAGCACCCAGACCCAGGAACGACAGGGTGGCGGCTGTCAGGACCACGGTGCCGATGTCGAGGCTGGCTACGATCACAAGTGAGCCGATGGAGTTGGGCAGGACGTGGCGGAGGAAGACGCGACCCTGTGTTGCGCCGAGGGCCCTGGCTCCATCCACAAACTCCAGGTTCTTCACCCGCAGGATGTCCCCACGAAACAGCCGGGCGTAGGTGGTCCAGCCGACTACGGCTAGCGCGAACAGCGAGTTGAACAGGCTAGCAGCCTGTCGGACTTTGTGTGAGACTTGAGATTATACAATCAAGACGTTGGCCTTGGTCAGGAGTCCTTTGATGGGGAAGTTCGTAGAGCGTGATCAGTCGCAGTTGTTTCTGCTTCCGGTAGA
>MPNL01000003.1 GCA_002239005.1 Truepera sp. bin119
CTGATGGGTGCTCTTGGCCCAACTCAAAGGCTCTAGACTTCAAGCCCTCGAGGTGGCCTTTGAGGTGTCTGCGAAGGCTACTATCACCCTCGGTAAGGGCTGTCAACCCTAATATATAATCCCCTTCGTTAAGCTAAAGGTGGAAAACTCCAGTTCGCAATGGCCCGGTTTTCGGGGGAAGGGTCACTGGCGGACCTCGCCCGCGCCATGTTCCGAGCTGCAGACAGAGATTTGCTTGCCAGGAAGCAGACTCAGAAAGCCCACCTCCCGAAGGAGTGATCCGACGAGTCGGACCTCGGATGGGTGTCATGTCGCGTTTTGTATGTACGACGCGGTCACGTGTCCGACGTGAGCGTCAGTCTCGTATACTTAATGCCTCGACTGCGGACGCGTTGTCAGCGGCCGGGATGCGAGTGAGCCTGCGGTATCGTGCAAAGGGATAAGTAATGGGCAAGGCTTTGTCCAAGAACCGGGACATGTTCCAGACCGGGCTTTCACCCAGCCTGAAACGTCTGATCACCAATCCCAAGCGAATCGGTGCGGTGAGCTTGTGGAACGCGCTGGAGGCGGACGAGCGGGCGGCGGCCGCGCAGGCGTATCTCGGCGCTGAAGCGGGTGGGCGGGAGAAGCTGAACAGGATCGTCGCGAGAGCCCGCAGTTTTCGACCTGCCACGGTGCAAAAGTGGCCGGAAGAGAAGATCGTGAAGGCGACTAGGCATGTTCCGCTCCACAACCCCCAGGTCGCGTCGGGGCTTCTGACCTGCCACCACGTTCCCGGCCAACTGGCCATGGTGACTGCCTTTCTGAATGCCCTGGGTGTGTCCCACAATCAGGGTCGGGTCGATCCCCGCGCTGCGATAAACGCCGAGGAAGAGGTGGTGCGGTCCGCAATACGCGGGATCGTGGAGGAATACGGGCCACGGGCGTCAGTAGTCTACCTGTTGGCGCTGCGGTTCTTTGGCGCACCCGCCGGCGAGATGGGGCGGGCCTGGCTCCAGGAGCTTCTCGAGGCACCGGCTGGCGAAGCGGAGGAATCTCAAGCGGTTGAGGTGGAAGCGGTTGGGCGTCATACGGAGGAGGATCAGCTGGAGCAAGACGATCCCACTGGCCAGCTGTCGTTCACCACGCTTGACCGACTATTGATCCTCGCAGCGGTCGACTCGGCCCAAGGAATTAAAGGGGCTCTAAGCGAAGATCAGCTGGACGACGTGATCGACGAGCTGGTTACGCTGAACGGTCGAAGGCACCAGTCCTACTTTCACGTCGGCTTTCGCGACGTGCTCTTCGACAAGCCGGTCGCCCAAGAGCTGAGGGCGGAGAATCAGTCGCGGCTGCGCTGGTATTGGACCGGCGCGGTCCAGGGGTGGGCAAGGCGCAAGCGGTGGGATTGCATCGTTCGCGAACACGCCAACAATCCCGTTGTCAGAGAGCTCGGTAGCGGAGCGAGTGAGGCTTCTGTGGCTGCGGTTCGGCACATCGCCGAGGCGCTACGCCAGGAAGGCCGCACGGCAGAGATCGCGCAGTTTGTGAAGGTGCGCGCCCTTGTTGGACAGCCCGGTCTCTTCAAGCTACTGCTCGACGCCGCCACCGAACTCCTGGGGAAGGGCGACGCGGCCAGCGCGCTGCCCATCTTCGAACTCCTCATGAAGACGCGCACGGAACTCGAGAAGCGGGGCGTGTCGCCGACGGAGCGGCTGCTCCTCGACGCTCACCGACGTATGGCTCACTGTCTTCGGCACCTTCACCAGCACGCCCGCGCCCGCGGGCTGCTGAGAGACCTGCTGAAGCAGGACCTGGAACCCAACATCCATGCCATGGTACACGCCGATCTGGGTCTCATGGTCGGGGGCTTCGACGGGTTGGAAGAAGTCGTGCTGCCTCTGCGCCGTGACGAGCTCCGCGGGGTGGTGGACAGGCTCGCGAAAGGAGAGGAGCATTTCCGCGAGTCCGTGACAATCGAGACTGCCTATTCGGCGCACGGCCACTACTGCCTGGGCGTACTGGCGCTCGGACGCGCCGCGGACGACCACGTGTTCGAGGACGCCGAGTACCACCTACAGCATACACGCGTTCATTTCTCGGAGGCCGCAGACTCCTATTCCGGAAACCTTGTCGAGCACGCCAATCTGTACTTCGGGATCGCCAAGGCGCAGCAGCTTTCCTCGAACAAGATCGCCCATGCAGCCGATGTGATCACCGATGCCCTAGCGTCCGGAGCCCGCATGCCGGCCTATCTGATCGATCAAACGGTTGAGGCTCTCGGACTGGCGGAGGAAAAGAGGGACCTGCAACGTGTCACCGATGCTATCCTCGACACCGGTGGAGACCCGGCGCTGGACGAGTTGACCGCCTGCGATGCGGCGCTCGATCACTGTCCGGCGCTGGCGGACAGGTTGTACAAGCGCGCCGGGGCCGATGGTAGGGCCGCCGCCGACCGAGCGGCGGATCTTCGATCGGCGCTGCGCGGCTTCTTGCACAGGAGAGACAGGAAGGCGGCGGGTAAGGCCCTGGACGGACTGGAGGGACTTGCTCAGGATGACGTGGCCGTACCGGAATTCCTCGGGTTGCTCGAAGACCGGGCTTCCTACGACCTCGCGTGGGACCTCGAAGATGCGATCATCGCGCGTGCTCGCTGCCATGAGGATCGAGGAGAGTTTGAGGAAGCGACAACCGTCCTGCTGGATCTGTTCTACCGTCTCGCATCCCCGGAAAGGGAGGGCGGGCTGAACGACGCCGCGGGCGTACTGGAACGGATTTCGGGGTATGGCATCGACCCGGACCTCTACTCGGACATGACCCGCAGGTACAACGCGCTTGCCACCCAGGAAGCGGACGAGGAGGCACGGGTCGAACCGGATCGTCCGGTGTCCGTCAGAGTCCTGGTCGTTGGGGGAGCGCAACAGCAGGCGAAAGCCGAGAACGTGGTGCGCGGCAGGCTGAGGGAGCTGTATCCCCACATTTGCGTGCGGTTTATCCAGACGGGATGGAGCGGAAACTGGAGTCGTACCTTCTTCGAAATCAAACGTGAGATGGAGAAGCACGACGCGCTCGTGATCATCCGCTTCATGCGAACGCACCTGGGCCGCGAAATCCGGCGGACCTGGAAGGGACCGTGGCGCTCCTGCTGGGGCGGCGGCCCCGGCGCAATTGTGGAGGCGGTGGCCAAGGCGGCCGCGGCGGCGCAGTAACGGCGGGAGTTCATGTCGGGCCAACTGTGCCCGGGCACGACCGGTAGTCTGTTGAAGAGCACTAACGTGGGCCGTGTATGCCAATGTCGCCAGCCCGGAGCAGATGGGTCTGAAAGATGGAGACCCCTTCAACACCCCAATAGATCATCTTAGGGACGACTTAAAATATCTGATTAGGAAGAAGGCATAGTTACGAGATCAATAGCGCGTCGAGAGTCTCGGCACTATCGTATATAGTTCCCATTGCTTCAAATATCAATTCCCCCCCTTTGCTAGGTTGAAGCAACCAAAAAAGACCTTCCAACTCATCACCACGTCCAGCCTCTTTCGAGTTCTTCCAGCGAAACAGTCTGTTCGCAAATAGCTCTCCGTTAATAAGATCTTCAGCGTAGCGTCTCTTGTTGTATAGCTTCACAAGAATTGCATCTGCCCTCATTTCACTCCCCAAAACACCCCCCAATTCCCCATAAGAGATGTTTATGGGAAATTAGAAATCGACCCGCTGCATGGTACGAATGAGATTTGAAGATGACACTTTCATTCGGTCTCACTGCACCCAACCTTCTTGAAGAGTTGAAGGACTATGTGGAGCGGTTCAGAGATAATGACCTCGATGAAGGTCTGGCGCGGGATTGTGCTTGGAGAGCCTGGCATCTTTGTGATTACGTATTTGAGGAACTAGGTCCGAATTCCCAGTTTCCCTGCCCGAAGAAACTCAAGAATCACGTCAAATGTGTCTGCCCTGAACTCGCCTACATTCAGGATATTTGGAACGCAACAAAACACGTAGAGATCACAAGGTACACGCCTCAGGTCAAAGCGGCCCGTTATCACGGGGGTGCCTTCAGTTGCGACTTCAGCCACGACTTTGACATTTCGCATCTTAGAGTAGTGCTAGCCGACGGCCAATGGGTCTTTTTCGCCGATGTCATCGATCGTGCCGTGGAATTCTGGTCTGCCTTCTTCAAGGACCACGGGATCGAATGAAACCCACCCTCTGAGAGCCCCGCTAAGGCCCCTCGAAAACTTCCCGAAGATTGGGGGTGGAAATATCGGCCCCTACTGTCCTGAACAGGAGACAGTGCGAGTGAGTGCGTCTGCTATCAGCTGTCCTCATGCTTCCTCAGTTGTGGTCAGCTTATCGAGTTGCACCGTCCTTTCGAATAGTTCGCCCTGTTTTTGCCGTGCCGATTCCGGCAGAAGGTCCGCGATTGCGACCGCTGGCACATTGCCTAATTCCTTCGGTTCCAGCTTGTGAAGCCCGCCGCCGTACACTCGGCCCTCACCGAGCATTGCTAGCGGGCAAATCCCGTTCAGGAACTCCCAGAGTCGCCTTTTCAAAGCTGGGTCGTCCTCAAGTGCACACTCAATCGGCCCCTTCGGATACAGCATCAGATACACATTCGTGGCTGTCGCCCGAGAATTGTTCAGTATGAAGCGGAACGGCCGCCTGCTCATCGTATCGCTCCGGCCGAGGTAGGTGCATACGAACGGTGCCGGCGGACGATTTTCCTGCGAGTACCACGGTGTCCTGTGCCGGCAGAGATAGCGTTCGGCTATGCCTTGTGCCTTCCCCTCTTCAAGATAAGCCCATAGCTTCGGATACCTCTCCCTGATCTCGCCTTCCCCCCACTGACAGTCCAGCAGAAACAAGCGCCGATCCAACACAGGGTTTCCCGTCTCATCTGCCACGACCTCGTCTTCCGGCAAATAGCGCGGACTCGGCAATATCGGCCGGAACACCTCGACCGGCAACTCACGCCGCTCGATCTCTCCAGCCGACAAAATGAAGTAGTTATTATTGCCCGTAGCCAGCCCACGCTTAATCTTGAAGAAATCGCCCAGAACCGGCGTATTCGCTTCTCCAAAGCCCTCTTGCATCGGATACCGTGACCATTTCGTGCTGCGGCGCAACGTCTCGGCCGGTACCAGGCGCTCCAGCTTCGGCTGATCGAGTGATCCGCCATAGGTAAACCGCACTTCATGCCCTACCGGCGGCACTCCCTTGCGGAACCACACCACGGCTGACGGCACCAGCGCGTCGCCGAATTGCACATCGTTCGGGTCGAAGCGGTGAATGTGCAGCAGAGTCACCTTGTTGAGCAGATAGTATTTCACCGAAGCGCCATAGTTCACGTCCATGAATTCGCTCGGGATCAACCAGCCCGCCAGTCCTCCATCTGCCATCCACGCGTGGCCCAGCCCGAGGAAGTAGCAATACAGCCCGGCCAGCCCGCTGATCTCCATCCCGCACACTTCCTGTGTACGCGCCTTCAGGCGTTGCTTCTCACCATTGACGATATGGTGATGCCGCACATAGGGGGGATTGCAGATCAGCAGATCGAACTTTTCAGAGTCCGGTTGCATCTCAGCCTGTGTAAAGTCCTCTAGGCGCACATCCAGGCCGGTCTCTCCCCATAACTTCGCCGCCGGTGTCCCGTAGTGTGGGTCGATCTCATAACCCACAGCAACGCCGATTCGGCTCTGTGTAAACACGGTGAGCAGGGCTGAATAGAACGACCCGGTTCCGATAGCCGGATCGATGAATCGAACCTTCTCGTTGTTCCCGAGTTGCGCCTTTGCGTAGCGAAGGATGTCGACAGCCAGCCCGGTCGGTGTAGCGAACTGCCCCATCCGGTTCCGCTCTGCCTGCCCCTTCTCAATGTCCAGCTCCCCCTGCAGAACCAGCCGGCGCTCCTCAAGTTCTGTTGCCGCCCCCTGTTTCAACCTAAAGCCCAAGCTCTCCAAGATCGTCGATACGGTGCTCCCACACCCAGTCGATGCCTTCTGCCGCCTCGTAACCCAGATAACCACTGTCGAAATATCCACACAGGAACAGAATGAACCGCACCTCCTGACCATAGGTCCAGCACAGCTGGCGCATCTTGGTAGCTTCTTCCTTGCGTTGCTTATTGACGTTTGTAAAGTCGCCCGCGGACTTCGCCTCAATGAGCAAGGGCAACTCACCCACCCTGGCACTCTTCGGCATCACCACAGCATCCACAGGGATGTTGAGCGACTTGTCGGTGCCTTCCTGTTCGACCGGCACGTTGAGTCGGAACGAGAATGTGCCCGGCTGCATCTCGTCATATTTCGTGCCCACCCCTGCCGGCACGTTCTCGTAGTCAATACTCGTTAGCCAATCGCAGATCGCGGCAAGCTGTCGCTCTTCCTGCGCATTACGGATAATTGGATTTGCGGTCGCGCCGCAGAGTCGGTCGGCCACGATCGTCGCGGCCCGGTACAGCTCCTGTTTGGACGGGCTGTCACCACTTTCCAGCCACACGAAAATGTCCGGGTCGGCCATCTTCTTGATGGTCGCTCCGATCTTCGTAAGGTCACCATCCAGCTTGCTCTGCGGCATCCGTGGCGGTAGCTTCCCCTCCTTCTCCATCACCTTGACAAGGTTCTTTGAAACGCCGGCGAGTCCGATCAGTCTGTCTACAGCAAGTAGTGGGCAGGCCGACATTCGCAGCGTCGGCAGGACACCGGGGTTTGCCTTCAGCAATGCCACGCCTATATCCCTCAAGTTATCCGTCGCTTTCAGTGTCGCCTCGACATCCTTCGTTGTCTGCACCCGCGTCGTCCGATAGGCCTCCGGTGCAAACTGCACGAACCAGGTGTTGTACATATCCACCGACTGCGCGATGTCTTCTTTCCAACGATCCGGCTTATCCCTGTTGACTGCCATCGTTCACCCTATAACCCGACCACACTGCCGGTTCCCTCGTCTCCTCCACAGCTCTATCGTGACTTTTTCCCACATCCGGACACAGCACTGGTAGCGCCTTTAGCACCTCTTCATCCCCTCTTGACCTGAGGAGAGATCGCACCTCCTTTTGGTCACATTGGAGTGCCGAGGCGATATCCTCCATACTGCTGGGGGTGGCAATGCCAGTCAGCCTGCCGACGAGCCCCCAGCTAGGTTCGTAATTGGCCGGGTCGGTCAAATATGCAGCAATCGACATGTCCGATCTGTCAAGTATCAGCGTTAGCAGGTCTCCGGCTTGAGCAGAAAGATGTTCGGCTATCTGGCGAATCGACCCAATACTCGGCCCGACTATAGAGGATTCGGGGAATGTAACCATCACGGTATGGCCATGTTCATTGGTGAATATCAGGTTGTCATTCACCCCGACATCTAGGATGGCGCCAGCCGCGTGGGTTAACAAACGACCGCTACCTCGGAGAATCTCTTCGTCCACAGAAAATAGCCGGCCGACCCGACCCGGTCCGAGATGGAAGACCCCCTGAGCTCGTCGTATTGAGTCAGGGTCAAGCCGGTATGGCTCGTCCTCTTCAGTCCGGAGTCGGACCACCCCGTTCTCAGTGACAAACATTGGAGCAGAACTGCAGTATGTCCAGATGGTGGTCTCTTTGATGTTGAAGTCTCGCTGTATATGCCAAACTATGCCGTCGATGGGCATTGAGCCATCACTCTCTTCGAGCAGATCCCGAATCAAGTCCACAACCCTTTCATAGACCGGCAGGTCCCAAGAGGCTAGGCCCCAACGTGTTGGGTTTCGATCAACCTGGACCAGTCTCGGGTCACGATACATTGCATTGGAGACCGAACGTCGGTTTCGGTTCTCGCCTATATGACACATCATCTCTTCGAGAGTTGCGGGGCAGCCAATGTCCGCAAGCGCGAAGGCCATCCGGTCACCTACGGACCCGCCCCAGCGAACCAACTGGCTATTGAATACCCGGATGTCGCCGCTGCGTGTCAGCCAAGCCTCGTGAAGAGAGTCGCGAATACCCCACTCACGAAGCTGCGCGGTTGCCTGTTCGCGATCAATGCGGCCAAACTCGTCAGCTTGCGAGAGGATCGTTTCCGTTGGATCAGTGCGGCGCGCTGACGCGCATACCAGCCACCCACTGTTCTGGACAAACATGTCAGGAGTGTAGGGACCGGCCAGCTCTAGCAGAATCGAACGGTAGTCATTGCTGCTTCCTGGTGCTCTCAATATCGGTTCGGCGGCATTCATAGGGAACGCAGTACCTAGGGTGTCCCTTATGGTCTTCGCTCGCCAGTGAATCGGTCGAGCTTCTTCCTGCTTGAGAAACATGTGCAATCTCTTACGGACCCTCTTCTCTAGCTGCCGGACCCGTTCCCTGGTAACTTCCAGGAGGGTTCCAATCTCTGCGAGAGTAGACTCTGGTTTCAACACCGAGACCCGCTTCCAGAAAATCTCACGTTCTCTAATCGGCAATCCTCCAGCCCAGTCATCCAGGATTTCATAGGGATGATCAGGGAGATCTGCCAGGTGTTCCAAACGGGTGCTCTTAACCAGCTCCCACTCTTTGATCAAGGTATGCCTTAGCGACACTTCGGCAACCGCCTCGCCGACGGTCGATGCGTCGGTTTCTGCCCTGGCCCAAGCCGCAAACCTGTTCAGATGGTCTAACATCGGGCTGGTCGCTGCTAGGACTCTAGGAGCACCCAAGGCAAAGAGGATCAGGGCAACTTGGTTGTTGCCATCCAGCCGGTAGAGCTCGCTACCATTAACGACACGCTGCTCCCCGCCTTCGCTGACAATTAGAAAGGGGGTATCGTCTGGTAAGCCCTCTAGGGCTCTTTCGATCTGGCCTTTGGTCATGGCTCAGTATAGTGGTGG
Source organism: Truepera sp. bin119 (assembly GCA_002239005.1). Taxonomy (GTDB): domain Bacteria; phylum Deinococcota; class Deinococci; order Deinococcales; family Trueperaceae; genus MPNL01. The sequence goes on from MPNL01000003.1 coordinate 8,807, forward strand.
GTCTGTCGCTGTGGGCCACTGATTCCTCCGGGCCCGATATCGGTTCGGGGCCTAGCCCTCGAAGACCAGACGAGAGGCGACCTTATCCAACTGGATCCGCCAGGCGGTGTCTTCACCATGGAATCGTTCGTTCTGCCGGCAAACTTCCTCGAGCAGGGCGACAGTCCTGGCTCGACCCTCTTCCTGGCGGCGGGCCCGCCTGGCTTCCTTGCGGGCGCTCGAGTCGATCACGTCTTCATGAGATAGCTGGCCATGCCACACCCGGCTTAGCTAGAACGACGTGCGAGTCTCCCATGCTCTCTCTGGGGAAGCCGGGCGCCTTTGAGACAAGGACAGGGGTGCGCCAATCAACGAGCTTGAGCCTGAGTTTGGGAAACGAGTGACAAGGGGACGTGCACGATCAAGGGCTTTGTTGTCGTGCACGCGGCTTGGAGACATCAACCGAAACGCTTCCCACAGAGTCCTCGGAAGTCCTCTTTATGCCAAGCCTATATTGTATCTGAAATTGTATATCTAGCTGAGGGATCTATCGGAAAACGCTGTCTGTCACGCAATCTAGCAACTGAGAGTGGCGGAGGGTGAGGGATTCGAACCCCCGATAAGGTGTAGACCCTATAACGGTTTTCAAGACCGCCGCTTTCAACCACTCAGCCAACCCTCCGGTCGGCGTCCGCAAGTATACAGACCGCGCTGAGGTGGTGTCAATGACGTTTCCGGTGGCCGGGAAGGTGTCCCGGAGGTTGATCAGCGGCCCACTTCACCTGCTGCCAAAGGCCCCGCAGGGCGGAGATCTCGCGGGGGTCGAGTTCCGCCCGGTCGAACATCCGCCGAAACAGGTGCTCGGCGCTGCGGGTGCGCAGTTCGTCGGTGTAGCCAATGTGGTGGAGGACCTTAAGCAGGTGGGCGTACATCGCCTCGTGCTCCTCGCGGGAAGCTCGTTCCCGAGTGGGTCTCGCCCTGGGCTCGGGCCTTGAGCGCCGCGTGAACCAAGTGTAGGCGATCAGCCCGACGGCTTGGGCGAGGTTTAGGGAGGAGTAGCTGGCCGTTGGGATGCGCACGAATGACTGACACCGATCTAGTTCCTCATTGGAGAGGCCAAAGTCTTCCGAGCCAAACACGACCGCCCCCCCGATATCGGGAAGGGTGAGTGCTAGGTCATCGGGGAGGAGTTCCCGGAAGGCATCGGAGGCCCGTGGCCGTCCTGAGGTGCCGACGACGACGGAACAGCTCGCGAGGGCCTCCTCAAGGGTTTCGCAGATCACGGCGCAGTCGAGCAGGTCTCCAGCATGCGACGCCAGATGGTAAGCTCGTGGCCGCAGCGAGCACCTCGGGGCGACAAGGTAGAGCTCCTCAAGCCCGAAGTTCTTCATGGCTCGGGCCGCCCCGCCTATATTACCTGCCTCTTTGGTCCTGACGAGGACGATCCTTGGCGGCACGGGATCACGATACCCTGCTCGGAGTTTTGAGCCGGCGACTTCCAGATGATCTGCCGCCTACTCTACTTGACACTGTTTTTCTTGGATTCTTGGATTAAGGGTAGTGTTGTCGAGCTGTTGTTGGGCACTTCACCCTATCGTCAGCGGCTGACCTTATCCTGGTTGCCCTAGGCCCCTAGGTCAGGTGCGACTAGAGTAGAAGCTACGCTGCCTGGCCCTTCCCAGGACCCGGAAGTGCAAAGTCGCTGGTGGTGAATGGGTAGGGTTGGAGCGTCAAGCATTGTGTTCCCAATCTGATGCGGTGACCGTGGGAGAGAGAAGCCGCAAACTAGGGTGCACCGTTACTAGTCCCTTCGAAAGCCGGTAGTGTTCAGGCTGGCTGGACGCTGCGGATGCGCTTCGCGAGGCGGGCCTTCTTGCGAGCCGCAGTGTTCTTATGGAAGGTCGAAGTCTTTGCCGCGCGGTCGACGAGGCCCTGCACCACCCTCTGGTACTTTGCGGTGGCCTCCATATCGCCTGCTGAGGCGGCCTCCACAGCCTTCTTGGTGAAGGTGCGGATCATGCTTTTGCGGGACCGATTTGCCAGCCTGCGCCGCTCCGACTGCTTGTGCTGTTTCATCGCTGATGCGTTTCTCACCATTATTCTCCTCGTGTTCCGCATTGGTAACGGTGTGCTCGCATGCACAAGAATGGCCGCTAGCTAGCGGCCGATCTTCGAATGTTAGCACACAGCGCAGTGCGTTGGCAACGATTGCGAGATCCGCAGCCTTCTTTTACCTCCGTTCTGCATTTCTTCTGCGGCTTAGGCTCTGGCGGAAAGCGGTACAGGTGCGCCGGGTGGACCCGTAGGTACGCCCGGCGCTGGGGTGGAGGAGGTGGGAAGTCAGTTGTTAATAGTGATTGTCACTCGGATGACAGGACCGGTCAGGTGGGGTGCCTCGTCGCCTGCGAGGAGGCGGACCACACCTTCCTCGTTGACGCCGCTGTTGGGCCCCGGCTGGCGGGGGGCCTGATAGGAGCCGGTTCCGGGTTCTTCATCGACCTCGGTGCCGGCGTTCCAGAGGAGGACCTGGGAGGTCACGTCGCCACTGACAGGGTCGCCGTTGCCATTAAAGAGGGCGATACCAGACTCGGCGGGGGCAAAGAACCAGTCGTTGGACTGTACGAACATGGTGGCAAAGCTTAACGCGTAGCTAGGGGCGGCCTCGAAGCTGAACTCATAGACTCCACCGGGGAGCAGTGGGCCAGGGCCTTCCGCTCCGACTGGAGTGTTGAACACGCCCGAGGTGCCGGCCATCATGGTTTCCGCAAGGTATAGCTCGAGCACGCTGGGATTACCATCTTCGGCATTGTTCTCGAGGCCTTGGCCGCGGTCGACCTCATTGCGGCTGAATAGAGGTGCCACGTCCTTGTGAAGGACCCAGTTACCGGGGGCGAGGGGGACCGGGACGCTACCGCTCATAGTCTTGAGGGTATCACCCACCGAAACGTTTTCGATCCGGACGGTAAAAGAGGTCCTCTCCTGGGCTAGAACCAGCCCGGAAAGGAGAAATAGGGTCGGAAGGATGAGGGCTCGTTTCATTTTCATTCTCCTTAAATCACAACTGTTTATAGTGTCTCCACCATACCGAGAGAGAGTCTAGTAAATAGTCTTCACAATCTCATCCCTGAGCCCTCACGAAAGATTAACGGAGACCGTCGCCAGGGTGGTGGACGACTCACCTGGGATGGCGGGCAGCGCGACCTGTCCATCAGCCTATGGTTACGTCTACGGATTCCGATGATGCGGCAGAGGTGCGAAGTGCCTTCCAGAACTATGCCCGCGTTCCCAGGGTGGGCCGCACGCAGTCAATAAAGGCACACCGAATCCGCCCGTAACGGGCGGGCCTGTCACTCAGGTGACGAGGGGCTCGTCGAGGACCTCGTCACCTGAGTTGAGCAGTTCGCGCATGATTGCAACGGCCTCTTCGAGTTCGACCTCCGTGTTGTACAAGGGAGCCGGAGTGAGCCGTAGAAGGTCTGGCGGCCGGAAGTCTGGCGTGACCCCACGAGCCCGGAGGCCCAAGCTGAGGTGCCGCGCGGCTGGGAACTCGAACACGACGTGTCCGCCTCGCGACTCGGGGGCTCGTGGTGTTCTGAGTATCAGCTCAGGCAGGTGTTCGTCGGCGAGGCGAATCAGGGCTTCGGTAAGCTGCAGGGAGCGGCTGCGGACCTCGCTTATGTCTACTTCCTCGAACACGGCTAGGGCGCCCTCGAGGCCAGCCAGTGCGAGGATGCTCGGCGTACCAATCTGGTAGCCTGCCGCGCCTGGGGCTGGGGTGAACTCCGACCGCATGGCGAATTGACTCTCCTTCTCGTGCCCCCACCAGCCGGGCAGGCCGGGCCGCAGCGCCGCATGGCGGCGGTGGACGAAGAGCCCCCCGGGACTCCCGGGTCCGGCGTTTAAGTACTTGTAGGTGCACCAGACTGCGAAGTCCGCGCCGTCGTCGTGGAGGGTGTGTGGCATAACCCCTATCGAGTGGGCGGCGTCCCAGCCGATCAGGATGCCTCGGGAGCGGACCTCCCGCGTGATTCCGGTGACGTCGAGACGTTGCCCGCTCCGGTAGAGGACGGTGGGAAACCAAGCTAGGGCGATGTCTCCGGTGAGAGAGGCGATGAGATCGTCGGGGTGTAGCGTATGACCGTCGCGAGTGGGGACGAGACGGAGTCTTCCACCTTCCCGGTCTGCCCAAGCCCGCAGGGCGTAGAGGTCGCTTGGGAAGTCGAGGCTGGTGGCTAGCAGGTTACGGCGCTCCCCTGAGGGCCTGTAGAACGTTGCGAGGAGGGCGTGGAGGTTAGAGGTGGTGGTCCCTGTGGTGATGATCTCGTCCGGGTGGCTGCCGAGCAATCTGGCCAGAGCGGGGGAGAGCCGCTCGGAGAGCGCGAACCACTCCTCCCAGGCGTTCACTGCCCCGTGCTGCCACTGGCGGAGGCGCCGTTCGACGGCGGCCTGGGCAGCGTGGGTGAGTGGGCCGAGTGAGTTGCCGTCGAGATAAATGCCTCGTGGCAGGAGGAAGGCTTCTCGCTTCACAGGGGTTCGAGGAGGGCTCGGACTGGCGAGGCGTCCGCCTCGGGCAGATTGAGCGGCAGGCACACGAGACGATAACGGCCGGCCCGGACCCCGCCTAGCCTGAGGCCCTCGATGATGATGAGGTTCCGCTTTGCGCAGGCCTGGTGGGTGGGCAGGCATTTGCTCGAGAAGGCGTCCACGCTGGGACAGTCGGTCCCGATCAGCTTCACCCCCCGATCCGCTAAGGTGTGGACGAGCGCGGGCGCTAGGTAGGAGAAGGTCTCGGGGAAGGTCTCCCAGTGGTCGGGCTGGCCGGAGTAGAAGAGGATCCGTTCCGGGAGGCGGGTCCAGTTCTCGAGGATCTCCGGGGTCAACTCCTGCTCTTGGGGAACCTCGATCACTAAGGCCTCGCCGATTAAGAGTTCTAAGGGGACCGTAGCGAGGCGACCCCCGTCCGGGTCGTAGTGATAGGGTGCGTCGAGGTGGGTTCCGCAGTGGGTAGAGGTCGCGAGACTCATGAGGTTTACGCTCGAGCCCTCACTCATGAGCGCAGTCGGTTCGAGGGTGAACGGCCGATCTCCGGGCCAATTTGGGTGGTTGGGGACGAGTGATCGGGTGATGTCGATCATGGCGTTACCTCGTTCCCGACCCATCGTCGGAAGCCTCGACCTTGCACCACCGTACCCCAGCTCGAGGTGTCAGACGATCTTGGCAGCTTCCTCCACCGCCTCCGCGACTCTGTGCGCCACGTCGCCGACAGCATCTACGTCGTCCCCTTCGACCATGATCCGGATGAGCGGCTCGGTTCCACTGGGACGCAGGTCGATGCGTCCGTCCGTGCCCAGAGCCTCTTTCGCTTTGTGGACAGCGGCCGTCACCTCGTCGCAGATTGCGAGAGCTGCTTTCTGATCCGGCGGCACCTTCACGTTGATGAGAGTCTGTGGGAAGACGGGAATCGCGTCTATCCAATCCTCAAGCGTCGCATCCGACTTTCGTACGGCCGCTAGGGTCTGGAGGGCGGTCAACAGCCCGTCGCCGGTGGATGCAAGATCGAGGAACAGCAGGTGGCCTGACTGCTCACCCCCGAGGAGGAGCTCTCTTTCGCGGAGGGCCTCGAACACGTGGCGGTCGCCGACCCGGGTCCGGTACAAAGAGATGCCCTGTTCGGTGAGGTATCGTTCGGTACCCAAGTTGGTCATCTGGGTCGCCACCACGGAAGACTCTCCCCGGGAGACGGCGTTGATAGCGAGCATGTGATCTCCAGTGACGAGCCTTCCCCTACAGTCGACCAGTTGCACTCGATCGGCGTCTCCGTCGAAGGCGACCCCCACCTCAAGGCCATCCCGGATGATGCAGTCGCGGATCGCCTGTGGGTGGCCGGAGCCGCACTCTACATTGATGTTCCTGCCGTCCGGGTTGTGGTTGATCACGATCAGCTTCGCCCCGATCCGGCGGAAGATGTGGGGAGCTATGTCGGAGGCCGCCCCGTTGGCACAGTCGATGCCGACCTTGAGGCCGTCGAGGTAGGGGGCGTGGCTGAGGAGAAATTGGAGATACTCACCATCCTCGTGGCGGTACCGGGCAGAGCGGCCGATGCGGCTAGCTTCCGGCTCGGCTTCGTTAGTGTCGAGCAGGCCTTCGATTCTGGCCTCGACCCCGTCGCTCAATTTCTGGCCAAGCCGGTCGAAGAGTTTAATCCCATTGTCTGTATAGGGGTTGTGCGAGGCGCTGATAACGATCCCTACTGTGCCCCCGAGTTCCCGCGTCAGATAGGCAACCCCAGGAGTCGGCATGACCCCGAGCCAGAGGATGTCGGCACCGCAGGAGGTGATTCCGGCGGCAATGGCGTGAGCGAACATCGACCCCGATTCGCGGGTGTCCATCCCGACCAGGGCCCGGACGGGTTCGGCGTCCCCCTCAAAGGTCTGCGCGACCGCAACCCCTAGCCTGAGCGCAAACTCGGCCGTCATCGGTTTCTGCCCCACCGTTCCCCGAATACCGTCGGTGCCGAACAGTTTCTGTTCAGTCATGGGCGCATTCTAGCCTGTGGGAAGTTGCGGGGCGGGTAGCCCGGGGGCCGGATCACTTGGCGTCGAGCCAGTTATCGCCCACCCCGACTTCGGCCACCACCGGGACGGCTAGGGCGTAGGCCCTTTCCATAATTCCTCGCACCCGTTCGGAGGCCTCTTCGACGTGGGGTGCCGGCACCTCAATGACCAACTCGTCGTGCACTTGGAGGAGCAGGTGGGCGTCGAGTGGGGCTAGAGCCGGGGCGAGTTGCACCATGGAGATCTTCATGATGTCAGCAGCCATCCCCTGGATCGGCATGTTGTAGGCTGTGCGCTCGGCATATTCGCGGGCGTTCCGGTTCGAACTATTTATGTCGGGGATGTGTCGGCGTCGACCGAGGAGCGTTTCTACGTAGCCCTTCTGTCGGCAGAAGTTCAGGGTCGAGTCGATATAGCTGCGGACGCCCGGGTAGCCGGTGAAGTAGGTGTCTATAAAGTGCTCTGCTTCATCATACTCAATACCGAGTTCGCGGGCAAGACGGTGTGCGGACATGCCGTAGAGGATTCCGAAATTGATCACCTTGGCCACCCTCCGCATTTCGGGGGTGACCTCGTCGGCTGCTACGTGGTAAACGTTCACTGCGGTCCGGCGGTGGATATCTTCTCCCTCCCTGAAGGCCTTGATCAGGGTCGGATCTTCCGCCACATGCGCGAGGATCCGCAGTTCGATCTGGGAGTAGTCGGCCACCAACAACTTCCGCCCCTCCTCTGCCACGAAGGCCCGGCGGATCTCCCGCCCGATCTCCGTGCGTACCGGGATATTCTGCAGGTTCGGGTTGGTGCTGGAGAGCCTCCCCGTAGCCACCACGGCCTGGTTAAAGGTGGTGTGGACCCGGCCGGTGGCGGGGTGGACGAGCCTAGGGAGCGGGTCGAGGTAGGTGTTCTTGAGCTTCGCGAGTTCGCGGTACTCGAGGATCTTGCCGACCACCTCGTGCTCCTCCCTAAGCGGTTCGAGCGCACTCACGGCGGTACTGCGCTTCCCTGTCGAAGTGCGCCTGCCGGGCTGCAGGTTCAGTCTGTCGAACAGGAGTTCAGCGAGCTGATCTCGGGAGTTGAGGTTGAGTGAGTTGTCCCCGGCGACCTTGCGGACGTGCGATTCGATCTCTGCCAATGTTTCCGCAAGGGTCTCCGACAGGTCGATGAGCCTGTCTTGGTCGATCTTGATGCCGCAGAGCTCCATGTCGGCAAGGATGCTCTGAAGGGGGCGTTCGATGGACTCATAGATCTCCCTCTGGCGCCCCCTGAGCTGTTCTCTCAGGATCCGCAGCAACTCCGCCGTGGCCTCGGCCCGTACCCTAGGGTCTTCTCCCCATTCGCCTGCTCCGTAGCGGCGTGCCACCTCCTCCACTTGCACTGTGTTGACATCGAAGAGATAGGCCATGAGCAGGGGGTCATCACCGGGTGAGGCCTTAAGCCCTAGGCGGCGAGCGAAGACGGAGAGCGCCTTGGCGTCGCAGGCGTCGAGGTTGGAAGCACTCCGGAGATAGGCGATTGCCGCCTCGGGATCGGGCGCTGCCACGACCTCGCCGTCGCGGGCGAGGGCGAACCCCCTGAGTTCGGCCATCATGGGGTTTGTGTTCGAGAGGGAGAAGCCCATGACGCCCCCCTCGAGGGGCCAAGAAGCCTCCCGGTACTTAACGGCTTCGGAGAGTCCGAGTTCCCGGATGATGCTGCCGAATTCGAGCTCTTGGAGGAGCTTTAGGAGGGATTCCTTCTGCAGCTTCCGATCTGCCCAGCCGCCGGGGTCGATCTCAAGGGGGGCGTCCGTGACGATCCGGGAGAGTTCCAGGGACTGGCGGACTTCCGAGAGCGAGGTGCGGATCTTCTTGGCCTGGGATGATGGTTCGATCCGGTCCAGGTTGGCGAGGATGGTGTCGAGGTCGCCGTAGCGCTGGAGTAGCTTCTGGGCGCTCTTCGGCCCGATTCCTCTCGCCCCGGGGATGTTGTCACTCGGATCCCCCGTCAGTGCCCGGTAGTCAGTCCACTGCTCGGCGCTGACTCCGTACTTCTTAAGAACCTCGTCCGGTCCGAATCGCTCTCGCTTATCTAATCCCCGGACCGAGATATGGTCGCTGACGAGTTGATAGGCGTCCCGGTCACTGGTGACGATTTCGACGCTGTAACCTAAGTCCTCACAGCGCTTGGCGATAGTTCCGATGAGGTCGTCTGCCTCGAGACCTGGGACCTCCACCTGATGGAGGCCGAGGAGGTCGACGATCTCCTTGATGGTTTCCACCTGGGCCGGGAGATCTTCGGGGGTGGGTGCGCGACCCGCCTTGTAGTCCTCGTAGGCTTCGTGCCGGAACGTCCTCGCCGATGAGTCAAAGGCCACCACAGTTGCGTCGTAGTCGCCCTCCTCGCTAAGGATGCGTAGCAGGGATCTTGCGAAGCCGAAGATGGCATTGGTTGTGCGGCCTTTGCTGTTGGTGAGATTGCGAATGGCGTAGTAGCTCCGGAAGGCAAGCGCATGTCCATCGATGATCACCACCGTATGGCCACCGGTCTCCGCAGGCTCTGGCGATTTCGGGAATAGAGGGGCCTGGGCCTCGGTCATTGGCTTAAGCATACCGCGGACGATGCCGACTCCCAATCTTCCTGTGTGGGGTGACTGGAGCCGTGCGCCTCACCCCTGTTCCGATGATCGGCACGATTCGCCTCTCGCGGAAGATCAAAACTTAGTTTGGAGCGACCGCAAGACCCAACCTCTCCGCAGTTGAGGTGACGGGCACTCTAGCGACCTGAGCCTTCGCCACCCGCTCCGCCTAGAAGCCTGTGCCGAAGTACCTTAGTGAGCCGCTGGCCCGGTGGGGAGTTCTGGAAGACTTTAGAGGTTCCAGCCACCGGCCACTTCGATTGTCACCCCGGTGATGTACGCAGCTTCGTCCGAGAGCAAGTATCTCGCGGCCGCGACCAGCTCGCTGAGCCTGCCGAGCCTGCCGCTGGGGACCGTGTCCAGCGGCTTTGTTACACTGTTCTCCATCACCCCGGGGCTGATGACGTTGACGGTAATCGAAGTCTCCGCTTCGGTCCGGGCAAGGGCCTTGCTGTAGAGGATCACGCCGGTCTTAGCAATCTGGTAGGGGGCGATTGTGGGCCGGGCTTTGAGATACTCCGCCCCGGCGTACCCGATATTGATGATGCGACCGCCCCCTAGTGCACGCATGATGGGCACTGCTTGCTGACAGGTATAGAAGGTGGCGTGCAGGTTGCTAGCGAACATGGCGTGCCAGGTCTTGTCATCGAGAGTGTCGAGCGGTCCCCGGTGGTAGTTGCCGACATTGTTGATCAGCACATCAAGGCGGCCGAGTTGCGCGGCTGCGGCGTCGACGAGGCCGCGCGCCTTCTCAGGATCGGTCACATCCGCCTGCAGGGCTATGGCACGTACCCCAAAACCTTCGGCCTCACCGACGACTCTCTCCGCCTCCTCGCGACTGTCGCGATAGTGAACGGCCACGTCGAGTCCATCCTCGGCTAGGGCTAGTACAAGGGCCCTGCCGATCCCCACAGCAGATCCTGTTACCAGGGCGGTGCTTACCTTCACGGCTCCCCAGAGAGATCGTCTTGGAGGGGGTGCTCGATCAGTTTTGGGTCGGCGCGTTGAGAGCGCAGTTGGGTGCCTCCTCAGGGTTTGTCCGGTTGCGCGCCTTCGGGACCCTAGTCAAGCGGTCGACCCTGGTGGATATGGAGGTATCGTCATCCTTCACGGCCTCCGGTCGCCCCCTCTCAGAGGAGCTGAGCGACAGGCGATTGTCCTTCACGGGTAGGTGGCGTCGGAACTGGGGCGTCGCGGACCTGTTGGGCGTCGATGTGTGAGGGGAGCTAGGCGCAAGCCTGCGAACGGTCGGACTGCACTGAGTAACGAGCGGTCGAATGACGACCACGATCTCACCGTGTGGTCGCAGCTTTGCTGGCCATTGCAAGTTCATGCGCTGCCAATGGTATCACCCGTCCGTCGGTATACTGAAGTTGTGTGGCGCTCCTCGTTCCGGCGCTCCTTGTTCTAACGTTCCTCTGGACCACCGTCCTGTGGAGCCCTCGCCCCCTGCTAGGGGTGAGGGTGGGTTGCCCGCGACTCATCGGCCATCGCGGGGTCCGTGGCTCTCTGCCGGAAAACACCCTGGCAGCCTTCAGAGCAGCTTTTGACGCCGGCCTTGACGGAGTTGAGTGTGACGTGCAGCGGACCCATGACGGTGCCCTCGTGCTGGTGCATGATTTCGATGTCGAGGAGGGGAGCGTGGTCCGGACAACCTTAAAGGATCTCCGGCGCTCCGGTCCGATCCCGGAGAGGCTGGAAGACCTCCTCGAGTCGATGGGCTGCTATCCGGGTCGGCTGCTGAACATCGAACTGAAGGTCCGCGGCCTCCGGGGGCTGCAGCTTGCCCGCTCCACGGCCCAAGCGGTGCGCGAGGCCGGACTTTTGGACCGAGTCCTAGTGTCGAGCTTTAGCCCCCTCGCCCTCCTCTTCGCTCGGGTGGCCGATTCGAGGCTTAGGGTCGCCCTGTTGTTTGCACCCGGCGTGAGGCTCTACCTGCCGTCAGAGTTGGTGGCAGCACTCCTTCACGTAGACGCTTTGCACCCGCATTACACCTTGGTCGACGGTCCTCTGATTGCCCGCGCCCATCGCCGCAGACTCTCAGTGCATACCTGGACTGTCAACGAACCGGGTCGTGTCGCAGAGCTTCTGTCGGCGGGCGTTGACGGTATCATAGCTGATGATCCGGCTGAACTGTTGGAGGCCGCTGGGAGGGGACGATGTTCAAGGTTCAGACCGGCCACCTCTCGAACAGTACAGGGCTCTGCTGAGGAGTAATTCGGCGGTGCGGATCGGCGTGATGGGAAGGTTTGGTCGTAGCGTAGAGCACTCTGGTTGGGAGGCAGTGGTCGCCAACTCCACACTAAAGGCCTTTAGCCTTAGAGGCCTGCGCTGTGACCGCTTGTACTGTCGGCCACTCCATCTCCATTCTTGTCATCGACGATGAGTTGAATCTCCTGGTGATCCCTCCCTCGCAAGTTTCGACCTCCCCATGCTTGGTAACCCACGCAACGCGGTGGGCGACTTCCAGAGTTGCCCTCGATCGTTGCCAACCTCCCCATACCCAGAGTGGCATCCAACTTCATGCAAGGGGGTTTGGGAGGTCGGCGAGCACCGGAGGATCGAATCTCGCTCCGGTGGGGTGTGACCGCCTTAACAAGTCCTCTGATCGGTGGGGTAGAAGGTTGCCAGCCTGACAGGACTCGGTCACAGTTATCCATGGCGAGTCGCGCACCACTGCTAAGGTAGTGGAGACGCTCTGTCCTGGCAAGACGGTAAGGTCCCACCCCCGCTTCGCTGAGTCGAAGGAGAGCTTCCCTAGGTTGTACTGGTAGACTGAGGCCGCTCGACCCGGGCCGAAGCCGGGCAGCAGAGGAGTGGCATGGTAGAGATCGACCTTAAGGGAAAGAACGGCCTCGTCTTAGGCGTGACCAATCAGCGTTCGATCGCCTGGGCCATCGCACGTCCCCTCGCGGAGGCTGGCGCGCGCCTAGCGTTCGGCTACCAGCTGGACAGGCTCAGGCCGACCCTCGAGAAGCTCACCAGTGGGTTGGGGGGGACCATACTGGCGGAGTGCGACGTGCAAGACGACGACCAGCTTGACGGGCTGTTCGAGGTGGTGGAGGGGGAGATGGGGAACCTCGATTTCGTCGTTCACTCGCTCGCCTTCGCTCCCCAGGAGACCTTCACCTCTCCCTTCGTTGAGACGGATAGGGAACAGTGGCGGGTCGCGATGGACGTTAGTGCCTATTCGCTCGTGGCTGTCGCCCAGCGTGCGGCCCCGCTCATGACCCAGGGGGGTAGCATTATCACGCTCACCTACCTTGCGGCGGAACGGGTGGTTCCTCACTACAATATGATGGGCGTGGCCAAGGCGGCGCTTGAGGCTAGTATGCGGTTCCTCGCTTATGATCTGGGTGCTAGGGGCATTCGGGTGAACGCCATCAGCGCGGGTCCGCTCCGGACGGTCGCAGCACGGTCCATCTCGGGTTTCGCCGACATCTACTCTGAGGCGGGCAAGCTCTCTATGCTTCGTCGCAACATCACCCAGGAGGAGGTGGGCGGGCTGGCCCTCTCTCTGATCAGTGATCGCCTCGGTGGGGGTATTACCGGTGAGACCGTGTACGTCGACGCCGGCTATCAAGCGATGGGCATGTTTTTGCAAGAGCCAGACGGTGGGCCTGGCTAGGTGCCCTGCGGCGCTCGCTGCGGACCCTCCCGAGCGTTTGGACCTACCCCCGTCTTAAACGAGATTGCGGTTATACTCCGACTATGTCCTGCCTCTTCTCTTGGACCGGCGTCCTAGGGCGATGGCGCGCACGCGTGCCCTTCTAGAGCACGCGCCCTTGCTGGTCGTTACCGGACCGCGACCCGAGGGTCGTAAAGACCGCTAGTTCAGGATAGATAGAGGACGGTTTAAGGTGGGAATTCCAACGTGCAGCACCGCGAAGGTCGGGCCGGTCTACCGCTCGATCCTCGCTGATTTAGAGACCCCTCTCACAGCCTTTCTCAAGGTCGCCGGGCACCCGAGTTTCCTGCTTGAGAGCGTGGAGCAGGGTGAGCACATCGCCCGTTACTCATTCATCGGCACCGGGGCGCGCAGGCGCCTGGAGGCCCGGGGGACCCGGGTCAGTGTCACCACCCCCGAAGGGGTCAGGGAGTTCGATTCGGACGACCCCCTAAAGACCCTCTGGGAGATGACTGTGCGCGAGGCCGATCAACCCCCGGATCTGCCAGACTTCTGGGCGGGTGCTGTGGGCTTCGCCGCCTACGACCTCATTCGGCTCTATGAGAAGCTCCCCGATGAGAACCCGGATGAACTGGGCGTGCCCGACCTGCTCTTTATCGAACCCGAGGTGCTCGTGATTTTCGATCATCTCGAGAGGCGCCTTAGCATAGTGGCGCTGGCGCTCGTGGGCGATGAGGCCGACGAGGGGCGTGCCCTCCAGCTCGTGAACGAGACCTACGCCCGGCTCCGTGGCCCGCTCCCCGGTGTCCCCGGCGACCGCGCCGGGAAAAGGACAGAATTCCGGGCCAACTTCACCCGTGAGAGATACATGGAGGCTGTGGCCCGTTCGGTGGAGTACATCCGGGCGGGAGATGTTTTCCAGGTTGTCCCCAGTCAGCGGCTGTCGGCCGACCTTGGCGTGCATCCGTTCGCCGTCTACCGGGCGCTCCGAGCCATCAACCCCAGCCCCTATCTCGGCTATTTGGACCTCGGACCGGTGACGCTGGTTGCCTCGAGCCCGGAGAGTCTCGTCCGGAGCGACGGAGACCGGGTGGAGACATTACCGATCGCTGGGACAAGGCGGCGCGGCGTGACCCCCGAGGAGGATGCGGAGCTGGCTGAGGAACTTCTCGCCGATGAGAAGGAGAGGGCGGAGCACATTATGCTTGTGGACCTGGGACGTAACGACCTCGGCCGGGTGTGCCGCTACGGCTCGGTTCGGGTCGACAACCTCATGCGGGTCGAACGTTACAGCCACGTGATGCATATCGTCTCCACTGTCTCCGGCAATCTGGTGAAGGGGCGAACCCCCCTCGACGCCTTGGCGAGCACCCTCCCTATGGGCACGGCTAGCGGCGCCCCGAAGGTGCGGGCGATGGAGATCATCGACGAACTCGAGCCGGTCCGCCGTGGCCCCTACGCCGGGGCGTTCGGCTACGTCTCGGTCACCGGCGCCATGGACATGGCTCTGACCCTCCGCACGGTTGTGGTGACGGGGGGGAGGATCCACCTGCAGGCTGGTGGCGGCGTGGTCGCCGACAGCGACCCCGCGTTCGAGTATCAGGAGAGCCTTAACAAGCTCGCTGCACTCCGCAAGGCGGTTGAGATGGCTACCGAGGGGCTGGGCTGATGAAGCGCCTCCTCGTGGTCGACAACTACGACTCGTTCACCTATAACCTTGTGCAATACCTCGGTGAGCTCGGCAGCGAGGTGATCGTGTGGCGCAACGACCGGTTCGTGCTGGACGAGGTCACCAGGCTCGACCCGGATGGGATCGTCATCTCTCCCGGTCCCTGTACGCCGAACGAGGCCGGGGCGTCTGTGGAGGTGATCCGCAGCTTTACGGGGCGCTACCCGATCTATGGCGTCTGTCTGGGACATCAGGCGATCGGGGCGGCGTTCGGAGCGGAGGTGGTGCGGGCTCGCAAGATCATGCATGGCAAGACCAGTCCGATCCGGCACGACGGGTCAGGAACCTTCAGGGGGATCGACAACGATATTACCGCCACCCGGTACCACTCCCTCGTCCTCCGGAACCTGCCCGCTGAACTCGCGGTTAACGCCTGGACCGAAGATGATGGCGAACAGGTGCTGATGGGGATCCGGCATCTGGAGTTTCCGGTCTGGGGTGTCCAGTTTCATCCAGAGAGCATCCTCACCGATGAGGGTCACGCGCTGCTAAAGAACTTCCTGGACATCTGCTAAAGCCATGTCGCCACCCTTGATCTCAGTAATTACAGTGACCCGTAACCGACGCCTGCTGATGATGCGCAAACTAGAGTCGCTCGCCCGGCAGACGGTGGCGTCCGGTCTGTTCGAGGTGGTGGTATGCGTCAACGGTGACGGGCAGGGCACGCTTCAGGCGCTCGAGGCCGCCGACCCACCCTTCAACCTCCTAGCCTTCGCCTTTGCCGAGAACCGGGGGGCCTCGGTGGGCCGCAACGCCTGCGTCCGCAGGGCGCGGGGCCACCTGCTCTACCTCTCCGACGATGATTGCATGCTGAGGCCCGAGACCTTGGCTTGCCACCTTGAGGTGCAGCGGGAGGCCCCCGGGGTGTACCAGGGGGGTGTGCGCTTTCACCAAGAGGGTGGGGGGTGGGAGGATCTCCTCCCCGGTCGCCGGCTGCGCTACTGGAACTTCCACGGGGTGAACACGAGCCTTCCAGGCGACCTGTTCCGGGTCGCGGGGGGCTTTCCAGAGTGGCTCAGCACCTACGGTCACGAAGATGTTCTCTTGGGCTTTCATCTTGAGCGTGCTGGCCATCGGTTGCGACCCCTTCGTGGGGCCGAGATCGACCATGTCGGTTCGAACCCGGTGTCTGCAGGGGATAGGAACAAGGCCCGAAGCGCAGGCAGCAACGCCGCCAAGATCGCGGTCCGTTTCCCGGAGATGGCCTTCCAGTTGGGCGTCCACCCCTGGCTCTTGGCGATCAAAAAGCTCCTGCTGGGGCCGCTCGTCGGGGGTGTCCTCGCGCACATCGATCCGGGCAGGGTCGCCTACGAACGTGCCTATCTCACCGGGGCTCTGGAACAGAGGGGGGAGTTGAATCATGACTAAGACCGCCGAAAACGCAGATCTGGCGCCGCTCCTAAACCGACTCTTCGCAGGGGAGATCCTCACAACGGCTGAGGCGAGGGAGGTTATGGGTCAACTGATGGATGGACGGGTCTCCGAGATCCAGGCTGCGGCACTGCTAGCGGCCCTGCGGACGCGTGGGGAGAGCGTTGAGGAGATCACAGGGTTCGCTGAGGCGATGAGGGCCCGAGCGGTGAGGGTGCCTTGGGGTGGGTCCAGACCGTTGCTGGACACCTGCGGGACGGGCGGAACCGGGATCTCGACCCTGAATATCAGTACCACCGCCCTCTTCGTCGTCGCTGCGGGGGGTGTTAAGGTTGCCAAGCACGGCAATCGGGGGGTGACGAAGCGGTCGGGTTCCGCAGACCTGCTCGAGGCGCTCGGCGTTCGGATCGAGCAGGAGCCTGAGGAGCTCGCTAGGAGCCTTGAGGAGACAGGGATCGCTTTCCTCTTCGCCCGCAGCCACCACCCTGCTATGCGCTTCGTCGCGCCGATTCGTGGGGAGTTGAAGGCTAGGACGGTGTTCAACGTGCTCGGCCCACTCACCAATCCGGCCGGAGCCACCCGGCAGCTCCTGGGTGTCTTTGACCCTGCACTGACCGAGCAGCTCGCAAGGGTGCTCTCACAGCTCGGCGTTGAGCGGGCCCTGGTGGTACATGGTGACGGTCTCGACGACTTCTCCATAACTGGGGAGAATGTGGTGAGCGAACTGGAGGCTACCGGTGAGATTCGCAGCTACCGTTTGGCGCCGGAGGAGGTCGGTCTTAAGAGACACCCCCTCGAAGCGCTCGCCGGAGGCGATCCGGAAGCCAACGCAAGGATCGCCAGGGAGGTGCTCTCGGGGGCGGAGCGCGGGGCGAAGCGGGATATCGTGCTGTTCAATGCTGGGGCGGGCCTCTATCTCGGCGGTTGCACTGCGGGAATCCGGGAGGGTGTGGCAAGGGCGGCCGAACTGATCGACAGGGGAGCGGTTCTAGAGACCTTCGAAGCGTACGTCGCCTTCAACGCCTAGGTTGCGTTGTACACTTTTCTCTAACCGCCGGTCCCCGCTGCACGGTGGTGCCGCCTACGCGCGGCTGAAGTGTCGATCTGGAATGTTGATGAGGTGAGTAATGGCTGAGAGCAACGGATCTACAACCAGGACGATCGGCAGCACCGCTGTAAAGACTGGGTTCGCAGAGATGTTTAAAGGTGGCGTCATCATGGATGTTGTGGACGCCGATCAGGCCCGGATCGCTGAGGAGGCCGGGGCAGTCTCGGTGATGGCCCTCGAGCGGGTCCCCGCCGACATCCGCGCCCAAGGAGGGGTTGCCCGGATGAGCGATCCCGACAAGATAGTCGAGATTGTCCGGGCCGTTTCGATTCCAGTGATGGCTAAGGCGCGGATCGGCCACTTCGTCGAGGCGCAGATTCTAGAGGCGCTCGGCGTCGATTTCGTCGACGAGTCGGAGGTACTCACCCCGGCCGATGAAAGGTTCCACATCGGCAAGCACGGTTTCAGGGTGCCCTTTGTCTGCGGTGCCACGAACTTAGGGGAGGCGCTCCGGCGGATCGGCGAGGGGGCCAGCATGATTCGCACCAAGGGCGAGGCCGGCACCGGCAATGTGGTCGAGGCGGTCCGTCATGCCCGCAGCCTGCTCGGAGAGATCCGGGCGGTGCAGGCGATGCCCGAGGAGGAACTGATGGCCTACGCCAAGGGCATAGGTGCCCCCTACGACTTAGTAAGGTACGTGCACGAACATGGGGCGCTGCCCGTCGTGAACTTTGCTGCGGGCGGGGTGGCCACGCCAGCCGACGCGGCCCTAATGATGCAGCTCGGTGTCGACGGAGTGTTCGTCGGCTCCGGCATCTTCAAGTCGGCTCCCGGATTGCCCGAGGCCGAGCGCCATCAGGCTTGGTTTAAGCGGGCCCAGGCCATCGTCAGAGCGGTTACCCACTTCGACGATGCGTCCATCTTGGCCGAGGTGTCGCGTGGTCTAGGAGAGGCCATGGTCGGGATCAACATCGACACGCTTCCGCAAGAGGAATTGCTGGCGACCAGGGGCTGGTAGGTTAAACCGCATCGGGACTCGAGCCGGACTTGGGCCACATGGCCTCTCATTTCCCTCCTGTGTAGAATAGAATTGTGGGCGTGAGAGTCGTCCGGGGGATCTTCCTTGTAATCCTGACGATTGTGCTGTCGGCCACCTCTCTGCTGGCCTCCTCTGCCCTGCTGTGGGCACAGGATCTCCCCAGCATGGAGGGTCTCGACGCCCTGGCTTTCACCGCCACATCGAAGATCTTCGCGCGCGACGGCACCGAGATCGGCTCTATCGTCCCGGTGTTCGGCGAGGATAGGGCTGGCATCAACCGGATTCCGGTCGGTCTTGGCGAGGTCTCTCCAGCCGCTCTGCAGGCCATCATCGCCTATGAGGACGACCAATTCTTCAATCACTATGGCTTCGACCTCCCCGGTATTGCTCGGGCCTTCTACGAGGAGTTTTTCGGCGAGGCCGGCCGCGGCGGCTCGACCATCACCACCCAGCTGATCAAGAACACCCTCTTAGTCGAGATTAGTAGCGACCGCTCGCTGGAGCGCAAGGCCAAGGAGGTGATGCTGGCGACCGAGCTTGAGCGGAGACTCACCAAGGCTGAGATCTTGCAGAGGTATGTCAACGTGATCTTCTGGGGAGGGAACGTCTACGGCATCCGCGCTGCGGCGCAGGCCTATTTCGGTAAGGACCCGATCGAGCTTAACCTCGCGGAGGGCCTCTACTTGGCGAGGCTCGTTCCGCTGCCCAACCTCTATCACGAGGACTTGGTGGGGTCGCGCGGGAGCATGAGGGTTGTTCTCGACCGGATGGTTCGACAGGGGATGGTGAGCCGGGAGGCGGCAGAACGGGCGTGGCTCTACCCGCTGCAGCCTAGGGGCTGGCGGGTAGTGTACGGCGCCGATGGGGAGATCGTCTCCGCTGAGCGTATGGGAGATGAGGTGATCGTTCAGGAGAGCGTGAGTTCGGAGATCTCGAGCCACGTCGTGTTCGCGGTCCGTAACTGGCTTACCGATCGTTTTGGCGAGAGCGTGGTGTTCAGGACCGGCGGCCTCAACGTACACACCACCATCGACCTGCAGGCGCAGCGTGCGGCCAACTTGGCCTCTGAGCGGGCGGAGGTACCTGAGGGCGCTCAACTTGCTATCGTCGGTATCGACCCCGTCACAGGCGAGGTGCTGGCCATGGTCGGTGAGAAGCTTAAGCCGGGTACCGAACCGCTGGAGTTTAACCGCGTGACCCAGGCCCGGAGACAGCCCGGTAGCTCCTTTAAGCCGATCGTCTACGCAACCGCCATCGAACTGGGCGGGCTTCACCAAGGGAGCATTATTCTCGACGCACCGACTATCTTCAAGCGGCGTGGCCAGGAGGGGGATTATGCGCCCCTGAACCACGATGAAGAGTTCATCGGCTTGGCCACGGTCCGGCAGCACCTCAACCTGTCGCGGAACATCCCTGCGGTCAAGGTTCTCGAGGCTGCTTCCGCTGAGGCTGTAGTGCAGCGGGCCCGAGAACTCGGGTATACCGACGTGCAGCCCTACTTCTCCCTGGCCTTGGGGTCGTTCGAGGTCACGCCTATGCAGCACGCGGCCGCCTTCTCGGCCTTCGCCAACGGCGGGGTTCGGGTTGAACCCCACTTCATTCGGCGGGTGGAGGATGCGGACGGCAATCTCTTATACGAAGCGAAGCCCAGGAAGAGCAGGGTGTGGAGTGAGCAGACCGCCTACATCGTTCTCGACCTGATGCGTGGCAATGTCGTGGACCGGAATCCGACCGCGTTCAGTTGGAGGGCTGCGCTGGACGGTCGCTGGGTTGCGGGGAAGACGGGCACTACGAACGACGAGAAGGATATCTGGTTCGTCGGGGTCACCCCCGGTCTGGTTGCGGCCGTCTGGATAGGCTACGACGATCCGGAGCCACTGCCGGAGTCGATGCTCCGGAGCGACGGCGAGCGTGAGATCGTGACCAGTTCCAGACAGCCGATCTACGCCTGGACCGACTTTGTGGAGAATGCCTTGCAGGGGAAGCCGAGCGATCCTGAGGGCTTCCCTGTCCCCAACGGTATTGTGTTGCGGCGCTTCAACCCCTTTAGCGGAGAGGTGAGTTCATCCGGCACTTTGGGCGCCTTTGTTGAGGGGACGGAGATCCCGTCGAAGTCTCTTTTCAGCCGGATCAAGATCACCCTAGCGATCGATACCAGGACGGGGTTGCAGGCGACCTCCGAGACCCCCTTGGAGAACATCGAGATTATCGAGGTTGCACCGGATGAGATCGACCGGTACCTGCTACCGCTCTCGCAGACCCCGCTCGGTCCTTGAACGACACGCTGACCGCCGTAGCTGGCCTCCGCGTGGGCCACTGGACCGATCGTGTGGGCCAGACCGGTTGCACTGTGATCCTCTGTCCCCCCGAGGGCTGCGTGGCCTCGGTTGCGGTCTGCGGCAGTGGACCGGCCAGCCGCGAGACTGCGCTGCTCGCCCCCGAAAAGAGCGTGCAACGTGTCCACGCCGTGGTTCTTTCGGGGGGGAGTGCCTTCGGACTGGATGCTGCGGGAGGGGTGATGCGCTGGCTCGAGGAGAGGGGGAGGGGATTCAACACTCCGTGCGGGCCGGTGCCCATCGTGCCCGCAGCCGCGATCTACGACCTGTGGTCGGGGGACCCGAGGGCTAGGCCGGGTTGTGCTCAGGGGTACAGGGCAGCGCAGGCAGCGACGAGTGGGCCCGTCGACATGGGCAGGGTCGGGGCTGGGACGGGGGCCAAGGTGGGGAGCTACCGGGGTATCGAGTACGCCTCTCCCGGAGGTCTGGGATCGGCGAGCGCTGAGCTAGCCGGTGCTACCGTGGCGGTCCTGGCTGTCGTCAACGCCGGGGGCAACGTAGTCGACCCCCATTCGGGCCGGCTCGTGGCTGGCGTCTCAGAGGGCATAGGTGGGCTCTCCGATCACTTCGCCGGCACCGAGGGGACGGCTACGACGTTGGTCATCGTGGCGACTGACGCGCCGATCTCCAAAGCTGAAGCTCGACTCTTGGCCGGCAGCGCCCAGTCGGGACTTGTCCGTGCTGTCCGACCCGTCACGTTGTTCGATGGGGATACCTGCTTCGTGTTGAGTACCGCCAGCGGCCCAGGGGTCCCTTTAGTCGCCCTATCTCTGGTCGTCCAGGAGTTGGTAGCTCGCGCTATCGTCGCCGCCGTTTCCCCCCCTCCGTAGTCCCCGATCCCCGAGTCGCGACCTCGCATGGCACGATGGCGGTCATATGGCAGTCATGAGGATCGGAGTTCTGGCCCTCCAGGGTGCTTTCCGAGAGCACCGAAGGGCCCTTGGGCGGCTCGGTGTTGACACCCTCGAGGTGCGCCTGCCCGAGCATCTCAAGGGCCTCTCCGGCCTGATCATTCCTGGGGGGGAATCGACGACTATGATGAAATTGATGGAGACCTACGGCTTCGACCGGGCGATACCGGACTTCTACCGGGCAGGCGGTGCCGTGTGGGGCACCTGTGCAGGGGCGATCACCCTGGCGTCGGAGTTGCCTGGGTACGAGGAGCAGCCCCGGTTGGCGCTATTGCCCGTGGCCGTATGCCGGAACGCCTATGGCCGTCAGATAGACTCTTTCGAGGCTGACTTGGAGGTCGCCGGAGGCGAAGGCACCTTTCACGGCGTGTTCATCCGCGCGCCGAGAATCACCTCGGTCGGTGAGGGGGTGGAGGTGCTCTCCCGCTTTGATGGCGATCCCGTCTTGGTCCGCTACGGCCGCGTCCTCGTCTCGATATTCCACCCTGAGCTCTCCGGTGACGATCGCATCCACCTGCTGTTTGTACAGGAGGTCTGCCGTCCTACAGCCTGAGAGCAACAGCCCTTCCCAAGAGGATCATTAGGTAGCCGAGGAGCAGGTTCCCGAAGAGGTAAGAGAGGCCGAGGAGGGCCTTGGAACTCCGGAACAGTTGATCGGTCTCTAACTCGAAAGTCGAGAAGGTCGTCAGCGCCCCGAGGAAACCGGTTCCGACCGTGAGCCTGAGTTGCGGCGGCAGAGAGAGGCGCGGTTGGAACAGCAGTAGAGCCAGGAGGAAGGTCCCGACGATGTTGACCACGAGTGTCCCTAGCGGGAAGCCTGACCACGGAGTAGATCGGAGGAGCCCCTGGAAGAGGAGGCTCACCCCGTACCGGCATAGCGCCCCGAGCGCGCCGCCGACGGCTATACCTAGGAGGCTTATCGTGCCCACCAGCTTGGGCCCTTTGTACTGATCATCTGCGGTATACCCCTATTTGGTAGAGGGCAGCTACAGATCCAGGCCGACGTTGTTTTGCGCAGAGGCCTGTTCCGCCCGGTAACTTGAGCGGACGAGGGGTCCGGAAACCACCTCGTGGAAGCCCTTCTCGATACCCCTTTCGCGGAGTTCAGCGAAGGCTTCCGGTGGCAGATAGCGTTCGACCGGGAGGTGAGCGGGTGAGGGCCTTAAGTACTGCCCCAGCGTGAGGATGTCGACGTTGGCTGCACGAATGTCGTCCATCGTCTCAAGGATCTCTTCGTCCGTCTCCCCGAGACCTAGCATGAGGCTGGTCTTGGTGAGGATGCTCGGTCGGTATTGCTTGGCAGCCTTTAGGACCCGCAATGTTTGCTCGTAGCCAGCCCGGGGGTCGCGGACAGGGTGCGTGAGCCTCTGGACGGTCTCCAGGTTCTGAGCGAAGACCTCGATACCGGAGTCTAAGACGGTCTGGACCGCAGCGATGTCGCCACGGAAGTCGGGGGTAAGGGCTTCTACAGCGGTGTCGGGATTGAGCTCCTTGATGCTCCGCACACACTCGGCGTAGTGGCTGGCCCCCCCGTCGGGGAGGTCGTCACGGTCGACGGAGGTGAGGACTATGTACTTCAATCCCATCAGCTTCACAGATTCGGCTGCCAGCCTGGGCTCGTCGGGGTCGAGAAGGCCCCTCGGATTTCCGGTAGCGACGGCGCAGAACCTGCAGGCCCTGGTACAGACAGAGCCCATCAGCATGATGGTGGCGGTGCCGGCGTTCCAACACTCTGCAAGGTTCGGGCAGCGCGCCTCCTCACAGACAGTGGCGAGCCGCTTACCGGTAACGGTCTCCTTGATCTTCTGATAGCGACTCCCACTCGGGAGCCGCACCTTCAGCCACTCCGGTTTCCGGTCGCGTGGCCGCTCTGCGTTCTGGTCTGCGACCCCACCATGAACGGACTTGACTTGGTTCTTAAATTCCCTGGAGTCGATCATGTGGCCATCTTCAGGAAGGCTCTGCCCATTGCCTCGATGAGGCGCGGTTTGACCTCGTCGAATTCAACCCTCCTGCCTAGGAGCTCACTCAGGCTGGTCACCCCCTTGCCTTCGAGGCCACAGGGGACGATGGTGTTGAAGTGACCTAGATCCGTATGGATGTTCATTGCGAAGCCGTGGAACGAAACGTCACGCTTGACAGCTACGCCGATGGCGACCACCTTTCGCTCCCCTACCCAGACCCCGGCGTAACCGGGGCTGCCGACGCTGTCGATTCCAAGCGACGTAAGTGAGTCGACTATAGCGGCCTCGAGGGTCCTAAGGTACCTTAGGACTCTCCGTCCCACCCGGAAGATCGGGTAGCCGACGAGCTGCCCCGGGCCGTGGTAGGTCACGTCGCCGCCACGTTCGACATCGAAGAGTTCGAAGCCCTTGGCACTGAGGACCTCCTCGCTCTCACGCAGGTTCTGCCGGCCCCCCTTCTTGCCGAAGGTGATTACGGGCGGATGTTCCACTAGCAGGAGTGTCGGGGGCACCTCCCGGGCGACCACAGCGGCGTGGGTCTCGAGCTGCAGCTTCCAGGCGTCGCGGTAAGCCATAAATCCCAGATCACGCACCTTGAACGGTTCGTCGAGCGGTTCGTTCATGGACTGATGATACCAGCGCGGTTCCGCACCGAGAGCAAGGTCGAAAGCGATGTCATGATGTCTGCCTCCGGGGTCACCGGCCCAGGAGATAGACGGCTCCCGAGTTGTAGGCGGCCAAGTAGAGTTCGCCAGCCGCATCCTCCCCGAACGTCGAGATGTTGAGCCCCGTCTCCATGAGGAGTTCGATGGACCAGCCGTCGTAGCTCCGGATTCCTCGCCACAGCCTCCCGCTAACAAAGTCACCGAAGAGATAGTCGCCCTGCAGCGTCGGGTGGATGTCGCCCCGATAGACATATCCCCCCGTTACCGAACGACCCCCCTCGGGGCCGTGGTCATACACCAGGATCGGCGCGATCAGCCCCGTGCGGTCGCAGTCGTTTCGCGGCGCGAAGCAGAGGTCGCCCTCGGTGACGTTCCAGCCGAAGTTCTGTCCACCGCCGCTGCCCGCAGGCAGGAGATCGATCTCCTCGAGGCGATTCTGGCCCACATCGCCTATGAATAGATCGCCCGTCTCCCTGTCGAAGCTGAAGCGCCAGGGGTTGCGGAGACCGTAGGCCCAGATCTCGGCGCGGGCGTCGGGGGTCTTGAGGAACGGGTTGTCTTCTGGGATAGCGTAGGGGTCGCCCCTGTCAACATCGATCCGGAGCAGCTTGCCGAGCAGGGTTGAGAGGCGCTGTCCGGCGCCCAGCGGATCTCCTGCCCCTCCGCCATCTCCAAGCCCCAAATAGAGGTATCCGTCCGGCCCGAAGGCGAGCTGCCCTCCATTGTGGTTCGCAAAGGGCTGCTCGATGGTGAGGAGCACACGCTCCGAGGCAGGGTCAGCGCGGTCGGGGTCATCGGTCACGCGAAATTGGGAGATGACACTGTCTCCTGATGCGTCCGAATAGTGGACAAAGAAGAGACCGTTTTCTCGGTGATCGGGGTGAAAGGTAAGGCCGAGGAGCCCCCGCTCGCCACCGTAGGAGATCGATGCCCGCAGGTCGAGAAAGGGCTCAGAGAGGAACTCAGATCCCGCGAAGATCCAGATCCTGCCCGGCTGTTCGGCAATGAAGAGCCGTCCTGAGCCATCTCCCGCATGCGTAATGACTACCGGGTTCCTGAGTCCGTCGGTGATGAGGATAAGTTCTTGGCCGGCACCCCACGAGAGAGTGGCCATGACGGCTAGGGTTGCCAAGAGGGGGGGCAGACGGTGCATAGCGCCAGCCTAGCAGAGCGTAGCGAGAGAATTACCCGTCCCCACGCTTGTTCAGCGGAGAAACGGGGCTCTGGAGTCGCTGCGCCTCCGTCTGGTGAAGCCAGGCGAACGCCTGTTCGGCTATGGCACTCTCCTCGAGTTGCGGGCGGTCGTAGAGGCCCGCCCCCCACCGCTGGCGCTGGGCCTCGAACAGGATGACTGCCGCTGCGACCGATACGTTGAGCGACCGGACCATTCCGAGCATGGGGATGACGATGTGGTGGTCGGCTGCGGAGGCCGCCTCTGGGCTGACTCCACTCTTCTCGTTCCCGAAGATGATGCAGGTCCTGCCGGTATAGTCGACCTCCCGGTAGTCGATGGCCTCATCGGAGAGGTGGGCGGCGAGGATCTGGGCCTCTGGATGCCCGGCGGCGTCCAGTGCCTCCTTAAGGTCTCTATGGACCCTGACCTCCACCCACTTGTCGGCGCTCGCGCTGGTGGCGGTGAAGGTCGGTACCCCCCCAGTCGGGTTGATTGCGTGAATGGTCCCTATACCTACGGCGTCGCAGCTACGCAGCGTCGCGGAGAGGTTATGCGGCTTGTGGATGTCCTCGGCCAGCAGGGTCAGGTCGGGCTGGCGCCTGTGCAGCACCTCAAGGATCCGACGGTAGCGGGCCTCAGTCATACCACTGACAAGGATATACTTTGCTAGCCTCCTAATGAGGCTCTCCTTGACACCTTCCGTAGCGGACAGTATCATTCTTTTTGCGTCTTGCTCGGATGTCTTTTGCCGAGGTGGCGGAATTGGTAGACGCGCTAGCTTGAGGGGCTAGTGACCGGTTAGGTCGTGTGGGTTCAAGTCCCATCCTCGGCACCAGAAAAGCCGGCGAAGGCGCTGGCTCTTTCTATATCTGATCGGGGGTTTCGGCCCGTGGTAGCGTAGGCCGTGGCGGGTTCGGGCTTCCCCTTCCGACACTACCGAACTGGGCAACGTGAGGCCATTGAACGGGCCAGAGAAGCCTTCGGTAGAGGGAAGAGGTTCGTGGTCGTGGAGGCCCCAACCGGGGCGGGGAAGAGTGCAATCGCCGTAACCTTGGCCCGCGAAGCGAGCAGCGCCTATATTCTTACAGCCCAGAAGATTCTGCAGGATCAGTACCTTCGGGACTTCCCCGAACTCGCGGTCATGAAGGGGCGGGGGGACCATCCCCCCCCGCGTGCCCCCCCACACCCGCACGCGCGCCCCCCCCTCTCAGGGGCGGGCGAACTATCCCTGCCTGGTAGCCCCCACGCACGCGGCAGCGGCCCCCTGTATTGTGGGTCGGAGGTTTCCTGAGTGCGATGACTGCCCGTACTTCACTGCCAAGGGTGGTGCCATCGCAGCCTCTGGGACGATCATGAACTATGCTTACTTTCTGGCCGAACTGAACCACGGAGGCGGCTTCTCTAATCGTGATCTCCTCGTGCTCGACGAGGCGCACAACGCCGAGGAGACCCTTATGAACTTTGTCCAGATCACCCTGACCGACCGTACCCTGGAGGAGGTAGGGATTGCCGAGCGGGTGCCTACTTCCTTCGACAATGAGGAGTACTTCGAGTTTGCCGAGGATCTGATTTCTCGGTTCGTGAACCGGAGTCTCGAGATCGACGCCAAGCTGAAGAAAGATGTGCACAAGGCGGATCTGGCCCTCGCGTTGATGCAGGCCAAGCAGTGGCTCGAACAGCAGATCCAACGTCTTGAGTTGCTGCACTACAGCCGCGAAGACATGCGCGACGAGTGGGTGGTTGAGCGTTGGCGGGATAGAGATGGGCAGGGAATCAGGTTCAAGCCTGTTTGCGTCGCAGGTCTCGCTGGCGACCTGCTGTTCGGTTTCACAGAGCGGGTCCTGATGCTTTCGGCGACAATCCTCGATCCAGCCACGTTCCTCCGCTCACTCGGTGTTGTGTCCGAACAGGCCGAGGTCATCCAGGTCGAGTCAGACTTTCCCCCTGAGAACCGACCTCTCTATCCCCGGCCCGTGGGCAAGCTTACCCGGCACTACCTCGACGCCTCGCTTCCCCGTCTAGTCGCAGAGATCGCCGACCTGTTCGAATCCCACCCCTGCGACAAAGGTCTGATCCATGCCCACAGCTACCGCATAGCGAGCTACATCGCCCGCAACCTACCACCCCGATTGGCCTCAAGGTTGATTGCCCACTACAGCCCTACGGGCCGGGAGGCCGCTCTCGAGAGACATCTGCTCAGCAGCGAGCCCACCGTCCTGTTGACACCGAGTATGACAGAGGGAATCGACTTGGTTGATGACCTAGCCCGGTGGCAGGTTATTTGCAAGATCCCCTACCCCTATCTGGGCGATCCCCAGGTGGCGCGGCGCAAGGAGATCGATCCTGCCTGGTATGCGTGGAGGGCCTGTCTGACGATCGTCCAGGCGTACGGTCGGTCGGTGCGCGGCCCGGACGACTTCGCGGTTACCTACGTCATGGACGGAGATTTCGAGCTGTTCGTGAGACGACAGGAGAGAAGGTTGCCGGAGTGGTTCCTGGCAGCCCTGCAGCCTAGCCCTTGACGGTCACGCCAATCTCAACGTTCAACTTTGACTCTCGATCCCTATCCCTTTGGGGTCTGGCGCACCTAGGACGCAGTCTTGGGGCTTAAGAGAGCCCCGCTTCGAGCATTCCTCCGACCACAGGGTGCCCACCGCAACGATCCCTGCAGTGATCTGTCTCTGTTGTAACCTCAACATCCTGTTCGTATGTTTCTACTATGTCCGTAGCCTGGCAGCCGTTCCAGTGTCGATTACCCTACCCCCTAGTAAGATCGGAACTGACAGGCAGCAGGCAGTTACGGAGCCATAACTGGGTGCCGAGACATCTATCCTCCCCCTATTTCACTATCGAAAGGGAGGTGCATAGGCCGCTCGACGTTGGTATTTAACACCATCGTGGTCTCGGTCCGTTCTACACCCTCGAGCATAAAGAGCCGGTCGAGGAAGTAATCGAGTGCAGCAGGGTTCTCCACGCGCACCTTCGCAATGTAGCTGTAGGTGCCAGCGACGGCATGAAGCTCCTCGATCTCCAGAAACTTCATGAGGCGGTCGACAAGTTGGGAGGCGGGTTTCCTAGGCTGCGGTGCAATGGCGACGAAGGCGGTAACTGTGAGACCTACACGGTCGGGTTCAATGATGGCTCGGTAGCCTAAGATTACACCGGCCTTCTCGAGCTTGCGGATCCTCTCGCCTACGGCCGGTGCGGAGAGCCCGACCTCTCTAGCGATGGTGGCGTGGGTGGCCCTCCCATCCTTCCGGAGGATGGTGAGGATCTGGCGATCAACAGCATCGAAGGTCTGGGACATTAGCCTACCGTGAGAGCCTATCATGTCGGATGATATCCTTGTCGCATCGTGCAGATCCGGATCATCGGTAGTCCGAAGTCAAAAGATACTCGGAAGGCGGAGCGATTCTTTAGGGAACGTGGGCATAGGCCCCACCTCCTCGACCCACGCAGGGGTTACCTCGCTCCGGGCGAACTAAGGCGCTTCTCGCGCAAGTTCGGCCCCGAGCAGTTGGTGAATGTCGAGAGCGAGACCTTTCGGCGTCAGGGTCTCGCCTACCTGAAGATGAGCGAGATGGACCTCCTTGAGCGGTTGGTGATCCACCCCGAACTCCTAATCCAGCCGCTGGTTGCTGTGAACACCACCTTAGGCCTTGGCTGGGATGAAGATTTCTGGCGCGAGTGGCTTCGAGCGCAGAGAGCAAGCGGATAAGTCGGCTGCTAAGGTGATCCCGGTAAGGGGCTAAAGAGGAGGGTGCCCAATACCTGTGCGCGCTGGGCAAAGCCTTACACTGTCACCGTGAGACTCCTATTCGTCGGGGATGTGTTCGGAGCGCCGGGAATGAGGGTGGCCCGCCGCTTTCTCAGGGCGGTTCGTGAGGAGTACGACTTCGTTATCGTCAACGGCGAGAATGCCGCAGGTGGATTCGGGATCACCCGGAAGCACTTCTGGCAACTGCGGGAGGCGGGCGCTGATGTCGTCACCTTGGGCAACCACGGTTGGGACCAGGCCGAGGCTCTCCAGTTGGTGGAGGAAACCCCTCACCTGCTGCGGCCCCTCAACTACCCTCCGGGGACTCCTGGCCTTGGGTCGGGAACCTTTACTGCGCGTACGGGAGAACGGGTCACAGTGGCACAGATCATGGGCCGCATCCTCATGGAACCTCTTCTCGACGACCCGTTCCGTGCCATCGACGTTCTCCTGGCTGAGGAGCGGGACCACAGCGTTGTCGTCGACTTCCACGCCGAGGCGACGAGCGAGAAGAAGGTCATGGGGTACCATCTCGCAGGCAGGTGCAGTGCCCTATTAGGAACCCATACCCATGTGCAGACAGCAGATGAGACTATCCTTTCCGGGACCGGATATATAACCGATGTCGGGATGACCGGTGTCCAGAACTCTTCGATCGGCATGAACTTCGAGGAGGTCCACTTCCGGTTCACAACTGGACTCCCCAAGCGGTACCGGCCAGCCGATCAGCCCGGAGAGGTGAGGGCGGTGGCGCTTGTGCTTGAGGGGGGCAAGACTAAGTCTATTCGGCGGGTACGTTGGGGGCCTGATGGTAAGGACTGAAGGGGAGAGTGTGGCGATGGGCCAGGCGGGATCGCCTGCCGCACAGGCCTTCGATCGGTTGAGAGCCGATGTGGATTTCCTCGCTAGCGCTTTGGGAGAGACCCTGAAGGAGCTTGAGGGCGAATGGCTCTTCGGCTTAGTGGAGAGGGTCCGGGCGCTCACCAAGCGGATGCGAGCTGAGCCTGGGCGCACGGAGTTGCGCGCCGAACTTCGGGAGATCCTTTCGGGGCTCAGCCTCAAGACAGCGGAGCGCCTGCTCCGGGCGTTTACGGTTTACTTCCAGTTGATCAACCTTGCCGAGGAGATTCACAGGGTTCGGGTCAACCGCCTGCGGGAGGGTCGAGCCAGCCTTGAGGCCCCCCGGTCCGAATCGGTTGCGGCCGCTCTCAAGGCGCTTAAGGATCAGGGGTGGTCCCGGAGTGAGGCCCGCCGCTTCCTTGAGACCCTCGACATCCAGCTCACCCTTACCGCCCACCCGACAGAGGTGAAGCGCTACACCATCCGACTCAAGCTTGAGCGCATCGCATCCGCTATGAGGCACCGGGGTGAGCGCGACCTGTCGCCGCAGGAGCGCGAGCGGGTCGAGCGGGAGATCTATGCCGAGATCGCTACCCTCTGGCAGACACGCGAACTGGTCTCCAAAAAGCCGACTGTGATCGACGAAGTCAAGAGCGCACTCTACTACCATAGGCGTTCGCTGCTCGAAGCTGTCCCCCGTCTGATGCTCGACATGGAGGATGCGCTGGACACCTACTATGGTCCATCGGAGACCCCGCCCCTGCCCCCGGTTGTCACCTTCCGTTCCTGGATCGGGGGCGACCGTGACGGAAACCCGTTCGTCACCCCGGAGGTGATGGTGGAGACTTACCGACTGCAGGCGGAGGTCGCCCTTGAAGCCCATCTCGCTGATGTAAACCACCTCATTCGACAGCTCTCCCTGTGGGAGGGCCGTGTCACCCTTACCCAGCCTTTCCGTGAGGATCTTCGGAGCCTGCTCCGCGAACAGGGACCGCTGGATCGGTTTGAGGGTGAACCCTACCGACAGAAACTCGCTTACATGCACCGCTTCCTTAAGTGGGAGCAGGGGCGCGAAGACTCTCTCAATAAGGGGTATGTAGGCGGTGCGCAGGGGTACGCTGCCGATCTCGCCTTAATTGAGCAGACGCTCCGTCTGAGCCAAGGATGGCGGGCGGCTCAGGCCTTCGTCCGCCCCAGCATTTACAGGGCTGCCGCCTTCTGTTTCCATCTCTCTGCCCTGGATATTCGGGAACACTCGGCGGTCCACGCCAGCGCGGTCGCCGACCTTCTATCCTATGCAGGGGTCGAGGGTGCCTACGAGGGGCTCGACGAGCGGAGCCGGGTCGAACTGCTCACCCGGGAGTTGGAGTCGAAACGCCCACTGGCCCCCAGAGACGCGCCCCTCGCGAAGGAGACCCTCCGCGCCCTTGCCTTCCTCGAGGTGTTTAGAGAGGCGCAAAGGGGCTTCGGAGAGGGCTCGACCGGCTCCTACATTGTGTCGATGACGGAGGGGGTGTCGGACATCCTTGAGGTTCTGGTGCTCGCAAAGCAGGTGGGCGTCGAGGGGCTCGACGTCACTCCGCTATTCGAGACCGAGGATGACTTGGTTGCGGCTCCAAAGATCCTTGCGCAGTTGTTTGGCATCCCCGTCTACAAGAGCCACATCGATCGGTGTGGGGTTCAGGAGGTCATGATCGGGTATTCGGACTCAAACAAGGATGCCGGATTCCTGACAGCGAACTGGGCCCTCTACCGTGCCCAGGAAGGCGTAGCCAGGGTGTGTCGGGAAGCCGGAGTGCCACTACGCCTCTTCCACGGCCGTGGCACCAGCATCGGGCGGGGTGGGGGGCCTAGTGGCCGGGCGATTCTGGCTCAGCCGCCCGGGTCTCTCGAGGGTCGCATGCGGATGACGGAGCAAGGGGAGGCACTGGCTGATCGCTACACCGACCCCGACCTCGCGCATCGCCACCTCGAGCAGGTGGCTCACGCCTTCATTCTCTCCTCGGCTAGGGATAGAGGTTCGCTCCCTGAGGTCCCCGATCGGTACCGAGATGCTCTGGACCGGGCCTCGGTGGCGGCCCGCGAGCGCTACCAGGGTCTCTTAAGGGCGGAAGGGTTCCTCGATTTCTATGCGACGGTAACGCCCATTGAGGAGATCAGTCGGCTGAATATAGGCTCCCGTCCGGCGCGGCGCAGGGGGAGCAGATCCCTCTCGAATCTGCGCGCGATCCCCTGGGTGTTCTCCTGGACTCAGTGCCGCGGGAACCTCCCGGGCTGGTTCGGGCTCGGCACCGGATTGTCGACGATCGATTCGGAACTGCTAAAAGAGATGTATGCCTCCTGGCCCTTCTTCCAGACGGTCCTCGATTTTGCCCAGATGAGCCTCGCCAAAGCCGACATGGGGATCTTCGAAGGCTACCTGACACTTGTTCGGCAGGAGTTG
Organism: Truepera sp. bin119; assembly: GCA_002239005.1. Taxonomy (GTDB): domain Bacteria; phylum Deinococcota; class Deinococci; order Deinococcales; family Trueperaceae; genus MPNL01. The sequence goes on from MPNL01000003.1 coordinate 40,859, forward strand.
CGCAGCCGGTTCTGGCCCCTGATCTGCGACGAGTATGAGAGGACCGTGGGGCTGGTTGAGGCCGCGATGGGACAGTCGCTCATGGGTCGGGACGAGACCTTGGCCCGGGCGATTGAGTTACGCAATCCCTACGTCGATCCGCTCAGCTACCTGCAGGTCGAACTTCTGGGTCGATTCCGCTCCCTCCCTAGCGAGAGCCCTGAGCGCGATGGGCTCGGCGACGCCCTGCTGGTGAGCCTGATCGGTATCTCTGCGGGGTTAAGGAATACCGGTTGATATGGATATCTGTACATGTGCAACGGGGATCGCATACGATAGCTGGGGTGAGTCTGGGCGAGCAAGGAGTTGGGAATGGATCTGCTGCTGAGTGGCGGTCCCGTTCTGGTCGCCATCCTGCTGATTTCGCTGTACGCTGTCTACCTGTTCTTTGAACGGCTCCTCAAGCTCTCGCGTGAGCGGCTGGAGGCGGATACGCTGATGAATAGAGTTAACGCCGCGGTACGCAATCGGGATCTAGAGATGGCACTCGCCGCCTGCGACCGCCACGGGGGGCCTGTTGCCCGCGTACTCAAGGCCGCCCTGATGCGTCTCCCCTACGGCCGGTCGGCGGTGGAGGCTGCTTTCCAAGAGGCTTCGTTGGAGGAGGAGCAGCGTCTCACGCGTGGCCTGAGGCCGCTCGCGACTATCGCGCAGATCGCTCCGCTTCTGGGCCTGCTAGGGACGGTGACGGGGATGATCATCGCCTTCGCCGAGATCTCAAACCGGGGGACGGGGGACCCAGCGGCTCTGGCCGACGGTATTGGCCAGGCCTTAGTCACTACCGCAGCAGGTTTGATTGTGGCGATCCCTGTGGTGATAGGCCAAAGCTTCCTAGCCAACCGGGTCGATCATATCCTGCTCGAGATCGAGCGGCGTCGCGAGGAGCTCATGGGCAATGTGGTCCAGGTTGTCGCCAGCCGCAAGGAGGAGCGCCGTGAGGAGCCGCGCGCGGACGTGGCGCCTACCTCTGCGAATCCGACATGAACTCGAGGCGTACCCGTCGCCTTTCGCGATTAAACCCCAGGCTCGATCTCACCCCGATGATCGACGTGGTGTTCCTATTGATCATCTTCTTCATGGTTTCGACCACCTTCATCTCCCCGGAAGCAAACCTGCCCGTGGACCTGCCTCGGTCGCAGACCTCGCAGCTGCAGTCTGCTGATCTCCCCACGGTGACTATTACCAAGGATCTTAAGATCTTCCTGGGTGGCACGGCTGTGAAGGAGGCGGACATTGCTCAGGCACTCCAGATTCGCCTCGCTGACCAGGACGAGTCTGTTGTAGTGCTGCGTGCGGACCGCACCGTGCCCCATGGGCTGGTAGTTCAAGTTATGGACCAGATTAAGCGTTCTGGGGCTCGGCGGATCGCCATCGCCACGGGCGGTTAAGGGGACTGGATGGGCTACCAGGCCTTATGGCAGGATCGCGATAGGCGGCGGGCGCTTCTCCTGTCACTCATGGTTCACCTGCTGGTGGTGCTCGCTATTGCCATCTGGATCACGCTTCCTGACCCGGTTCCTCTCGAGTCCTTCATCATTATCGATATTGGGACACCCACTGAGGCAATCGAAGAGATACAAGCTCCCGCGTCGGCGTCTCCCGCGCCGCTGGCCCAAACACCACAGGTCGGGGCTCCCGAGGCAGGTGAGTCTCAGGCAACCGCCCTTGATCTCCTCTCGACCGTTCCGCCCCCCGATCCCGTTGAGATGCAATTGGGCAGTGACGTCGCCCCTCCCGAACCTGAAGCGGCCACCCCGTTGGAGGTGCCCCCGCAGGCCACCCCGCTGCGGGCACCGCCCCCGGAGGTGCGCCTGCCCGCCTCAGAATCGGGCAGTGTCGATCTGCCTCTTGCAGACATTCCGACGACGACTCTGCCTCAGATCGATGCCGAGGTGCTGGTTCCCCGACCCCTCGCCGAATCCATCCAGATTCCACGTCCTACCTCGGTGGTCCAGGTCCCTGAGGCTCGTGCCCTGGCCCTCACCCCAACCGTCATCGTGGCCCCCGGAGGGGTCATCCCTAAGCCAAGCGTTGAGGTTGCCGTAGCGGTAGCCGAGGCGATTCCTCAACCACTTCTCCGAGTGGTGGTGGTAGAGGATCAGCCGGATACCCGGGCTCCAGCTGTGTTCGGGGAGACTAGGGCCGGAGCCTTCCTAACCCAGGGAGACGTAGATAGCGACCGCTTGGATAACCGATTGGAGGGGGGCGACGCGCCAAGGTCTGGACAGACCGTTGCAGATGCCGAGGCCGACGCTAGCAATCTCGGAGCGGCTGCCGAAATCGATAGGGGGGAGGCTTTGGGCTCCAGGCTGGCCTTGCCCCCGACCCCCTTCCAAGAGCAGAGGGAGCGCCCTCTCATGGTTCTGATTGACAATGTGGGAGGCTATCCCCAGTCTGGTCTCTTTGAAGCCGCCCAAGTTGTGGAGATGCCAGTCGAGGGAGGACTTACTCGCCTGATGACTGTGTTCGACCGCTCCGACCCCGAGCAGGTCGGTCCCATACGGAGCGCCCGTGACTACTTTGTCATGCTGGCACAGAGCGTGGACGGGATCCTCGTTCACGACGGCGGTTCCCCCTCTGCTCTAGCCGCCATTTCCAGAGATGGACTGACCACCTTCAACGCCTACAGCCGCGGCGAACTCTTCAGCCGGGTCGCTGGTCGGAGTGCCCCGTACAACCTCTACAGCTACGGTACGACCCTGCGCGAAGCCGTCGACCGCCTGGGCCTTGAGCGGCCCCGCTCCGTGAGCGGGGTAATCTATAGGCCGCCAGACTCGAGTACTTCAGTTGGAGGTTTGGAAATCCGCTTCAGTGGAGTGTATTCCAGCGGCTTCGTCTATGTCGAGGAGGAAAAACGCTACCACTGGTTGCGAAATGAGGAGGGGGCAGTGGACGCCTTCGGCGAGAGGGTACTTGTCGACGCCGTGGTGGTTGCCTCGATTGAGGCTCGGCCCCTTCCCGATGACCCTGAGGGAAGGCTCTACATCCCCTTACGTGGAGGTCCCGCTACCCTGTTCATCGGCGGCAAGATGGTGTCGGGGAGTTGGTCTAAGAAGGAGGGGGTCGGAGTAGAGTTCGTAAGCGATGAGCAGTTGCCGGTCGACCTCAGTCCGTTTAAGACCTGGGTGATTCTCACCCCAGAGTATAATGGGGTGGTCCTGCACTAAACTGTGTCAGCGCTGAACCCACTCGTCAAAAAAGAGACCGCGCATACGCAGTCTGTACTGCCCCCTGCAGATCTTGATTTCGAGGTAGGTGTATTCATCTAGATAACCGTTTGTATCGATCAGGATCGCTCGACCTTGAGAGGCGATGTTGACGCCTCCCCGAACGGGGGTGTGTCCGTAGATCCCGAGCCGGCAGGGTGTGTCTTTTAAGAAATCCCTATCCTCGTAGATCCACCGGCGCCGATTCTCTACGTAGAAGCCTTCGTCGTAGGTGTTGTGCTCGGGGTAGGGTCCGACGTGGGCTAGGTGGAGCCCCTCGATCTCCGTTTCCTTAGGCCAACTCCTTATCCAGTCGAAGAGGTCTTTGTCGAGAGAACTGCCCGACACCCCTTTCCACTCGAGGTGGGAGACATCGTCAGTCCGGAGCGGCCCCTGTTCCTGGTCGATAGTGTTGAAGTCGTGGTTCCCCATGAGGATATGCATGGCTCCTGCGGGGAGGGCGTCCTGGAACGCCTTGACCTCTCGCAGGAAGTTCTCCTGGACCAGTTCCGCCTTGCGAAGGTGTTCTGGGTTGAACTCGTCGTAGATCTGGACGTTGGTGAGCTCCGCGTAGCGCTCGCGGCTCTTTGCGTGGACGAGGTCTCCTAGGAGGACGAGTTGGATGTCGCCTCCCAGGAGTCTTTTTGTCGGAACGCGCTTCTCATCAGCGAGACCGGCCTCTATAAGGACGCGCCAGAACTTTTCCACTTGGGCGTGAATGTCACCTACGATAACTACCCGCACAGCCCTGTCCCCTCCTGGGTAACTAGGTGTGGCAGGGGCTGGACGGAGCTCGCTGTTAGCAAGGAACTCATGCTGGTGGTTCGATGCTAGCTTATCTGCTTTGGCAATCGAGGTAAGAAATCTCTCGACCCCCTAATAGCCATCTCAAAAATACCTTGAGCAGGATCAACATAAGCGAGCAGAACCATCCCGCAATAGAGTAAGAGCGGACTCTCCGGGTCCGGATCTGCCAGGCACTCCTGCCGAACCAACACTCAAGGGCAGCTTCGTTGGATCCGTAGGGTTCGTCTATGGCAGTTCTTTCTCCCTAACCCGGTTGCGGTAGAGTCGGTGGCAGGTTTGGTAGGGAGGGTACTGCCGGGGAGGTCGTGCCAGGGGTGCTCCTGTGCGGAGGATGAGGCCATTGAGGACTTCTCGATAGGTCTCTCCGGGGTCGGCTACGACCGTCTGGTCGTCTTGGCAGTTAAGGGATGAGTGGTCGGGTCCATTGCTTATCGGTAAGATTCACACCTCAGCATGAACTAAGGGCTTGGCCTCTAGTGACGCTTTTCTGAAATTCCCGCTTACGGTGCCGCTTTGGCACCGGATGTCTGACGTCTGTGGTTGAGTGCGGGACTCGTGCTGGCAAGGTGGCTACCGCCCTGCCTCCGCTTCGAGGATTGGGAGTGGATCGACAGGCGACCCGTCAACCCTGATCTCGAAGTGGAGGTGAGAGCCGGTTGAGCGCCCAGTGGTGCCGACACGCGCTATGGGTTGGCCTATGCGCACTGCTTCTCCGACCGAGACAAGGAGCTCGGAGGCGTGTCCGTAGTAGTAGGTGGAGTCGCCTTGCTTTACAATGATCAGATTCCCGTAACCGCCCCTCCAGCCGCTATAGCTGACGACACCATCGGTTGCAGAAACGATCAGGTCGCCGGTGGCACCGTCGATGTCGAGACCGTTATGCCAGTTGGAGCCGCCTATCCTGAGTTGACGATAGCCGAAGCGGGAGGTGATCTTCCCAACGAGCGGCCAAACCATAGCTGTCCCAACGGGCGTTATCCGGCTGTCGGGGGCTGCTATGGCGCGGGCGGGAGAGAGTTCGTTCCCTGGAACGACCCGCAGGAGTTGGCCCGCAATTATGCGCTCGCTCGAGAGGGAATTTGCCGACATTAGGGCTGCGACCGAGGTATTGTAGCGTCGGGCGATTTCCCAGAGCGTGTCTCCCAATTGCACCTTAAGACTCGGCGGAGTAGCCCCCCCCTGTTTGGATGAGGTGCCCGCGTAGTGCCCCGGAATCGTCAGGGTGTCCCCCGGGCGGATTAGCTTGATGTCCAAGAGGTGATTGGTAGCGGCTATGGCGGCGACAGTGGTGTTGTATTCTTGCGCGATTCCCCAGAGTGTGTTGCCTGGGTCTACGGTTAGCACGAGGGGGGTAGGGGTGGGGAGACCCGAACTCAGAAGGAGTTTCTGCCCCGGGCGGATGACTGTGCCGTCGAGATTGTTGAAGGCGATCAGGTCGTTGACAGAGGGGCCGTAAGCGAGGGCGATATCGTAGAGGGTATCCCCCTCTTGGACGATGTAGGTGCGCTTCTGGACGCTGGGTTCCGGCAGGGTCAGAACGGTTCCAGGGTCGATGGTCTTGTCCCCGAGGTTGGCACCGTGGGTAGTGGCGACCTGTAAGAGGTGGTCGTCCGGCTCGACGCGGTAGCTGGAGGTCGCCTCCTTAAGAGGGGGAAGGTTAAGAGTCATCCCCGCGCGAAGGTGATCGGAGGTGAGCAGGTTAATGGTCATCAGGTTGTCGACGGTCGTTCCGTTGGCGAGGGCGAGGCCGTAGAGTGTATCTCCCTGGCGCACGGTGTGGGTGCGGGGCGTCGGGTGGGCGACAGGTGCAGGTTGCCCTTCGTTGGCCGCTACGACCTGGCTAGAGATCTCAGCTGCATCGGCGAGTACCGAGGCAAGTTCGGGGGTGATAGCCTCCGACTCGAGGGCCGGGGCTGGTGATGCTGCTATGGGAATCGGAACCTCGACAGTGTTTCCGGTGATGGCATTCTCGAAGGTGACTGTGGACAAGGTGGGCACCATATCTGGTTGAGGGGCATATGAGGCGTTTCTGGGGAGCTGTGGGAGAACCGCAGTGCAGGTCACATCGGAGTGGACGCTGCCGACTCCGAGTCCGTCTGCAGGGGTACTGTGGTGTACTCCCAGTGACCAAGGGGTGTTGCTCGGAGCGACGCCGACCTCCTCTACTAGGTCCAGTGCAATGGATAGCAGTAATACTAATGCGATAGGGGTACGTGGCACCAGTTGAATAGCATAGCAGATCTGGGGTCCGTGATCATGCGGATTACGAGAGAGTCACCTTGGTTCCTGCTGCACCCCTCTGCACGTTCCCCAAAACTCCTGTGTACCTCCCATTGACGATCATTGCGGATGGCGCTCCCTGCTTCAGGGCACTGGTGGCGGCCTCCACCTTGGGGATCATTCCTCCCGAGATCCGCCCGTCAGCGATGCGGCTCTCGATTTCCTGAAGGGTGATGTGCGCTATGAGGCTCGACGGGTCGGCTGGCTCCTCGAGGACCCCAGGAACGTCGGTGAGGAAGATGACTGGGGATCTTAGGGCGCCGGCAACCGCACCTGTTACCTCATCGCCATTCACGTTCAGCAGGCTCCCATCGGCAGCGACGGCGAGGCAGGCGAGGACGGGCGTGAACCCCGAATCGAGGATGGTGGTGATTGCGTCTTTATTGACGCTCCGCATCCTACCGACCTCGCCTAACTCCTCGTCGAATCGCTCCGCCACGAGGAGTCCCGCGTCGCGTCCTGTGAGCCCCAGAGCGTTGCCGATCTCCTGAGCCAGGATCTTCCCAAGTTGGGTGAGAACGGCCTCGACCACCTCCATACCCTTTGGGGGGGTAACCCTCAGCCCACGAACGAAGGAGTGCTCAACTCCGGCCCGATCGAGTGCCCTGCCGATGAAGGGGCCTCCCCCATGAACCACGACGGGGCGTTCGCCCCGGTCGGCCAACTCCCTTATCTCGGTGGCTATCCGCGGCCGCAAGGTGGGATCCGTCATGGCGCTGCCTCCGTACTTGATAACCCACGGCATGAGCTAGTCTACTCCTAGAGACCTGCCTTGGACAGGCGCTTCTGCTATCTGTCAGGGTGGCAAGTAAGGGTAGTGATGTGAGATTATCTCACCCCCCTACCAGAGGAGATGCGTACCAGGCATTAGCAAAGCCCATGGTATTGGAATTGGTGCCGGTAGGGGGGTGATAATGAGGAGTGAAGGGGCGGTTCTCGAACAGATTTCACCGAGTTGTACCCATATCAGGGGATCGAGAAATCACCTTCCAGACGGGGATAACTTCATTTTGGAGGATGGCTTGAAGGGGGGGTGAGATAATCTCACCCTACGACCCAAGTAAGGGCCTCAGGGGCTATTCCATAAGTCATACTGAGAGGATTCTCAGGTGCTCTCCGCTGCTCAGACAAGGACGGCTTCGTTGGAGCTTCGGGTCCGAGTTGCTCGCCACATCAGGGATCGGTGCACATCCAGCTTCACCCACGCCACCGACTCGCAAGGGTTCGTTCGAACTCCTTGGCCAGACAACGGCGGCGACCCAGCCAGCAAAGGTCCCTGAAGACGGACAAGTGCGGCTTCGCTGGGCCCGTAGAGCATATCTTCGCTTCGGGTCCACCACCTAGAGACGAGATAGAATAGCAAAGCCCGTGGTCTTCCGATCGTAACGTGAGATTATCTCTACCCCCCAAAGGAGGGAGGCCTGTCCTGGTGCATCCTGCACCATGTGAAAAATAGAGACCGACCTCCCATAGCAAGTCTAGCCTGTGTCAATCATGAGTGCCTCAGTTACGGTCAGCTAGGACAGGGCAACCTCAGGGAAGGACGGGTTCGCTGGACCCGTAAGAGCTACGGACCAGACCGGATCCGTTACTAAGGACGGATTCGCTGGATACGCTGCCTGAACTGCCAGAGCGAGTTCAGTGAACGTAAGAACACTCCCTAAGGGCGGACAAGACCCGTAGAGTCCGTACCCCCAGCGGGGGACCCCGGCTTTGACCGTTTTTGCTTCGGGTGTGGAATAGCAAGATCGGTGAGAGCAAAGCCTGCGCTATTGCTGATCCAGCGAATCCGTCCTTCCGATCATATTTGGAGTATTCGAGAGTTGCAAGGACGGATTCGCTGGATTCGCTCACCTACTTATCCGGGTGGGGGGCAGAGATAATCTCACGTTACGACCGGTCTTCCTAGGTTTTTCATAAGCTCTATCAGCTAAGAGAGTCCCAGCCACCTCAACCTCCCGGCCAGTTTCGGCCCCGCATAGCCCCCATCAGCAGATACCTTCTCGACCGTCGGGGTCCTCACCAGCGACTCCAGGATCAGGGCCGGAGTTCCTACCTGGTCTTGCACCGGGGCTGCGGAGGCCTTGATCTACAATCTGGCCTGTTCGCCCGGAACTTTAGCTGACGAGGATCAGAGTTGAATCAGTCCTTTCTCACTCTTCGAGAGCACCTCTGTCCCCTCTTGAGTCACCGCCAGCAAATCCTCAATCCGGACCCCGACATCGCCGGGGATATATACGCCAGGTTCTATAGTGATCACCATGCCTGGCATAAGCAGGTCGTCAAACCGCTGCGACAGGCGTGGTCCCTCATGAATCTGCAAGCCGACCCCGTGGCCGAGGCTGTGTGCGAAATACTCGGCGAGGCCTTGCTCCGCGAGCCGGTCGCGAGCAAGTCTGTCGAGCTCCGCTCCGCGGGCTCCAGGCACGACGGCCGCGATAGCCTCGGTCTGTGTGGTCAGGACCGCATCGTAGAGAGCTGTGTGCTGAGCTGAGATTTTCCCTAACGCCAGGGTACGTGTCATGTCCGAGTGATAGCCGGAGACGACCGCCCCGAAATCGAGGGTGACCAGTTCGCCTGTTCGTAATACCCGTTGCGAGGCGCGGCCGTGCGGCATCGCGGAGCGGGGCCCACTAGCTACGATGGGATCGAAACTGGACGAGTCGGCGCCGCAGAGCCGCATGTGGCGCTCGAGTTCGAGTGAGATCTCAACCTCCTGTATGCCGGGGCGGATGACCTCGAGGATGTGGTCGAAGGCGGCGTCTGTGATCTCGGCCGCCCGGCGCAAGTGGGCGATCTCCACCTCATACTTGATGAGTCGGTGCCCCTCGACAAGCCCTGAGACCCTCACGGGGCAGTGCCCAAGCTCCTGGGAGAGCTGCTCGTAGGTCGCTAGGGTCATGTGGTCGGCCTCCACAGCTAGCCGTACCCCCTGAAGGGTTGCGGCCAGCCACTCTTGCCAAGGTCTAGCGATCACCACCTCAACGGTCGACTCTTCGTCTGCCTGGGCTAGGTAACGGCCATCAGTTATGAGGATGGTCCGCTCCGGTAGGAGGACTACCACGCCGTCCTCGGGAGAGGAGAAGCCGGAGAGGTAGCGGACGTTTGCGGGCGCACTTACCAGGAACGCCTCAGCTCCTGCCTCCTGAACCCTTTCATAGAGGGCGTCGCGGACGCTCATCCCGCCGCTTCCACGATCGCCAACAGCGAGTCCAATTCGAGGCTCGCACCTCCAATGAGGCCACCGTTTACGTCGGCACGTGAGAGGAGTTCGGCCGCATTTGCGGGTTTCATGCTGCCCCCGTAGAGCAGCCGGATGCTGTCGGCCACCGCAGGGTAGAGGGTTCGAAGTTCGGATCGGATGGTGGCAGCCATCGACTGGGCATCGTCCGCAGTCGCGGTCCGGCCGGTGCCGATCGCCCAGACCGGTTCGTAGGCGATCACTAGGGCGCTGCTCTCAGACACACAGAGACCCCTGAGCCCGGTACGGAGTTGCTCAAGCACCACAGCAAGCGCCTCTTCACCGGCGTCCCGCTCCGCCTCGCTTTCCCCAACGCAGAGGATCGGCACTAGGTCGTTCCGGCGCGCCGCCTTGAGTTTTCGGTTTACCAGTTCGTCACTTTCGCCGTGGAGGGTACGCCGTTCGGAGTGGCCCACGATCACGAACGATGCTCCGGCGTCGCCGAGCATCGCGCCGGAGACCTCCCCAGTGTAGGCTCCCTCGTTGTGGGCACTAAGGTCCTGTCCACCTAGTGCAACGGGCGTCCCGCGCGCGAGTCGGGCCATCGGGGCGAGGTGGGTGGCAGGCACATTGAGGAGGATCTGGACATGCTCGTGCGCCTTGGAAGGGAGTTCTCGTAAGAGCGTCTCCAGCCAAGCCACCCCCTCGCTGGGGAGTTTGTGCAGCTTCCAGTTGGCGGCGATGAGCGGAGTAATCATGGATTTCCGGGAGAGTGCAAGGCTGACACCAGCCTAGACCGAGACCGGGGGACCTTCAGGCCTGCGCCGATGCCTGCGGCTTCTCCGGTTTGGTATGGCGACGTTTGCGCGGCGCCGGAAGGGCATTCGCCTCGAGTGCCGCGAGGCCGCCTACCAGCGCGTGGTCAAGGACCTTATCCAGACTATCCACGCTGTGCAGGCGAAGACTCTTGGTAAGGTGATTGGCGATATCCTTCATGTCTGGGGTGTTCTTTTCTGGGAAAATGATGTGAGAGATCCCAGCGCGCTTTGCCCCTAGGATCTTCTCCTTGAGACCTCCTATGGGTAGCACCCGGCCGCGGAGGGTCACCTCTCCGGTCATAGCCACATCCTTGCGGACTGGGATGTCGGTCAGTGCACTGATCAGAGAGGTGGCGAGTGCGGTTCCCGCGCTCGGACCTTCCTTTGGAACGGCCCCGGCTGGGACGTGGATGTGGATCTCACTGTCGTCTAAGAGTTCCTGATCGATCCCGAACCGGTCAGCGTTGCGCTTGGCGTAGGTCAGGGCCGCGCGCGCTGACTCCTTCATCACCTCACCGAGTTGGCCGGTTAGTACCAGACCACCCTTGCCCGCAGTGATCGAGGTCTCGACAAACAGGATGTCTCCGCCGACCGGGGTGAAGTACATACCGGTGGCCACCCCGACGAGGTTCTCTTCCGCCTCACTCTCGGGGGTGAAGCGCTCGGGCCCGAGCAGACTCTCGAGGCTCCGCTCCGTAATCCTGATCCGCTTCGCCCTACCCTCGGCAATCCGCCGCGCGGCCTTGCGGGCAACCGTTCCAATCGTGCGCTCTAAGTTCCGCACTCCAGCTTCGCGGGTGTAAGAGGTCACCAGCCTAGAGAGGGCACCGTCGCTGATACTAATCTGGCGCGGGCTGAGCCCGTTCTCTCTGACCTGTCTAGGAACCAGGTAACGCCGGGCGATCTCGAGCTTCTCCTGTTCGATATAGCTCGAGAAATCGATCAGTTCCATCCTATCTAAGAGCGCGTCGGGGATCTGCTGAGCGAGGTTCGCGGTGGCGATGAACAATACCTCGGAGAGGTCGAATGGGACCCCGAGGTAGTGATCGACGAAGCTGTTGTTCTGGGCCGGATCGAGGACTTCTAAGAGGGCGCTTGAGGGATCACCCTGGTACGAGATCCCGAGCTTGTCTACCTCGTCGAGGAGGAAAACAGGATTCTTTGTACCAGCCTGACGGATCCCCTGGAGGATGCGCCCTGGCATTGAGCCAATATAGGTTCTCCGGTGGCCGCGGATGTCACTCTCGTCGCGAGCCCCACCTAAGGAGATGCGTACGTACTCGCGCCTGAGCGCCTTCCCTATCGATTTGGCGATTGAGGTTTTGCCGACGCCGGGGGGTCCAACGAAGAGCAGGATCGGCCCCTTGTTTACCTCCCCATCATCGAGTTCCCCACGCTCTACCCACTCGGCCTTGAGCTTGCGGACCGCGAGGTACTCTAAGACACGGTCCTTGACCTTCTCGAGACCATAGTGATCCTCGTCGAGGATTGTCACGGCTTCGGTCATGTCAAGCCGATCCTGGCTCCGGACGCTCCAGGGCAGTTCCACGATGGTGGTCAGGTAGGTGCGGATGACCGAGGCCTCGGCAGAGTCAGGGTGCATTCGCGAGAGCCGATTGAGCTCCCTCTGAGCCTCCTTCATCGCGGCTTCGGGGAGGTCGAGTTCCGCCAGCTTCTGGCTGAAGGCTCCGATCTCGTCGTCCTCGTCGTCACTCCCGGTTAGCTCCTTCTGGAGGGCCTTGATCTGCTCCCTAAGAAAGTACTCGCGCTGGTTTCGGTCGATCTCGTCCTTGACCTCGCGTTGTAGTCGGCGCTGGGTCTCCTGCAGCTCGAGTTCAGTGTCGATCAGGAGAAGCACCTTGCGAAGCCGCTCGGCCACTGAGGTAGCCTCTAAGACCATCTGTTTGTCATCGATTCTAAAGTCGAGATGGAAGGCTAGGTAGTCTGCGAACTGTCCTGGATCGTCGAGGTTGAGGACAAACTGGGCCACATCCGTTTGGAGGTTGCGTCCGCCGAGTTCAAGCAGTTGAGAGAACTTCTCTTTCAGCTCCCGGTAGGTGGCCTCGAGGACGACCTGGTCGCCGTCTGGAATCTCTAGCGGGCTGACCTCGGCCTCGATCAGTTCCGCGGACCCCCGATACTCTTCGATGCGTACGCGTGCGAAGGCCCGGACCAGCATCTGGATACTACCGTCAGGATTCTTCTTTAAGCGCATGATGTTGCAGGCGGTGCCGACACGGAAGAGATCTTCGGCACTAGGCTCTTCGACCTCTCGGTCGCGCTGACTCACGATCACGATCGTGCGGTCTCGATCGATGGCCGCGTTGATCGCTTCAATGGAAATGGGTCTCCCGGCATCGATCGGCATGACCATGCTGGGGTAGAGGACCGAGGCGCGAACGGGGCAGACGGGTATCACGCTCTCGAACTGAAGGGATTCTTTGGCCTCAGCCATAGTGTTCTCCTGGGATTCCGGCTCTCCTGGGCGTTGGAGGCCGCAGGAAAAACCTGAGTCGATATGTGTCAAGTTTACTAATAAAACTAGACGAAAGATAGAGGCTAGTTTACATGATCTTCCCTGTCGATTCTTCCCTGGACTCCTAAACCAGTATATGGCAGTTGCGTGGGGTGGGGGCGAACGCGCGCTCGGGCGATGACGATGTGATAGCTTAGCTCTCTATGCGGGATCTCAGCTGTGCCCTCTCGGCCTCTCTCTCACTCGTACTCGACCAGCTCGGGGTGGGGGAGACTGAGGTGTCCATCCAGGAGGTGCCCCTTGGCAAGCCCGGGGACTTCGGCACCCCGGTCGCCTTCGGCCTCGCCCGAGTCCTGCGGAAGAGTCCGACTTTGATTGCCGAGAAGATCGTTGAACGGATCGAACTCCCCAACGGGGTGTTGCGGGCCGAGGCCGTCGGGCCCTACATCAACTTCTTCGTAGACCCAGGCCCCTACGTGCGCTCTGTCATCGAGTTGCCCCTCAGCTTAGTAAACACCTCCGGCACCGAGGTGATCGTTGAACATACCAGCGTCAACCCGAACAAGGAGACCCACATCGGTCACGTAAGGAATATCGTTCTTGGGGATGCGGTCGCCCGGATCCTGACCGCAGCGGGACACACCGTCGAAGTCCAGAACTATATCGATGACACCGGTCGCCAGGCGGCCGAGAGCCTCTTTGCCATCGACTACTTCGGAGCTCGCTACGATGGGGAGGGAAAGTACGACCGTTGGCTGGGTGACCTCTATGTCCGACTCGGCAGGGCCAAAGAGGATGACGGCGAGGTGATCGACCGGGGTGTCGACGCGGTCATGCGCCGGCTCGAGCGCGGCGAACTCCGCGCTGAGGTCGAGGCGGTGGTGCGAGCGCAGCTAGAGACCTGCTACGCCCTCGGGGCCGAGTACGACCTACTGGTCTGGGAGTCCGATATCGTGCGTTCTGGATTCCTCGACCGCGGTCTCAAGATCCTGCGCGAGAGCGAACATGTCAGCCAGCCGACGGAGGGAAAGTTCGCAGGTGCTCTGGTAATGGACGTGAGCGCCTTCATCCCGGGCCTTGAAGAGCCCAATGTCGTCCTCGTCCGGAGCGATGGCAACGCCATGTACGTTGCTAAGGATATCGGCTACCAGTTTTGGAAGGCTGGGCTGTTTAAGGGGCTCAACTACCGGCGCTTCGATACCCAACCCTCCGGTCGCCCGCTCTATACCAGCGCGCCCGACGGCGAGCCCGAACCGGGCGGTCGGCGCCTCGTCCACGCCCAGGAGATCGTAAACGTCATCGGGGTCGAGCAGTCGCACCCGCAGACCTTGGTCCGGGCCGCTCTAGCCCTGTCGGACAGCGCAGAGAGCTTAGCCGCCTCTAAAGGCTCTCGCCACTTGGCCTACGAGTTGGTCTCCTTCGAAGGACAGACCATGAGTGGCCGCAAGGGCATCGCACTCCCGGCGGACGAGGTGATCGAGGAGGCGGTGAGCCGGGCACGGGCCGTCATCAAGAGAAAGAATCCTGATCTGGGGCCGGCGGACGAGGTGGCCCGTCAGGTAGGAGTGGGGGCGCTCCGCTTCGCGATGCTTAAGAGCGAGGCTAGGCGGGTGATCGACTTCCGCTGGGAGCAGGCCCTCTCGCTTCAGGGAGACTCTGCTCCCTACGCCCAGTACGCGCACGCGCGCGCCTGCAGCATTCTCCGCTCTGCCCCAGAGGTACTCGGGATCGGCACCGATTGGAGGGCGCTCGGAGAACTTGAGGTGAGGCTCGCTCAGGTGGTTGCGCGGCTACCCCAGGTGGTTGCTGCAGCGGCCCGGGATCTTGCTCCCCACCTCGTTACCCAATACGTCCTCGACTTAGCCACCGCCTGGAACGGCTACTACAATCATAAAGACGACGAGGGTCGGCCCGATACGCAGATCCTGCGCTCTGCCCCGGGCCTGCGTGAGGCCCGCTTGGCCCTTGTCACGAAGGTCCGAGACACGCTGGCCGCCAGCCTCGATCTCCTAGGTGTCGAGGCCCCGGAGCAGATGTAGCGGCATCCCGCCGATCGGGGCAGGTCAGCCTAGGGCGTCCGCGAGCACACTCGCCAGGTGGTGGGTGCGCACGCTGGTCCCATCCCAGATCTGATGCCGACAGCTGAACCCACAGGCGACCGAGACGCCTCTGTGGTTACGTATCTCCGGAAAGAGCCGCTGCTCCCCGATCTGCATGGAGAGGTCATGGTGGGTGTAGCCGAAGCTGCCCGCCATCCCGCAGCAGCCCGAGTCGAGTTCCCGAACGTCATCGCTGACCCATTCGAGGACCGCGCGTGTCGCAGAGGTGCCGAGCACGGCCTTCTGCTGGCAGTGCCCGTGCAGCAAGATCGATTCGGGTCTCAGGCGAAAGGAGCTTTTGGGGTCGAGTTGGCCCGATGTCCAGGCTTTGGCGAGAAACTCGTCGATCATCTTCACCTGCTTTGCGGTGGCTTCGGCCCGCTCCCCTGGTACTAGGTCGAGGTAGTCGTCACGGAAGGGGGTCACACAGGAGGGTTCGAGTCCGACCACGGGGACACCGCGCCGAACGTAGGGCGCGAGCGCTTCCAGGTTCGCCTCCGCCTGCTGCTGGGCCTGCCGCAGCAGGCCTTTCGAGATGAGTGGCCTGCCGCAGCATCGGTAGGGGACGAGTTCGACCCGATGGCCGAGTGCCTCGAGCACTGCGGTGGCGGCCCTGCCTACTTCGGGTTCGTTGAACATCGTCCAGGTGTCAGCAAACAGTGCGACAGCGCCCCTAGATGCTGGGCGCGTCGGTGCCGACCGACCCTCGAACCACTGGGCGAACGAACGTCGGGCGTACTTCGGGAGGGTCCGTCGGCGGTCGATTCCTACGGCCCTTTCGAGTGTCCAGCGGACAGGTTTCAGCGGTAGTAGTATGTTGGTGATCGGGGCCAGCGCTCGGCCCAGCGGCGCCAAGCGGCCCACGTTCCCAATCGCCCGTGCCGCTAGCGGAGTGCCGTGGTCATCGTAGTACTGTTGAAGGAACTCGTATTTGATCTTGGCCAGATCCACCTGGCTAGGGCACTCGACCTTGCAGGCCTTACACTCTAAGCACAGGTCGAGCACGTCGAACACCTGGCGGCTGGTTAGGCCACCTGGCATCCTCCCGTTGATGGCCTCACGTAGGACATTTGCCCGCCCACGGGTCGAGTGGTCCTCGTCGCGAGTCGCCATGTAACTCGGGCACATGGTCCCTGTTCCCACCTTGCGGCAGGAACCGACTCCGGTACACATCTCGATCGCGCCGAGGTACCCACCGTCTTTCGAGAAGTCGAACACCGTCTCGACCGAGCTTTGAGGGTAGTTGGGGCCGTAACGGAGGTTTTCTGTCATTCTCGGTGCATCGACGATCTTGCCCGGATTCATGAGATTCTTGGGATCGAAGGAGCGTTTTATCTCTCGGAAAGCCTCGTAGATCTGGTCGCCGAATAGCTTCCGATTCTGGTAGCTGCGTATCAACCCGTCGCCATGCTCTCCGCTCCACGATCCTCCGTAGCGCTTTACCAGTTCGAAAGTTTCCTGGCTGATCGATTCGAACGTGCCGATGTCGTCAGCGTCTTTCAGGTCGAGGAGCGGTCGGACATGAATCACCCCTACGCTGGCGTGGGCATAGATCACGGCTTCCACCCCGTGAGATTCGCAGACGGCGAGCACGTCGGGGATATAGCGCGGCAGGTTCTCTACCGGGATGGCTGCATCCTCGATAAACGGTACTGGTTTCCTTCGACCCTTCACGGTCGCGTAGGTGCCGAGGCCAGCTCGGCGGAACTCGAGGACCTTCTGCTGCTCCTCGTCGCTATGCGCTAGGTGTGTGTGATAGCTTAGCCGCTGCACCTCAGGGTCCGCTGCGAGGGCATCGAGGCCCTCCTGCATCTCAGATTGACTCTCGCCGTCGAACTCGACCATCAGCACTGCCGCCGGACACCCGTCGAGCCAGCTCAGCAGGGGAGCTATGGCCGGGTTCCTGTGCCCCAGGTCGAACAGCACTTGGTCCATGATCTCGACTGCGGACGGGCCGTGACGATTGATGTATTTTATCGCCTCCAGCGCATTTTGTAAGCTGTCGAAGTGCAGCAGCGCCAGCGCTTGGTGGGTCGGGATGGGGAAGAGTTTTAGGGTGACGTCGAGGATGATGGCTAGGGTTCCCTCACTGCCGGTGACGAGCTTGGCCAAGTTGAAGGGTCGGTCCTCAACGAATTCGTTGAGGTTATAGCCCCCGACCTGCCTCATGACCTTTGGGAAGCGCTCTAGAATCTCCTCCTCGAGCTCCGTGGTGAGCCGCTGCACGGTCCGGTAGATTTCTCCTTCTAAATTGGGCTGGGCTAGCTTGGCCGCTAGCTCTCCCCCCTCCACCTCATGGAACTCTGTGATCGTCCCATCTGCCAACATCACCGTCAGAGCTAGGACCTGATCGACCGACTTGCCATACTTGATGCTTCGAGTCCCAGCGCTGTTGTTTGCGACCATTCCCCCCACGTTGGCTCGGTTGGTTGTTGAGATGTCGGGGGTGAACTGGAGACCATGAGGGCGCAGGAAGCTGTTAAGCTCGTCGCGAACGAGGCCGGGTTGTACCCGCACCACCCTCGCCTCTGGATCGAACTCTAAGATCTTATTCATGAATTTCGAGAAGTCGATCACGATGGCGCTGCCGACAGTCTGACCCGCGAGGCTAGTGCCTCCCCCCCGGGGCAGGATCGGTACGCCGAAGCGGTTGGCGACCTCGACTACGGCCCGGACATCCTCGACCCTCTTCGGCAGGACCACGCCGTAGGGCTGGATTTCGTAGGGGCTGGCGTCGGTGGCGTAGAGGGTACGGGCGAGGTCGTCGAAGCGGACCTCTCCCAGGACCCTGGGTCTTAAGGCCGCCGCCAGTCTTTCCGGGAGCGGCCGTTCGGTCGTGATGTTCATGGCGTCAGTATCGCACGCCCCTCAGCCGAAAAGGGTCGCAACGGTGATTGCAAAACCGGCGTCGTCGGCCGCTAAATAGGCCTTTAGGAATCCCCTCAAGCGGTATTGTTCGAGGAGACCCTCCATCAGCGAATCCGAGAGGTAGGGATTACGCTTCTGGCCGCTCCTTAATCTCCCGAGTTCGTCGAAGAGCCCCAACTCCTCTAGGGCTTGGCGGATCAGGATCTGCTTGGCTTCGTCAAAGGGCAATGGCTGCTCCCTCTTAAGGCAGACAAAGCTCTGGCGGAGGTCTGCGACGCTCGGAAAACTATCTGCATAGTGGCGTATCTTTCTGATCGCCTCGGGCGTTAGGTCGAAGTGGAGGGTGGCCCTGCACTTTACCAGTTGGGCCAGGATCTTTGAGGTCGCAAACGGCGCGGCCGGGTCGTCCAGTGGCAGCCTTCGGACCCAGACCGTCTCGCCTGAGGTGGGAAGGTTCCAGGGGTCTTTCAGTTCACCGCTGTCGGATTTGGGGCGTCCCCGTAGGATTCGGCTTATCGGAGTCCGGTCGGCCCGCACCTCAAGCGGCTTGCCTAGACGGATCTCGGTCGCTACGAACTCGACCGACCGCTTTTCCCTCCAGAGGTTCTCCCGAAGCGAGATTGCGACATTCACCCCTAGCCCTGCTGGGAATTTCCGAGCCAGTTCACCCTTGCTCCAGGCGATGCCCTTGACGCCCCCGATGCGCAGCTGAAGGGTGTTCCCGTTGACCCCCACGGCGCGGGCTGCCTCGAGCTCCCCGGAGAGTGCGAAGGCAGGGGCTGGGTGCCCTTCGCCGAAGGGTTCGAGTTCCTGAATCGATCGATAGAGATCGCTCCCGATCTCATCGGCAGAGATCAGAGTGTCGATTTCCACAGTCGGCTGTGGGGTCGGGTGGCGTCTTACGAAGGTGTAGATGGTCTTCTTAAATGCTTCGAGTTCACTTCCCTCGATTGCGAATCCTGCTGCCCCCTCGTGTCCCCCGAAACTGATAAGGTGCTTTGCGGCGAAGCTAAGGGCCGCAACGGCAGAGATCCCCGGAGTGGAGCGGACGCTGCCCTTTCCCTTAGCTACGATGAACACGGGGCGGAAAAAGGCATCAACGAGTTTGCTTGCGACGACACCGATTACGCCTGGGTGCCACGAATCGTGGCTGAGTACCAACGCTGGCGCCTCTGGATCGGCTAGCTCAAGCGCCTGCCGGAACATGTCGTCCTGAATGCGGCGCCGGTCGGCGTTGCGGGCATCAAGGTAGGCTGCGAGTTCCCGCCCGCGGCGCTCCGATGATGTTGTGAGGAGCTCGAGGCCGATTTCGGCCTCGCCGAATCGCCCCGCCGCATTGAGTCTCGGCGCGAGTACGAAGGCGACATCTCGGGCCGTGGGGTTGTGCCTTAAACCTGCCTGGACTAGGCTTGCTCGGAGGCCGGGCCAGAGAGAGGTACCTAGGCGCTTCAGCCCCTCCCGGACCAGCGCCCGATTCTCACCGAGCAGCGGTGCTACATCGGCCACCGTGCCTAACATGGCGATGTCTGCGTACTCGTGCGGGGGCTCGAGACCGAGCCTGCGATGCAGGGCCCACAGGAGGTGGAAGGCAACCCCGGCCCCGGTGAGTTGAGAGTGCCCGCCCGGACTGGTCTGTGGGATTCGCGGGTGGACCACTAGGCAGTTGGGAAGCTCTGGACTAGGCTGGTGGTGATCGGTCACGATCACCTCAACGCCTGCCGCCTTCAGAGAACGGATCTCCTTTAGATTGGTGATACCGCAATCGACCGTGATGAGCAGATCTGCCTCTTCGGCGTGGTTTGCGACCCGCTCGGGGTGGATGCCATACCCATCGGTCAGGCGATTCGGGAGGTAGGGGGTGACGTCTCCACCCAATGCCCTCAGGCCTATTGTGAGGATGGCCGTTCCGCTAATCCCGTCAGCGTCGTAGTCTCCGTGGATCAGGACACGGCTTCCGGTCAAGAGGGTCCGCTCGAGAGTCGCCGCTGCCTCATCGAGGGTTGGGATGGCGCTCGGCTCCAGCGCAGGGGCGAGGACCGCAGAGACATCGCTGCGGAATCCGCGCGACCATAGGACGCTCGCCACGAGGGGGGGGACACCGAGTTCACGGCAGATGGGCACGAGGACCTCTGGCGGGGCCGGGGCACTCACCCGCCAGAGAGGCCTGGGGTAGCTTTGCGACTGGCTGGCTACTAAACGCTGCTTCACCTAGGTCCGGTCGTTGTCTGGGAGTGGTGGTATCTGGGTGCTAAGCGGGTTTCGGTCGGGGATGACCGGTTTGGCCCCTTGGCGGTCCTGATCGTAGCTCGGGACGTGCTGCTCGAGCTCCTGAATCTTGCGCCTGAGTTGCCTCACCTCCCGCCCCTTGCGCCACAGGGTCAGTCGTCCAGGCAGCCACCCGACAAGCCAGCTGGCAACGATCACCAAGGCCAGGATCCAGGCCGGCGGGAGCGGAGGGAGGAAGCGGTCGGTAAGGGGAAGGGTGATGCTGCTGCCTGGGTTATCGCGGTCTAGAAACACGAGGTAGATGATCAGGGCGATGACCAGAACGACCTGAATGATGCGTGCGGATTTCAAACCGTACCTCCCGATATTACAACTCTACCGCGCTGTGCCTAACTGCGCCAGCCGCACGAGTGCCAGTCTGGGTAATGTAGGATCCCTTCGAGGCGGCAGTTCCCTAGCGGGTAGACTGGTAGGTTGTGAGCCTCCCGACTATAAAAGAACCGGCCCTCGTGCCGCTGAGGGTGCTATGCGCCCTGTCCGGTGGTGTGGATTCCTCCGTAGCCACTGCCCTCTTGCAGGAGCGGGGTTTCGCCGTGGTCGGTGCGATGATGCGATTTTGGCCCGATGATAGGCCCGCTGGTGCCTTCGATCTCTGTTGCAGCCCGGAGGCTGCCTATGATGCGCGCCGAGTCGCTGACAGGCTGAATGTGCCTTTCTACCTCCTCGACTACCGTAAGGAGTTCGATGAGGTCGTTGTCGATCCTTTCGTGCCCAGCTACCTTCGCGGTGAGACGCCCAACCCCTGTGTCTGGTGCAACCGGCACATCAAGTTTGGCAGCTTGGTTCGCCGGGCCCAAAAGCTGGGCTGCGAGTTTATGGCGACTGGCCACTATGTCCGGCGGGTGGACCGATCCGAAGGGGTCGAGCTCCATCGCGGCCGCGACCCAGGTAAGGATCAGACCTACTTCCTATGGGCTCTGCCGCGGGATATCCTCCCGTACCTGCTATTTCCGCTTGGTGAGTTTGACAAGCTTCAGGTCCGTCAGATGGCCCGCGAGCGTGGCCTTGGTACGTCCGAGAAACCTGGGTCGAGCGGTCTCTGTTTCATCACCCACTCCGTCCGCGACTATCTTAGGGCTACAACTGAGCCCAACCCGGGGCCCGTTATCGATGCCTCTCGGGATGGCGAAGTGGTGGGTGAGCACCACGGGATCCAGTACTATACTGTTGGCCAGAAGCGTGGCCTGGGCCTATTCCAGTCACATCTTTCCCGCTATGTGATCGACCTTCGCGGCGACGACAATACCGTGGTTGTGGGCACCCGCGAGATGTGTCAGTGGGAACGCCTTGAGGTGCATCGGGCCAACTTCTTGCTTGATGTTGACGAGGTCCCAAGGTGCGTGATGGTGCAGGTTCGCTACCGTCAGGACCCAACCCCTGCAACCCTCGCATTTACAGGACCCGACTCGTTCGAGTTGCGCTTCGGCAAGCCTGTCTTCGCCGTGACCGTCGGCCAGTCAGCTGTGCTCTACCAGGGCGAAAGGCTTCTGGGTGGTGGTGTAATCGTTGAGAGGGGCTGACTCGGGCGTGACACCTGCAGTGTACCCTACACTTCCGATGAGGGGGTCTTGCGCGTCATCATACTGGTGATTCCTGTAGTGATCGATCAAGAGTCGGATTGGTGTCCAGTTGAAGCGCCCCGGCGACCTCGTCCCCAGCCTTGCGGAGACCGTGCAGGGCTATGTCGCGCACGAGCAAGGGATCTTCGGATGTGAGGATCGCAGACATCATTTCAGTCTCTGGGTCTGTAGGCCAAACCTGTAATCCCGCTTCCTGAACTGCTCCATTGAAGGGACATAATCAGGCCAACGCCTCCTTACCCAAGGGTGTAGCACCGGTCAGTTCACATGCACGGTCCATCTGTGCCTTCCTGCCCAATGAAGAATGGGGCCGATGCTAGTTGTAGAAGGATTTCCACTTCTTCGAGCTGCATCCGGTCGTAACGTGAGATTATCTCCACCCCCAAAGGGGAGAGGCCAGCTCTATCTCGTCGTTGGGTAGTGGAACGAACCTTTTCTTCACTGAGTCTCTGCCGGCGATTGGCTAAGGATTTTGAGAGAACTGTTGCGAGCTCTGTAGCGTGGGTGAGCCATCTGCCGGTTCCTGATGCGGCGGGTTGCCAGAAGTATTGTGCAACGGAAAGTACTTGGGGATCCTCTCGATAATGATTTATGGAAGAGACCCTAAGGTTGCGAACAGGAACACCTTTGTGCTAATAATGGGCAATTGCCATTCTGACAACGGCTAAGGAGGAACCCTTATCAATGGAAGATAAGACGAGACCGGCTGTGGACGCCCCTGCCCCGGCCACCGACTACGACCCAGAGGTGAGTTTTAATCAGGTCCAGGCGGCAGCAGGCGAGCAGGGCAACGCTGGCGTTGCTGAAGAGGTCGAGAGCCAGGTCGAAGTCACGACAGAAGCGCCCGTCGACTCGGTTGCTCCTGAGGAAGCCACTGACAACCCAAGCCCTGACCCTAAAGCCGTTACAGAAGCGACTATAGAACCTTCTCTGGAATCGGAATCGGCCATCGGAGCCTCGACCGCTGAGAGCGCAGATGCGAAGGGGGAGGAGGGCACAACTCCTGGACCCGGGCCGATGAAATCCGCGTCGGCAGAAGCCCTTCTCATGAGCACGGAGGGGACAACCGCAGAATCCAAGGAGCTAGAAACTTTGGAGACTCCAGACCCCATCGCAACAACAGCTGTGGGGAAGGAGGCTGGGAATCACGACATCACCATGGAGGATGTCCTAAAGGCCAGTGATGAGCACCTCGCCAGCAAACCGGTCCACCGGGGCATGATCACTACCGGTGAGATCATCATGTTGTCACAGGAGGGCATCGTTGTCGATGTCTCTTCCAAAATTGAGGGCATCCTACCCTACAACCAACTGTTCGAATATGAGTCGAGCGCCGAGGACGCCGCTAAGTATTTCAGACCCGGCGACAAGATCCAAGTGTTTGTGATCCGTGCCGACATCCCCAACAACACCATTGTTCTATCCAAACGGAGGGCTGACCAGGAGCGCGCCTGGAATCTACTCCAGGAAATCTATGACAAGCAGAAGCCCGTCGAGGTAGAGATCGTTGAAAAGGTCAAAGGGGGCCTAGTAGCTAACTTGGGCATCCGGGCGTTTTTGCCAGCGAGCCAAGTCGACATCCGCCGAGTTAACGACCTGTCGCCCTACGTGGATAAGCGCCTGCGGGTGAAGATCATTGAACTCAACCGCAAACGCAATCGCATTATCATCTCGCGCCGCTCCATCCTCGAGGAGGAGATTGCTGAGATCAAAGCTGAGACCCTCAAGAAGCTCGAGCCGGGGCTCAGGCTCAACGGCGAGGTTGTTGAGATCACCGACTTCGGCGTGTTCGTCAACCTAGGCGGTATCGACGGCCTAGTGCACCGCAGTGAACTGAGCCACGGTCGCTTCGGACACCCGCGCGAGGTCGTTTCCATCGGTGACAAGGTCAAGGTCGAGGTTCTCGACCTCGACCTTGAGCGAGAGCGGATCAATCTCTCAATGAAGCGCTTAGCCCCCGACCCTTGGGATGACGTGCTCAGCAGATATGTCATCGGCGAGAAGGTCGAGGGGAAGGTTACCAACCTGACCCAGTTCGGTGCCTTCGTCGAGATCGAACCTGGCCTTGAGGGACTGATTCATATCACTGAGATGAGTTGGACCAAGCGCGTGCGACATCCCAAGGAGATCCTCAACGAGGGTGACATGGTCGAGGTCATGGTTCTTAAGATTGACACCACCCAACAAAGGATCTCCCTGGGCCTGCGGCAAACACAGCCCGATCCGTGGTCGAGCCTTCCGGACCGGTTCCCGCCGGGCACAGAGATCGCGGGTAGGATCACCGGAATCACCGATTTCGGGGTGTTTATGGAGATCGAAGAGGGTATCGAGGGTCTGGTGCACATCAGCGAACTGGCCCACGAGCACATTGAGAATATCAGTGAGCACTTCAACCGAGGTGAAGACATCACCGCGGTGATCTTAAACATCGACCCGGTCGAGCAGAGGGCAAGCCTATCGCGGAAGCGTCTCCTACCCTATACCGCCAGCGAGTTCGGTGATTCGGCGCCGGGCGAGGGTGCGGCCCCCCAATCGCTAGGTGGCGGGCGTCGTGGACGGCGGGGGCGCCGCGGGAGCGATATCGACTACGACTACAGCTACGCCGCTGCGGATTCTGGAACCAAGACGACGACTAAGCTCGGTGACGTCTACGCTGATCTCTTTGCCCAGTTTGGCCTTACTGAGGGCACGGGTGTAGAGGAGGCTGTCACCGAAACCCCCAAAATTGCTGTCAAGCCCGCTGCAGAGACGGTGGAAGCCATTGTGCAACCCGAGCCAGAGGTCGAGCCAGAGAATGTGATCGACGCGGTCGAGGCGGCAGCCCTCCTAACGGCAGCCTTTCGGGAGGGGAAGCGCCCACCAAGGCTAGCTGAGACCGAGGTGGAGGCCAGCACTGGGGCTCTTGCAGGGCAGGCGGGAAAGGCAACCGAGACAGAAGCTGGTGAGACTGGGATGTCGGGTTCGGAGGCTGACCCAGAGAGCAATCGCCCAACCAGCTAGGACCTGCTGACTATAGCTCAGGACATACAGAGTAGATAAGGGAATCTCTACCCAAGTCTGCCAACCCTGCAGCTGCCAATCATAACGTTTGCCACTTGATCTAGAGGTATAAGGAAAGGGTCGTAACGCGAGATCATCTCTGCACCCCTACCCGGGTACGTAGGTGAGCGAGGTAACTCTCGAGTACTCCAAATCCGACCAGAAGGACGGATTCGCTGGATCCTTTCACTTGTCGCGTCCATGCCCCGGCCAGTGCCGTTGTGTTGCTCGATGATGCTGTCTCGAAACCCAGCCGACAGAGTTCCCTGGCTAGGCGCTTCGTAGAGAGGATTCTCGATTCTCTCGGATCACCTCCATAGGCAATCTGAGCCTCGATCGCTAATGAGGCGCCCTCCCTGTCGGGGTCCTCCAAGAGCGGGTTCGACGGACCGGGGGGTACGGGTTTTGCGAACCATTACCTGTGCCTGACGCCTGGTGACCCGAAGTTCCAACGAATCCGTCCTTGGTAACGGATCTAGTGCGTAGGTCATTACGGACGTTCAGGCTGCCTTGTCCTGTCTGGCCGTAGCTAGGGCACTCAGGATGGACGCAGGTTAGACTTGCTATTGGAGGTCGGTCTGTATTTTCCATCTGGCGCAGGATGCACCAGGACGGGCCTCATCCCTTCGGGGGGCAGTGATGATCTCGCGTTACGATCGTGTTTGTTGCTCCTCACGCAATGATCAATCCGTCCTGGACAATATCTACAAGAATATGCGGTACTTCTGCTCACGTTACGGCCGGAAGTCTGGTGTGGCCCTCAAAATGGAGTGGCCTCACCACCACTGCAGGTCCTTACCCACTTGACGCGTAAGCAGTCAGAGCGTAAGCTCCGTAAGCGATTGTGGCGAGCCTCGACGGGGTGTAGCGCAGCCTGGTAGCGCACTTGACTGGGGGTCAAGTGGTCGCTGGTTCGAATCCAGCCACCCCGACCAGAAGGCACGTTGCAAAGTCATCCCTGTCTGGTATCAGGATGGAGACGGCATATGTGCAGGACTTACACCTAGACGGCTAGCCTGTGGAGGATCCAGTAAATGCTGAAGCCATAGCGCGGGAGGTAGAAGTTGACGGCAGGAGTAGTTATACTCCTGTCACCCAATTAGACGGAATTGATCATGGGTAATAACCCGGAAGTTGTCGGTAACCGTGCTCCGTATGGTGTGCCAGTTTTCGGGCAGAGTTCGATCAAAGAACCCGAAGATCGCCTCGGCAAACTGATGGAAATCGGGATGGCATCGGTTGTGAGTGACCTGACGGTGCATCACACCCCATAATCGCTCGATCGGATTCAGACCCGAAGAGTCCGTCCTTTGCGGCGCATAAGCAGGCAGGAAGTGCAGCCGAATGCGGCACTCCGGTCGCTCCAGGAATGGTCTCGGCAGTTTCGCCTGATGGTAGCGGGCATTGTCCAAGATGAGGTGGATGATCCGGCTCTCCGGGTAGCTGTGCTCAAGTCTCTCAAATAGCCTCAGGGTGGTTTTGCGTTGACCTCCTTCCCTGCTACCCAAGTCAACCTTGGCTCTTCGAGATCCAGCGCCCCGTGCACCTTCAGCCGCTGACCTCCCATCGTCGACCTGACGGCGGGCTTGGCTGACTTCAGGAACCAGCCAGCTACCGGCTGGCTCTGGTACTCAGGATGGACCGCGTCGACAAAGACGACCCTCTTGTCTGGCTTCATCCCGCTCGTGAGTCGCTTATAGGCGTCGCTGAACTTCTCCTGGGCCTCCCTGTCAGCCTCTTTCGGAAGCCACTTCGGCTCAAGACTACTCGAAGCCCAGTCGCTGCATCAGCTTGATGGCACCAGGGCGTGAGTAGCTCACCCCAAAGGTGCGAAGGATATCATCCCGCACTTCGTTGCTATCACGCGGAGGATTGTCTCGAAAGTGGGCTTTGAGCACCCCCTCCTGGTTGCTATTCAGATAGCCCTCGCGCTCCAGATACTCCGCAGCTTCCAACGAGGCGAGACCTTGGTGGTGGAAGTCCCGCAACCAGCCACCAACCGTGTTGGATCGAGAAAGAGAACCTTGGCTACCAACTGGGCCGACTTCCCCTGATCCAGTAGCAGCAGACCCGAAACCCCAACGAAGCCGCTCTTGTCCGTCCTTGCATTCGCACGGCGCCCCTTCAGCGCCTCGATCTTGCGCTTGCACATCAGATCTTTGAGTGCCTTGCGTTCAGCAACCGTCAGCAAGAAAGCTCGTCTGCGCATCCTCGCTTTGGTATGGTCGCTCATCTTGTTGGAACTATCATGAATCCGCAAACGAGTTAGGTCAATACAAACGTGACAAATCAGACCGAATTGGGGATTCTGAGTATGAATCAGAAGCGTGTAGTCGAACCATGCCGACTCCGCCGTTAAAAGGCTTGCCCTAGCGAGTCCGGTTGGCTACAATGCCTTGCGCGCCCGTAGCTCAGCTGGATAGAGCAGGGGACTCCTAAGCCCAAGGTCATCCGTTCGAATCGGATCGGGCGCACCATAATTCTTCCTGCCCGAAACGGGGCTTTGATGTCCCAATGTGCCTCTTGGTGTATGGGCTGTGGAAGTTTTCAAAGTGTGTTAAAATATAATTGTAGTAAAATTGCAAATTGGGAAACTAGACATCATAGAGGAGGGATACGATGACGCACTTCACACCCGAACGCCGTGGCCTAGGCATGGCTCGACTAGTGGTGGTAGGGCTATTGGTGCTCGGCTTGGTTTCCATAAGCGGGATAACCCGAGCACAAGAGCCATACGTCGGCGTTTCACTTGGGGGCACAATTCTATCTGGGACGTTGTCAGTGCCTATCGGGGGTCACATCGGAGTCAACGACGTAATGGCCGGTTTGGCCGGTTTCGGAATCCGCGGTGACGTAGCCTACAATCTGACTTACAGGGACTTTGAGGTGGGAATTAGCGCGATCCTCTCCCTTGATGAGATGCTTGCGCAGGCAGGTGATGTTTCGCTCTATGCGGGAGCTGGGGCAAAAATTTTGGTTGGTGGCTCCGGGCCACAATTCGCAGCGCTGAGAGCAGCGAACCCAGCCTTGGCGCGGACGCTCTTTGGACTAGGCTTGCTTTTTGGTGGAGAGTTCCCGATCGACGAGCAGTTCAGCGTGTTCGTTGAGGGTTTTGGAAACTTCTACTTCGGTGCCATGAACAGACTGGGGATTGGAGCTGGTGTGAGGTTCAGACTTTAGGATTTCGCCCACATAAGGGCTTGCTTGCGCTTTGCTAAGGGGAGGAACCTTCCTCCCCTTCTCCTTAGTTTTCCCAACAAACGTGCCCCTGACCTGCGGGCGATCTGATTAAGCGGATATCGTATCGGGATGTGACAGAGGAAGCGCTGAAGAGCGTAAGTGGTTGGCATGCCGAAGGGATGGGTCTCGCCTAACCCTCGATCACGGTCGGCAAGATAAGTGGGTTCCGACCTGTTGCCTTCCGCAGGTATCTCCGTACTGGGTAGAAGATGTCGTTCCGGATATCGTTCAGGCGCCGCTTCTCTCGTATGCCGCGCTGCACGTTATCAAGCGCGATCTGCTCGATCGCTGTGGCTAGTTTTCCATTGTTCTGAGCGACCCCTCTGGTGATCACTTCGATGTTCGGTTTCCTACTGACAACTGCCATGATAACTACAACTCCGTCATTCGAGAGCATCTGGCGGTCCTGGATGACCGGCTCGGTAATCTCATCGGTGAACTTCCCGACACTGTCTATATAGACTGCCCCTGACTCAACTTGGTCGACGACGCGGATGTCGTTGTGAGTCAGTTCAATGAGGTCGCCGTTCTGGGCGACGAGGCTCTTCTTGGGCGGAATCGACATTGATTCTGCGAGGCGCTGATGGTTAACCTGGTGTCGGATCTCGCCGTGCCAGGGGAGAAAGAACCGCGGCTTGGTGAGGTCGAGGATAAGCTTCAACTCCTCTTGGCTGCCGTGACCGCTAGTGTGCACCTTGTAGGTGGGAGGGTAGTAGACATCTACGTGGCGTTCGTAGAGTTGGTTCACAACCCGGTTTACGGCCTCTTCGTTTCCAGGGATGGGATTCGAAGACATGATCACAGTGTCACCCGGCTTGAGTGTGATCTTTCGGTGCCCTCCCGTTGCGAGCCGGCTTAGGGCTGCCATCGGCTGGCCCTGCGAGCCGGTACACAGGAACAGGACCTTGTCGTCTTGGATCCCCTGCATCTCGTCGATAATGGCGAGCGGCTTTCGCGTCTCAAGGTAGCCGAGTTCCTGGGCGATGCGAGAATTCTTGATCATCGAGCGCCCCTCGACGATAATGCAGCGATTGTGTTGCTCGGCGATGCGGATAACGTTCTGAAGTCGGTGAATGTGGCTTGAGAAGGTGGTTACGATAATCCTACCGCGGGTCCTCGCGATGATCTCTTCGATCGCGTTCATAACGTCTTGCTCGCTTGGGGTGTAGCCTGGCTGCTCGGCGTTGGTGGAGTCGCTGATCAAGGCCAGTACGCCATCCTCGCCCGCCTGCGCCAGCTTGTGTAGGTGGCTGGTGTGGCCGTCTGAGGGATTGTAGTCGAGTTTGAAGTCTCCGCTGTGCACAATCCGCCCGAGCGGGGTATGGATGATGAGTCCACTATTATCTGGGATTGAGTGCGTCATCCGGAAGTAGTCGACGGTGAAGTTCTTTGAAATCTTCACTCGGTCGCTGGGATTGACCACGTTTAAGTCGACATCTTTCTCCCGGAGCATAAACTCTTCGAACTTGCCGCGTAGGAGCCCTAGTGTGAGCCTGGCACCGTATATCGGTACCTTGGGCAGGAGCCTCATCATATAGGGGAGGCCACCTATGTGGTCCTCGTGGCCGTGTGTGAGCACCCAGCCCTTGATCTGGTGGGCGTTCTCGACCACCCAGTCAATCTTCGGAACAAGGATGTCGACGCCGAGCATGTCTGCATCGGGGAAGGCGAGACCTCCATCGATGAGCAGGATTTCGTCCTCATAGCGGAGGGCGAGCATGTTCTTGCCGATCTCACCCATCCCACCGAGGGGAATAATCTGGAGTTTGCGTATCTGTTTTGCCATGCCACTCCTCCGTGGCTAGAAACCAGCCCCATCCCTTGGCGCGAGAAGCATCGGGAACGGGCTAGGGGAGATCTAGCGTCGGTTGCGATTACGGGAGTCGCGACCCCCGCGCTGCGGTCGCGCTGCGATGCGACCCTCGAGTTCGGGGCGTATGAGGTCGATCTTACCGCGGTCGTCGATCTTGTTGACCTTGACTCTGATCGAGTCCCCCGTTTTCAGGTGATCCTCGACCCGTTCGACGCGTCCCTCGGCAATCTGCGAGATGTGCAGCAAGCCGTCTGTGCCGGGGAAGAGTGATACGAAGGCACCAAAGTCCACAGTCTTCACGACCCGGCCCTCGTATACGGCGCCGACCTCCGCTTCGGCCGTGAGTGCCTCGATCTCTCTCTCAACCTTCGCGGCAGCCTCGCGATCCTCACTGTAGATCTTGATGGTTCCGTCCTCCCCAACCTCAATCTTTACCCCGTGGGCTTCGAGTTCCCGGATCTGCTTGCCACCGGGGCCAATTACACTGCCAATCTTGTCAATGGGGATCTTGGTTAGTAGGATGCGCGGCGCGCGTGGGGAGAGTTCGGGCCGCGGCCGGTCGAGCACCTCGCCCATGGCCCTCAGGATGTGCATGCGGCCCTCCCGAGCTTGGGCAAGGGCCTCGTGCATGATCTTGGCGGT
This sequence comes from Truepera sp. bin119, assembly GCA_002239005.1. GTDB lineage: Bacteria > Deinococcota > Deinococci > Deinococcales > Trueperaceae > MPNL01. Next base: position 71,233 of record MPNL01000003.1, read on the forward strand.
GATGCCCGAGATCTTGATGTCCATCTGGAGAGCTGTCACTCCGTCGCGGGTGCCGGTCACCTTAAAGTCCATGTCGCCTAGAGCATCCTCCGAGCCGAGGATATCGCTCAGGATCCGGTAGGATTCACCCTCCTTGACTAGGCCCATGGCGACCCCCGCGACCGGTTTGGCCAAGGGGACCCCGGCGTCCATCAGGGCGAGCGAGCTTGCGCACACGCTGGCCATGGAACTCGACCCGTTGGATTCGAGGGTCTCGGCCACGACGCGGATAACGTAAGGGAACTGCTCCTGGTCGGGGACCTGTGTGGCGAGCGCCCGCCTGGCAAGATTCCCGTGACCTTGCTCCCGCCTGCTGACCCCCCGGAGGCGTTTCACCTCGCCTGTGGAGAACGGGGGGAAGTTGTAGTGGAGCATAAACTCTTCGGTCTCCTCAAGTCCGAGGTCGTCCACGAGCCGGTTGTCGCGGCCCGTGCCGAGTGTGGAGACAGCTAGCACCTGAGTCTCTCCCCGGGTGAACACGGCGGAGCCGTGCGCCATGGGGAGGATGCCGACCTCGACCCAGATCGGGCGGATCTCATCTGTGCGCCTCCCATCGCTGCGGAGGTTGTCTGCGAGGATCATCTTCCGCAGTTCGACCTGTTCGGCTTTGCGGAAGGCCTCCTTGAGCTGCCCGATCCGTTCCGGTGCCCTCTCGGCCTCTGGATCAGGGACGAGGCTCTCTAAGATTTCGGCGCACAGGTTTGAGATCGCCTCAGAGCGCCCATGCTTACCCTCCACGAGAAGAGCCTGCCGGAGGTTCGCACCCTGTGCTTTCCGAACCATGAGTTCGAGATCCTCCTCGGAGACGGTTGCGGCCGGATTGAATGACCGTTTTCTGGTACCGACATTGGAGCGCATTCGCTCGATCATCTCAGTGACCGGTGCGAGTTCGCGCTGAGCGAACTCGATGGCGCCGATCATCTCGTTTTCGGAGAGCTCCTCGGCTGCAGCCTCGACCATAAGGACTGCGTCCCTGGTAATGGAGACGGTGAGGTCGAGCTTGGAATCGGGTTCCTCCAACTCCTGGAAGGAAGGGTTCATGATGTAGCGACTGCCGATGTAGCCGACCTTGCCGCAGACGATAGGCCCGCCCCAGGGGATATCGGAGATGGCCAGGGCCGCCGATGCGCCGATGGCCCCTAAGGGACCGGGGTCATTGATCTGGTCGGCGGAGAGGATGGTGATGATGACTTGGACCTCGTTGCGGAGGCCTTTGGGGAAGAGTGGCCGGATCTGGCGGTCAGTGATTCGGGCATTGAGCGTGGCCTGGGTTCCCGGGCGACCCTCCCTCCGAAGGAAGGATCCGGGGATCTTGCCGATGGCGTAGTGCCGCTCCTCGTATTCGACCGTCAGAGGGAGAAACGGTAGTGCCGTCTCCGAGTCTGACATCTGGGCGGTAACCAGCACCATCGTACCACCGTATTGGACGGTTACGCTGCCGGAGACCTGCTTGGCATATTTGCCGGTTTCGATGATCAGGTCCCGGCCGCCCAGTCTGATCACGTAGCGATGAGGGTTTGGGGTCGTCACTGCTTCTCCTTAGATTGAGGTTTGGGCTTCACGCCGTCCGGGGCGTCGACCACGGTGTCAGAGGCGTCATCGGGACGCCAGAAAAAAGGAGGCGGCGTTTTGCCTCGCGAAGGGATTCTCTGAGTTGGAGAGGACGTGTGTGGTCCGTTTGATGTCACCTTAACGGCGAAGGCCGAGGTTCTGGATAAGCTCTTTGTAACCCTCGTAGTTGCTTCGCTCGAGGTAGCCGAGGAGCCGCTTGCGCTGTCCGACCATGGCAAGCAGGCCCCGCCGGCTATGGTGGTCTTTGCGGTGAGCCTTTAGGTGCTCACTCAGTTCGTTGATGCGGGCGGTGAGGAGGGCCACTTGGACCTCGGTAGCCCCCGTGTCAGTCTCGCAACTGCCAAAGGTGCGCACGATATCGAGTTTTTGTTCCTTGCTGAGTCCCATAGTCCAAATACCCCTTCCGACCCCAGAACGGAGGCCGAAGCGGTGAATCCAAGCGGAATCGTTATATAGAGCTCGATCTCCTCCCAGATCCCCAATACACTATTCTAGCATAGTAGGGGGCGCTATCCAAATGGAAACCTTGCACCCTCGCACCGCTCTGACGTCTGTGGCGTACTTCGGAGGCGCTCACCCTAACCACCCTAGCAACGTAAAGTGCTACCCGGAAGGCTTATGCTTGCAACCCATGTTTTGTGGGTTCGACACCTACCTCCCGTGCTCATCGAACCATTCCAGGATCGCCTCGAGTCGCGCTACTCTCCGGTCGGGCCTGCCCGATCGGGAAAGTTCGTGCCCCTCATTCGGGAAGCGGAGCAGCTTCGTCGCGGCCTTTCCGATCCGTTTGAGGGCGGTGAACCACTGTTCGGCCTGTTCGATGGGGCAACGGTGATCCTCCTCAGAGTGGAGGATCAGGATCGGTGTGACCACATTGGCCACATGCCTAATCGGGCTCTGGCTCCAGAGTAGCTCCGTTTTGCTCCAGGGATCACCGCAGAGCTCTCGCTCTGTGAAGTAGGGACCGATGTCCGAGGTGCCATAGAACGAGAGCCAGTTGCAGATGGAACGCTGGGTGACGGCGGACCGGAACTCGTCCGTCCTCCCAACCAGCCAGTTGGTCATGAAGCCCCCGTAGCTTCCCCCTGTCAGGTGTACGGGGACCGCCTTGCCACCGAAAGCACCCCTCGCGTGGCGGGCGATAGCTAGGACATCGTCGGCGTCAACGGTGCCGTAGCGCCCAAGGATGGTTGTTGCAAAATCGGCCCCGAAGCTCGAGCCGCCTCGAGGGTTGCCGTATACTACGGTGTACCCGGTTGCGGCGAGGATATGAAACTCTAAGTAGAACCCGTATCCATAGTTCGTGTGGGGTCCCCCATGGACCTGGACAACGAGCGCTCTATCCTCTCTGGGCTCGTGTGGCTCAAGTTGCCAGTAGGCCGGCCCCGACTCCCCGGCGAGGATCGGCCCGCGCGGCTCGTTTAGTACGTGTGCCGCAGTGAACTCCGCATTGACAGCTGTGAGGGCCGTCGGTTCGCCACCCTCTCTAATGAGATAGAGCTCTCCTGGTTGTGTCGGCGTCTCCACGGTACATACGACCTTGCTGGCTCCGGCCGCGAATGAAGTTGTAGCCGCTGCGGCGTCGCCCCACGCTCGAATTTCTCCGTTCAGCGTGACGTCGGCGAGGTTCGACCGGCCCGCCCTGTTAAGATTAAATAGGAGTCGTTCTTCGTCGAGCCAGTGCGGTACGTTGGGGTAGGCCCCGTAGCGGCTGTCGCCCCCGACGCTTTGGGTCGCGTCAGTATCCCCGGTCAGCAGGCGCGCCTTGCTCGATCCGGTGGGGAGGTAGAAGAGGCCCACCGGGCTGGCGGAGTTCTCGGGATCTATGGGACTTAAGTAGGCGATTCCCGCGCCGCTGGGATGCACGGAGAGCCCCTTGAGGTGCAGGGGGACGGGTGTGACTCCCCCTACCTTCCCAGAGCCCAGATCCAGGCGCTGGATGTGAGTGCGCCCTATGTCGGCCTCCTCCTCACTAAGGGCTCCGGTGAAATAGAGGGAGGAGCCATCGGGGGCTACCACGAGATGCTCCGGCTCGAACGCCGGTTGATAAAGTAGCTTAAGCGATCTGGAGCGTCGGTCGAGGCGGTAGATCGCAGCGGGAGTGTCGCGCAAAAGTCCTTTCCCGTCACGCTTGTAGGCCCTCCTAGTGATGGTACGGGGGCCTTTAGCCTCGTCGCTCCAGTCGCCAGCAGAGATAAGAAAGATCGATTCGCTGTTTGGGTGCCAGGCGAAGGATTCAACTCCTGCAGGCAGATGAGTTACTCGGATCGCCTCACCTCCGCCGGTGGGGATCAGGTAGAGTTGGGGTTTCGTGTCCGGGTGGGCTACGGAGAGGAAAGCGAGGTGGGCCCCGCTAGGACTAAAGCGCGGTGAGGTATCCCGCTCCCGGCCAGCTGTGAAGGGCCCGCCCACGCCAGCTTCGAGTTCAAACAGATAGAGGACCGTCCGGTAGCTCGGTGACCCCTCGTCGATCTCAATCCGGGTCACGCAGGCTGCGGCGAGGTGGCTGTCGAGACTGATTGCAGGATCGGCAACGAAGGCGAGGTTAAGGAGATGGTCGGGCTTAAGAGTGGAAGGCATCAGGATATCTTCGTACGGCTTGTCTGGATGGTGTGCAGGAGAATGCCCGTTGCCACTGAGGCGTTGAGCGATCCGACCCGGCCGCGGAGCGGGATGCCTATGAGTTCGTCGCAGGTGTCCCGGACGAGGCGGCGCAGGCCGCGACCCTCCGAGCCGATCACTAGAGCGAGGTCGAGGTCCCAATCGACCGCATCTAGAGTGGAGGTCGCCTCTCCCGCAGCCCCGTAGACCCAGAGACCTCTGCGCTTTAGGACCTTAAGGTAGTGGACGATATTGGTGACCTGAACGATGGGGAGATGGGCTGTGGCCCCGGCGGCCGCCTTCACAGCCACCGCAGAGAGCGGGGCGTTCCTCCTCTGCTCGCTCACGACCCCATGCGCTCCTAGCGCCTCGGCGCTTCGGATGATCGCGCCATAGTTCCTAGGGTCTTGGATCTGGTCGAGGACCACTAGGAGGAGTGGTTCGCCCCTTTGTGCTGCCAGTTCGAAGGGTGCTTCTGGCTCGGAGATCTCGACCTCCGCCAACTCCGCTGCTATGCCTTGGTGCCTCGCGGTTCCGAGCGCCCGGTCGAGAACGATCCTGGGGAGTGTGTCGGTGGGTATCCCAGCCTTGGCGGCGAGCCGTTCGAACTCGCGGGCCACCTTTGCTTCGATGCCGTCAGCGAGAAGGAGACGCTCGACCTGCCCACTACCCCAGAGGGCCTCTCGAACCGCTTGGCGCCCGTAGATGATCATGGTTGCAGGACTGCCTTCGCAGCCTCCCGGTCCTGTTTCAGTTGGGCCTTAAGGGCTTCGAGGTTGTGGAATCGAAGTTGGCCTCGGAGGTGGGCATGGAATGAGGTTTCGATGGTTCGCCCGTAGAGGTTGAGGTCGTCGCAGAAGAGGTGAACCTCGAGCGAGGGGGGGGCGTCAGGAAAGCTCGGCCTCAGACCAGCGTTGGCCATGCCCTTGTAGGTTTCGCTCCCGATCCGTGCAGTTACTGCGAAGACCCCAAGCGGTAGGGCCTTGCGCTCGTCTGCCATCACATTCGCAGTGGGGAAGCCGATGGTCCGGCCCCGGGACTTGCCCCGGGTCACGCGCCCGATTGCGAGGTAGGGGTAACCTAGGAGACGATTCGCCTCCTCGATCCTGCCAGTAGCTAGGTGTTCGCGGATGCGGGACGAACTTACTACCTCACCCTCTACAACCTTGAGTCCGAACACCTCAAGTCGGCTGGCGATGAGGCTGAGGTCGTTTAGGTTCCCAGCCCTCCTGTGCCCGAACCGGAAGTCCTCGCCGACGACGATCGTGTGGGGGGCGAGGTGCCTCAGTTGGTCGATGAAGACCGCTCTATCGGTCTGGGCGTAGCTGTGATTGAAGGGGATGGTGACAATCGCAGCGGGTTCAAAGGGGGAGAGGAGGGCCCGTTTCTCCTCATCGCTGGAGAGGAAGTGGGCACCGGAGAAGACGACTCGAGTGGGGGGAAAGAAGGTGATCACGACGCTGGATCTGCCGGTCGCCTTCGAGCGCCCCCGGACATGCTCGAGGAGCATCCGGTGCCCCCGGTGCACGCCGTCGAAGTTCCCGATGGTAACAATTGCCCCCTTTACGTCGAGCGCACTAAGGTTGTCGGCTAAGATCACCACTCCCTCCCGGAGCGGCCTAGGGCGACTAGGAGCCCGACGAGAGTGGGGGCGCTAGTGACGATCCTGCCCTCCGCGACGGAGCTCCATACTTTAGCGGGCTCTCTCCAGGCCACGGTAATCGACTCGCCTTCGTCCTGCTCCCCTTCAGTCCTGTGAAGCTGTGTCGCCTCAAAAAGATAGAGTTCCTCGTTGGAGAAGCCGGGGCTAGAGTACATCCGCGTGAGGGGTGAGAGCTCCCCGGCGAGGCGCGTCTCCTCGGCAAGTTCACGCGCCGCAGCCTTCGCCGGGGTCTCGCCGGGGTCGATCAGGCCCGCAGGGAGTTCCCAGGTCTCCTTGTTGATCGCTGGTCGGTGCTGAGTGACGCCCAACACGTACCCAGACTCCATAGCGAGGACGATGACAGCCGCAGGGTGATCCACCACTTCCCAGCGCCCCTCGAGGCGGATGAGGTCTAAGATGGTTCCCCGGTAGAGGAGTTCGCGCACCCCGACAATGTATCAGAATAAGGGTTTCGCTTAAGGCTTCAGCTCTCCCCACCCTCAGGGTTATAGCGCAGGAAGGCGGGTATGTCGTAGTTGCTGGGGTCATAGGTCGCGCCGTCTTTAATGAACTTAGGTGGCCGAACAACATTCATCTGCGGGCTGTGATCGAAGCCTGCCGCAATGACGATCACCCGCACCTCGTCCGCTGCGTCCTCGTCATAGGTCACACCGAAGAGCACGTTCGGGTCCTCGACCTCGGTGGCCTCGCTGATCTTTTCAACGATCTCATTAGCGTCGTGGAGGGTTAGATTTTCGGAGCCAGTGATGTTGATCAGGAGATGGTGTGCGCCCTCTACCCCGCGGGCGAGCAGAGGGCTATGGGTTGCAGAGAGTGCCGCCTCCTCAGAGAGCTTCTCGCCGCGTCCAGAGCCGATGCCCATACGGACAGTCCCGGCATTAGAGAGGAGCGTTGTCACATCTGCGAAGTCGACGTTGATCAGCCCGGGAACGTTGATCACGTCGGTGATCCCCCGAACGCCGTGGTAGAGGACCCGGTCGGCGATCCGGAAGGCGTCTGTCAGGGTAACCTTCTTATCGAGGAAGGAGAGCAGTCGCTGATTCTCGACCATAATCAGGGCGTCCACCTTATCCTCGAGCTTCCGCAGGCCCTCCTCGGCAACGCGCTGCCTCCGCGGGCCCTCGAAGCTGAACGGGGAGGTCACCACAGCGACGACGAGCGCCCCAAGTTCACGAACGATCTCAGCGATGACCGGTGCGCTGCCCGTACCGGTGCCGCCTCCCATTCCAGCTGTAAGAAAGACAAGATCAGAACCCCGGAGCGCCTCCGCAATCCGGTCACGATCCTCGATTGCGGCCTTCTCCCCGACCTCGGGATTCGCCCCCGCCCCTAATCCCTTGGTTAGGTTGTCTCCCATCTGGATGCGAGTGTCCGCTAGGCTGCTGGCAAGGACCTGAGCGTCGGTGTTTGCGGCTAGGAACTCGACCCCACGCATCCCGGTCTCGATCATGCGGTTGATCGCATTGTTTCCGCCTCCCCCGAGGCCGACCACCCGTATCACTGCGTTGTCGTTCATCCCTTGCTCCTCACCCTATACCTAAGCCTAGAAGAAATCCTTCAATAGGTTTCGTATCGTCCCCATGATCCTGCTTGGGGTGTCGGGTCGTGCAGCCTTTGTGTGCTCGAAGGGGGCGTGCTGCACTCCGTAGCGGACTAGACCGACAGCGGTAGCGTGAGCCGGGCTCGCCACCACATCGACCAAACCAGAGACTCCCTCCGGTTTGCCGATGCGTACCGGAAGTCGGAACCTATCGATCGCGATTTGGTCGAGACCTGGCGTCAGGGAGGCGCCACCCGTAATCACCACGTTGCCCGCGAGCAGTTCGAGAGCGCCCATCCGCTGTTCGATGTTCTGCTTTACCAGGTCTAAGATCTCCATCACCCTTGGCTTAATCACCTGCGCTAGCTCGAAGGTAGAGAGCGAGGTCGTGTAGTTGGCGTTCGAGACCTCAAGTTCGACATCCCTGTCGGCCATGTCGGGGAGCGCCACACCGTAGCGCTTCTTCACCCGCTCCGCCTCGTCCGGCGGGATCCGCAGCCACTGGCTGATATCCTGGGTGATGTGGTCGCCACCTAGGGGGATGACTGCGGAGTGGGCCAGTTGGCCGCGCCGGAAGACCCCCACGTCTGTCGTCCCACCACCGATATCGATCAGCAGGCTGATGAGTTCCTCTTCAGCCTGGTTTAAGACTGCGAGCCCCGAGGCGAGTGCTTGCACGACCACGCCGTCAACGGCGATTCCTGCGTCTCGGGCGCAGCGTTTGAGGTTCTGTAGCGGCCCTTGGGCACCGGCGACGATGTGCACATCCACCTCGAGCCGCACCCCAGACATACCCACCGGGTCGCGGATGCCGTCGTGGCCGTCCACCACATATTCCTGGGGGATGACGTGGATGATGTCCATGTTGGCTTCGAGGGGGACCGCTTGGGCATTTTCGATAGTTCGCTCGACATCGGGCCGAGTGATCTCCTGACCCCGGCGGATGGCAGCTATCCCGTGGCTGGTGAGGGCCTTGAGGTGACTGCCCGCGATTCCCACCCAGGCCGCTTGGACCTCCACACCGGCCACGCGCTCGGCGGCTGAGATCGACTGTCGCACCGAGGCGATGGTCCGCTCGAGGTTGACTACCACACCCTTCCTGAGTCCGTCGCTGGGCACCGTGCCCTCGCCAATGATGTCGAGGACTCCATCAGCTGCCACCTCCCCGATAACCGTACAGATCTTGGTGCTCCCGATATCGAGGCCGACGATGATATGGTCGTCAGTCATTGCCAAAACTCACTCCCCAGGGATAGACGGCAACCCGTCTGCCGTGATGGCTTAAGAAAGCCGACCAGTGGTCTTTTAGGTCCTGAGCCTGTGGTGTTACGAGGACCCCCCCTGCGAACTGGATCTCGAAGCCTTCTGGCGTGTAGCTTACTACCTTTGGCTCATGGTCCGCCAGCAGCAGCAGAAGATCTAACGCCTCCTCAATTCGTGGCTCTCCCCAGCCCCTGATCTGAACGAGCCTCTGCGCCTCCTCAGGAGAGACGCCAAGCACGATTGTACCATCTTTGGCCCACACCGTGGCACCGTCGGTAGCCACGGGTGTCCGCTCCCAGATGGTGACCGCGATTGTGCGCTCCAGCAGGTGTCTTATGACTCGTGCTTGGCGGATCCAGGGCGATGTAGAGAGGCCGCGCACGGTCCAGGCGTTGACCCAGAGGAGCGGATCCCCCACAGCTAGGCGGGCCAACTCAAGGATCTCCTCCTCGCTGAGCCGTTCGTTACCGAGGACCTCTACCCGCTTAATCTCAGGGTAGAGTCGGGAGCCGACTAGCAGAGCGATGGCAAGGAGCGCGAGGGAGTAGACAATCCACCTCACGGCTGACCCCAAAGATGCCACTCCATCTGAAGGGGGATATCGATTCGGCTGCGGATCTCATCTATGAGGCGCAGCACTTCAGTGGAGGTGGCGTTGCCGAGGTTTACGATAAAATTGCCGTGCTCATGCGAGACCATTGCGTCCCCCACTCGTAAGCCCTTGAGCCCGTGGAGGTCGATGATGTGGCCAGCGCTGTCGTGGGGTGGGTTCTTGAATGCGCAGCCAGCGGATTTGATCTTAGGCTGGCCTCTCCTAGCCTCATCCGGGGCCTCCATAGCCTTAGCAACTCGCTCGGGCGTTGATGGCACTAGGCGGAAGCGAGCCTTCGTCACCACTGCTCCGGGCGGCAATTCACTCGAGCGGTAGCCAAACCCGACCTCCGCGACCGGCAGACGTACGCTCCTGCCCTCAAGGTAGAGTCCTACCTCGGTCAGTACGTCAGCGATGCTGCCGAAACGAGTCCCTGCGTTCATCACCACTGCACCGCCGACGACCCCGGGGATGCCGAGGAGTCCCTCGAGTCCCGAGAGGCCGAGGCGCTGTGCCCTGCGGACTAAGCCGGGCAGCGGCGTGGCCGCTCCCACCCAGGGTTCCACGCTGCCATCTAAGGCTTCTAGGGTGCTAAAACTGCGCCCGAGCTTCACGACCCTCTCTGGAACTCCACTATCGCTCACCAGCAGGTTCGAGCCGCCACCTAAGATCCGGTAGGGTCTGCGCGTCGCTTCAGCCAGCTCCTCGGACCCCTCCACCTCCCAGAGCTCCGCCGGGCCTCCGATCCTTAGGGTGGTGAGGTCTCGGAGCAGGACGGTCCTCCCTACAGTGCTAGCCCTCACTTGGACCTCCTCTAGCGAGGGCCTCGGCCACCTGCCAGACATCTCCCGCACCGAGGGTGATCACTAGATCGTTGGCTCTGAGCGTCGTTGAGAGGTAGTCGGAGGCAGACTTGAGGGTGTGATGATAATGGGCATCCTTGCCGGCCTTGGTGATCCGCTCGACGATGAGTTCCGGGGTGACCCCTGGGATGGGCCGTTCCCCTGCGCTGTAGATGTCGAGGACTAAGACCTCGTCTGCGAGCGCTGCTGCATCTGCTAGTGCTGGCCAGTGGAGGGCAGTTCGCACCCAGCGGTGCGGCTGCAGCACGGCGCGGACGCGGCGGCCTGTCTGGCGGGCTGTGCTTAAAGTGGCTGCGACCTCTGTCGGGTGGTGGGCGTAGTCGTCGATGATCAGGACCTCCCCGCTCGTGTTCCAACGCTGCCAGCGCCGTCCGACGCCCGGGAAGGTCTCGAGCGCCGCCGCTGCCTCCGAAAGATCGAGGCCCATCCGGTCGGCGACGGCGAGCGCCGCTGCGGCGTTGAGAGCGTTATGCCGACCGGGTACGCTCAGGCGCACCGGTTGGGGGCGACCCGAGACCGGGTTGAGGTCGAAGCGGCTCCCCGCCGCCTCTAGGACGAGGTCGGTTATCTGGTAGTCGGCCCCATGGGAGAGCCCGAAGGTCGAGGCACCCGCTACGGCGGCAAAAAGCTTTACCGTGTGGGCCCAGTCTGCGCTGTAGACGAGGTCCTCAGCTTTAGCGGCAAAGGCTTGGGCACCCTGTAAGAGATCCTCTAAGCTGGCGTGGTAGTTGCGCCGCTCATCGTAGCCTCCTGCCACATGGTCGTCCTCTAGATTGGTAATGACCGCTAGGTGGGCTGGCAACAGGGCAAAGCCGGGGTCGGATTCATCCACCTCTGCTACCAGAGTCGGGCCTTTTCCGTAGCGCATGTTGCCGCCGATGAGCTGGAGGTCTGCACCCAGCTGCACAGAGGGATCGAGTCCGAGTCTGACAAAGATGGTGGCGATCATTCCTGTGGTGGTGCTCTTCCCGTGACTCCCGGTGATTGCCACCGCTCGCCTCTTCTGGAAGAGGTCCCTAAGGAGGTCGATTCGGCTTCGGACCTCAAGGCCGAGCTCAGAGGCCCGCCCGACCTCTGGCTGAGACTCGGGAACCGCCATGCTCTTGACCAACACCGTGCCCGGGGTCAAGTGGTCGGGGTGGTGCCCCTGGTGGACCGGGATGCCCAGAGACCTTAGCCGCTGCACCGTGGGGCTTTGCGCGCTGTCGCAGCCGCTCACTTGGTACCCCTCGCGGAGGTACCAGCGGGCGAGCCCACTCATGCTGACGCCGCCTACCCCCATGAAGTGCAGGTGCGGTCGGTCGGTCATGAGGCCACCTCGGCTCCCGCACGTACCCGGTCGAGGAGGTCCCAGATTCGTAAGGCTGCCCCCTCAGACGACCGGGACCAAGCAGCTTCCCCCGCCCGCAGAAGTTCTGACGGTTCGAGCGACCGATCCCACGTCTCCGCAAGCGTTTTGAGGTCCGCCTCCTCCACCACCGTTCCCCCACCCGCGCTCTCAACTGCACGGGCGTTATGGAGTTGGTGCTGTTCGGCTGAGGAGGGTAGCGGCACCATGATCAGCGGTACCCCGTGATAGGCGGCCTCGGCGAGGGTGCTGACTCCAGAGCGAGTGATGCCCAGATCCGAGGCCGACCAGGCGAGGGTGGCATCGATGTAGGGCAGTGCCCGGTAGCCTGCGAGATCGCTCACACGTTCGGACACGGTGCGGTGCCACCGGGTTCCCGTGCTGTGGAGCACAGCGGTGGCGCGCTTCAGTTGCCGATAGGCCTCCGGCACGATCCGGTTTAAGGTCATCGAACCCTGCGAGCCTCCCATGACGAGAGTGACGGGCCCATCCGCAGGGAGACCGAGGTCAGCGCGGGCCTTCGGTCTCACCACCCTCCGCTCGCGGACCGGTTGCGGTAGTTGCACGAAACAGTGTTGCCGAACCGACTTGGGCAGATGGGTCACCACCTCGGGCTGGGCGCCCACAACCGCTCTCGCCCTAGTAGCAAACCAGCGAGTGACCCTACCTGGGAAAGCGTTGCCCTCGTGAAGGACGAGGGGAATCCTTAGGAGGGTGGCTGCTGCACAACCGGGGAAGCTGGCGAAGCCTCCGAACCCGACCACCAGTTCGGCACGCATTATGCGCAGGCTCCAGACAGCCTGGATCACTCCAGTGGCGGCGGACAGCGCTTGCCTCGGGTTGGGTCGACCCCTATCCCACTTGCCTGCGCGGACGCCGTGAAACCGGAATCCAGCCCTGGAGATCACCTCCTCCTCTAGGCCTCCCGACTGACCGAGGAAAGCCACCTCCTCGCCACGATCCCTGCCCGCCTCAGCGACGGCGAGTGCAGGGTAGATGTGCCCACCGCTGCCCCCGGTGGCGAAGATAACAGTTCTCATCCCAAAGGCTCCTTGGGGAGGGCGCGGAACCCGCTGTGGAGGAATCCCGCCGCGACCGAGACCGAGATCAAACTGTTGAGCCCATAGCTTACGAATGGCAGTGAGATCCCGGTTACTGGGACGAGACCAGCGGAGACGAGCAGGTTCAACCCCGCCTGACCACAGATGTAGGCGGTCGCCCCAACTGCCAAGATGCTGCTGGGACCTGAGAGGCGCGATGAGATCTGTAGTCCCCGGACGGCGAAGAGGATGAAGAGCGTGGTGATCGTGGCGATTCCAGTTAGACCGAGCGCTTGAGCGATATTCACGGCCACCATGTCGGTCCACGATTCAGGCACGCGAGTCAGGTGACCCGGTCCGATCCCTAAGAAGCCAGCGCGTTGCAGGGTTCTTTGGGCCATGACGCTCTGAAAGCTTAAGGAGTCGGTGTGCTCCCTCTCGGTCACAAAGTCCACGAACCCCACGACGCGATTGCCTATGTAGTTGAACTGACTGAGGTACGAGCCAGCGAGCAACAGGGCGATCAGGGCGGCGGCGATGCTGATGCTTACGAGTCTTGCCATCGGGGTTCCGGCCGCCAGCATGATTGCGAGGGCGAGGGCGAAGAGGAACACTGCAGTGCTGATGTCGGGTTGTGCCACGATGAGTCCTGCCGCGGAGCCGACCACCACCATCGGCCTCCAGATCTGCCAGTCCCCGAGATGGTTGTAGAAGAAGGCTGCGAGGTAGGCGATGATCGCTACCTTCATGAACTCAGACGGTTGGAAGGTCGATTCTCCGATTGAGAGCCACCGTTTACTCTCACTTCCTATTGGAGAGTTGCCGAAGAAGATGACTGCGAGGAGGAGGAAGAGTGTAAGGATGTAGGCATAAGGCGAGATCTTTATGATCTGAATCGCGGGGATTCGCGCTACGACGATTGTAGCTAGCAGTCCCAAAACGACCCTGGCGGCCTGCTCCAGCCCCAGTTCGGGTCGGCCTGTTGCCACGGCGAGGACACCGAAGGCACCTAACACGATCTGGATAGTTAACAGGTAGCGGTCCACCGCTCCTCCTCCTCGCGCACCAGGGTCGCGAAGATCTCTGCCCGATGCCGGTAATCCCTAAACTGATCGAATGAGGCGGCCATCGGTGCTAGTAGCACCGTGCCACTCCCTTCTCCTCCTGCTCCTAAGTGCTCGAGGCCGGTCGCGAGGGCGCAGCGGAGTGCCTCGCGGCCGCTGGCCTCGGTGCAGGCAGTCGAGCAAACCCAGCGCCCTATGGAGTCGGCGAGATCCCGGCCGGAGGCACCGACCCCGATGAACAGGGTTACCCGCTCGCGAACCAACCCCGCTAAGTCGTTGAAGGAGGCTCCCTTGTCCTTCCCACCACCGATCCACACCACAGGTTTCCGACAGGACTCGAGGGCCACTCGGACTGAGAGCGGCCGTGTCGCGTAGGAGTCGCTTATAATCTCGACCCCCCCTATCACACCCTCGCGGCGGAACCTCCCGGGGAGGCCTGCGAAGGTCCGTAGGCCCTCCTCGAGGGCTGCCGGGGGCAGGCCGTAAGCGTAGGCGATAAGCGCCGCCGCTAAGGCGTTGGTTCGGTTGTGCTCTCCTGCAACAGAGAGTTCGTCCTGATTACAGACCTCCCTGTCGGCGATGACGAGCCTCCCACCGATGAGCTTCCCATCGCAGGAGCGGTCAGTACCGAAGTGCAGGACCCGTGCCCCCGAGTCATACGCCCATTCTGCCAGGGTCTGGTCGCTGGCTGCGATCACCATGGTGTCACCAGCCCCCTGATTCGCGACCGCGTTGCGCTTCGCCGCCTGGTACGCTTCTAGGCTTCCGTGCCGGTCGAGGTGATCCTCACCTAAGTTCAGGACCGCAGCGACCTTAGGTCGCAGAGTAGGGCAGCGCTCGAGTTGGAACGAGGAAAGCTCTGCAATAAGCGGGGTTCCCGCCGACGCGACGCTACAGAGCGGCGGGTCGATATTTCCGCCGGCCCCCGCCGGGTGCCCCGCCTGTCTCAGGATATGGGTTGTCCAGGCTGTTACCGTGCTCTTGCCCGCAGTGCCGGTGATCCCGATGATCGGTACCCGGACACTCCGGTAGACCCACTCGACCTCGCCGATAGTCTCCACTCCGGTCCCCCGGAGGGCTACGAGGTCGGGGTGATTGATGGGCACTCCAGGTGCGGCGATGCAGAGGTCAGCCGCCCAGCGAGTGGGTTCGGGGGGCCTCTCCCATCCCTCAGCAAGGGCCCTGTCAATATCTTCTCCCTCATCTCGCTGATCGAAGAAGGCGACCCGATTCCCCTGGCTGGCTGCCAGGAGACCCGCTGCCAGACCGCTACGGCCAAGTCCGTAGACCAGCACCCTCACCAGGTCGCCCTCACGAGGCTGTTCCCTTAAGCCAGGCCGCTGCGGCCACGGCGAGTGCGGTCACGATCCAGAAGCGGGTCACGACCCGCTGTTCGCTCCAGCCACTCAGTTCGAAGTGGTGGTGGAGGGGACTCATCCTCAGAAGCCGCCTACCGCCCGTGATCCGGAAGTAGCTTACCTGGACGATCACGGAGAGGACCTCAAGGACGGGGATGAGCGCTACGAGCGGTAGATACCAGACCATGCCTTCTAAGATGGCGATGCTGGCCACCGCCGCACCGAGTGCCTCGGAGCCGACGCCCCCCATGAAGATCCGTGCGGGGAAGGCGTTGAACCAGAGAAAACCGAGTAGAGCACCTAGCAGAGGTGCCACAAAGGGCGCTGCCAAGAAGGCAAGGAGCACGATCGCTGCGACGCCAGCCGCGAGGCCGTCGAGGCCGTCGGTGAAATTAAAGCCGTTGATCGTTCCCACCACAATAAGGGCTAGGAGAGGGGTATCCAAAGTGGAGATCCCGATCGGTCCCAGACCCTGTCTGACGGCGAAGAACGCAAAGGCAAGACCTAAGACCCCCTGGATCGGCAGGCGGTAGCGGGCTAACAGGCCGGTGGTCTCACCCCCGCGTCTGCGGAGTGCGAGGAGGTCGTCGAGCAGGCCGAGAAGGCTGCTCGCCAGCACCAGTGCGACTACCACCGCACTTTCGAGGCTGTGGGGGCCTATAAGGGCCCAGCAGCCGACGGCAGCAGCGAGGAAGGCCACCCCCCCTAAGGTCGGGGTTCCCTCCTTTACCTTGTGACCCTCCGGGCCCTTGGCCCGGATCGCCTTGCCCCAGTTGCGCCGGCGGGAAAGCGCGAGCAATCCTCCGGTGAAGAGCCATCCCAGAACGGCTGCCAGCGGCAGGGTCACGAGCGTCCCCCGGACCGCAAGAGGGCCTCGGTCACGAGGTCGAGGCGCATGCCGCGCGAGCCCTTCACTAAGAGGGTCCCCTCGAGCCGCAACTGCCCGAGGGAGGCCACAGCTTCGGGAGCGTCGGCAAGGCGCAGCGCCTCACCATGCTCGGGCGCGATCAGCCCGGCCCGCTCGCCCACGGTCACTAGGCGGTTGACCTGCATGGCCAAGGGGCTGAAGGCGAGATGGAGCTCGTCTGCGCGGTCGCCGAGCTCTAGCATGTCTCCTAAGATCGCTGTCTGTGGCCGGGGGGAAGCGAGGAGCACCTCGAAGGCCGCTGCCAGGGAGGTGGGGTTGCTATTGTAGCTGTCGTCGATCAGGGTGGTCCCTTTGATCGCATGGAGTTGGAGTCTACCGGCTGCCGGGGCCACATGGGTCATCCTGGAGGCGGCCAGTTCTGGTGCTACGCCGAGGTCGGTGGCCAGCGCGAGGGCGCCTGCGGCGTTCCGAGCCACACTTCGGCCCACGCCCGGGAGGCGGAAGGTCGTTCCCGCCACCTTAAGCACCGGCGCTCCGGCTGGCTCCGCTGAGAGATCTGCCTCCGCATCCGCCCCCTCTCCCTTAAGACCGTAGGTGGTCACCCTTGTGCGGAGTTCGGGTCGAAGGTGGTCGACTGCTGCGACGTCCGCATAGGAGTGGGTAGCGGCCTCGAGGAGCTTCGCCTTCTCCCGGGCGACGGTGGCGAGGTCGCCGAGACCATCTAGGTGACTCTCCGCGATCGAAGTAACGAGACCATGGCTTGGCCGCACTAGTTCGACGAGCGCCGCCATCTCCCCGATCTGGTCGATTCCGAGTTCAAGGACAAGCGGCTCCGTACTCTTCCCCGCCTCGGCAAGATTGATCATCTCGGCGGCGAGGGCCAGGGTGGTATTGCGGTTTCCGGGACTCGAGGGGCATGAGAGGGCGGCGGCGAGCAGGTCCTTCGTGGTGGTTTTGCCGACCGACCCAGTGATTCCGATGACCGGTGCTGACCAGCTGTTGCGCGCACTAGAGCCGAACTTGATGAGGAGTGCGGCAGGGTCGGAAACCAGGACTCCCTGCGGGTGTGGGCGGTCCGAGATCACCAGTAAAGCCCCTTGGGAAAGGGCTTCGTCGGCATAGTGAATGCCGTGTGTCGCGGCACCAGGGAGGGCGAAGAAGGCATAGCCGGGCTCGACTCTCATGCTATTGAAAGCGACCCCGGTCAGGGTTTGTCCGCTGGATAGGTGGGAAGAGAGGTCGCGCAAACTCCGACTCATAGTCCGCCGATCATAAGTGAGATATGTAACTTACTCATTATACCTATAATATATACCATGCGTGTAAATATCGTCATTGCTTGGCCAGTGCCTCTGGTCCTGGGGTGATCCCTAAGTGGGCCGCTACCTCGCTCCCGATATCCCGGAATAGGGGTGCGGCGACGGCCATGCTCGTACTCCCCTCTTTAGGTCTTTGCAGGGAGACCACCATAGTAATCCTGGGTGCTTCTGCGGGGAATATCCCAGCGAAGGTGAGCGCGTAGGCGCTTTCGAGGTAGCGGCCCACCTCGTGATCGAAGATATCGGCCGTGCCCGTCTTCCCGGCGATTCGGATGTTGAGTAGGCGGAAGTCTCGTAGCCCGCTCTCCTCGACCGTGTAGACCAGCATCGACTTCATGGCTTCGGCTACCGTGGGGGAGAGTACCCTCCTCGGCTGGTGCTCCTCAGCAACCTCAAGCAGCCGCGGGAGGATCAGGAAGCCCCGGTTTGTGAAGATGCTGTAGGCTACGGCGAGTTGCAGAACGGTGGTGGAGACAGACTGACCGATCGTGACCGAGGCGTGGTCCTGTGGGACCCAGTCCTCCCAGGCGTTAAGCACTCCGGAACGGGTGTAGGTGCCCTCCACAGGCAGGTCTTGGCCGAATCCGAATTCTGCGAGCCAACTGTGGAGTTCAGCAGAGTCGAGTCGCTCTGCTAGGTGGATCATGGCGCTGTTGCTCGAGTAGCGGAGGATGTCAGGGACCGACAGCACCGGGTCGTGCCAGCTGACGTCGTGGAAGGTCTGGTCTCCTACCGTCAGGCTCATCTCGGCGGGCACGATCTCACTGGTGGAGAGCCGATGCTCCTCGAGGAGTGCGGCGATCACGAACGGTTTTATCACCGAACCCGGTTCATAAGCCTCCATAAAGACCCGGTTGGCAAGCTGTTCCGGTTCGCGCGCGCTCCGGTCGTCTGCAGGATTGTAGGTTGGGAAGCTTGCCGCCGCTAGGATGCGGCCACTGCCAGCCTCTAAGATTACCACGGACCCACTCGCGGCCTCATATTCCCGTGCGGCGGCGGAGAGGTGTCTCTCCGCCGCCGCTTGGAGGACAGGATCGATCGTGACCCGCACCGTCTCACCCAACTGCAGCCTCGCGTCGAGGCTGTACTCGAGACCCTCGAGGCCGTAACGGCCGTCCGGCTGGAGAGCACCGCTGAACCCGACGACGTTGGCGGCGAGGTGGCCCTGAGGGTAGCGTCTCGAGGCGGCGTCACCCTCCGCCAAGACCGTGCCCTCGCTAGCCAGGATCGGCCCGCGTTGGATGGGGAGGGTCACTGGCAAGGGCCACGCCGGACCCCTCTGGAGGTTTAGGCAGAAGCCGGTGAGAGCGAGGATCAGGGGCGCTGTCAGGCAGAGGGCGAGCAGGGGCCGACGGGAGAGTCTAAGCTCCTTGTTGTGTTCTGGGGTTAGCGCCATAGCGACCTCACCTCGAGTCCCGTAGCCTCCGGTGTGGGGGCAGGGGCGAGGGTTGGCGAAATATAGCTGGTGTTCTCAATCTCGGTGGTGGGGATCATTCCCATGCCGACTGCCCAACTGTTGATCGCCTCCGGCGATCTGACGGAGGCAGTCTCCGTCCGCAGTTCGGCGATGGAGTCGGCGAGTTCGTACGCTCTCTGGGCTAGGTCGGCGTGGCGTCGAAGCAGCCCCTGGTTTACGGTCCCGGCGTAGGCGAGTACTATCAGCAGCACTGCGTAGACGAGGCTCAACTTAAACTCCACCCGTCTCACGCTGTGACCTTCACGCCGGCCCGGAGCTTCGCGCTTCGCGAGCGCGGGTTCGCCACCTCCTCCTCTGGAGAAGGGGTCAGCGGGTGTTTGGTGAGGGCTACTAAGCGGCGGCTCCCTCGCAGGAAGCGTTTCACCAGCCGGTCCTCTAGGGAGTGATAACTGAGAGCCACGAGCCTACCCTCCGCTACGAGGGCAGTCTCCGCAGCCACTAGTCCCGCCTGGAGCGCTCCCAATTCGTCATTCACGACGATACGAAGTGCCTGGAAGGTACGCCTCGCTGGATGGCTTCTGCGCCTGCCAGGTGGGTAGGCCCGCTCAATAACAGCTCCGAGTTCCTGAGTAGTCTCGATCGGACGTGATTTGCGGACAGCCACGATGGCCCGGGCGATCCGGCGACTGTAGCGATCTTCCCCGAAGCGGTATATGGCCTCGGCGAGTTCGTTCTCGGTGGCGTTGTTCACTAGCTCGGCAGCACCCGGTCTGGAACCGTCCATTCGCATATTCAGTGGCCCGTCGTTCCGGTAGGAGAAACCTCGGTCACCACAGTCGAGCTGTATGCTGGAGACGCCCAGATCGAAGAGGACGCCGCGCACCTGGGTGACGCCCGTAGTCATCAGCACCTCGGCTAGGTCCCGGAAGTTGCGGCATTCGAAGTGGAAGTCGTCGCCAGCGAAGGCCTCAGCGTGTTGCTCAGCCATGGGATCCTGATCGAGGGCCAGCACACGTCCCCCGTGCTCAAGGATGGCCGCGGTGTGACCCCCGGTCCCGAAGGTGGCATCGACGTACCAAGCTCCCGGACTGACCCGGAGGTGCTTGACCGACTCGGCAAGCAAGACGGGGATGTGCGTCATCCGACCAACTCCCGGAGCAGTTCTGGGGCCGGTGGCTGGCTCTGCACCTCAGCGAGATTGCTTAGCCAGCGGGACTCATTCCACACCTCAAGGCGATTGGGGGCGCCGGCGATCATCACCTGCTCCCTGACCTCGGCGAACATCCGTAGGGTTGCTGGAATGGTAATCCTGCCTGCGGCGTCGATCTTAGCCTTAGCCGCTCCAGAGTAGAAAAAGCGGACGAAGTTGCGGGCGTCATAGTCGGTCAGTGGGAGATCGGTGAGGCGCTCCTCGATTCGCCTCCAGGAGGTAAGGGGGAAGATGTAGAGGCACCCCTCCATGCCGCGCGTAACCACCATGCCGTCATCGACGAAGTCGCGGAACGGTGGGGGAATGATCACCCTTCCCTTATCGTCGACTGAGTACTGGAACTCGCCAAATGGCATTTCCCACTGTCTCCCCACCTGTGATCATTTGCCCGAGCGAACTCTGGTGGCGTGTCAGCCGATGTTTGGGCCGTCGCGCTCGGCCTTTCCCTCTGAGGGGAAGTGTAACACAATTCTACCACTATCTACCACTATCTCCCACTATCTCCCAAATTTCTGAACTTTCTAGATCCTCTTTCCCACTTATGACCCACTACAGCTGCGATTTCACTAGGGTTTTGACCTTCAGGAAGTGGGCTGGAGTTCGGGTCTCCGGCTAGGTATAGTAGGGGGGTAATGACAGACGGGCGGTTCCCGCCGGGAACCGCCCGTCGCAGGCGGGGCTGTAAGCCGGATTCTGGACCCACACCGTGGGCTCTGATCATCTATCTGGGACCTGCGTCGCCACAGGTCTCAAGCGGTCGCTTTGGAGATACAATCGAGCCGGGCCGACTCTCTCTCCGATTCGGACCTTGCACCGGGTGGGGTTTACCTAGCTGCCGCTGTCTCCACCGGCACTGGTGCGCTCTTACCGCACCGTTTCACCCTTACCGATTCGGCGCCTGCAGGCTTCCGACCGGCGGTCTGCTTTCTGTTGCACGTGCCGTCGCCTTACGCGCCCAGCTGTTAGCTGGCACCCTGCCCTGCGGAGCCCGGACTTTCCTCAGCGGCCCTCTATAGGCCACCGCGATCAGACACCCCGCCCTGCAAAATCCCATTGTAGCATCATAGACTTTTGCCCGGATAGAGCGGGGCCCCCGCCTTGGGGCGGGGGCCACACACCTTCCAGTCCTTCAGGCCCTTCGTGGGCCTATGAGTCCTACTGGGCTGTAAAGTCGGTAACGATGAGGTCACCTTCAATGATCTGAGTAGTGATTTCGCCAAGGGCATATAGGAGTTCCATAGGGATCAGGGCTTCATTGTACTCGTCGACGGCGTAGCCCACGCCCTCCTCGGCGAGGCCGAGGATCTCGAAGCCCGGCCTGAACTCCTCATTGACGATGTCCATGACCGCGTTCGCCGAGGCGACATCGACCCGCTTGAGCATGCTTGTGAGGCCGTGGTTCAGCGTTGAGGGATCGCTGTCAGTGTCGCCCCGGAAATTCTGATTAGAGTCGACTCCGATGAAAAACAGCGGCTGGTCACTCGCCCCGCAGCGTTCGGTGTAGGCGCTACTCACGTTGATATTTGCGAGGGTCTCGGCGAGCGGGCTGGAGCGGAGGTCGCCGGTGGGGGTATAGCACATCTCCTCGTTCACGAAGTCGATGACGCCGTTGCCTGACGCCCCGGCGGCGGCGTAGATAATGTCTGTGCCCTGGGCGCGTTGGGCGGTGGCGAGTTCTTTTGCCCGGGCGGGATCGTTCCAGGCCGCCGGGGTCACGCCGACGTAGTTACTGACCACGGTGCAATCTGAGCAGGCAGCACGCACTCCCTCCTCGTAGCCGAGGTTGAACTTACGGATCAGCGGGATATCCATCCCCCCGACGAAGCCGACAGTTCCCGTCTGGGTGAGTGTTCCAGCGATGTAACCGACCAGGAAACTCCCCTCGTGCTCCTTAAACAGCACGCTGCGAACATTGGGACTGTCAACCACGCCGTCGATGATTACCCAGTTGGTGTCGGGGAACTCGCTCGACACGGCGCTGATTCCGTCCGCCTGTGCAAAGCCCGGTCCTACGATCAGCTCCGCCCCCTCGCTGGCAATGCGCCGGTGCCCTTCGGCAGAGGTGTCGGGGGTGCCCTCGAACTCGATCAGATCGATCTCGAAGTCCGCCTCCAGAGCCTCGATGGCGCGGACCATGCCCCGCCAGGTGCCTTCGTTGAACGAGCCGTCGAACTTGCCACCAGCATCGAACACGATGCCCATGACGTAGTCTTGTGCGAGCGCAGTACCGAAGAGGAGCGCCGCCGCCAGCAGGATGAATTTTCGCATGTCGCCTCCCAAAGCGGTTCAGTTGGATTTGCGGCTGCGATTATATCACGCTAGCGGAGACCCAACCCCGTGCAACCCGCTTGTCGCCTTGCACGGAAATCTTGAGGAAATAATGCTGTGCCGAGATCTATCAGGTAAGGTGATACACCCTTTGCTAAGGCCGGACCCAGATGGCGCTTGCCTATACCGGGGGAGAGCCCACAAGTTCGGGGTAGCTCTTGGATCCAGTTGTGGCGAAGGTGCCACTAACGACGGCGATCAGCTAGCCCGAGTTGTCCCGAGGTCGTTGGACCGACGATGGGATGTTGCAGCGAGGGGGCGTCATCCTCAACCCCTAAAGCGGTTGATATGCAGTTACCGGGGACTGTTGTCAAGCAGCGCGAGTCACTTAGCAGGTCAACGAGGGGCGAGGTCGTGCGGGGTCGCGTTGACAATCTTCTAATGGAGGCGCAATAATGTTCCTGACGTTAAGAGAAGGGCTCTAATCGCAAGAGAACCATATTCAGGAGGTTCAGCATGAAAAGGTTTCTTGTCATCCTCGTACTCGCCCTCTTCAGTTCTGCAATGGCGCAGGTGACTGTAGGGGTCAACTTGGAGCTCTCTGGGCGCTTCGCCACGATCGGGATTTCGACATTGCAGGGAATCGAAGCAGCCCTGGCGCAGCTCGACACCGATATCGAGCTCTCGGTCTGCGACAACGCTACCACCGTGGAGGGTTCGGTCGCCTGCGCTAACCGATTCGTGGATGAGGGGGTAGTCGCCGTCCTCGGGGCTATCAGTTCCAGCATGTCGATCCCCGCTGCCGAGGTGTTGCAAGAGGCTGAGGTCATCATGATCTCGACCAGCTCGACCAACCCGGCGACGACCCAGATCGGTGATTACATCTTCCGTATGGCCTACACCGATGACTTCCAGGGCAAGGTTGCTGCCCGCTACGCTTTCAACGACCTCGGCGCCAGCAACGCTATCGTCTTCCGGCAGCAGGACGACGACTATAGCTTCGGTCTCGCAGGCTTCTTTGTCGAGGAGTTTGAAGCCCTCGGTGGTACGACTCAGGTGGTCGACTACGTAGCTAACACTGCGGACTTTAACGCGCAGATCAACGATATTCTTGGGGTTGACGCGGACATCATCTACAACTCTGGCTTCTGTGCTGAGGGTGCCACACTCGTTCCCGCCCTGAGGGGTGCGGGCCTTGACACGCAGCTATTGGGTGCCGACGCCAGCGATGATTCGCAGTGCCCGGATGCGGGAGGAGAGGCGTTCAACGGCTACCTGTTCACGGGCTTCGGAGGGGCCGAGATCCTCAGTGGCGAGGCGGCTCAGCGCGCCCAGGACTTCAGGTCATTCTTCAATATGGCCTTCCCAGATGCGGCAGATTTCAATGGTTTCACGCTGGCGGGTGCCGATAGCCTTAACGTCATCGCCGAGGCGGTCGACCTTGCCGGCGATATGGCTTCGGTTGCTGACATCCGCGATCAGCTCGCTGCGCTGGTGGGGTTCCCCGGTGTCTCCGGTGAGATCACCTATGCAGGGACGGATGGAACTCCCTCCGACCGTACCATCGGGTTCTTCGAATACGTCGTCCCTGCCGACAACGAGCGGGGATGGGACAAGATTGCGAAGTTCGGTATCGGCACTGGAGAGTAGTTCTCTGGGTTCGGTATTCGGTATGGGCGGGGGCACCCCGCCCATTCTTCTTGGCTTCTGCAGGATTTCGGTCGGCCCTTAGGGTAAGATGCCCAGAGATCGGGCTCGAGGGCGGTGAGGGCTCTACTGCCGAACGCGGGGTGAGGTGAGTGGCCGCAGTAACTGAACGTCGCGCAGGAAATCGGCGCTGGTTGCCTTGGGCAATAGTGCTCGGTGTGGTCGTCCTCGTGATCGCCAGAATCGTCTATCTGGGAACTGCCTACGATCGTTTCGACGCTGCCTTTTTCACGCGGGCCTTTATTGAGTCTGTCAAGCTCGGCAGTCTCTACGCCCTTATTGCCCTAGGCTACACCATGGTGTACGGCATCATCCGCCTCATCAACTTTGCCCACGGCGAGGTGTTCATGGTCGGAGCCTTCTTGACCTACTTCCTCTTCACATTGACCCCCTACTCGTGGCCTATCGCTGCTCTTTACGGCCTCGCCATCGCGTTTGGTTTCATGCGGATCCTCGAGTTCTGGCGAGGGAGGCTCAGGGATCCCATTGTGCTCTTGGGAGGCGCCGTCGTTTTTTCCGTAGCGACCGTCGTTTTGAGCACTGTGACAGCAAACCTCATCCTCGCCCTCGTGTTCAGCATGCTCTTGACCGGAGTGCTGGGCGTCTTTATCGACCGGGTCGCCTATGTACCGCTGAGGAAAGCTCCACGGAATTCGTTGCTCATCACGGCTATCGCGGTCTCGTTCTTTCTTCAGAACTTTGGTCTCCTCACCCTTAGCAACCGCCAGACCCCGTTCCGCCCTGAGACGAACATCAATAACGCGCTGAGCTTCGAGATCCTCGGGGGTACGGTGCGGACCAACTGGCTCCTAGTGACGATCCCGGTAGTGACGATGCTGCTCGTGGTGATCCTCACCCTGTTCGTGAACCGTACACGGCTCGGTAAGGCGATGCGGGCGTCCGCCCAGGACGCAGAGACAGCCCAAATGATGGGTGTTAGCGTCAATCGGGTTATCGCTACGACGTTTCTGCTCGGCTCCATGCTGGCGGCCGCGGGCGGCGCGATGTGGGGCCTGAACTTCGGGAGTCTCAACCAACCCGCCATCATGGGGATCCTGCCCGGCATCAAAGCGTTCGCCGCCGCTGTCATCGGTGGCATCGGGAGCCTACCCGGTGCCGTCATCGGCGCGATGATCATCGGCTTCAGCGAAAACTTCCTCACCGCGATCTTCCCACGTACACCCAATTTCCTGGGAATCACGGAGTTCAAGGATACCTTTGCCTTCATCCTGCTGATCTTGGTCCTATTGATCCGGCCTAGCGGAATTGTGGGTGAGGATCTGTCGGAGAAGGTCTGATGTTGGGTGAGAATCGGCTGAGGAACGCCTTGCTGACCCTCGCTGGTCTCGCAGTGCTGGCCGCTTTTATGTTCCTGGTCGATAGGCTCGCTGCAGCCGACGATCCGATCCGAGGGATTGTGAAGTTCAGAGGTGCCCTCACGCTGTTCGCAATCTGGGGGGTCGCCGCGGTAAGCCTCAATTTGATCAACGGTACCCTGGGGATCCTCTCCCTCGGTCACCACGGCTTTATGTTGATCGGTGGCTACACCACAGGCCTCCTGATCCTCTCCGAGCAGGCTCGTAGCAGGATCCTCTTAAGCGCCCGGAGCCAGATGACCGAGGGGACCCTTGGGCTAAGCGTCAGCAACGGCCTGAGCGCCCTCGGACTCGACTTCCTTACGACACCTGAGACCCTCTGGGTTCGGTTCCTTATCGCCGTGCTATTGGGGGGCTTTGCTGCCGCCTTCGCCGGGATGCTCGTCGGCATCCCGAGCCTGCGGCTACGAGGAGATTACCTCGCTATCGTGACCTTCGGCTTTGGCGAAATCATCCGATTGTCGGCCTCGACACGACTCTTCTCGCCGCTGACCAATGGGGCCCTCGGTTTCCCAGGATTGCCTCAGGAGTTCGGCAAGGGTGCTCTCTGGACCTTTGGCTTTCTCGTCCTAACTGTCTTTGTCCTTGCCCGGCTCAAATACTCCTCTTATGGTCGGGCTATGGAGGGGATCCGCGAGGACGAGGTCGCTGCGGAGGCTATGGGCATAAACCTGGCCTACCACAAGGTCCTCGGCTTCGTCTTCTCTGCCTTCTTCGCTGGAATCGCTGGCGGGCTCTGGGTGTCGTGGCTGGGCGGGGTGCGCCTCGACTTCTTCCTATTCCAACTGACCTTCTTCTTCTTAGTTGCGCTTTCAGCTGGGGGCACAGGATCGATCACGGGTGTGCTCTTGGGCACTGCCCTCGTTGTGTTTATCCGCCAGTACGGCGATCCACTCGAGCAGAGCTACAGCGTGGCTACTTGGCTCCTCATCTTGGCTGTCGCTCTATTTATCGCGGCTGCGGGACTCTTTGTCTACAGGCTGACGCGGAGGCTCAGACCCCGCGTACATGCGGGGATCTTCGTCTTTGTAGGGGTTGGCCTCCTCGCTCTGGTGATCAGCCTCGTCGATCCGGGCTTTATCGCTGGGGCGTTTCGGGGCTTTGGCATGAGGGCTATCTTCCTCTCTGTGCTTCTAGTCGTCATCATGGTTTTCCGGCCGGAGGGAGTCACGGGACGGGCGGAGTTCAGTTGGGCTTGGCTCTTCCGCGAGCGGCGGGACCGTCCTACAGATGAAGAGCGTGCCCAGGATGCTTGGCTGACAAACCCCGACCTCACTAGGAGGCTCGAGGTAGCTGGAGGGAAGGCCGAGGCCGGTACCGGAGAGGGGGCCGATGGCGATGCTTGAGATCAGGAATGTCACCAAGAACTTCGGTGGGATCCAGGCCATTGGTGACCTCTCTATCGACCTCAATGAGGGGGAGATCGTCGCTGTGATCGGGCCCAACGGTGCGGGCAAGACCACCCTCTTCAACCTCATTACCGGCGTCTACCGGCCCGACTCGGGAGAG
This sequence comes from Truepera sp. bin119, assembly GCA_002239005.1. GTDB lineage: Bacteria > Deinococcota > Deinococci > Deinococcales > Trueperaceae > MPNL01. The sequence continues at coordinate 97,850 of MPNL01000003.1, forward strand.
GTTCGTTTCGAGGGGCGCTCGCTCGTCGGATTGAGCCCGAATCGGATCGTGGAGCGCGGGGTCGCTCGCACCTTCCAGAATCTGCGTCTGTTCACCAACCTGTCGGTTCTCGACAACGTCCTCATCCCTCAGCACCACCGGCTCCGGGCGATCTGGCCCTCCGCTGTGCTTCGAACTCGCGGTTACCGACGCAAGGAGATGGCGATGCACGATCTAGCCCTCGAGAAGCTGAGCTTCTTCGGCCCGAGGCTCATGAGTTTCAGGTTGTATCAGCCGGTGAGCGTCCTCTCCTACGCTAACCGCCGGCGTGCGGAGATCGCCCGCGCCATGGCGACCGGGGCGCGGTTGCTGCTGCTCGATGAACCTTCGGCGGGGATGAATCCGAAAGAGACGGCTGAGATTACCCAGATCATCCGCCGCATGAGAGATGAGGGGGGCTACACCATCTTACTCGTCGAACACAAGATGAACTTGGTGGGGGAGATCAGCGACCGCGTCGTAGTCCTCGACTACGGTCGTAAGATCGCAGAGGGGGCTTACCAGGACGTGGTCAACGATCCCAAGGTTGTAGAGGCCTATCTTGGGAGGCGGGCAGAAGAGGGCACCTCGGGGGGGAAGCCGGACGGGGCGGGGGGTGAAGCGTGAACGCCCCAGTTCAGGAACCCCTCCTCGAGCTGCGGAAGGTTACTACCCATTACGGCCCGATTCGCATCCTCTATGAGGTGGACATGGTGATCTATCCCGGAGAGATGGTCTGCCTCCTCGGGGGAAACGCGTCGGGCAAGTCGACCACGCTGAAGACCATCCTCGGCATCGTGAGGGTCTCGGAGGGCGAACTCTTTTTCCGGGGTGGTCGGGCAGATACCCTGGCCACGGCGGAGAGGATCGCCAAGGGGATGGCTGTGGTGCCGGAGAATCGGCGCATCTTTCCGAAGATGACGGTTCGCGAGAATCTCGAGATGGGTGCCTATCTGCGGAGCGACCGGGGTGGGATTCGGGAGGACATGGAGTACGTCTTCGAGCTTTTCCCGAGACTCTCCGAGCGGCTTGGGCAACTCGGTGGCACCATGTCAGGTGGAGAGCAGCAGATGCTGGCGATGGGCAGGGCGCTCATGAGCAGGCCCAGACTCATCCTTATGGACGAGCCCTCTATGGGGCTTGCTCCGCTGTTCGTCGAACGGATCTTCGAGATTATCAAGCAGGTCAATGAGCGCGGCACCAGCGTCTTTGTCGTCGAGCAGAACGCTAACGTTGCCCTCTCGATCGCAGATCGGGGGTACGTGCTGCAAACGGGTGAGGTGGTCCTACACGGTCCAGCCCTAGAGTTGCTAAATAATGAGGGCATGAAGCGGGCCTATCTGGGGGAGGTGTAGCACCCTCGCTATGCCCTTAATCCTGATCAGTTCACCTCGCAGCGTTCGAGCATCTCGGCCACTGAGGTGACTTTGATTCGGGGTCGGCCCTGATCCTCCCCACAGCGCATCTCGAACGCATTGAGCTTCTGCCAGTCTTTGAACTGAACGAAGCAGACCCCACGCTCCTGGAGGAGGGCCTCGACAGCATCTCGTCGCGAGGCCCCTTTCGCAACGGTGCGGACATCGTCCTCGAGCAGGGACGTCACTGTTTCCTGAGCGTCGGCCTTGTTGGTGCCGATCACGCCTGTGGGCCCCCGCTTGATCCACCCAGCCACGTACTCGCCCTTCACAGGCGTGCCACCGACACTGTCGAGGACCCGTCCGCGGGTGTTCGGGATGATGTGACGTTTGGAGTCGAAGGGAACTTTCGGGAGGGGTAATCCTTGGTAGCCTACAGACTTGAGGGCCATCCCGACCTGGAGTCGGGATCTTTCGCCTGTGCCGACCGCCCGGATGCCCCCCTCAGTCAATTCGAGGCGATTCCTCTCCAGTTCGATTTCGTCGACCCGATTACAGCCTAAGATGGCTGTGGGTGACGCCAGAAAGATAAGGTGAAGTCTCCTGGGTCTTCCCCTGCTGGCGAGGGTGGCGAAGCTCTTGAGGACGTCGAGATTGCGCTTTGCCACCACATTGTTCGCGATAGACTCAAGGCTCGCCCCATCTATCTCAAGTTGACTCGGCTCGATCACGATATCGGCGTTCTTAAGCTCCCCGAGTTCGCGGAGCTCCTTGGTGGTGAACTTGCCTTGGGCTGGCCCGCGACGCCCGACCATGTAGACCTCTTCGACCTGGCTCGACGTGAGTGCCTCAAGCGCGTGGTCGGCGATATCTGTCGCCCGCAGCTCATCTGCGGACTTGGCTAGGACCCTGGCAACATCTACCGCCACATTGCCCATGCCGATCACAGCGACAGCTCTTATGGAGAGGTCGGGGTTTAGCTCGACGTAGTCAGGATGACCGTTGTACCAGGCGACAAGCTCAGTGGCGGAGAGGCAACCGGGAAGCTCCTCACCGTCGATCCCGAGCCTGCGATCCGATGGAGAGCCTACGGCGTAGATGGTCGCATGGTAGTGGCGCTTAAGGTCATCGTTCGTGAGGTCGGTACCGTACTCCACATTGCCTAGGAAGCGGACTCTGGGGTCCGCAGCCGTTCGCTCATAAAGTCGGATCACAGACTTGATTTTGGGATGATCCGGAGCCACGCCGTAGCGTACGAGACCGTAGGGAGTCGGGAGTCGGTCGATCAGATCGATGTCGACCGGCTCCCGACCCTTTAGCAGCGCCTCAGCCGCATAGAATCCCGCAGGGCCCGCACCGACGATGGCGACCCGCAATGGCGTGGTCTCGGTGGTGTTCATGACGACTGTTTTACCATGCACGCTTTACGACGGGAGGGGCCGAAGGTATTCTCAATACTCTATGGGATCGGGCGACTTGGCACCGACTGATGCGAAGCTAGTCGTGCAGAAGTATGGTGGTACCAGCGTAGGCGATATCGAACGTATCCACAAGGTTGCGGCCCGTATCTCCCGTGAGGTCGACGGGGGCCGTAAGGTTGCAGTGACCGTCTCGGCTATGGGGCACGCCACAGACAGACTGATAACCATGGCTCACGAAGTCTCGGCGCGACCCCCCTCCAGGGAGCTCGATATGCTCCTTGCCTCGGGTGAGCAGCAGTCGGCAGCGCTGCTATGCATGGCCCTGCATGAGCGGGGGATCTGCTCGAGGTCGTTCACCGGTCTCCAAGCGGGGATCTTCACGGACAGCAGCTATGGTAGAGCCCGGATCGTTGAGGTGAATCCAGGGACGCTGCTTCGGGCCCTTGAGGATCACGATGTCGTGGTGATTGCGGGGTTCCAGGGGTCGACCGAGGGTGGAGACATCACCACTCTCGGGAGGGGTGGGTCGGATACCACCGCCGTGGCTGTTGCCGCTGCCCTCGGGGTCACCGTCTGTGAGGTGTATACGGATACGGAAGGGGTGTATACCACCGATCCGCATATCGTACCGAGCGCGAGAAAGCTCGACCGGATCGACTATCAGGAGATGCTGGAGATGGCGGCCCTCGGCGCCTCAGTCCTCCATCCCAGGAGCGTGTGGTACGCGAGGCGCTACGGTATCAAGGTGCACGTCCAGTCCTCGTTCAGCTTCAATCCGGGGACCGTCGTGGAGACCACTGAAATGGAGGAGAAGGTGAAGACGGACAGGCCTGTGACTGGGGTCGCCCTCGACCGATATCACGCCCGGATCAACGTCCTAGAGATTCCCGACAGGCCCGGGGTTGCGGCAGAGCTCTTCGCAGCACTCGGCACGGCCGGTGTCAGTGTCGACATGATCATCCAGGGGGTTCCTGGGGCGACGACGAGCCGCCAGCAGATGTCGTTTACAGTGAGCGAGAGCGACGTGCAAGTCGCACTGGACACCGTGGCTCCCGTTCTCAATCGGCTCGGCGGCCGGGCAGGGGGGGGCCGCGGGATAGGCAACCTTTCCCTCCGCGGCCTCGCCGCGGCTCGGCGGCAGTGCAGGGGCGGACCGCGACATCGCCAAGCTTTCCATCGTCGGCATCGCCGTCGGGTCGACCCCCGGCGTCCCAGGTACCATGTTTGAGGCCGTTTCATCGGTGGGAGCTAACATTGAGATGATCGCGACCAGCGAGATCAGGATCTCTGTCGTGATCCCCGATCCCTTCGCTGTAGCTGCGCTCAGGGCTGTTCACGAGGCGTTCGGGCTTGACCAGGACCCTGCCTGAGGAAGATTGGCGGCGCAGTGGTGCAAGAGTTGGGTCTGAGGTTACTGGACGCGCCATCCTCTCCTTGATGCTTTAGAGGGCTATCGTGCTTACCGATTATGACCTTGAACAGGTGTTTCTCACGCCTAAGAGGACTACAGTTGAGGTCCAGTTGGTCCTGGTCTCCGTTGTGGGCTCTCCCTTCCGGGAGAAGTTCCCCGTTGTGGCGGCGGATCTCAAATCCGCCGCCCGAATGCTCGGTCTCAGGCTAGCTGAACGACCCGATGTCGCATCGGTCGACCGGGCTCGTGTCAGGGTGCGCAGGGGGGGTAGCCTTGAGGACGCCTCGGGCCTTCGGGCGACCTTGCAGGAGGCCTTCCGCCGGGGTCGGCGAGGCTAGCGGGTTACTCGAGTGGAGCGGCCCAAGCTCTGGGGCCGCCTTCTGCCCTCTGGTGGCAAGGGCCCTTGTCGGGGAGCCGAAGAGTCTCACCCCTCGTCTGGAGATGGCTAGAGCGAGGTTTGGATTGCCGAACTCACCTTCGTGTACGGTTTATAGTGCCACCTTGGTGCCGCGCTTTGAGGGTCTAGTATGGTGGTGAGTCGCGCTGGATTCCCTTGCTGCGGCGATGGGGTTGAGGGAATTGGGGGGTCGACTTGCGATGTAACCACTGGCCGACCTGAGATTCGGTCATAGCGGTTTTGTGGGGTGTACGGATGCCAACGAGGGAGTTCGGGATGGCCTCGTTATACTCGTGATGCGTAGAGAGCGAGGCGGGCAGGCGTGAATTTTGCACTACCTGAGGAACTCCTGCTCATGCAGCGTCACGTGCGGGAGTTCGCTCAGAAGGAGATTGTTCCCATCGCATCGGAACTCGATAGGGATCCCTCGTTCCCCTGGGAGACCCTGCGGAAGATGGGCGAACTGGGATTGCTGGGGATACTTACCCCCGGACGATTCGGGGGTGCCGGACTGGACCACCTCAGCTACGCTGTCCTCCTCGAAGAGATCTCCGCTGCTGACGCTTCCCACGGGACTATCATGTCCGTGACCAACGGATTTCCTCAGACCGTGCTGCGAGACTACGGCTCCAGTAGACAGCAGGAACGCTACCTGCCTAGGCTGGCTACAGGGGAGTGGATCGGATCGTTCTGCCTGAGTGAGCCGCATGCGGGCTCGGACGCCGCATCGATGATCACGCGTGCAGAGCGCGTGCCGGGGGGGTTCCGTCTCACTGGAACGAAGGCCTGGGTCACTTCCGGGGGAGAGGCCCAGTTCTACCTCGTCATGGCCAAGACTGATCCAAGTGCCGGTGCTCGCGGAGTCAGCGCTTTTATCGTGGAGAAGGGCGTTGAGGGGATGTACTTCGGTAGGCCGGAGGAGAAGCTAGGACAGCACGCCGCTGTGACTGCGTCTGTGACGTTCGAGGCCTGCTTCCTTCCTGAGGAGGCGCTGCTCGGTCCCGAGGGCCAGGGGTTTGTGATCGCCATGGCCTCGCTCGACGCGGGCAGGATCGGGATTGCGGCTCAGGCGGTTGGGATAGCACGAGCTGCGTTTGATGCGGCCTGCCACTACGCAGATGAGCGGAGGGCCTTCGGTCAAGCTATTCGCGAGTTCCAGGGGGTCGGATTTAGGCTTGCAGATATGGCGACCGAGCTCGAGGCTGCTCGGCTTCTCGCCCTCCGCGCCGCTTGGCTTAAGGATCGGGGTTACCGGGTTACGCAAGAGGCATCGATGGCCAAGCTGTTCGCGTCGGAGGCCGCGTCCCGGATCACGCACGCAGCGGTGCAGGTTTTTGGGGGCTACGGCTACAGCAAGGAATTTCCCATCGAGCGCTATTTTCGCGATGCGAGGGTGACCGAGATCTATGAAGGGACGAGCGAGATCCAGAGAGTGGTCATCAGCAGGCAGATCTACCGGGAGCGGGGCCGCTAGAGGTGCGGACATCGATAGAGAGGGTGCCAGTGGGGCGGTGCCGAGGGAGTTCGGAATGAAAATTGTTGCCATTATCAAACAGGTTCCCGACGCGGAGGCGCGCCTCCACATCACCGGCGACAGGATTGACCTTGAGGGTGCCACCTTCGTGATCGACGGCATGGATGAGTATGGGGTGGAAGAGGCACTGAGGATTCGCGAGTCAGGGCAAGAGCTCGAGATTGTGGCGGTCGCCCTCGGACATCGGCGCTGCGAGGAGGCCCTCCGAACGGCTCTCGCCATGGGGAGTGACAGGGCGATCCTTATTGAGACCGACGAGCGAATCGATCCCATTGAGCAGGCTCGGGTCCTCGGGGCTGTAGTCGCCGACGAGGGGGCGGATCTCGTATTTGTCGGTGGCAAGCAGGCCGATTGGGACAGTTCAGCCCTCGGACCGGCTCTTGCGGAGGTCCTAGGCTGGCCGCACAGCGATTGGACCACACAACTCACACTCTTAGGCGAAAGGGCCAGGGTTCGTCACGACGCTGACGGGGGGAGTGAGGACCTAGTCCTCCCGCTACCTGCGGTGATCACTACTCAGCAGGGCCTCAACGAACCACGCTACCCGACCCTTCCCAATATTATGAGGGCTAGGAGGAAAGAGCTGCGAAGGATGACGCTCGAGGATGCCGGGGGGGCTACCCCGGCGACCAGATTGGTGGAGGAGTCGTTGCAGGTGTCGGAGCGCCGTAACCGGGTCATCGAGGGGGGTCCCGTCGAGGCTGCGGAGAGTCTGGTTCGCCTGTTGCGGGACGAAGCGAAGGTGATCTGAGGTGCTCTCGTGATTCTGCTCGTTGCCGAACACGAGGGTTCGACCCTCCAGAAGAGTGCCGCCGAGCTCGCTGCTGTTGCCACGAGCCTCAAGTCGTGCCTCGGGGGGCGGGTGACGGGTCTGGTGGTGGGCGTGGATGCCGGGGCTGCTGCAGCAGAGCTCTCTCACTTCGTCGATTCGGTGTTGCTGGTCGAGGAGCCTAACTTGGCCGACATCCGGTCAGAGGCACTCACTACTGTCGTCTGCGAGGCTGCCGTTAGGTCGGAATCCCGCATCGTGCTCATGGCTGGTTCTAGGACTGGGCTCTCGGTCAGTCCGCGGGTGGCGGTGAGGCTGGGGGGCGCCCTCCTTGAGGAGGTCACCTCCCTAGAGGTCGATGGGGAGTCGCTATTCGCCACCCGATTGAGCTACCTCTCGAGGGTTACAGAGAGGGTGCGAGCGGACCGTGAGGTGATCGTCGTCTCCGTCAAGGCGAACATGTTCCCGCTAGGAGAACAGGGTGGGGGGGCTCCCATCGAGCAGTTCTCTGTAACCCTGGGTCCTGCCGACCTGAGGGTTGAGGTTGGCGAGAGGACAGAGGTCCAACGGGGCAGGGTGTCCCTCGAGGAGGCCGATGTCGTAGTGACAGGCGGTCGGGGGGTCGGCGGACCGGAGGGATATTCCGACCTAGTCGAGCCGCTCGCGGACCTGCTCGGTGCGGGGGTAGGTGCGACGAGGGCGGTGGTCGACGCTGGCTGGCGGCCATACGCTGAGCAGGTGGGGCAGACCGGCAAGTCGGTCGCCCCGACCCTGTACATCGCCCTAGGGGTGTCGGGAGCGGTTCAGCACCTGTCTGGAATGAACAGGTCGAAGGTGATCGTGGCCGTCAACAGAGATGGTGACGCTCCAATCTTCAAGGTTGCGGATTATGGCATCGTCGGTGACGTGAACCGGGTGGTTCCCGCCCTCTTGGAGGCGTTCGTCTCCCTCCAGGGCTGATAGTGGCTAAGGCGCGCTTTAGGGTGCGAGCGCCGCGATGCCCGGGAGGACTTTGCCCTCTAGCAGCTCAAGGGAGGCACCTCCTCCGGTAGAGATGTGGCCGATCCGGTGGGCGAAGCCTGTTGCGTTCACCGCCGCCACGCTGTCACCGCCACCCACGACGGTGAAGCCGTCGAGTGAGGCTACAGCCTCCGCTAAAGCCCGGGTCGCTCTGTCGAATGGCGGTACCTCGAAGACACCCAGCGGGCCGTTCCAGAAGACGGTCTTGGCGTCGGCAAGGCCGGCTCGGAAGGTCGCCACCGCCTCGGGGCCAGCATCGAGGCCCATCAGGCCGATCGGGATTCCATTCGAGGGATGTACCTCGGTGGCGACGCCAGGTACGGCCTTGGCAGCGCAGATCGAATCTGCGGGCAGGTGGATGGTAACCGACTGTTCCCGAGCTCGCTCGATGAGGTGCCTGGCGAGGTCGATCTTGTCCTCCTCAACGAGTGACTTCCCTACCTTGCCCCCCTGCGTACGGAGGAGGGTGAAGGCCATGGCTCCGCCGATGAAGAGTTCGTCCACAAGCGGGAGGAGATTCTCGATCACCGCGATCTTATCTGAGACCTTAGCACCTCCTAGGACGACCTTAAAGGGACGCTCGGGGTTATTGAGGAGTCTGCCCAGACTCTCTAGTTCAGCGACTAGGAGGTGCCCTGCTGCAGCTGGCAGGAGGTGTGCTATCCCCTCTGTGCTGGCGTGCGCGCGGTGGACGGTTGCAAAGGCATCGTTGACGAACAGGTTCCCGTAGCCAGCCAGGATACGCGCAAGTTCCGGGTCGTTGCACGACTCGCGGGCATCGAACCGGGTGTTCTCCAGCAGCGTGACGCTTCCGGCCGGAGCTTTGGCGACGAAGGCCGCTTGCTCGAGTGATCCGGGTCCCGGGGTCTCGACGTAGCGAACCTCCCGATCGAGAAGCTCCGCTAGGCGACGCGCGACGGGTGCGAGCCGGAGTTCGGGAGTCATCCCCTTCGGCCGACCGAGGTGACTCATGAGCACTAGGGAGGCATCCCTCTGAAGCAGGTGCTCTAGGGTCGGTAGGGAGGCTCGTAGCCTGGTGTCATCGCTAATTGCTCCCGAACTGAGCGGAACGTTGAAATCGACCCGGACCAGCACGCACTTGCCGGCCGGATCGACCTCGGCGAGAGTGCGGTAACTACGCTCCGGCGCAGTCACTGAGGCACTGCCCTGTTCAGAATCGTAAGGTGCCTCAGAGGGATTCTCCCAGGATCTCGAGGACATCCACCATCCGGGTCGCATATCCCCACTCGTTATCGTACCAGACGAAGAACTTGGCCATCCTGCCGATGGTCTTGGTGAGCTGTGAGTCGAAGATTGCAGAGGCCGGATTCTGGACGATGTCGGAGGAGACGATGGGATCGGAGGTGTATTCGATTACTCCCTGATACGGTCCCTCTGCAGCATCCTTGATCACCCTGTTAAGTTCTTCGGTGCTGACCTCACGCGCGAGGAGAGCGGTCACGTCGGAGATAGAGCCCGTCGGTGTCGGTACGCGCAGCGCGACGCCATCGAAGACCCCCTGGAGCTTTGGGAGGACCTTGCCCACGGCCTTGGCGGCACCCGTCGTGGTCGGAATGATGTTTGACGCAGCGTTGCGTGCCCTGCGGAGGTCTTTGTGGGGGGCGTCGAGGATGCTCTGGTCGTTGGTGTAGCTATGAACCGTGGTCATCATGGCTTGTTCGACGCCAAAGGCCTCATCGAGCACCCTCATCACTGCAGCAAGCGAGTTTGTCGTGCACGAGGCGTTGGAGATTACATCCCCCACATTCCTGTCGTACTCTGATGCATTGACGCCGATCATGATGTCGAAGTCTGCATCCGCAGAGGGGGCGCTGATCAGCACCTTGCGTGCCCCGGCTTGGAGGTGCATCGCAGCTTGCTCACGTCGCGTGAACAGGCCTGTGGACTCAACCACGATGTCCACCCCAGCCTCCTTCCAGGGGATTTTGACCGGGTCTCTTACCGACGTAGCGCGGACCTTATGACCGTCGACGATGATGGTGTTGTCGTCACAGGTGACGGCTCCAGGGAAAGGACCGTAGTTCGAATCGTACTTGAGGAGTGTCGCGAGAGTCTCATTGTCTGTGAGGTCGTTGACCATCACGACCTTCAGCCCGCGGCCGTGGGCGATCCGGAAGATCTGCCGCCCAATGCGACCGAAGCCATTGATCCCTATGCGCATTTCCCACCTCCTGTGGGGGGTGTCCGAAACCAGTACACTTTAAGGTATAGATACACAGTTGTGCCCCAGATATTGTAACCGACCCTAGTCTGCCGGACGCGGCACCTCTTGGTCGTTCTTTAACCCTCCCGGGATCGGTCTAGCGGGAGGGATTCATCTCTTGCGTACGCTGATCGTAATCTCCGTTCCGTCGGAGACGACTCTCTCGCTATGGCCCTGCCCCAACTCCCCGAATGAGAGATCCTCCGCAAGAACCTCGGACAGGAGGGTCTCCCTTCCCTCCGCGACCGTCGGTCGGAGTTCGACTGGGATCACGAGCCCGAGGTCGATGCGGTCTGATACCTCGAATCCGGCGCTCTTACGCACATTCTGGATGAGCCGGATGAGGTCGCGCAGCTGTCCCTCGCGCACCAAGTCGGGCGTGAGCTCGGTGTTCAGCGCCGTAAGGTATCCGCGATCTTCCACTGCAGCAAAGCCGTCAGGACTTTTCGCCTCGAGGAGAAAATCCTCCGCTGTGAAGCTGTAGGGTTCACCCTCGAGCTCTATCACTGTGGGTTTCGCCTCGCGGATGTTCGCTGCGATGACCTTCCCGTCGACCTCTTGCAGGGCCGCCTTCAGAGCCGGGATCATCCTGCCTAGCTGGCGTCCTATCCTGCGCAGGTTCGGTCGGACGGTATACTCTACGAAGTCGGCGGTGGGATCTAAGAAGGTGAGCCGCTTGACATTGAGCTCTTCTAAGACCTGCGCCTCAAGCTGCTTCACCCCCGAAAGTTCCTCATCGCTCTGGACACGGATGAGGGCCTCGGGCAGCGGTTGGCGGACCTTGAATCCCGACCGTGCACGGGCACTCCTGCCCAGTTCGACAAGTCTGATTACTGCGGCCATCGCGCGGTCGAGGTCACCATCGATTAGGCCTTTGTCTACCGCAGGCCAGGAGGCGAGGTGGACCGACTCTGGGGCTGTGGGGTCGACCGTTCGCATCAGATTCTGGTAGATCTCCTCACTTACGAACGGAGCCATCGGGGCCATCAGTAGTGCCACGGTGCAGAGGGCTTCATGGAGGGTGGTGTAGGCGGCGAGCTTGTCGGCGTCGTTTGCGGACTTCCAGAACCGACGCCTGTTGCGCCTTACGTACCAGTTGGAGAGCTCGTCGACCACAAAGTTACGAATGTTTCGACTAGCGCCGGTGGGATCGTAGACGTCCAGTTGATCGGTTACTTGTTCGGTGAGGCCATTCAGGCGTGAGAGGAGCCAGCGGTCGATCGTCGGCCGCTCCGAGACCGAGATCGGTGACGCCAGGTCGGGCTTGTCGAGATTGGCATAGAGAACGAAGAAACTGTAACTGTTCCACAGGGTCATGAAGAAATCCCTTAGTACCTCATCGACGAGGTTTGCCGAGAAGCGTTTTGTCGCCTCGGGAGGGCTCGTGCTGTAGAGGTACCAGCGGAGGGCGTCGGCGCCTTGTCGATCTAGTACGGGCCAGGGATCGACGACGTTCCCCTTCGATTTCGACATCTTCTCACCCTGTTCGTCCACGATGTGACCGAGCACGATCACGTTCTTGAACGCCGACGTGTTGGTTGCCAGTTCTGCAAGCGGTCCGGGCTCCCGCCCCTCGGCCTTGTCACCTCCATCGGTAAGGAGCGTGGCGAGAGCGTGGAGGCTATAGAACCAGCCTCGCGTCTGGTCGACCGCCTCGCAGATATAGTCTGCGGGGAAGTTCTCCGCAAGAGCCGCTCTCTCGCGAGGACCACTCTTCTTGCCGAGGTAGTGCTGCTGCGCGTAGGGCATAGCGCCCGACTCGAACCACACATCGACCGTATACGGCACCCGGCGGTAGATCTTTCCGCCCCGCTCGAAGGTGATCTTGTCAACGTAGGGCCTGTGAAGATCGAGGTCTGAGAGATCCCTGCTGGCGAGCGCCTGGAGTTCAGCGACGCTTCCTAGGCAGATCTGCTCACCGTCCTCGGACTCCCAGATGGGCAGCGGCGCTCCCCAGAAGCGCTCTCGGCTTAAGGCCCAGTCGACGTTGTTCTCCAGCCACCTACCGAAGCGACCTGTGCGCACATTGTCCGGGTACCAGTGGATAGCGTCGTTGTTGGCCAGAAGTTGCTTCTTTAAGTGCGTGGTCCTGATGTACCAACTCCTCTTTGCAACGTTCATGAGCGGGGTGCCGTCGCGCCAGTTGAACGGGTAAGCGTGCCTCACGGTCGTTTCCGCAAACATCAGGCCACGGTCGGCTAAGTCTTGCGTAATCAGGGCGTCGGCATCCTTAAACCACGCTCCGGTATAGGGCCCAGCCCCTTCGAGAGCATCAAGCGGCCGCACCTCTGGAAGGACTTTGCCGGTGAGGTCGACCGAGAACGCTGTGGGCAGGCCGTGTTTGCGTCCCAAGTCGAGGTCGCCATATGCGGGCGCAAGGTGCACGATCCCGGTACCGTCTTCCAGACTTACGAATTCGTCGAGGACGACTCTCCAACCGCTCTCCACTCCCCCACTATCCGGTACCCGCCCCATGAGGATGGGCTGGTATTCTATTCCCTCTAGGGCTGATCCAGGAAACGTGGTGAGGGGGCAGGGATGCTCTTTGCCGAGGACGGCTTGGAGGAGATCCTCAGCCAGGATGTAGAGTTCTTCAGCCTCGGTACCTCCGCGCATGCCCGGTCCCTCGACAAGGGCGTAGCGCGCATCTGGGCGGACGGCGAGACCTGTATTGGCTGCGAGGGTCCATGGTGTGGTCGTCCACGCTAGCAGGGAGCACTTGCGCCCCTCGTGTGACTTAAGGAGCCCCCGGTCGGCGAGGTCTGCAACCCGTGCCGGGAACTTCGGAAAGACAGAGGGGTCCTCGACGTCCTCGCGATACCCTAACGAGACCTCGTGGGAGGCGAGAGTCGTGTTGCTGCTGGGGCTATGCCAGGTCGTCTTGTAATCCTCCACCAATAGCCCACGGGTCCAGAGTTCCTTCAACACCCACCAGCACGATTCGATGTAGCGGTTATCGTAGGTGATGTAGGCATCTTCTAGGTCGAGCCAGAAGCCGATCCGCTCCGTCATCCTGTTCCAGTCCTGGATGTATTCGAACACCGATTTCCGACATAGCCTGTTGAACTTCTCGATGCCGAAGGCCTCGACCTGCGCCTTGCTTGTGAAACCCAACTGCTTTTCGATAGCGATCTCTACTGGCAGACCATGGGTGTCCCAACCCCCCTTGCGACTGACTCTGAACCCCTGCATGGTCTTGTAGCGTGGGAACAGGTCCTTAAAGGCTCGGCTGATCACATGGTGGACGCCAGGTTTCCCGTTCGCTGTCGGAGGACCTTCGTAGAATATATAATGACCGTTCGGGGAGTCTTTTTCTAGCGACTTATGGAAGATCGAACGCTCCTGCCAGAAGGTGATAATCCTCTGCTCTGAGTCTGGGAAATCGACAGTTGCGGGCACCCCTTTAAACATTGTTCTCCCTTACTCTCTGGGGCAAAAGAACCGCCCCGAACGCATTCTCGGCGTTGGGGCGCAGTGCGCGCGGTACCACCCAACTTCCCCGGCGCCTGCCGACAACCGGGCTCTTGAGCTGCCCCTTCCAGGAGAGCTCTGCGCTGTAACGGGCGCGTCCCGGCACCGCCTACTCGGCGCCGAAGCAGTCAGATCGCCTTTCGGGGAGCGGCTCGGGGAGGATGTTCGGAGGGGTCGGCTACCGGGCTCACACCCTCCCCGGTTCGCTCGTAGCCCGGTGTTCCCTCGTACTCGTTCCCGTCGTTGCCTTTTTGCCACTGGGATCGCCCCAGCGTAGCCGGAACGCTTTACACACCACCGCGTTCCTGTATAATTACGGTAGCAGCAGACCCAGACCAAGTCAAATTGCCGCTGCGCCTCCAAAAACAACCCTAGCCCTTCGGCGATTTCGCCTCACGTCTGTAATCGAATGGGCAGGGAATACCCGAACTCGGAGTTTACTACTGCATGCCATCCCGCGAAGGGAATTCTGATGATTGATAGTCAATCTGGAACCTGTGTGAGGACGTGAGGAGACAAGGTTTCCTGCTTTGAGGAAGGGAGTTGCCATGAGTCCTCGTGCCAAGAAAGAGGAGTCCCCTGTCTCCGCCACCTTGATCGATGAGTCGGTAGAGGAGCAGTCGGGGCGCAGGGCCCGAAGTCGGAGGAAAATAGAAAGTGAACTCTCCGATGCAGCCTCGTCCGACTTGCCCCTGTCAGAACTAGGAGGAAATCCCGACGCAGGAGCCTCTTCTGGCAAGGACGGGAAGGAGGAGCAGAGGGAGACCCGTCGGACCGACAGTCCCCCCAACAGAGAGCGGAGTGAACGGCGGGTGCAGAACAGGTCATCACATAGTAAGCGTGGCAGGTCAGGAAATCGCAAGCAGGGACTGAGCTTTAAGGATTTGCAATCCAAGATTGTTCCCGAACTCCATCTCCTGGCTAAGGAGGTAGATCTCAAAGAGTACCGGCGGATGAGTAAGGATGAGTTGGCCGTCGCGATTCTGGAGCGGAGTGCCGTCAGTGAGGGGCTCAAGCTCGTCAACGGATACCTTGAGATCTCTTCCGACGGGTACGGCTTCCTGCAACAGTCCCTGCTGCAGAACAGTTCCCGGTCGGTCATCGTGTCTGCTGGCCTCATCAAACAGTTTAAACTCAGAACAGGCGACTTCATCCTTGGGAAGTCGCGTCGGCCGAGGGACAATGAGCGCTACGGAACTCTCATTCGGGTTGAGGCCGTCAATGGTGTGGACCCATTTGAGGCCTCGAAACGGCCGCGTTTCGACGACCTCGTACCGACCTTCCCTGAGCAGCGGATCACCCTCGAGACTGCACAGGACGAGCTTTCCGCCCGAGTAATCGATCTGCTGGCACCGATCGGTAGGGGGCAGCGTGGTCTCATCGTGGCTCCGCCCAAAGCAGGGAAGACCACACTGCTTAAGAAGATCGCCAACTCTGTAGTTGCCAACGAGGATGATATTAAGGTGATCGTCCTGCTGGTTGACGAGCGTCCGGAAGAGGTGACGGACTTTCGCGAATCTGTCGATGGGGTGGAGGTCATCGCCAGTACCTTCGACGAGCCTCCGGCAAACCACATTCGCGTCGCCGAGTTCGTGCACGAGCGCTCCCGCAGGATTGTTGAGGAAGGGGGTCACGTAATGGTCCTGCTCGACTCCATCACCCGGCTCGCGCGGGCGAACAACCTGGTCACCCCGCCGACTGGACGCACCCTCTCGGGGGGTCTCGACTCGAACGCGTTGCACTGGCCTAAGCGCTTCCTAGGCGCGGCCCGGAATATCCGTGGTGGCGGCTCCCTGTCGATCCTGGCCACGGCCCTTGTGGAGACTGGGTCGCGAATGGACGACGTCATCTTTGAGGAGTTCAAGGGCACAGGGAATATGGAGCTTCATCTCTCCAGGAGGCTCGAGGAACGACGAATCTTCCCAGCTATCGATATCCTGAGATCAGGGACACGGCGGGAGGACCTTCTCCTCAAAGAGGAGACCCTCGCGAAGATGTGGCTACTTCGCAAGGTAATCAGCGATATGGACGCTGCGGAAGCCATGGAGATGCTGCTCTCGAAATTGGGGCGCACCGGCAGCAATGCGGAGTTCCTCTCAACGTTGGGGCAGGGATAGCCGGAAAGCCGAACGCCTGCCTTGTTGCTATACTCACCGAGTTCGGAGGGTGAGGATCTTTCTAGGGGTACGCTAAGAAACCACGAGTGGTTCGCCGCTAGCGCTGCCAAGCGGAGATGTCCTTCATACTCACCGCGACCACCACTACTGTCGCGGTTGTTGGGAACATTCTGCCAGCGCTGACTCACACAAGATTCACTGAATTGGCGGTTGCGGTGAGTATTTACGGCACCGGCGGCACAGAGCGATTCGCCTTGGGGGCCTTTGCGATGAACGGTTGTGCCGAGTGGAGGGTGCGCTCGCTTGTCTAGGCGGATATCTACTCCTGACTTGAGGTGGTTAATGTCGAGCTGAAGGTTGAGGGTGTAGAGGCTGTGCCCACAGCGGGTCGAGGTTAACGTCGATAGACTGGGTCAGGCTGGGGTATTCGTTATACCAGGATCAGCAAGGGGCTTATTTGAGGCTTTTCCCTATTATGAGGGCCACATCAGACTTCCGTGTTCGCTCGGTCCGTTACCGGCGAAAGCTCCAGAAGTCTTCAAGTCCTGCAGGTTGTGACACCCTGCATCTCTCGTTTCCCCAATCATTGACCTGACGCTTTTTCATTCGATATACTTGGCTCAGACTTCGGAATGATTCCGAAATCTAATGGTGTTGTGTGGAGAGTGCCATGTGGATTTCGACTCGAGCCCAGTACGGAATGCGGGCCCTAGTAGAGGTTGCCCTCAGAGGTGACCGGCCGACTAGCCTCAAGATGGTTGCCGAGCGACAGGGTCTCAGCCAGCAGTATCTCGAGCAGATCTTCGCTAGGCTTCGTCGTGGAGGTCTCGTCGAATCGGTCCGTGGCGCTCACGGCGGCTACCGGATAGCCCATTCGCCCTCCTCCATCGATGCTCTGGAGATTGTCGAGTTGCTCGAGGGCAGCCTCGTACCTGTCGTATGTATCGAGGATGAGGAGGCCTGCGACCGTGTTGGGAATTGTGCAACTGAGGGTTTGTGGCGGCGGGTTGACGCCGCCGTGCGCTCGGTACTCTCTGGCACCACACTGGCCGACCTTATGAACGACAGTACACTTGTCCAACTTGGACCTTTGCCTGCGCAGTTTGCTGAGTCATCCTGATCGGAGATGGTATCTACCTGGATTATGCGGCAACCACGCCGCTTCATCCTCTTGTTCTTGAGGCCATGTTGCCTCACCTGTCAGGGTCGTTCGCGAACGCCGCGTCGATCCACCGTGCTGGACAGCGTTCCAGGAGGGCGGTGGAGGAGGCCAGAGAGGCTGTCGCTCACGCTATAGGTGCGACTGGGGGACAGGTGATCTTCACTTCGGGGGCGACGGAGGCGGATAACCTTGCCCTCCGGGCTGTGATGGCGACGAAATCCAGAGGTCACCTGGTAACGAGTGTTCTGGAACACCCGGCGGTGCTCGAGACCGCACGATTCCTCGAGCGAACGGGTGTGGAGGTCAGCTATATCGAACCGGATAGGTCGGGAGCCATCACGGCCCGGAGCGTGCGCGGTGCCTTACGCCCGGAGACAGCGCTGGTGGCCCTGATGCAGGTGAACAATGAAACGGGCATTGTCACAGATGTGTCCGCCGTTTCCGAACTTACCCGAGAGGCGGGTGTGCTCCTCTTCTGCGACGCTGTGCAGGGCTTCGGCTCCGTTCCCGTCTCTGTGGTGGATCTAGGTGCAGATCTGCTCAGCCTCTCGGGGCACAAGGTGTACGGCCCGAAAGGTGTCGGTACCCTCTACCTCCGCGACGGGCTCGACCTCGGACCCATCCTATACGGCGGGGGTCAGGAGCGCGGTCTCCGACCGGGTACTCTCAATACCGCAGCGATCGTGGGCATGGGCAGAGCGGCCGAACTGGCGAGTGCCAACCTGATGAGTGAGCCTGGACGCCTCGTCAGGTTGCGGGACAGGTTTGAAAGGGCGATCGTGGAGGGGATTCCCGCCTTGGTCATCGGCGCAGATGCTGAGAGGGGGCCGAGACACTCCTGCATTCACTTCCCAGGGGTAGATGGACAGGCCTTCCTCATGAACCTTGATCTTGAGGGTGTGATGGCCAGCCTCGGATCGGCCTGCTCCGCTGGGAGTCCAGGGCCGAGTCACGTCCTTACAGCGATGGGCCTCACTGAGGAGGAGGCCCGGTCCAGCGTACGCTTCTCGTTCGGCAGCGACCTCACCGCAGCCGACATCGATCTCGCAGCTGAGCGCGTGCTCCGGGCTGCGAGGAGGTCTTTGGCCGATTAGGCGATCTTGCGGCGTTTTGCGGACGCTAGGACCTTCTCGGGGTGGTCCATAGAACCCGGCTCGATGGTGAGTTCGGCCATGTCGCTTCCCGGCACCTCGAACATCAGGTCGAGCAGGAGATCTTCCATAACCGACCGCAAGGCTCGGGCACCCGTCCGGTAGCTGCTGGCCCGCCGTGCGATCTCGGCTAGTGCACTTGCTTTGAAAACGAGCTCTACCCCCTCAAAGGCGAACAACTCCTGATACTGTTTTACCAAGGCGTCCTTCGGCTTCGTCAGAACCTCTACCAGAGCCTCGGGGCTCAGGTTGTGCAGTTTTACGGTGATTGTCAGGCGTCCTATGAGCTCGGGGATGAGGCCGAACCTCATCAGATCCTCCGGCAGGACCTGGGCACTGGCCACAGGATCTTCCCCGTCGGCTCCCCGGTGCTGGAATCCAATCCTGGTAATGTCGACCCTGCTCCGGACGATGTCCTCGAGCCCTTCGAAGGCCCCGCCGCAGATAAACAGGATGTTCGAGGTGTCGACCGGAATCAGTTCTTGGTGGGGGTGCTTCCTGCCGCCCTGCGGGGGCACATAGGTGACCGTCCCTTCGATTATTTTCAGCAATGCCTGTTGAACGCCTTCCCCTGAGACATCTCTGGTAATCGAGACCCCTTCGGACTTGCGGGCTATCTTGTCGATCTCATCGAGGTAGATGATTCCTCGTTCAGCGGCACTGACATCGTGATTGGCTGTTTGGAGGAGGCGGAGCACGATGTTTTCTACATCGTCTCCCACGTACCCGGCCTCGGTAAGGGTGGTGGCGTCCGCGATGGCGAAGGGGACCTGCAGGATCTTCGCCAGGGTCTGCGCTAGCAGCGTCTTGCCAGTTCCGCTCGAACCCACGAGCAGGATGTTCGACTTCTGGAGGCCGGATTCGGGATTCTGGAGGCGCCGGAAGTGGTTGTGCACCGCCACCGCTAGGGTCTTCTTCGCAATCTCCTGCTCAATGACATGCTGATCGAGTTGAGATTTGATCTCTCGAGGGGTGGGTAGGCGAAATGCTGGTGCGTAAGTGGTCTGCGAAGCGTCGAGGACATCGGAGATCCGGTCGACACAGTCGCTGCAGATGTGCGACATGGCTGTTTCCGACGCAACGAGTTGCCGGACCTCGTTGTGGGTTCTTCCGCAGAAGCTGCACCTCGGTGTCGCCACGGTCCGCTACCTTTCGTCCTGTGGAACCTTAGCGAGCCGTGAGACCTCTTTAGGGGAGACGACGTGGTCAATTAGACCATAGGCTACGGCCTCTTCAGGGGACATGAAGTTGTCCCGCTCCATGTCGTGCCGGAGCTTTTCCTTGGAGTGACCTGTGTGTTTGTGATAGATCTCCTCCATGATGTCGCGGAGGCTCAACACCTCTTGTGCCTGAACCTCGATGTCGGGGGTATTGCCCCTGAACCCGGCCGAACCCTGATGAATCATAATCCTGCTGTTCGGCAGGGCGACTCGGTGCCTGAGTTCTCCAGCCATAAGGATGATCGCTCCCATCGACATCGCGATGCCTACGCAGTTCGTATGGACCGGGGTCGAGATGTATTGCATAACGTCGTAGATGGCGAGTCCGGCGTAGACCTCCCCGCCTGGGCAGTTGATGAAGAGGTTGATGGGTTGCTCGCCCGATTGGGACTCGAGGAGGAGTAGCTGGGCCACGACAACGTTGGCGACATCGGGGGTGACCGGGGTGCCTAGAAAGATGATGCGCTCTTTAAGCAGGCGGCTGTAGACATCGTACGTTCGCTCGCCCCGTCCTGTCTGCTCAATGACATAGGGAACGAGAGTCATTCCGCCACCCCGAGCGGTGGGTCTCGCTGTGGATACATAGGTCCAGTATGGCCCCTCTCATCTGGTGGCACAGTTAGCGAGGTCACTGCATTACCGATTCCGGCAGTCCGCTCACTCAGTGACAATTGAGGATCTGGCGTCGACCTTCTCCTTCACCACGTCATTCAGTGTTCGGTTGCGAGCCATAAGGAAGCGGTAGTTGACCAGCCAAGCCTCTCCTCGGTCGCGCTTGAACCTAGCGACATCCTTACGCTCTTGGGCGGCGAGATGCTGCAGAGTTTGGTCGAACTCCTTGTCATCGATCTCCTTGCCCACGGACTCGTGCAGTTTTTCTAAGACTAAGTCGCGGCGGACCCCACTCTCAGCACGCTCAGTCAGGTTCTGGTCGAACTCCTCTCGCTTCCCATCTTCCTTAAGCGAGTCTAGGTACCCTTCGAGGGTAAGGTTGCGGCGGGCGAGATCTTCTGCTAGGCCTTCGAGCAGGCGGACCTTACGCCGGCTGATCAGACTGTGGGGGATCTCGAAGGGGGTCTCCGCTACGAGCTTCTCCACAAACTCCTCCCTCTGCATTTCGAAGGCCTCCTCGTCTGCTTGCGCCTGGATGCCCTCCCTGATCTGGACCGCCGCCGCCGCCCAACTCTCCAGACCGAGCGTCTTAGCGAAGTCGTCGTCGAGTTCCGGCAACTCCTTCTCCTTGACATCGATAACCTTCACCCTAAGGGTCATCTTCCCCTCTGCTTCGTCGGAGGAGCGCAGTGTGAGGTCGAGTTCGTCGCCGATGCTCCTGCCTAGGAGTTGCTCCACGAGTTCGTCGCTGGCCCTCTCGAGATCTATCGGCAGGGTTGAGCCGCTCCCATCGCCTGTGAGCGATTCGACCAGGACATAGTTCTTCGGGTCTATGGGCCGCTCTGCAGGGACCAGGGTTGCGTTCAGGGTTGCAAGCTGCTCGGCTGCCTGGTCGAATTCCTCGTCCGTGATCGTCCGGGTACCGGAGTCGATGGTGATCTCCCTTAGATCTGGGAGCTCGAGTGTCGGGTAGAGGTCGACTTCGACCTCGAAGACATAGCTTCTTCCCTCTGCAGGTGGTCCCGCATCGAAGTGGGCATGGATTGCGCTGAGTTCCAACTCCTTGACAGCCTTCGGGTAGCTTGCGTCGACGAGCGCCTCCCGCACCTCGTTTCCGAGCGCCTCCTCGCCGATGCGGCGGATGAGGACCCCGCGCGGGGCCTTGCCTGGGCGGAACCCCGGTACCCGGATCTGTCGGCTCAGCGTGTTCAAGACCGACCGATAGGTCCGGCTTACCTCGTCAGCGGGAATCGTGATGCGGAACCTCGCCTGTACAGTGGTCTTGTCGAGGAGCTCAGTTTCCATGGTCTCATTGTCTCCAGGTGCTGTACCGTCGGAGCGGCCAAAAAGGGCGACAAGGCAGACCTTGCCGCCCGAGTGGTGCGAGGAGCGGGACTTGAACCCGCACGGATAATCCACCAGATCCTAAGTCTGGCGCGTCTACCAATTCCGCCATCCTCGCAGGCAGGAGGCCCGTACTTGCTCCAGCCGGAGCCTCCAGATGCTGGGGTGGATGATGGGATTTGAACCCATGACTTCCGGAACCACAATCCGGCGCTCTAACCGACTGAGCTACATCCACCGGACTAGCGACTAAAGTGTAGCAGAATGTGGCTACTGTGGGAATACGTTGCCGTCACATCAGCACCACGCATTAGGGGACGACCTTGAATCGGCAAGGTGAAGGGCCCAGAATCCTGCAGACGAGGGGTCAGGTTCTGAACCTCTGAGAAGGGGTGGATTCTATTGCTTGTTTCCGGCCCCTTTGCACTTCACAAGAATGCCCCGCAATCGATATGTCGTTATTCTGAGGATTCATGGTTCGATCCGTCGGATCCACTCTTTGTGAGCAGTGCAAGTTCGAGTATCCTCGCCACGACCGTTGTACTCCCAGAGGCATTCGTTTTACCATGGCCGTGGCGTTTCGGAACATGCGCTGCCGTGCCCATAAAGCCCCACTAGGTTCCTCACAGAAGACGCGAGAAGGAAAAAACGATCCAGGGTCATAACCGATGAATTTCCGGTCGACCGTCGAGGTGCGATTGTGCTGCTTGAGAATGGGGGAGGATCAGGCTGTGACTGATCACGAGCGAGAGGTTCTGGCGGACGCATCCCTCGACGAGCCTTGGTCGCTGCTCGAAGCGTTTGCCGAGATCGTTCGCGAGCACCCGACCGAGGTCAACCGGGCCGCCGACCTGCTGGTCGGCCGGCTCGAGCGGCACGGCATCCCCGTGACCGTGTACGAGCCCGAACTGTACCTGAGCCTTCCTAAGGATGCCGAGGTGAGGGCTGCCGAGCGCAGCTTCCGCGCTAAGCCCCCCTCGGCCAGCGCCTCCGCCCCCGATGGGATCGAGGCTGAACTCTATTATGTCCCCGCCCAGTTCGCCCGCGGGGCTGAGGATGTCTTCGGCACCGTGAGCCGAGAAGCCCTTAGGGAGAGCGATATCTGCGGCAAGATCGTGCTGACCGAGGGCTTCGCCATGCCTGCCAATGTCTCCCAGTGCGAGGCTCTGGGGGCGGTGGCGCTGATTGCCATCAACCCGGGCCAGGATATCCACTGGGGCACCTGCACCACCATTTGGGGCATCCCCGACCTGCGGTCGCTGGAGCGTCGCCCCACGATCCCGGCGGTTGCCGTTAATAGGCCCGACGGGGAGGAGCTCAAGGCACTTGCCCGGGCTGGCGAGCGGGTCACGGTAACTACCCTGATGGAGGAAGGTTGGTTCTCCTCCAAGCTGCCGGTGGTGACGATCCCAGGCAGTGTCGAGCCGGAGAGGTTCGTCCTCCTGCATGGTCACTACGACTCTTGGGATATCGGCATCGGCGATAACGCCACCGGCGACGCCACCATGCTCGAGGTCGCCCGGGTGCTGTGGCGATACCGGAACGCGCTGAGGCGCTCGGTGAGGATCGCTTGGTGGCCGGGGCACTCAACCGGCCGCTATGCGGGTAGCACTTGGTTCAGCGACACTTTCGCTCTCGACTTGGAGGAGAACTGCGTTGCTCAGGTCAACTGCGACTCCCCCGGCTGCCGCTGGGCCACGGAGTATAAGAATGTCTCGCTGATGCCCGAGACTGAGGCGTTCGCAGCGCGAGTGATTCGCGACGTCAGTGGGCAGGCCCTGCATGCCGAGCGGCCACATCGGGCCGGAGACTACTCGTTCAACAACATAGGCATCAGCGGCTATTTCATGCTGCTGTCGACCATGCCTGATGATCTCCGGATCCAGAAGGGCTACTACGGCGTTGGGGGCTGCGGCGGCAATATCGCCTGGCACACTGAGAACGATCGGCTTAAAGTCGCGGACCGGGATGTCCTGCTCACGGATATTAAGATCTACCTGCTAGCCGTGCTTCGCAATGCTACAGCCGAGGTACTGCCCTTCGACTGGCGCGCTACCGCCCTAGAGCTTTCGGGAACTGTGGAGCGCTACCAGCGGGCCGCTGGCGAGCACTTCGACCTGAGTGCCACGCGCGCCGCCGTTGATGAACTGCGCGCCTCTTTAGAGGCGTTCTACGGTGCTGTCGAGTCCCGCGCTGTTGCTGCGGCTGACGCCAACGATGTCATCCTTGAGCTTGCCAGACTACTGGTGCCTGCCAACTACACCCGCGAACCCCGTTTCTGGCACGACCCCGCGCTCACCATTCCGCCGCTTCCCGATCTGTCGGTTGCAACTGAACTCGGACGCTACGGGGAGGGGGAACTCGGCTTTGCAACGACTGAACTTATGCGCGGCCAGAACCGCGTCGTCTCGACCCTTCGCCAGGCCCGCAGGCGGGTGGAGGGCGCCCTGCCCTAGGTTGCTCCAAAGGCGCTGTGGGCCGATGACAGGCTGCAAACCGCACAAGTGCGCCGTGCAGAAGAAGGGCACATATAAAGGCACCACCAATACCTCAAGTCGGATCAGGATTACAAGGGGTTCGAGTTCGCTAAGGAGCTAGTCCTAGTGCTGCCTAGCGTCTATCCGGCTTCAGAAGACGGGGAGGAGAGGGTTCGTGCATCTTCAAGGAGAACAGCATCACCGCATTGCACGACCACTGCTTCGTGGCGCCCGAGAATCTTGAGGACTACTGCGAGTTTCTCTGCCTGGGGTGCGACTGGACCGGCTATGAGGGCTTAGGTTCTCCAACCTCGACATGGTGACCGACGCGATGATGGAGGGCACCGCAATGACCCACCTCCAAAGCAGGCTGGAAGTGAGACGATATCGCCCTGCGGCTGAGCGACATCGCCCACCAGGATATGGTTGTCCTGGCGCTCACCACCGAGGGCCTCAAGCGCATCAAGGCCGGCGGACAGATCGACTTCGTGGCATCGCTTGAGTTGTCCACTATATATCGAGAACGGACTTGACCGCATCGACATCCTCGTGACCGCGCTTGGAGAGACAGCCCTGCTCACCGCCCGGATGCTGGCCCATCACTCCTCACAATTGATCCCTTTGAAGAGACCGTCCTGCTGGTGCGGGAGCAGGTTTACAATGCCGGTATACCCTCCTTCGCTGCCTCGGTCCGGTTGCTCGACCTACCGGTCAAGACCTTCCGCCAGAGGGGAGGGATCGATCCACGGTCGAGACGCTGATAAAGATCGGGTAGGCCTGCGTCGAGGAGAGTAGCGCCGAGCCAACGATCTTCAGCTGTGTCGGCATGTCGATGCTGGTCTCAGGATCTATTCCATAAGTCGCTAGTACTAGGCTTAGCGGAAGGCCCGCTGGGAAGAGGGCTGATGGGGGATTGGTGATGCCAAAGTGGATGCATGGTGGGTCTGTGAGAAGGCCAAGAATTAAGGAGGGATGTGCAAAATGAGGGAGTTCTTTAAAGACTTCGCGAAGTTCATCAATCGGGGCCACGTCATTGACCTTGCTGTCGCCGTTGTCATAGGCACTGCTTTCGGTGCCATCACCAAGTCGCTGGTCAATCACATCATTATGCCGCCTATCGGTCTGCTCCTAGGAGGCGTCGACTTCAGCGACCTCGGCATCGTCATGCGGGGCGCTGGCCAGTATGGTTCGGTCGCCGAGGCGGTCGAGGCGGGGGCACCTGTCTTGCAGTACGGGACCTTTGTCAACACTGTAATCAACTTCTTCATCATTGCCTTGGCCGTGTTTACCACTGTGCGGGCCTATAAAAATCTGCGTGCGCGGTTTGAGAAGGAAGAGCAAGAGGCCCCGGCGAAACCAGCGACACCCCCCAGGGAGCAGGTTCTGCTCGAAGAGATCCGTGACCTGCTAGCTCAGCAGCAATCAGGACCAAGTTGATAGCGAAAGCTCTCTTGGCGTTTGGCAAAATTGGGGCATTTGTGAAGAGTGGACACGCCCAGCTTTGGACTTAGGCCGATCACAGCAGCACTCGCTGCTGTCTGGCCAGTCGCCAGGCAGGGCTTTTGGCGTCCCTGACTTGGTGCACCAGGAAGGACTCGAACCCTCGACCTACCGCTTAGAAGGCGGCTGCTCTATCCAACTGAGCTACTGGTGCATAGGGTGGGTGCACGAGCGCCGGGTTAGGACCCGGCGCTCGTGCCGGCCTGGAGCGGGAGACGGGATTCGAACCCGCGACATACAGCTTGGAAGGCTGTCGCTCTACCAACTGAGCTACTCCCGCACACCTAGGCGGTTGGGGCGGTTCGATTCGAACCCGCGACCTGCTGCTCCCGAATGAGACTGTAGTGCTCAATCTGCTCAGTACCAAAGTGGGCCTTATCTCGCGTGCCCTAGTGCTATCAGCCCTGTTATGGTCGAGGTTTTGGTCAGAATCGGGAGTCACTTGGCAGGGCACATTCTATCCAGAGAGCATTGGCAACGCAAGCTGTAAGGCGGTGGATTGTAGCAGACGTATCTGATGCAGCCAGCAGATTCGCGGGCTCAATGTTGAATCGAGCCGTTATGGGA
This sequence comes from Truepera sp. bin119, assembly GCA_002239005.1. Taxonomy (GTDB): domain Bacteria; phylum Deinococcota; class Deinococci; order Deinococcales; family Trueperaceae; genus MPNL01. The sequence goes on from MPNL01000003.1 coordinate 123,620, forward strand.
CCCGCTCGGTGTCCAGCATCTTGATCAAAAGAGGGCTTTGTTATGAGATCGCCCACGTGTGCTTTTGTAGGAGCGTCACGAGGTTATCGAGATGGTGGGAAAGCGAGTCATCAAGCCAGTCACTTGATCTGGTCCATAGATTGGGCAGTTTTGCACGCTATATGACTATGTTATCGCTGAGGTGCTCACCGAACCTGAGTCCCGAGTCTGGAAGACCCACTCTCCGAAACAGTCTTTAGTGCAGTTGGTTTCCTCTTGGAGCAGTAGCGGTTCGGCCCTGGGGGACTTCAGCTTCCGGCAGGATAAGCTTATGACCCTTGTAGTCCAAAGCATGATGGTTGCTACTCTACTAGGGGCTTCATGTACCTCTCCCCTTTGCAGCGTTGTGCTAGAAGCTAGCCTCCTGCAGTCGCAAGTAGGCGTCTGTACCTCTGAGTTCGTCCCGGTCTTTGGCATAGTCCCAGGGGGTCTTGTCGTAACCGTCTTGTAGGTTGGCATCTGCGCCGGCATCCAGCAAGGTGGTGATGACGGCGGGGTTTGGATTGTGGGCGGCCGCAGTGTGTAGGGGGGTCGAGCGAAATCCGCCGAGAGCGAAGAGGTCCGCACCGGCCTCGAGCAATACAGCAATTACGGCAGGACTTTGATTACTCCCAGCCGCCTCATGCAGGGGAGTGTAAAGGAACTTATTTCGTGCATCCACATCCGCCCCTATTTCTAGCAGCAGGCTGGTGACAGCAGGGTTCTGGTTATTCTCTGCGGCATAGTGCAGAGGGGTGGCGCCGAAGTCGTCTAGGGTATTGACATCCGCACCAGCATCAATCAGGAGAGCGATTATGGCGGGGTTTTCGTTAAACCAAGCTGCCCAATGCAGAGGAGTGAGGTTAGAGGAGCTCCGCCCCATCACCTCCGCCCCCGCGTCTAGCAGGAGTGTGATGCTGGCGGGATCTTCGTTGAACCGGGCCACCCAGTGTAAGGGGGTGTAGCCATACCTGCCTCGCACGGTGGGGTCCGCCCCAGCTGCCAGGCAAGTGGTCACGACCTCCAGCGAAGCCGACCCAAAGAATTCCTTCGTCGTGTCCCAATCTGAGTTCCAGCCTCCACAGTCGTTTGCCAGTGTTTGAGACGCCACTAGGAGCAAGATACAGATAAGGAATCGCTTCATATCACAAATGGTAGCATGGAGTGGCTGGAGCGTAACTCCCCTCGCACCGCGCCAGGTGCGCCGGAGGTCTCCCAGTACACCTCATCCGCATCCGTTTCACGGCGGACCAAGGAAGCGGCTGATACACTCTTTGCCAAGCTCTCCGCAGGCGGCTTCCTGACCGCGCCGCTGTGGGATATGTTCTGAGGTGTCTACTTCGACTATGTGCACCGACAAATTTCCCGTTGACTGGATAGTCAACAGCTCCTTGGACTGGGGGAACCTGTGAGTGGATATAAGGCCCTCTGCGCAGCCGTCGCGTCGAAAGATGCAAACCGGCTCTCAGAGGCCATTTCTCGTTTCCCTGATGCGGTTGAACACTGGAAACCCATTATGGATGCCGCTTTCTTAGGACAGCCTGCGATGATCACCCTGCTGCTGGCCTCCGGTGCCGATCCCAACGTGGTCGCGCGCACAGCGGCTAAGCACACGCCGATCATTCGGATCTTAGAGCGTCACAAGACGATCCCTAGGCATGCCGGTCACTATGCGAGCCTTAAGACGCTCCTCGCCACGGGTGCCGACCCGAACCTCGTAGGGGGCCCCCACGGACTCCCACCTTTGGGCTACGCAGCTATGAGTGGTTCACAGCGATTTGTCGACCTGCTGACCGAGGCCGGAGCTAAGCCGGGCTTGCACGCGAGCGCAATGCTCTATGACATCACAAGGGTACGTTCCGGCATCCTTGTCGAGGGACCTGAATGCCCTGATAACAGGGGTCGAACCCTGCTCCACAGCTTCGCTTTCTCAGGGATGTGGAGAGCGGGAATTGACCGGCTGGAGAAGGCCTGCGCCACTCTCGACGTACTCCTTGCAGCGGGAGCGGACATAAACGCCACTCAAGAGATCAAAGACGGCAGCGAGGTCTTCATGGCCACCCCTCTCTGGCGCGCCCTCGGCTGGCAGGAGAACGAGATTGTCGGCCGGAGACTCCTCTTGGCAGGAGCAGATCCTAACCCGGCTGTGTTTGCGGTCACCTTCTCTGGTAAGGAAGCACTTTGCGAACTGCTCTTCGAGTTTGGTGCCGACTTTAACCAACGCTTCCACGGGCGCACGGTACTAATGGACCTGCTACACAGCAAGCGGCCGCGTTGCATAAGGTGGCTACTCGAACATGGTGCCGACCCGAATGCGGTCGACGAAGACGGCCTCACAGCCCTCCACTACGCGGCCCGTCAGGGGGTCAAGGCCGACTACCTCAAGCTCCTGATACAGTACGGTGCAGATCCCCACCAACTCGACTTCCAGGGAAACACTCCGCTTAGGTTGGCGCGGGCGAAGAAGCGGAGAAAGGCGGCAGAGTACTTGGCCAGCCTCGCCTAAGGGTTCTGTAACGTGCGAGATCTGTTATGTGGTCGGGGCGGCTGGATTCGAACCAGCGACCCCCTGCTCCCAAAGCAGGTGCGCTACCAGGCTGCGCTACGCCCCGTTCCTGACCGGCAAAGGCGATACGAAGTATACAGAAAAGGCCGTCCAGCAACAAGCGGGAAGCAGAGGCCGTTACCCGGCTAGGAGGGCGAGGGCTCGGCGACACCAAGCCCGCACCTCTTGGGTAAGGGGGAGGGTCTCAACGGCTTCGATATCGTACCAGCCGGTCTCCGCATCGGCCACGGGGATCTCCCCACCATAGGGCTCCACCGGTCGGCCAAAGTAGATCAGGTCGATGTGTTCGTGTTCCGGTCCGATCCGTTCAAGCTGGATCCCCTCGGGTCGGATGAGTTGCTTGGGTTCGTCGACCGGCAGGGCCCTGTCGCCCGAGAGTTGTACCCGAATCCCCGACTCCTCGAAGGCCTCGCGCACGGCGGCCTCGTCCGGGAGTTCGTCTGGTTCGATGTGTCCACCTACGGGGAGCCACTTGCCGAGCTTCGGGTGGTGATGAAGGAGGACGCTGTCGCACCAGACGACGAAAACTGCAACTGCGAAGTCCCTCGAGAGCCGCACCTTCAGGAGGCTATCACCAGGGGAATCGATTCCAAGCTGCTCCCGATGACGCTGCCATAAAGCGTGTGCGGCGTGGCCTGCTCGATCTTAACACTGTGCAGGCCGAGCCGGGTCACCTGTCCCTTCGGGATCAGCACAGTGTGGTTCTGGTCCGAGTGTCCAGCGACGAATTCCCCATTGCGGGCAGGTTCCCTGACAAGAACGCGAAGTTCTCGGCCCACGTAGGTCCTGTTGCTCCTTAACGACCAACTTTTCTGTCGCTCAATCAACCGCTGCAGCCTCTCCGTCTTGACAGCCTTCGGCATGTCGTCAAAGTGCTTGTGTGCTGGCGTTCCGGGCCTAGCGCTGTAGAGGAACATGTAGGCATGGTCGTAGCGGACCTCGTTGTACAGACTCAGGGTCGCCTCAAAGTCCTCGTTCGTCTCGCCGGGAAATCCGACGATGATGTCGGTCGACAGGATCACATCGCTGATCTTCTCCCGGATCTCGCGGACGATCGAGAGGTACCTGTCTCGCCGGTACTCTCTGGCCATCCGTCTGAGGATCTTATCGCTCCCCGACTGGACGGGCAGGTGGATATAGTTGCAGATGTTCTCAGTCTCGGCGATGATGTCGATTATGTCCGAGGTGAAATTCATCGGGTGGCTGGTGGTGAACTTCACCCTAGGGATTCCAGTGTCGGAGACCTCTTTGAGGAGCTCCGCGAAGGAGGGCAGGGAAGGGTCGTCCAAGCCGTAGCTGTTGACGTTCTGGCCGAGTAGGTAGATCTCTTGGACGCCAGCATCACACATCGCCTCAGCCTCCTTGAGGATCGCTTCCACTGGCCTCGACACCTCGGGCCCCCTGGTGGTCGGCACGATGCAGTAGGTGCAGTGGTGGTTGCAACCACGCATGATAGTTAGGAATCCGGTCAGCCCGTTGGGGGCGGGGGGGCGGTAGTTGGCGAGCCCCTCTTCGAACGACAGATTGCGGTAGCGCCGGCCTTCCTCAAGTGCAGCGACCGCCGGCAGGATGTCGGTTACCGCGCCTGGGCCTAGCAGAATGTCGACCTCGAACTTCTCTGCGATCGCTTGGCCCTCCTCGAGCTGGGCGAGGCAGCCTATGAGGGCCACAGCAAGATCCCTCCCCGAACGCCTCTCTTTGCGCAGTTCGCCGAGCAGGGAGACAACCTTTTCGACGGGTTTTCCGCGGACGGCGCAGGTATTAAGGATGATGAGTTCGGCGTCCTGCGGGTAGTCTACGAGTTGGTGGCCACTGGCGACGAGTTCCGACTGGATAGAGTGAGTGTCGTACTCGTTCATCTGACACCCGTAGGTGATCACATGTGCTCGAATGGTTTCGCACCTCCTCTCGACCCAGGCTGTGGTCGCAGGACGGCTTAGTACCATACCGCGTTGGGGCAGCGAGCGCAAAACTCACTACAGTGAGACCGGGACCCGGGAGCATCAGCTTATGAAGGAATCTCCGCTCGAGCGGGATGGGGGAGAGCCATGCGGCGACTTTTGGGATCAGAGTGGCCATCCGAGTGACCAGAAGATCAGAGCCTACGGAGTATTGATGCTGCTCTTTCAGGGGTGAGGTCTCGTAGGCCCTCTGTTAACATCTCAGAGGCCGACCAGAATTTCCTTATGGATGCAGACCTGAGTAGTGGTGGGAAGATGTGCGTATGCGTTTGCCAAAAGTCCAGGCTGTCTGCTAGGTATGGAGCCCCGTGCCATCCCATTGCGTATGGGAAGGAAACGTTGAACAGTTTGTCGTACTTCTTGAGCAATTTACTGAGCATCTGGACATACTCATTGAGTTCCACTTCACAAAGCTGTTCAAACCGAGGGATATGCCGTTTCGTGGGGATTATCAACACTTCGAACGGCCACAGGGCCCAAAAGGGAACGACAGCCAACCAACTGTTGTTGAATAGGACCACCCTCTCCTGAAAGCTAGATTCGAGACGTGCATAATCAAGCAACATTACAGAGCCACGATCCAGGAAGTAGGCTTTCTGATTGACGTGTTCCGCCCAAAGTATAGAGGGAACATAGCTGGTTGCCCAAATCGCAAAGTGAGGATGCGGTTGCGATGAGCCCATTATCTTCCCTTTGTTCTCAAATATTTGCGCCCAACGATAGTGTTGGGCCAGTTCCACCTGCTGTGCCGTGAGGACGCGAAACAAGTCATTGAGTTCTCTGATCGTAAGATCTGCCAGCGTAAGATCGTGTCGGGCCGTGAAGCAAACGACTCTGCATACGCCGGTGACAGGTTCTATTTTCAGCAAGGCATCATAAGGGCCCACATTCCGCACCCCCTGTTGATCAGCTAGGTATTTTTGATGTATGGCCACAGCAGAGGTGTCAGAGCTACGGATCGAGGACCTTGATCACCTCGGCATCATTGCCGGTGTGATCGACCGAATTGGCCTGGTGGAGGGGGTTAACGACCGGCTCGGCACCAGCCCGGATGAGATCATCACCACGGGCCAGATTCTCAAAGCGATGATCCTAAACGGCCAAGGACGGACTCTTCGGGTCGGATTCGTCA
>MPNL01000004.1 GCA_002239005.1 Truepera sp. bin119
GACGAACGGATTGGTGGAGCGCGGTCCTGGCTGAGTTCTTCCGGATCAAGCTAGCCGAGACCTGCTATGAGAGCGTCGATCTGCTCCCAGCCGATCTCGATACCTGGCTCCACCACTACAACTCTGAACGACCCCATCTCGGTTACCGAAACCAAGGTCGCAGGCCCATGGAAACTATCAAGCTGTTTGGTGGCTAAGAAGGTTAAGAGGACAATTCATGAACGAGTTCGACTATAGGGCTAAAGTGGAGGGAAGATGCGCACTCCGAATCGTCATACGTCGTTCGCCCGACGCCTCCTCACCCTCCTATCCTTCATCGTCTCCTCGCTCCCGCTCCTCGCCAACCAACCAGCCGAGGACGCATTTATCGGGGAACGTGAGCGCATGGTCGAGCGGACCATCGTTGCCCGAGGAGTGGAGGATGAGGGAGTGCTGGCGGCCATGCGCGCGGTACTGCGACACGAGTTCGTGCCTGTCGCGGCTCGCGCTCAGGCTTACGGCGATTTTCCGCTGCCGATCGGCTTTGGCCAGACTATCTCGCAACCCTTCATCGTGGCGCTGATGACCGAGGCGGCCGCTGTTACCCCTAACGACCATGTGCTTGAGGTCGGTACCGGCTCCGGTTACCAGGCTGCAGTGCTGGCAGAGTTGGTGGAGCGGGTCGACAGCATCGAGATCATTGGGGCGCTGGCCGAGCGCGCCCGTAACGATCTAGAGCGGCTCGGCTACGACAATGTCACCGTTCACCACGGCGACGGCTACTTCGGACTGGAACAGGAAGCCCCCTTCGACGCCATCTTAGTCACCGCCGCACCCGACCACATCCCGCAACCGCTGGTCCGGCAACTCAAGGTCGGCGGCCGCATGGTGATCCCGGTCGGCCCGGTAGGAAGCTATCAGACGCTCTGGCGACTGGTGCGGGTAAGTGAAGAGCAGGTTCAACTAGAAAACCTAGGGGGGGTGCGATTCGTGCCGTTTATACGCGATACCCGTTAAGGTCGCGCCGCGGCAGCGCCAAGTAGGCTAGAGCATAGGCGCCAGCGCCCAGCCACAGCACCACAGTAAAGCCCCAAGTGATGGCCAGCATCACCGCCAGCACCGCACTCACCACTGAAAAGCAGCCGTTGACAGCCCACACCCAAGGCACCAGTGTTGGGGCAGTCTTCTCAAGCCGCGCTAGCCCCGCGGGGAAGGGAATCCCCATGAGGAACCCGAGCGGCGCCAGCGCCAGCATGGCCAGCACCCAGCGCGGGCCCTCGGGCAGAGCCAACGCCGCCGGCGAAAGGGCTCTGATGGCCACCGGGGCCACCACAATCAACACCACCAGCAGCAGCAACGCGGTCCGGGCCGGCAGCCACCGGGCTACAAGGCTACCCAATCCCGAAAACACCAACACCGCGAACAGCACTGCCGCCAGCGCAGTGACCGGGTGGCCTAACACCAGGATGAAGCGTTGGGCTAGTGGTATCTCCACCAGCAGGAAAGCCAGCCCCAAACAGGAGAAGTAGAGGAAGGCACGTGCCCGCAGGAGCCTAGGGGGCTCGGTCCGCTTCCGGACTCCACGGGCCAGCCCCGCCAGCAGTAGTGGGCCCAGGATGAAGGTGGCCGAGGCAAGCATCACCAGGATGAGAAGCGCCACCAGCACCAGGAAGCCGCTGCCCCCAAAGGGCTGCCAAGTTCGGCCCAGATTAGCCAGTACCTCCGGCGTCTGTGCCCAGCGGAAGTAGTGGTAGAAGAAGGGACGGTCGTCACGGACGGGCCGAATGTCGAAGCGGGCGGCAGTGTAGGCGGAACTTGGGTCGCGAAGCACAGCGTCAAGCTGGGCATGATAGCTCGCCTCAGGCAACACCTGGAAGCGGTTGAGATCGGCCTTGGTGATCCCCGGAAACATCACCGCGTCGTAAGCCCGCTCCTCTAGGAACGATCTCAGGATACCGATCTCCTCGGACTCGAAGGGGCGTTCGGCGGCCACCACCGTCAGGGTGCGGAGGGTGCGGAAGGCGAGCAGGTGCTCGGTGGGTTCGCGACCGCTTGCGGAGAGCGCCTCGGCTAGGGTGGCAAATAGCCTGACCCCCTCGCTAGGCGGCGTCTGCAGCCAACGACTAGCCAGCAGCAGCCCCCCAGGCTCGAGTAGCTGCAGGTAGTCACGGAAGGCCTCCACAGTGTAGCTATAGCTCTCGGTGAGGCCATAGGCGCCCGACATCACCGGTCGATGCGGATCGCTCAGGGCCACCACCACCAACCCGTACCTGCCAGCCTCGCTCCGGCGGGCGAAGACCCGCCCCGACCGCAGTGCCAGCTCGAGCCGGGGGTGATGGTAGAGGCCTCCTGTGAAGGTGTCGTAGCGGTCCCGGACCACCTCCAGCACCAGTCGGCGATCATCGACCGCAGTCACATATTCGGCGCCAGCCGCCAACGCCATAAGCACCTCTAGGCCGGTGCCAGGCTGGAGCACCAGGGTCCGGGCACCCGGTCGCAGTCGGTAGGCCAACCCGCTGGGGACGGCGTCGGCTAGCTGCGCTGCCTCGGGAGCGACGGGCGGTAATGCGGTGATCGGCATGAGGCCATCGCCGTCGATCAGTAGCGCGGCCTGAGGGGGCGGCCCCAACGGAGACAGCAGGCTTAGCCCGGGGAGCACATGCACTGTTTGGGTCTCGACCACGTCCACTCGGATAGTGGCGTCCGCGTCACTGAAGGTGTGAACTGCGTCGGGTGCTCGCAGCAGCACCGGCAACGCCTTGTAGGGAGAGAGCCGCTGTGCTAGGATGCTCGGCCGCCAGACCAGCAGGCCTGACGTGACCAGGGTCACCAGCACCAGCGCCGTGACAAGCACCGGGACGCGACGACCGACGGACGCTTCGAATCCCAGCCCCGCCACTAGGCCCAGCAGAGTGGCCACAAGCAGCGCCCCCACCCCGCCAAGACCGTCCAGCGCCGCTAAGCTGACGGCACAACCCAGCCCGGAGCCGATCAGGTTGGCCCCGTAGACCCGGTGAGAGCGATCCTCGCGGCCGGCGGCCATCAATGCCCCACCTATCAGCAGTCCGCTGAACAGAAACGGCACCGCCGCCGCCAAAAAGTAGAGCGCCAGGAAGAAAGGCTGGCGCCGGTCCCAGGCAACGCTGAACGAGTCGAAGGGGAGAGCATTGATAAGCAGGTAGGCGCCCAAGATACTGACCGAAAAGCCTAGGCTGCTCCACGCCGGGCGCAGTGGCCGTGGCCACAGACTCAGCAGGCTACCGCTGGCACCTGCTCCCAGCAACGCCAAGCTGACCGCCATGAAGGCGAAGTGGTAGAACTGCTGCACTGCGAAGAGCCGTAGCAGTGCCAACTCGAGCAGCAGCGACGCCGCCGAGATCAAGGCGATGGCGGCGTAGTAGACCATAACCCCCCCAGAGTAACGCTACCGTCGCTGCCATAGGGAGCGCCCTCACCGCGACTGCAAGTGGTGTGACGGGGAATATTCAGCTGCAGATACAAGAAAATCCTTCAAGGCGAGGCAGAGTGGGTTCGGGCTATTCTCTGTAGCATGGAAATCGCTACGCTGAACGCCCTCCGAAAATTCGACGATCTCAAGATGCAGAAGGTTCCGATCTTCACCTCGGATCGGCTCTACTATGACCTGTACTGTCTACTTCCTGGACAGTTCCAGAGGGTCCATAGCCATACCGATCAGGACAAGATCTATCTCGTCCTCGAGGGGGAGCCGACATTTGAGATCGGCTCCGAGCGAGAACAACTCGTTGAGGGGCGAGCAGTCATCGCCCGCGCGGGGGTCACCCATGGCGTCCGCAACGAAACTGATCAAAGGATCGTCCTACTCGTAACGATGGCACCGAGGCCAGAATGATCACTGACCTCGCCGGCCTCCCCTTCGACCATCTCGGGGTCGCGGTGGTCGATCTCGATGAGGCCTCCGAACCCTACGAACTCCTGGGGCTCGAGCAGGTCGGCACAGATGAGACTGTCGAGGAACAGCGGGTGAAGGTCCGGATGTTCCAAGCGGGAACCGGGCTAGTCGAACTCCTCGAATCGACTGACCCCACCGGACCGATTGCCAAATTCCTTCAGCGGCGCGGCCCCGGCGTGCATCACATCGCCTTCAGAGTGATCAGCCTGGAGCGGGAGATCGACCGCCTCACCCACGCCGGGGCACGCTTCGCTCTCGCTGAGCCGCACCCGGGTCGGGGCGGGAGCAGGGTGACCTTCCTCCACCCCCATTGGGCAGGGGGCGTGCTGATCGAACTCGTCGAGCATGGCTGATTTGCAGCGCAGGTCGCTCCGAGCCGCAGCGGCTTTGCTATGGGCTGGGCTCATCTTTCTCTCCTCGGCTCAGCCAGCTCAGCCAGTGCGATCCTGGTGGCTCGACCTCCCCTTTGTCGACAAGGTGGTGCACGCGGTGGTATTTGGGGTGCTGGGGGCCCTGCTCCACCTAGCGACAGCCAAACCATGGCTGAGCATCTTTCTCACCTCCCTCTACGGCGTCACCGACGAGTGGCATCAGATGTCAACCGTGGGCCGGGAAGCCGACCCCTGGGACTGGGCCGCCGACACCGTCGGCGCGATCCTCGCTGTAGGAATTCTGACTCGGAACCGCATCCCTCACGGGGAGCGGGTACAATAAGCACCGTGAAATTTGCTCTGGTCGGCGCTGGCAAGATGGGAGGGGCCATTCTCACGGGGGCTCTGCGGGCTGAAGTGCTGACCCCTGAGGGGGTCGGCATCTACCACCCGAACCCCGAACGCCGAGCGGCCTTGAGCGAGAAGTTCGGGGTCGCCGGGCTCGACGACGACGCCATCCACCATGCGGAACAGATCCTGATCGCGATCAAGCCCCAGTCGTTTGAACGGGTCGCACCGCTGATCGCAACACGCAATGCAGTGTTCATCTCTATCATGGCGGGGTTCTCTGCAGAGGGCCTGGCCCGACGCCTCGGAAGCCGGAGGGTACTCCGGGCCATGCCCAACCTCGGGTCGCGCATCGGTCTCAGTGCTACGGCGATCACATCGCTGCCCGAGGCCAGCGGTGCGGACTTGGCAATGGCCTCACGTCTGTTTGCGGCGGTCGGGACCGTGTACCAGATTCCTGAGATGCTATTCAACGCCTTTACCGGCCTAGCTGGGTCCGGGCCAGCTTTCACCGCCGCCGTCGCCGAGGCAATGGCCGACGGTGGGGTACGGGTCGGGTTTAGCCGAGAGGTGGCGAAGGACCTCGTGCGTCAGGTCCTCCTTGCAACCGCCCACCTGCTCGAGAGCGATGGACCCAGTGGGATAAAGGATATGGTCTCCTCCCCCGGGGGAACAGCTATCGCGGGGATCAAGGCCCTCGAGCAACACCGGTTGAGGTACGCTCTTATCGACGCCATCGAGCAAGCCACCAACAGGGCCGAGCAGCTCAGTGAGATCGAAGAATAGGGCACCACCCTGCTCACCTCATCAAGTACCGGAGCGTCCAGCGAGTGAGTGTGGCCGACACTGCCGATCGAATTGCACCGATGAAGCTACGTTGGGCGCCCCATACCATCTCTGCAGCCTAAGTCCCCTTCCCAAGCCATTCCCGCTTCAGTTCGGCGAAGCGATCGTGGCGAAGGCTATTACGGATCTCTGCTAAGAGCCGGGCCATGAACCTGAGGTTGTGGATGCTTGCGAGTTGCTGAGCCAGCTGCTCGTTGGCCCTAAAGAGGTGGTGGATATAGGCGCGAGTGTAGTAGTGGCAACTGTAGCAGTCACACCCCTGCTCGAGGGGACGAGGATCCTCGGCGAAGCGGGAGTTCTTGAGGTTCAGGCGGAAGTTGGCAATCGTTTCACCACCGTCATACTGAGCTAGGACACCGCCGCTGCGTGCGTTGCGGGTCGGGCTAACACAGTCGAACGTATCTACCCCCCGCTCCACAGCCTCGAATACGCTGGTGACATCTCCGATGCCTAGAAGATGCCGGGGCTTACCGCGAGGTAGGTGAGGAACCGTCCAGCCGATGACCCGGTGCATGTCGGCGTAGGTCTTCCCAAGGTTGCCGCCGATGGCAAACCCATCGAAGTCCATTGAGCCGATCACCTGGGCGCTGTGCTCGCGGATCTCCTGGAAGGCACCTCCCTGCACGACACCGAACAGGGCCTGAGGGTAGCCGTGCAGTGGGCGACTCTCCGCGAAGGCTCTCAGGGAACGGGAGGCCCAGCCGTGGGTGCGTTCGGTACTTTCGAGTGTGTAGGTCGCATCGTGGAGGGGACTGGTGCACTCGTCGAAGGCGAGGATGATATCGGCGCCGAGAGAACGTTGGATAGCGATCGACACCTCCGGTGTGAACAGATGCTCGCTGCCGTCGATATGGCTGGTGAACCGGACCCCCTCCTCGTCAACGATGACCATCGAGGAGTTCTCCCGAAGGCGGGGCCTGCTAGCCAGGACCCCGCCCTCCTCACCCGGGAAGATGTTAGCGACCTTCCCGACCCCGTGCTCCTTCCCAGCCCCGAGTGAGAACACTTGGAATCCCCCAGAATCGGTCATAATCGGACCTATCCAATTCATGAACCGGTGGAGCCCCCCGTGGGCAGCCACCACCTGTGGGCCGGGGCGGAGGTAGAGGTGATAGGCGTTGGCGAAGAGGATCTGGATTCCGGTGTCGACCACAGCCTCCGGCAACACCGACTTGACGCTGGCCTGGGTGCCGACCGCAACGAAGGTGGGGGTTTCGATCGCGCCATGCGGCGTGCCGAGCCGACCCAACCTAGCGGCCTCCCGCTCGACGGCGATGTCGAAGGTGAGGCTATCCATAGCGTCTTGAAATTATAGGCGGATGCGGACCCTCCTGCGGTCACAGCCCCTCGCCGACGCTACCTCCTCTCCTCCCTGTGCCGAACCCCTTCGTGTATCTGAGTTCCTGAGGCGAGTGGAGCATATACACATTAATGCCATCCTCACGATGTCTCTACCGAATGGACGGCGGCATGCGGCTGGATTTTGACCCTGTTCTGGTGTTCCTGAAAACCTGCTGACTCGCCCCGGATCAGTCCTCGCCCGACGCCTCGGCGGGCCCCTCAAGGACAAACCTGTAGAGCAGACCGACAAGACCACCCCACCCGCTACCGGCCCAAGCCAGTAGAGCCACACCTTGCCCATGAAGGCAGCCCCCGCATAGGTAGCGGGACCGAGGTGCCGAGCAGGGTTCGCGGCCCCGCCGGTCAGAGGCCCACTTGGGAAATCCTCCACTTACTGTTCACTCCCAGCGGGTCCGGATACACCGTGTAATGTCGCGGTGGCCAACCTGTCCAACCTTACGGCCGGCTTGCCTGACTGCCTGCGGGTGGTGGCCGAACACCTCGAGCGGGAGGCCGCCGGCTAAGGATTGTCCGGCCCATCGCCAAGATCAGGGGCCATCTTGAAGTAGTGGATGACATGCACAACCAGATCAGCCGAATGCGCTCGCCTGCAGCAACTTGCCGGGGAGGAGTACCTTCCCGACACCTTCCTGACCGCTCACCGACAAACTCCTCTGTCAGCCAAGTGCCACCTCCGCCCCAAAGGATAGGGACTTCGTGAGAACTGTTGCGAGTCCGATAGCCTGGGTGAAACTGGCCGTATGTCGGTTTCTGATGAGGCGGGTTGCCACCCGAAGAGTCCGTCTTTGAAGCTCGTGCAACAGAAAGTATCCAGAAATCCTCTCGGTATGACTCATGAAACAGACTCTTAGAAACTCCCCTGATCTCATCCGTGAGGTATGCTTCTTCCTGCTATGGCCGAGGAGCCCGCCCCCTCTTTCATTGTTGCGGTCGCAGCCGCGATCTTCCGCGATGGAAAGGTGTTAGCCATGCGCCGATCGCTTGACAAGGATGCAGGGCCGGGCCTATGGGAGACCCTCTCCGGCCGAATCAACGAGGGCGAGGAACCGCTCGCCGCCGCCCACCGCGAGATCTTCGAGGAGACAGGGCTCGAAGTCCAGGTCGACCCCAGGCCTGTTACTGCCTACGCTGCAAACCGATTGGGTCGCCCGATGATCGTGATTCTCTACCGGGGCGAGCACGCAGGCGGCGAAGTGCGGATGAGTGAGGAGCACGACAGCCACGAATGGTTGACCCCAGAGGCGTTCTCCACTCGCACCAGCCTATCCACCCTCGCAGACGCCGTCACCCAAGCGGCTGCCACACCCCCATACCGGAGCGATGACTGAGGCGATGAGAGAGCGAGAGTCGGGTCGCATCGATCTGATCTCCCCGTACGCCGGATGGTGGGGCTAGGGCTCCTTTCCCGCGGCTATACGGCTATACCCCGTTCGACAGTGCACCGATGCTCGCTCACGGACCTCTCCCGAACATAGGGGGCATAGACACCATGGCTCGAGGCAGCGCCTAGGTCAAGGTCTACACGCTCGGGCACCCCCAACCTGGACATCACAAACATCACCGTCCACCTGCCGGGAGCGATAGAGATCTTCAACGGCTGGATGAGAAAAGATAGGGTCTGGCTCATCGACGGGACCGAGATCTTGCATAGCCTCCCCATCAGCCGCCTCGACAAAGTCCTCACCTTCAAGCGAGAACTCGGCCACAGCAAAGATGAGGCCCGCATCGCCTGTTGGAAGGGCACCTCAGCAGTTGACACCTGTCCATCCCCCTGCTAGGATGCGGCCCAACCATGGCCCCTTGTCCCCTCTCGCCTCTCGTCTGCGGCGTGGACAATTCCGATCCGAGGTGGCTCGGGGTGTAGACGTCGAATCGTACACACATGCAACCCCGAGGTTTCCTCTCGGGGTTTTTCCTTGAGGAGTCGATATGCTGGTCATCAGTCCTTCGCGAACGCTCGTATCTGAACTGTCGGCACTGGTCGGTGAAACAGTAGTCCTGCGAGGCTGGGTCCACAATCGCCGCGACCTAGGGGGCATCCAATTCCTTCTGCTGCGGGATCGATCGGGCGCGGTCCAGTGCGTGTTCGAGAACACCCCTATTCCGCTATTCGAAAGCTGCGTGGAGGTCCACGGCGCTGTCGTCGAGAATGCTAAGGCACCGGGCGGCCTCGAGGTGCACGGACAGACTCTCAATATCATCACTGCTGCAACCAACCCCCCCCCCATCAAGACCGCCAAGCAGGAGGGGCCCCCCAATCCCCCCACCCCCCTTAGGCATGCCCCCCCCCCCCCAGCGAGATCGCCAAGGAGGAGGGGCACGCCAATCCCGACACGCTGCTTGAGTATCGCCACGTCTCGCTACGTGGGCTCAAGGCCCAAGCGATCCTGAAAACCCAGGCAGAACTGGTCAGGACCTTCCGCGAGTACCTCGACGGCGCCGGCTTCACAGAGATCTTCACCCCCAAGCTTGTGGCGGCCGGTGCCGAAGGGGGCGCCAACCTGTTCGAGGTCGACTACTATGGTAAGCGCGCCTACCTAGCCCAGTCTCCCCAGCTCTACAAGCAGATTATGGTGGGCGTATACGAGCGGGTCTATGAGGTCGCCCCGGTCTATCGCGCCGAACTCTCCCACACCAGCCGCCATCTCGCTGAATACCTATCGCTCGATGTCGAGATGGGCTTCATCGAGGATGATGGCGACCTAATGACCCTTGGAGAGACCCTCCTAAAACACATGATGGCTCAGGTGGCCGAGCGCTGTGCCCTGCAGCTAAAGCGATTGGGGGCCGAGGTTCCCAACCCCGACGTGGACTTCCCCCGCATTCCCCTGCTCGAAGCTAGGGAACTGGTTGCCAAGCGGTACGGCCACAATACGGGTGGGAAGGACCTCGACCCCGAGGCTGAGCGGCTGCTAGGCCGCTGGGCTCAGGAGGAGCACGATAGCGACTTCGTGTTTGTCACCCACTATCCGCAGGCGGCGCGGCCCTTTTACACCTACCCCACCCCGGACGGTCTCACTCGGGGCCTAGACCTCATCTTCCGGGGCGTCGAGATCGCTTCGGGGGGGCAGCGCATTCACGAATACGCCACACTAGTAGATGAACTCCTCAAGCGGGCAATGGAACCTGATGACTTCCGCGGCTACCTCGAGGTGTTCAGGCACGGCATGCCCCCTCACGGCGGTTTCGCCATCGGCACAGAGCGGCTCACCGCGCTCCTTCTAGGCATCCCTAATGTCCGTTTCACACGGGCGTTCCCGCGTGACGGCAGTCGCTTGCAACCTTGACAACCCCTGCGTTGTCGATGGTAGAGGCATAGCTATAGCCTCAGCAAGATAAGTCTCAATCGACACCGAATGCGAGCAGGCTTGCCTCGAAGACCGGTATGGGGAGGCATCTTCTTAAGATTTAAACCTTAGTTTCAGTAAAGTCACCAGTAAGAGTAGGCCAAGAGCCTATCCGAGCACCTCAAGAGCGGTGAGGAAACCTCAAAAGGGAAGGACAAGCGATCGACAGCAAGGACTCTCCTGCACCCCTCGGAGGAGAACCTTATCGGCAGAGGTAAGTGAGACAGCAAGAATCCAAAGACCGGCCAACTGGGGCTTGGCGAGAACGGACAGTCAGCGAGGTATTGGTGGTGGCCCGTCGTGGCTGGCGAAACCCCACAGCATTCGGGTCAGGTAGAGCGGGAACTTGGCGTTCATTCGACTCTCCTGCAGCCAAGCCATATTCTACTCAGCCTAGTGGTTCCCGGATAGGATCTTAACCACTAGAGACGACTCCTAATCATCGATGTGAGAGGGAGATCAAGGGTGCGGGGACGGGTGCAGAGTAGCCTCGTCAGGCCTTCAGCGACAGGGTGGCACCCAGCGTGGCCAGCTTCCGCTCGAGATCTTGATAGCCCCGTTCTAGGTGCTCGATGCCAGCGATAGCACTCGTACCGGTTGCGGCCAGCGCGGCAATAACGAGGGCACCGCCTGCCCGTAGATCAGTCACATGGGCCTCTCCTCCGGAGAGGGGACCACCGCCAATGCGGAAGTCGGCGAGGTCGCTTTCCCAAGTCAGGCGAGCTCCAAGGCGAGCAAGTTCGGGCAAGTAGGCGGTCCTTTGAGGGAACACTCTGTCCACGATCCGGCTCTCCCCCGGCACAGTGGCCAAGAAGGCTGCCATCTGCGGGTGAAGGTCGGTGGGGAAGCCGGGGTACGGTTCAGCGGTGACGAAAAGGGGAGAGAGAGCTCGCGAGCGCGCATCCATCTCCAGGGTTCCAGGGGCCACCAACTTGACGGAGGCGCCAGCCCTCCACAACTGGTCAACGACAGGGGCTAAGTGGGTGGGTTCGACTCCGTGGAGAGTCACCCGCCCGCGAGTAGCGGCGGCAGCTAGCAGGTAGGTGCCAGCCTCCATCCGGTCAGGTATCACGTTGTACTCTCCCCCAGAGAGAGCGCCGACACCACACACGGTGATAGTGTCCCCAGTTACGAAGATCCTGGCCCCGAGTTGATTTAAGAAATCGACCAGGGCCAACACCTCAGGTTCGGTCGAGGCGTTCTCAAGCACCACCTCGGTCGCGTTCAGAGTGGCGGCCATTATGGCGTTCCGGGTCCCCCCTACGGTACGAATCTGGAATCGCACCCGGCCCGCCAGCGGCTGGCGGTAGGCAGCGGTCACCGAGCCCTCGATCTCAGTAACGTGAACTCCAATCGCGCGCATCGCCCTTATGTGCTGGTCGATGGGGCGCGGACCGAGTCGGCAGCCGCCCGGGAAGGTGAGTTCAGCCTCGCCCTCGCGCCCGAGGATCGGCCCTAGCAACTCGAACGATGCGCGCATGCGGAGCACGAGGGCCGGGGGTGGAAAGACAGACACCAGTTCAGGGGTGTGGAGCGTGAGCGAGGAGGGTCCGGTCCAGCTCCAGCGAGTGCCAAGATGTTCAAGGATCGCGAGGAGCACCTCGACGTCGACGATCCTCGGGACCCGATGAAGGGTCACGGGGTCCCGTGCCAGGAGACTAGCAGCGAGGAGAGGCAGGGCAGCGTTCTTGGCTCCCGAAACCTCTACTTCACCTGCAAGGGGAATGCCACCCTGGATGAGTAGGGCGTGGCCTGAGCGGGTGGTGCCGGACAGCGGTGGGGTCATGAAGTATCCTCTTCCCCTTAAGATATCAATATCCACCTCCCCTTAAGATATTAGGTAGCTTACACATATTACACAAACAAGGCCGACATGGATCCGCAATCCAGGGAGGACTGAACGGCACGCACAGCGTAGGCACCCACCCCCACGCTGCGGATGGCACAGGGAGTGGGGACAAGGCCCTGAGCAGCATGTTGATCGAGAATTACTCCCCCTACCCCGTCGAGCCGTACCCGCCTAAGAACTCTGGGAGAATCGGTGGGACCGCACGCAGGCTCATGCGCCAGCGAACCCAGCCCTGTCGGCGTGGTCGCCTCAGCCCAGGATTAGTCCGATGCTGCAGGGCGTCCTATGAACAGAGGTGTTACCCGTTCCCCCTTAAGGACGACATGGTGTTCTCGGCACCGCGGTTCATAGCTCTCCGAAGCACCGACGAGAATCACCGGGTCGTCGATGTGTGCGGGCTGTCCCTGGATGAGCCGCTGGGTGCGAGTGGCTGCTCTCCCACAATAGCAGATGGCGGTCAGCTTTATCACCACCTCGGCCCGGGCGAGCAGGTCCGGCATCGATCCAAAAGGTTCGCCTCGGAAGTCCAGGTCGAGACCAGCCACAATCATCCGCTTGCCTTCGTCCGCGAGCTTCAGAGCGAGTGAGGTAAGTCTTTTACCGACAAATTGCCCCTCGTCCACCGCGATCACCTGGGTATCCCGCTTAAGGGTGGCCTCAATCTCTTCCACGCTCTGAACCGGATGTGCCTCGAGTGTGTGCCCGCTGTGTGAGGCGATGGCGACGGCATCGTAGCGGTCATCAACGACGGGTTTGAACACCTGCACCCGCTGCTTTGCGATAAGGGCACGGGCGACGCGCCGAATGAGTTCTTCGGATTTCCCAGAGAACATCGGTCCTGTGATGACCTCGAGCCAACCTCCGCCGAATGCGTAGAAGGGCATGGACAATGGTACCAGAGGAACTGGGTGCTCATTGGGCACCGCCACCGACCCGACTCAGCCTAACACTTCCCTACCGGTCAGTGACGAGTCGCGCGGGGTAGTGGGTGAGCACCTCCCCGCCAGGGAGGTGCAGTTCAGGAGTCAGAAACGCCCCCCCACAGAAAAGGGGACCCCGGAAGCGGCGACTCAGCACGGCGTTGACCTACTCAAATCTGACATGTCTCCCATCTAGAATTCTGACTGGCTTTCCTCTCGGTCACCCCTGATATGCTTGCTGCCATATGACCCGAATGCACGGCACTACCATCGTCGCTGTCCACAGGGACGGCGTGTCCGCTCTCGCCGGAGATGGGCAAGTCACGCTGGGCGACCAGATCGTCAAGAGGGGGGCGGTAAAGGTCCGTACCCTGATGGATGGCCGGGTCCTAGCGGGGTTCGCCGGCGCTGTGAGTGACGCCTTCACTCTCATGGACAAGTTCGAAGGACACCTGAACTCGACCCGGGGCAACCTGACCCGTGCTGCGGTCGAGACCGTCAAAGAGTGGCGCACCGACAGGGTGCTCCGAAACCTCGAGGCCTTGCTGATTGTCGCCGACGAGGAGCAGATCCTGACCCTTTCTGGGGTCGGCGACGTGGTTGCACCCGACGAGCCGGTCGCAGGCATCGGATCTGGTGGTGGCTATGCCCAAGCTGCTGCGTCCGCACTGCTACGCCACAGCGACCTCCCAGCCGACGAGATCGCCCGAGAAGCGATCTACATCGCCGCCGACATCGATCTCTACACCAGCGGCACCGCCACCGTGCTAACCTCGTCACCCAGGGAATCCGCATGACTTCCGAGGCCATTGTCCGAGCTGCTGCAGGCCTTACCCCCCTGCAAATCGTTGCAGAGTTGGACAAGCACATCATCGGGCAGTACAAGGCAAAGCGCTCGGTCGCCGTGGCCCTGCGCAACCACTACCGGAGGCGCCAGCTACCGGAAGAGCTACAGGTCGAGATTACGCCTAAGAACATCCTCATGATCGGGCCCACTGGCGTCGGCAAGACCGAGATCGCCCGGCGGCTAGCGAAGCTTGCCAAGGCTCCCTTCGTTAAGGTCGAGGCCACCAAATTCACCGAGGTAGGGTATGTCGGTCGTGACGTCGAATCCATCGTGCGAGACCTGATACAGGCTGCCTATGTGATGGTCGAGAGCGAGAAGAAAGAGGAGGTCAGGGAGCGAGCCGTTGCGGCAGCCGAAGCGAGGCTGCTGGACGTCCTGCTCCCGGGCGGCACCCAGGAGGGGCGAGAGAAGATGCGAGCGCTCCTCGCGGCAGGCAAGCTCGACGCCCGCCAGATAGAAATCGAGGTCAACGACGAACGTCCCCAAGCCTCTATGATGATCCCCGGCATGGAGGAGGTGGGCCTCAATCTGCAAGACATGCTCTCAAGCGTGATGCCCAAGCGAAGAGTGCAGCGCAAAGTATCTGTGGCCGAGGCGCGCAAAGCCCTCGAGAGCGAAGAGGCCAGCAACCTCATCGATCACGACGAGGTGAGTCGGGAAGCGGTGTACCGGGCCGAGAATCAGGGGCTGGTGTTCCTCGACGAGATCGACAAGATCGCTTCCGACGATAGCCGTAGCGGCTCGGACGTCAGCGGCGAGGGGGTGCAGCGCGACCTGCTGCCCATTGTCGAGGGAACGCAGGTGAACACACGTTACGGTCAGGTGAGGACCGACCACGTTCTCTTCATCGCCGCTGGCGCCTTCAGCACAGCCAAACCGTCCGACCTGATCCCGGAGCTTCAGGGACGCTTCCCCATCCGGGTGGAACTCGAGGAGTTGATGGCTGCCGACTTTCAGCGGATCCTCACTCAGCCCAAGCACTCGCTGACCCGGCAGTACACCGAGCTGCTACAGGTGGACGGCACCGAACTCAGGTTCGAGGAGTCCGGTGTGGTCGCGGTCGCCAAGTACGCCGAGAAGGTCAATCAAGAGATTGAAAACATCGGTGCCCGGAGGCTCCACACCGTCCTTGAGACCGTTCTCGAGGATGTAAGCTTTGGCACCGATCTCGGCCCTGTGGTCATCGACGGTGCCTACGTCAAGGCCAAGATCGCATCCATTGTGGAGGACGAGGACCTGTCGAAGTATATCCTCTGAACCTCATCCAGGGAGAGGAACTCTCTGGATACAGCGAGGCCGAGGCAGCTATTAGGGCACGATGAGCACTATGTTAGGGTAGATCAGATCGGGATTGTCTCCTATGAGGAAGCTGTTCGCCGCAGCGATGTCCGGCCAGCGGTTACCATCCCGGTAGAAGAAGAATGCGATTGAGGAGAGTGAGTCGAACGGCTGCACGGTGTAGATCCCTCGGGCACCAGTAAGCCGGGCAACCTCTTTCTGGGCCTCCTCTAGGGCTGCACGGGTGGCCTCGAGTTGCTGGCGCTGGGCGTCGCTCAGGTCACCGAGTTGCACCGATTCCTCAAGAAGGGCCTGATATTGGGCTGCTAGGTCGCTGGCGAGCGCCTGCGCCTCTCCGAGTTCACCTGTCGCCCGCTCCAACTGCTCGGAGAGCGACCCGTTCTGGTCCACAAGCTGACCGAACTGAAGCAGAAGGGCGCCGCGCTCCTCTGAAACCTGCATAAGTGAAGCCTCCAACTCCGCATATCGAGTGGCCGCCGCAGCTACCTCCCCTTCCAATGTCGTCACTCGGCTCAGCAAGGTGTCCCGTTCAGCCTCCACACCAGCCAGTGTCTCAGCAGCTACTTCGCTAGATGACATCAACTCCTCTTGGAGTGCTTCCCGTTCAGCCTCCGCACCAGCCAGCGTCTCATTGGCCTCGGAAAGTGAAGCCTCCAAACCCACAGCGATCATCTCCACCTCCCGCAGCCGGCCCTGGGAGAGGCTCAGTTCAACTTCCAGGGCTGCCTGCCGGTCAGTCAACTCCACCACGCGGGTCTCAAGCGCTTCGACCTCTTCAGTTGTGGCTCGGGCGGCCGTGCTACGGACCGACATCAACTCCTCTTGGAGTGCTTCCCGTTCAGCCTCCGCACCAGCCAGCGTCTCATTGGCCTCGGAAAGTGAAGCCTCCAAACCCACAGCGGAGGCACGTACCCGTGCTAGTTCAACACGGAGGGTGCTTGCTTGGTTAAGTAGTCTCTGCCGGGCCGCTTCCGCAGCTATAAGGTCCGCGAGCAGGGCCTCCTTTTGGAGGATCGACTCGGCAAGCTGACTCTCGACCTCGGATACGACCCGCGCCTCGACACTCGCGGACGCCTCGCGGGCCACCCTTAGCTCCTCAACCAGGGCACCTCTCTCAGAAACGAGGATCTCGGACTCAGCCTCTAGCTCGACCAGCCGGGCACCCGCAGCAGCAGCCCGCTCCTCGGCCTCCTCACGCTCCAAGGCCAGCGTTCCGAGCTGGTCCTCGAGTGTCGAAATCCGGCCCTGAGCATCTTCGAGGTCATCCTGGAGGTTTTCTACCTGGGTCTCCAGTGCAACCCTTTGGGCCTCGAGATCCTGTACTGCCCGGTTCGGTCCACAGGCAATCAGAAATGACGCAAGGGAGACCAAGGCTGCAACGGACAGAATTCTCCTAGGCATTTGATGCGCCTCCTCATCGACAGCATGGCTCGATTCCCACCCAGCAAGCTAGTATAGCCCAGACATCAATCTGAACCCATTCAGGACCTCTTCCCAGGGCCTCTATCGCCTGCTAGCTGTCCTGGCGTTCCGGTACCACACCTGATCGCTGGTAGCATGGGATATGCCCCTCCTCGCACAGATGCCCGCCCAACTCGCACTGGCCGTGCGGTCCTCGCTCGAAAGGGGAGAGTCCGTGCTGTTCGCCACCCTCCTCGGGAGTAGGCGGGCGCTCGTTCTCACATCGAAGAGAGTTCTCGTGACCCACCGCGGCTGGCGAGGGGCGCATGTGAAAGCCATCCCGTACGCCCAAGTCGACTATGTACTCGACCGGCGCCACTCGCTCGAGCTATTTGCCAACCGGGCTGCGACGCGGCAGGTCCTGCCGGTGCCAGCGGAGCACTTCGACCGTGTACGCGAGCTACTCCGTGCGCACGTGGATAGGGTAACGGAGCCAACCTCCTGGATCTACCGGATGGTCGATGCCTTCCGAGATTCGCGACACTAGATCGATTTAGTCTCAGCAGACGATTCACTATCAGCAGAAACCCCTCCAACCCGACGGCGGGTCGTAACGTGAGATTATCTCTGCTCCCCAAAGGAGGGAGGCCAGTCCTGGTGCATCCTGCACCATGTGAAAAAAACAAACCGACCTCCAATAGCAAGTCTAGCCTGCACCAATCATGAGTGCCCCAGCTACGGCCGGGCAGGTCAAGGCAACCTCAGAGAAGGACGGGTTCGCTGGACCCGCAAGAGCTACGGACCGGACCGGATCCGTTACTTACGCTGCCGGAGCTGTGCAGGAGAGTTCAGCGAACGTAAGAACACCCCTTTGTGGAACAGCAAGATCGGTGAAAGCAAGGCCTGTGCCATTGCTGATCCAGCGAATCCGTCCTTGCAACTCGCCGAAGGTACTTCGGTGAGGGGAACAGCTCGGCTCACAGGCATCACCCCAGAGGCGATCCGGCGACTGGCTTCACGGTTAGGAGTGCACGCCGATCCAGCGAATCCGTCCTTGCGGTTCCACGACCAGCGGGTCCAACAGCTGGCCAGCACCAGCTTGCAGGCCGATGAACGCTGGGGCTTCGCTGGCAGTAAGCGCGAGCAACTCTGGCAGGCTGAAGTGATCGATCCGGCAACCAGGCTGGTGGTGGCCTTTGCCACTGGGGTGAGGGACGAACAGCTAGTCGGATCCAGCGAATCCGTCCTTCAGGTCCTGCAGGACGCTGTTTCTCGCCAAGATCGGACAAGGACGGCTTCGTTGGAGCTTCGGGTTTCCTATCCCCAGGGAATGGTGCTGTTCAGCGATGGTGAGCCGAGCTATAAGCGACTCTAAAACCGGACTCTTCGGGTCCGCCCCATACTCGGCCACCCCTACCGGCCTGCCCGGCAGGGATCGAGAGGCCGGTTCCCCAAGGTACGCTACCGTCTCGGCAGGCGTCAGGCACAGGTAATGGTCCGCAAGACCAGGCAGGGAGGGCGCCTCGTTGGGGTCGAGGCTCAGATTGCCCATGGAAGTAGTAAGCGCCTAGCCAGGGAGCTCTCTCGGCTGGGCTTCTCGCAGGCCAACACCAGCACCATCGAACGGCGCAATGGTACGGCACGGACCCGTAGAGTCCGTCCTTGGATGGACGCGACAAGTGCAAGAAAGACGTTGGCCTTTGCCAAGACTACTGATCCAGCGAATCCGTCCTTGACTAAGAGGGTTCTGGGAGCTTGGGGGGTGCTGATCTACAACTGGGCCCGGGAGTGTAGATCGCTCAAGCGGCCACTACCCCAACCGAAGGGCCGGCAGCTATATGAGAGACGCTCTCCGGCGATGGCTGCGGGGCTAACTGATCGGATTTGGAGTATTCGAGAGTTGCAAGGACGGATTCGCTGGATCCGGTCACCTACTTATCCGGGCGGGGGGCAGAGATAATCTCACGTTACGACCCGACGGCGGCCACTCTGCCTGCATCGAACTGTCCGACAAGCTAGTGGTACATCTCCAGCACCGCCGGATGGTCCCCGCGGCGCAGCCGAGGTTCTGTCAAACGAGGAGCACGACTCTGGCCCAGCGGCATCTCGAGCGGTCGGAAAGGCACCTAAGAACTCGCTGGGGCTGTCGATTAGGGAATACTCCCTGCGATCAACTGTTTTTGAAGTACCTCCCTACGGAGCGCTGCCCACGAACTACCCCGCATGGCAGGGTCACGTCGGAAGGTTAAGACCAGGGGGTGTTGAAACAAAGAGTTCAGGCCGGAGCCAGCAACCTTAGTCCGAGGCGCCCACGGGCACAGCCCACAGACGCGAGGGCGAAAGTCCGCCAACGTTGGCAACCTCGAGGCGAAAGGTAAGGGCAAGTACCAGGGTCTAGGGCTATGGGAAGCGTAGCCAGTACTTTGGGCAGTTCGGTCGACGCGCCAACCCCATGGCATCAGCGGCAACACCTTTGAGCAGGCGCACGCCGGGGTGACCGTTATCAGCCCGTCTCGATGTCGTGCCCGACCGGCAGACGCAGGAGACCTCGACCCCAATTGCCCTTGATCCAGGCGTGATCGGGATCGTCCACTGGTGGCGTGGAGCGACCCTCGTCCTGCAATTCACCCGCTAAGTAGTTGAGAAAGTAGACCCTCGATCCCGGAGCGGCGGCCACGGGGTGGAATCCTTGGGTGACCAGCACTAGGTCGCCATCGCGGACCGCGAACAACTCGTCGAAGGAGCCATCGCGCGAATGGTTCCGGTGGAAGGCGAAACCTGCCTCAGGCTCAATCCGGAAGTAGTAGACCTCCTCGAGGTAGCTGGAGCCGTGGCTGCCGTCGTGGCAATGGGGGGGCCAACCCGACCAAGCACCTCCCGGGACGTAGACTTCGAACAGGATTAGCCGCTCGGCGGGCAGTGGGTGGGCTAAGAGGTGGTTGACCTGACGGCGGGCGGGTCCCCCTCCCCGTATCTCGACCTTCATCTCATCGGGCTGGAACAGGCGGACCGGGTAGCGCCCTTCAGCAGGGGCACCGCCGATCGCATACTCGAAGTCAGTGGACGCCGATAGGGCGATCTCACTACCCGGCGGTGCATACAGGATCGATGTCCGCCCTTCGAAAACGTCGGCGCGGAGGAGTGCAAACCTCTCCCCTGCTACCGTCGCGGTAGCGCTTCCGGTCAGCGGCACTAGGGCTACCTCATCGGTGCCTGTCTCTTCACTCGACGATTCGCCCGCCTGCAGGGCCACCATCTTGAAGCGCAAGTAGTCCCAACCGGCGGACTCCGGGGTGACCTCCAGCCTAGTCCCAGGGCCGGGCCTCGATTGCTGAAGATGATCCACTCGCCTCTCCTCTCTCATTCAAGGCACCTGAGCCCTACGAAATACCGAGACCCTCGGCGCTGGTAGGCACGGCGTCGGTCCAGCCCGGTCCGGTTACGAACTCGGTTATGCTCACCGCCCCCAATGGAATCCTAGTCGACATTGGAGAGGTGATCAAGCATCACCTCTGGCGAGCGATATGACTCTGAAGCCCGCGTCAGTTCCGACAGGGTGGTGGACCCCAGCGACACAGCCTACGCGGCCCCAGACTATCGCCAAAACTAAGCTATTGCGCAACTCCGCATCCCATTTATCACACTTTAGAGCTAACAACGGTTTGACAGCGTGGGAGGGGGTCACGTACGATTTCTGGAAACGCCAGCAAGCAAACACACCCTCATTAAACGCTTATTCGACTTTTAGGCGGAGGCAAAGACTCTGGAGGGAGGTGACGAGCGAAACAATTCGGCACGAGCTAGCTGGCTCTGTACAACATGTCAGCCGCACCGTAATATCCCATACATCAGGAAAGGGAAGTGTATGAAGAGACTACTCCTAGCTGTCCTCAGCTTCACTGTCGTGATCGGCCTGTTCGGCCCTACCTTCGCCCAGACCGCACGTGAAGACATCCGCGTGGTGGTGGTCGTTCATGGTGCCGCCGCCGACCCCTTCTGGTCGGTCGTCAAGAATGCCACAGACCAGGCTGCTACTGATCTCGGGGTGCAACTCGAGTACCGCGCTCCCGACACCTTCGACATGCCACTGATGGCCCAGCTGATCGACGCCGCTGTGGCCTCCGGTCCCGATGCCCTGATCGTCTCGATCCCCGACGCTACCGCACTCGGCAGTGCCATTGAGGGTGCCGTCGAGGCAGGTATCCCGGTCTTTTCGATCAACTCCGGTAGCGACGTGTTCCAGGAACTCGGTGTGCTGCGCCACATCGGCCAGACCGAGTACGAAGCGGGCCTCGGCGGAGGGCGCAGGATGGCGGCTGCTGGCGGTACCAAGGGCCTGTGCATCAATCAAGAGGTCGGCAATGTGGCGCTCGACCTCCGGTGCGAAGGCTTCTCTGATGGCCTAGGCGGCAACGTCGAGGTGCTCGCCGTGTCGACCGACCCCATCGAGGTCCAGAACGCTGTGATAGCCGCCCTGCGCGACGACAGCATCGACGCCGTGCTCACCCTCGGCCCCGTCGGCGGCATCCCCACCCTCGAAGCGCTGCGCGAAAGCGGCAAGGCCGGCAACATCCTGTTCGGCACCTTCGACTTGGCCCCCGACCTCCTCCAGGGCGCCATCGACGGCGAGGTCAGCTTCCTCATCGATCAGCAGCAGTACCTGCAGGGCTACTTAAGCGTGATGACGGCTGTGAACTTCGTACAGTACGGCCTGCTGCCGGGCAACGAGGTGATCCTCACCGGCCCCGGCTTCGTGACGCCTGAAAACGCTGAGCAGGTCATCTCACTCAGCGCCCAGGGCATCCGCTAGCTTCCGTCGTTCACAAGGTCAGGCAGGAGTCGACCGCTGTGTCGCCGACCCCTGCCTGACTTGAGTTGAGGGGCGCACGAGGCAGGAATGAGGGAGATACACCTTGGCAACCCAGTCTCAGAGACAAGATGAACGCCTTCAGCAGATCAGCCTGTGGAAACTCCTGCTAGGTCGTCCAGAATTCGGCGCCATCGCTGGCGCCGTCCTTGTCTTCCTTTTCTTCACCATCGTGGCGGGCAACAAGGGTTTCCTAAACAGCATAGGGATTCGCACTTGGCTCGAGGTCTCGGCGCAACTCGGTATCCTAGGAATCGGCGCCACCATGCTTATGATCGGCGGCGAGTTCGACCTCTCCGTCGGCTCAATGATCGCTGCGTCAGGGATGCTCTTCCTCTTGCCGATCGTGCAATACGGATGGCCGGTCTGGATCGCCTTCATCATCGCTATCGGCTTCGCTATCCTGATGGGCTACATCAATGGTAGCCTGGTTAACCGCACCGGACTCCCCTCGTTCATCGTCACGCTCGCCTTCCTGTTTATCCTGCGCGGGGGCACCCTCGGCTTCACCCGCGAAATCACCAACTCCACCCAGGTCTCGGTCCGCTCCTTCATCGGCCAGATCGAGGGGGTCACCACCGGCTCCCAGGCCCGCGAGGTGATCCAGAACGCCTTCCCCGGCCAGCTATTCAGCTTTGAACTCTTCGGACTACCGGCGTCGATCTTCTGGTGGATCGCAATTGCCCTGCTGGCCAGTTGGATCCTACTCCGGACTCGCTTCGGCAACTGGGTCTTCGCTATCGGCGGCAACCCTGAGGCGGCACGCAACGCCGGGGTCCCAGTCAACAGAGTGCGCATCATTCTGTTCATGGGCACTGCAGTCTGCGCCACCATCCTGGCAATGTTGCAGATCTTCGACCTCGGCTCAGCCGATGTGTCCCGAGGCAATCTCAAGGAGTTCGAGGCGATCATCGTGGCAGTGATCGGCGGGACCCTGCTCACCGGCGGCTACGGCTCTGCCATTGGGGCAGTATTCGGGGCGCTCATCTTCGGCATGACCTCGCAGGGCATCTTCATCGCCCGCTGGAACACCGACTGGTTCCGGGTCTTCCTCGGGGGCCTGCTCCTAATAGCAGTGATCTTCAACAACTTTATCCGCAAGCGGGCAACGGAGGCGAAGTAGCATGGCACCCCAGGTCGAACTAAGAGACATTGTCAAGACCTTCGGCTCGGTCATAGCCTTAAACGGCGTCACCATGAGTGTCGGCGCCGGTGAGGTGATGTGTCTGCTGGGCGACAACGGCGCTGGCAAATCGACCCTGATCAAGACGCTTTCAGGGGTGCACAAGCCGACCAGCGGCGAGATGTTCATAGAGGGCCGGGCCGTCACCCTAAATAGCCCCCGCGACGCCCAGCGGCACGGCATCGCCACCGTGCACCAACACCTCGCTATCGAACCGCTGATGAGCGTAACCCGTAACTTCTTCCTGGGCCGCGAGCCCATCAAGGGGTGGGGACCCTTCCAGCGCTTCGACTTCGATTTCGGCAACCGGACCGCGATCTCCGAGATGGGCAAGATGGGGATTGATATCCGCGATCCCAATCAGGCCGTCGGAACCATGTCGGGTGGTGAGCGGCAGTGTGTGGCGATCTCTCGCGCCGTCTACTTCGGTGCCAAGATCCTGATCCTCGACGAGCCGACAGCGGCGCTCGGGGTCAAACAGGCCGGGGTAGTGCTGCGCTATATCGCTCAGGCGCGCTCCCAGGGGCTGAGTGTCATCTTCATCACCCACAACGTGCACCACGCCTATCCGGTTGGCGACAAATTCACCATCCTCAAGCGTGGGCGCTCCTACGGCACCTTTGCGAAGACGGAGGTGAGCCGTGAAGAGGTCCTCGGCATGATGGCCGGCACCGAAGAACTCGACCAGCTCGAGTCCGAACTCGAGGAGTTCGCGCGCTCGGATGAGGAGGCGGCGACAGAGGCGGTCTCGAACTACCAGGCCAGCGCCGTCGCCGAGCACGCGCTGGCCGACGAACTGCATAAGGAGAGAGGCAGGCTCAAGGGCGATTCCCAAGAGGAGGGGTAGTCAAGAGGAGGGGTAGTCAAGAGGAGGGTGTAGAGCGTGAGGTTGTTCGTCACCGGGGGGAGCAGGTTGGTAGGGGGCAACCTCATCCGGCTCGCCGCGAGGGAGGGAGCGGAGATCTTCGCAGCCCTCCACCGCCGCAGCCTGCCCCCCCACCTCTCCGTCACCTCGGCCCGGACCGACCTAGCCGACCGCGAGGCCACCCAAGCAGCCGTTCGGGCCTTCCGACCCGACCTTCGAGATGGCTGGGAGGTCTCTAGAGTGTTTGGCACAACCCTTCTCCTGGTCGCGATGGTGCGCCGGGTCGGGGTAGAGGCGATAAGCCGTTGAGCCCGCCTGCGCCCCTAACTGTGGCCCTGGTCGGGGCCGGCCGCATGGCCAAGATTCGTGCCCAGGCACTTAGCTACGTCGACTCCATTACCATAGCGACCATCTGCGACACCGAGTTCGCGTCCGCTACGAGGCTCGCGAGCGACTTCGGAACCGCAGCCACCACCGACCTCGGAGCCATCTTGGCCGACCCGGTGGTCGATGCGGTGATCCTCACGACGCCGACCCCCACCCACGCCCGGCTGATCTGCCGCACCGCCGAGGCCGGCAAACATATCTTCGTTGAGAAGCCTATAGCCGGTGACATGGAGGGTGCCCGGCAGGCGGTCGATGCGGTAGAGGATGCCGGGGTGCAGTGCCAGGTCGGTTTCCAGCGCCGCTTCGATCCGGCCCAGCTTAAGGCCAAGCACAAGATTGAGGCTGGCGAACTCGGCCGAATTGAGGGGTTCCGCGCCGTGAGCCGCGACGCCTACCTACCCACGGTCGAATTCTTAAGGGGCAGTGGGGGGCTGATGCTCGACCTAGGCATCCACGACCTCGATTGTGCCCGGTTCCTGGTTGGCGAGGTCTACGAGGTCAGCTGCATAGGTGCGGTCCACGCGCTACCGGAACTCAAAGAGTATGGGCTCTTCGACAGCGCGGTGGCGATCCTCCGCTTCAGCAACGGCGCCCTGGGTACACTCGAGGCGGGTCTATGCACCGGTTTCGGCTACGAGGCCCGCACCGAGGTCCTAGGGGAGCGGGGAAAGCTCCGCTTTGAGGTCGACAGCCGCACCCCGCTAAGGCACTACACCACCGAGGGGGTCAGCTTCACCCCGCTGATGAATTTCGGGGAGCGCTATCACGAAGCCTATACGGCCGAGATCCGCGCCTTCGGGGAGCATCTTCAAGATGGGAAGCCGGTCTCTCCCGACGCTCGCGACAGCCTGGAGAGCCTATGCTTGGCGCTGGCTGCTCAACGGTCTTTGGAGAGAGGAACCCCCGTGACAGTAAGTGAGATTAGAGACGAGGTGACGACGTGAGGACGCGACGATTGACCGTCGGTCAGGCCCTGGTGCACTTCTTGGCCAGGCAGTTTAGTGAACTCGACGGTCACCGGGAAAGGCTGATCAGCGGAGTCTGGGGCATCATGGGCCACGGGAACGTGGCCGGACTCGGCCAGGCGCTGCAGGAGTACGGCCAACTCCTCGAGCTCCCCTTCTTCCGACCGCAAAACGAGCAGGCTCAGGTTCATGTAGCCGTGGCCTATGCCCGGCATATGAACCGACTCTCGACAATGGCCTGCACCGCGTCAGTGGGGCCCGGATCGAGCAACATGGTAACCGGGGCGGCGCTCGCGACGATCAATCGCTTACCGGTTCTGCTCCTTCCCTCAGACTACTTTGCCAACCGCATCCCCGACCCGGTCTTACAGCAGGTCGAGCATCCGACGGAGCACGACCTATCGATCAACGACATCTTCCGGCCAGTCAGCCGATTCTTCACCCGGATAAGCCGCCCAGAGCAGCTCCTGCACGCCCTGCCCGAAGCGATGCGGGTGCTAACCGACCCAGCCGAAACCGGGGCCGTCACTCTATCGCTCCCCGAAGATGTTCAGGCCGAGGCATTTGACTGGCCCGAGACCCTGTTCAACGAGCGCAGTTGGCGGGTCCGCCGCCCCCCTCCCGAACGCGAGCTTATCGCGCAGGCCACAGAGCTCTTGCGCACCGCGCAGAATCCCCTGATCGTAGCTGGCGGGGGCGTTAAGTACAGCCAAGCGGGGGCAGCCTTGGCAGCGTTCGCTCTACGCTTCGGCCTGCCTGTCGGCGAGACGCAGGCCGGCAAGGGAGCGATCCCCTGGGATCACCCTATGAACCTCGGTGCCCTCGGCGCTAGCGGGGGAACTGCGGCCAATTCACAGGCGGAGAGGTCCGACCTGGTGCTGGCGGTCGGAACCCGACTCGGCGATTTTGTCACCGGCTCGAAGACCACCTTCTCACCGGAGACGAAGATCGTCGGACTCAATGTGAACGCTACCGACGCCCACAAGCTGTTCGCGCTACCGATCGTCGCAGATGCCCGCCTCGGCCTCGAGGCCTTGGACGTCGCTCTACGGGAGGCGGGGCACGCCGGCACCGGGGAGGCCTTCCGTGCCCACGTAAAGAAGGACAAGGCCGAGTGGGAGGGCATCGTCGATGAGATCGTTGCACTTAAGGACCCCAATGACCTCGCCCAGAGCGAGGTCATTGGCATAGCCAACGAGATCTTCGGCGGCGACGCGACCATGATCTGTGCAGCTGGCAGCATGCCAGGCGACCTAGTCAAGCTCTGGAGACCCAGCGACGACCGTGCCTACCATGTCGAATACGGCTACTCCTGCATGGGCTACGAGATCCCAGCGGGGATCGGTGTGAAGCTGGCCGAGCCGGAGCGCAGAGTGGTGGTCATGATCGGCGACGGCAGCTACCTGATGATGAACAGTGAGATCGTGACCGCTGTGGCCGAGGGGATCGACATGACGGTGGTCTTAGTGGACAACCACGGCTTCCAGAGCATCCACGGGCTACAGCGGAGCATAGGCACCCCCCACTTCGGGCTGGAGCTCAGACACCGCAATGCAGAGACCGGCCAGCTCGATGGGAGCTACCTAGCTGTCGACCTTGCCGCCCACGCCGCCGCCATGGGAGCCCGCGCTAGCTACGCCCGAACGGCGGGCGACCTGCGAACAGCCCTGAAGAGCGCCCGCGACCGACCCGGAGTCGATGTGGTCGTCGCGGAGGTGAATCCTGAGAAGCGGGTCGGCGGCTACGCCTTCGGCGGCTGGTGGGATGTTCCTGTCGCCGAGGTCACCGGCCAGCAGAGTGTGCGCAACGCCTACAGCGAATACGTTGAACACAGGAAGAGGCAGGTGCTCTTTAAGGGCGGCAACTAGAGGTGGTGGGGACCCTCCATGACCCCTTCGCTTGGCTTCGCGCTACTCGGTGCGGGCCGCAGCAGCACCAACCACGCTCAGCACCTCTGCGGCGAGATCGCTAACGCCCACCTCGTGGCCGTGATCAATGCCCTCCCGGAAGGGTCGCCTGCCCCACCCCGCTTCACAGCGAACAGATCCGGGCCGCAGCGGCTGCTGGGAAGGCGGGCGATCTTTTGCGAGAAACCGGTCGCCCTCGACCTCGCTGAGACCAGGGCGACCTTAGCCGCCGTGGCCGAAGCCGGAGTCCCCTTCCAGATCGGCTTTTACCACCGCTATGAACTCGATCGAGCCGAGATGTTCCGCAGTCAGTCCTTCGACCCAGAATTGCCAACGGAGGTCTATGTGGCGGTCCCGGGCGGCATCCACCTCGATCCGGCCATCCACGACACCGACACTGCCCGTTTCGTGATGGGTGAGGTCGAGCAGGTCAGCGCGCCGGGCCGGGCGCTGATAGCACCCTTCTTGGAGCGCTACAGCGACATCGACACCAGCATCCTCACCCTACGAGTTCGCCTCGGGCGCCATCGGAGTGATCCAGAGTAGCCGCCGCACCAGCTACGGTCACGACATCCGGCTAGAGGTACTCTGCGAAAGGGCTAAGGTGGTGAGTGAGGAGGAGCGTGCCACCAGGGTGTGGTGTTACAGCAAGTAGGGGATAGGCGGAGACTACATCCAGAATTTCCAGGAGCGCTTCCGTCCCACTTACCTTGCCGAGCTTCAGGCCTTCACCGACGCTGTGCAGGGGGCGTCGACCCCAGTCCCGTCCCTACCGATGCGGTAGAATCGCTGCGCATCGCCCTGGCGGCGCGGTGTAGCCTCAAGGAGAGACGACCCGTAGCCGTAGCGGAGGTGAGATGAGGCTTGCGAACGCACCCTGCTCCTGGGGAACTATCGAAAACACCGGGGGCAAGCGGATCGGCTACCGGCAGATGCTAGACGAACTCGTCGCCACCGGCTACTCAGGGACCGAACTCGGCGACTGGGGCTTCATGCCGACCGACCCCACTAGGCTGGCCGATGAGCTTAACTCGCGCAGCTTGGAGCTTATCGGCTCGTGGGTTACGGTGCGACTCTATGATGAGGAGTATCACCGAGAGGGGGTGGAGCGGGCCGTACGGACCGCCCGGCTACTGGCCAGCGTCACCAACGAGACGCCCACTATCGTTATCGGACCCGATCATGGCTCTGTGCCCCTCCGCCACAAGAATACCGGCCGCATCAGGGCCGAGCACCGACTAGATGACGCCGGCTGGGAAGTCTATACGCGCGGTGCTGAACGGGTTGCGGCAGCGGTGTGGGAGCGCACTGGGCTCTCCTCCGCCTTCCATCCCCACGGCTCGACCTACGTCGAGACGCCCGCAGAGATCGACACCTTTCTGTCCCGCACCGACCCCGAGCTAGTGGGACTCTGCTACGACACCGGTCACTTCGCCTTGGGCGGTGGCGACCCGGTCGAGGGGCTCTACCGCTACGCCGACCGCATCCGGCTAGTGCACTTTAAGGACTTCGATCCCGCCGTAGTGGAGCGGGCCAAAAGAGAGAATCTAAACTATACCGAGATGATCGGTGCGGGCCTATTCAGCGAACTCGGCCGCGGCAGGGTAGACTTCATAGCAACCCTTAAGGCGCTAAGAGCGATCGGTTACGACGGCTGGATCACGGTCGAACAGGACATCCTGCCCGGGATGGGCGAACCCAGAGCCAGCGCACAGCGGAATCGCGACTACCTTCGCAGAATCGGCCTCTAAAGCTTGACCTTCGGGAGGCTGCAAGGGGTAGATAGTAAGGTGACAAGAGGTCCCAAGGAGGTCTTAATGAGCGTAACGGCAAACAAGGAGACACTGCTCAACTACATCTCTGGCCAGTGGCACCGTTCTACGGCCGCCGAGCAGTTAGAGGTCCACAACCCCGCCACCGCCGAGGTGATCGCCTCGGTGCCGCTGTCGAGTCGAGCCGAGGTCGACCGGGCGGTCCAAGCCGCCCTCGCAGCCTTCCCTGGGTGGCGTAACACCCCCGTCGTCGATCGGGTACAGCCGCTATTTCGGCTCAAGGTGCTCCTTGAGGACAATATCGAGGAGCTCGCCCGGACCATCACTATGGAGGCCGGAAAGACCTATCAGGAATCGATCGGCGAGATGCGGCGTGGAATTGAGAATGTCGAGGTCGCCTGCGGCATGCCGAGTCTGATCCAAGGCTACAACAACGAGGATATTGCCCGTGGGATCGACGAACAGATGATCCGCCAACCGCTCGGGGTGGTCGCAGCCATCACGCCGTTCAACTTCCCCGGTATGATCCCGCTCTGGTTCCTCCCCTATGCTACCGCCAGCGGCAATTGCTTTATCCTCAAACCCAGCGAGAAGGTCCCGCTGACCACCCAACTCCTCTACCGTCTCCTCGAACAGGCGGGCCTCCCTAGTGGGGTGGTCGGCCTCGTAAACGGGGGCAAGGAGACCGTCGACAGCCTCCTAGAGCACCCCGGGGTGCGCGCTATCTCGTTCGTCGGCTCGACCCCGGTGGCGAAGTATGTCTACCGCAACGCCACGGCCAACGGCAAGCGGGCACAGTGCCAAGGGGGTGCTAAGAATCCGGCGGTCGTCCTCCCCAATGCCGACATGGAGATGTCGACCCAGATCTTGGCGGACAGCGCCTTCGGCTGTGCCGGGCAACGCTGCCTCGCCACCTCGGTAGCCATCACCGTGGGCGAGGCTCACGACGAGTTCAGAGCGCGGATCGTGGCCGACGCTACTGAGCGCAAGGTGGGTTACGGTCTTGATGAGGGGGTGGCGATGGGACCGGTCATCACTGACGAGAGCCGGAACCGGATCGAGGGCCTCGTCGACAAGGGGGTCTCCGAGGGTGCCCGGCTGCTTGTCGACGGCCGAGGGCGAGAGGTCGATGGCTTCCGCAACGGCTACTTCGTCCACCCCACCGTGCTCGAGGAGGTCGACCCTAGGGGCGAGATCGCCAAGACCGAGATCTTCGGCCCGGTCCTAAGCATGATGCGCGCCGAGACGATCGACGACGCCATCGAGTTGGTGAACGGCCGTGCCTTCGGCAACCAGGCCTGCCTGTTTACGAACTCCGGGTCCGCCGCGCGCCAGTTCCGGCACCGGGTGCGGGCTGGCAATATCGGCATCAACCTCGGGGTGGCCGCCCCGATGGCCTTCTTTCCCTTCAGCGGCTGGAACGAGAGCTTCTTCGGCGACCTCCATGCCCAGGGCCGCCACGGTGTAGAGTTCTATACTGAGACCAAGGTGGTGGTCGAGCGCTGGCCGAAAGAGTGGGCCCGAACCTTCTAAACTCCTTATGAGTCACTCGCGAATCGGTGAGAGTCGTGCCTGACGAGACCGCCACCTTCGACCTCATCACTATGGGTCGTTCCTCAATCGACCTCTACTCGAACGACCTGGGCGCCCCGTTCGAAGAGATTACCAGCTTCGCGGCCTACGTCGGCGGCAGTCCCACCAACATCGCGGTGGGCTGCCGCCGACTCGGACTCGAGGTGGCTCTACTGACCGCCGTCGGCGACGACAAGGTGGGCGACTTTATCCTGCACTTCCTCAAAGCGGAGGGGGTCGACACCCGCTTCATCCCGCGCAAGCCGGGCACTCGCTCGAGCGCGGTGATCCTCGGCATCGAAGAGGAGCGCTTTCCGCTCGTCTACTACCGAGAGAACGCCGCCGATATCCAGTTCGACATAGGCGACCTGCTAGCGGTGCCGATCGCCGACGCCCGCGCGCTCGAGGTCTCCGGTACCGGTCTCTGTCGCGAGCCGAACCGGAGCGCCACCCTCCTCGCAACCGAGCGGGCCCAGGCGGCGGGGCGAACCGTCTTTCTCGACCTGGACTTCCGCGCCGACCAGTGGGACGACCCGCGCGCCTTCGGCGTGAACGTGCGGGCCATCCTGCCCCAGGTGAATGTGGCGATCGGCACCGAAGAGGAGTTCAATGCAGCGATGCTGCGCCGCGCAGAGGATATAGTCATCCGCGACCAGCAGATCAGTGCCCCCGAGATCCACGGTGATCTCGAGGCGAACATCGGGGCGATCCTAAGCCTCAATAATGGTCCCGAGGTGCTCGTCGTCAAGCGCGGCTCCGAGGGTGCCACAATTCACCTGCGTTCGGGCGAGGTGATCAGGGTACCCGGCTTCCCCGTCGAGACCCTAAACATCTTGGGCGCCGGTGATGCCTTCGCAAGTGGTCTGATCTTCGGCCGCCTCTCCGGCTGGGACTGGTACCGGTCCGGGCGGATGGGCAACGCCTGCGGAGCCATCGTAGTGACCCGTCACGGCTGCGCCAATTTTATGGGTTACCTCGATGAGGTGCTCGAGTTCGTCGAGTCGCGGGGCGGCTTCTAAAGCCACCAATGGTTTGAGGTCCGGCCCATAAAGAATTACGTCGTTTGCTACTTGATCTGCGGATAAAGGAAAGGGGATGGTGGGTCTTCATGAATCCCCATCCCCGGTACCAGTATAGGCCAGAAGAGCTGTTCCTCACAGTATTTCGTCTACCTAGGCAACTGGCCCAAACCCTACCAGAGCCTACTACCAAGGACGGACTCTCTGGATCAGCAACCTGCCCAGAAGGCGAGCTAAAGCGAACTTCAAGGACGGATTCGACTGAATGCCGAGCGGCTACTGTCCAAGCTCGCTCTATCGGTACTACCAGCTAACCGGACCCAGCTGATCAACAGCAAACCACTGCCGGTAGCGAACCCGAAGAGTCCGTCCTTGGGCAAACGCTCTTCCTGGTCGAAGTTTCCAGAGGCCACGAAGGGGTTTGGCATCATGGGGATGGTATTCGGCTTCAAACTACATACCTTGACCAACCTTGAGGGACTGTTTGAGAGCTGGGCCTTCGCAGCGGCGAATCATAACCGATCTGACCCGGACCCAACGAGTCCGCTTGTGAGCCCGTACGTACCCTCCAGACCCGAAGCTCCGACGAAGCCGCCCTTGTCCGTCTTCGAGGGACCCCGCCCTTAGCTGGCTCGAGAACTGACTGACCCGAAGCAAGAACGGCCAAAGACAAACTCTACGGGCCCAACGAAGCCTTCTTATCCGTCCTTAGGGGATAAGGCCTATATCGGTATAGGCGTGCCGACACCGAAGCGATCGAACATGACCCGGAGAGTCCGTCCTTAGCGAACCGGTATCGAGTATCAGTACTCTGGTGAGGTCACTGACCCTTCATGCAGTTCAGGCAAAGACGTTTCTGTCGCTCACCCGGACCCGGAGTCCCAGCGAAGCCCTAAAGGCTCTACGGGTCTTGTCCGTCCTTGAGTCCGACTTTGGAACTGGTGAACCTCAAGATTGCAACCTTCAACCTGCTCCATTCGAGGGCGCTATTCGGGTGGCGAACGGGGTAATTCCCTTCAATATGATACTATAAGTTCAGGAACCAGCGATGTCCATCGTCCTCCCAAATTGCCCCCCAGAGGCGGTTCCGATCGGAACCAGACGCTTCGCTGTCCTGATCTCGGATGACACGTTCATCTACTTTTCCAACCTCGTTCCGCTTGACAGTCACCCTGCCGATGACCGGGTGGGCACCGAAGCGGTCTTCCCGGGAACCGAGCTGCGAATGACCTACGAAATCGCCGGAGACCCGGAATCCACGCAAACGGCGTCAACCCAAATTAACAGAGGACAGGAAGCCTGAATCTATTGTTCTCACTTGACTCTAAGGGATCAGACCTGCACGCCGAACAACAAAGAGAACTGCGACGCAATTGCGGGGTCGCTCTCACACCCGTCGGCCGACAGCTGACGGGATCGGTGTTCAACACGCGGCACACGATGGTCGAGCCGCAGTGCACGGAACTCACCATGGCCGTTGATGGCGTCGCGAAGCGCATGCGCACCCTGGGTATTGCCGCGTCAGGCTTGGACCGACAGGCGCCGGGGTGCCGTCTCTCGGAATGTTTCAAACCAATGCAGGACATGCGAAGGAGAGAATCGTGAACGAAAGCAAGTGCCCGGTAATGGGCGAAGCTCGCAAAGACGCCGCTCGCGGCCGTACGTCGAACCGAGACTGGTGGCCCAACCAGTTGAGGCTGGACATTCTGCACCAGCATTCTCCCTTGTCCGATCCGATGGGCAAGGCGTTCAACTATGCTGAGGAGTTCAAGAGTCTCGACCTCGACGCGGTCAAGAAAGACATCTTCGATCTGATGATCACGCCACAGGACTGGTGGCCGGCCGACTACGGTCACTATGGGCCGCTCCTCATTCGGATGGCGTGGCACAGTGCCGGCACCTACCGGATCGGCGACGGCCGCGGCGGCGCAGGGACCGG
The DNA here is from genome assembly GCA_002239005.1 of Truepera sp. bin119. GTDB lineage: Bacteria > Deinococcota > Deinococci > Deinococcales > Trueperaceae > MPNL01. Next base: position 32,977 of record MPNL01000004.1, read on the forward strand.
TACGCAGCGCTTTGCGCCCCTCAACAGCTGGCCCGATAACGCCAATCTCGACAAGGCGCGCATGCTGCTCTGGCCGGTCAAACAAAAGTACGGCAGGAAAATCTCGTGGGCCGACCTCATGATCCTGGCAGGAAACTGTGCCCTGGAGTCGGTGGGGTTCAAGAAGGTCGGGTTTGTCGGCGGGGGGGGGGGAGGCCCGGGGGCGCTGGGATTCAAGACGTTCGGTTTCGCCGGCGGGCGGGAAGACGCCTGGGGGCCCGAAGAGGACATCTATTGGGGCTCCGAGGACGTGTGGCTCGACGACAAGCGCTACACTGGCGACCGGGACCTTGAGAATCCTCTCGCTGCGGTTCAGATGGGCCTGATCTACGTGAATCCGGAAGGGCCCAACGGCAATCCCGACCCGGTCGCCTCGGGCCGGGACATTCGCGAGACCTTCGCTCGGATGGCGATGAACGACGAGGAGACCGTTGCGCTCATTGCCGGCGGACACACCTTCGGCAAGTGCCATGGTGCCGGCGATGCGGCGCTGGTTGGTCCGGAACCCGAAGGAGCTAGCATCGTGGAGCAAGGGCTGGGCTGGAAGAACAGCTTCGGCACCGGCAAGGGCGCTGACACGATCACCAGCGGCATCGAAGGCGCATGGACCGCCGATCCAGTGAAGTGGGACAACGGCTACTTCGACGCCCTCTTCGGTTACGAGTGGGAGCTAGTGAAGAGCCCCGCGGGTGCGCATCAATGGGCGCCCAAGGACGGCGCTGGCGCGGACACTGTACCGGATGCCCACGACCCGTCGAAACGGCACGCGCCCATCATGACCACGGCGGACATGGCCCTGAAGATGGATCCCATCTATGAGCCCATTTCGAGGCGTTTCCACGAGAACCCGGATCAGTTCGCCGACGCGTTTGCCCGGGCGTGGTTCAAGCTGACGCACCGCGACATGGGGCCCCGCTCGCGCTACCTCGGCCCGGAGGTCCCTTCGGAAGAACTCATCTGGCAAGATCCCATCCCTACCGTCACCCATGAATTGATCGATGAACAGGATATCGACACTCTCAAGGCCAGGATCCTCGCTTCAGATCTCTCCGTTTCCCAGTTGGTCTCGACGGCCTGGGCTTCGGCATCGACCTTCCGCAGCTCCGATATGCGCGGCGGGGCGAACGGTGCGCGCATTCGCCTCGCACCGCAGAAGGACTGGGAGGTCAACCAGCCAACCCAGCTGGCGGGTGTGCTGCAGGTCCTCGAGGGCATCCAACAGGAGTTCGACGACGCGCAGGCCAACGGAAAGGCTGTGTCGCTGGCCGACGTGATCGTTTTGGGCGGGTGCGCAGCCGTCGAGCAAGGGGCGAGGAACGCCGGGCACCACGTGACGATTCCGTTCACACCAGGACGCGCGGACGCGTCGCAGGAGCAAACGGATGTCGAATCCTTCGCCGTGCTCGAACCGGCCGCAGACGGGTTCCGCAATTACCTCAAGAACCATTACGCCGTATCGGCAGAGGAGCTACTGGTCGACCGAGCACAATTGCTGGGACTGACGGCGCCCGAGATGACGGTTCTCGTGGGCGGCATGCGCGTCTTGAACGCAAACTTCGGACAGTCCCGACACGGGGTCTTTACCAAGCGGCCAGAGGCGCTCACCAACGACTTCTTCGTGAACCTGCTCGACATGAACACGACGTGGAAGGTGGCTTCCGAATCCAAAGACGTGTTCGAGGGACGTGATCGTGCAACGGGCGATCTCAGGTGGACCGGCACTCGTGTCGATCTCATCTTCGGTTCGAACTCCCAGCTTCGAGCGATCGCGGAGGTCTACGGATGCGAGGACTCCCAGGAGCGGTTTGTGCATGACTTCGTAGCTGCCTGGAACAAGGTGATGAACCTTGACCGTTTCGATGTTGCCTGATCTCAGGGGTAAGGTTTTCAAGGGGCCGTGTTGACGACCTTCTCCACGCGCGTGTAAGCAGTTTCCTTACGAAACATTTGGGCGGCCCTCTCCGGCTCCTCCAGAAGGGGCATTCCGGGTAGACCGGCCCATCGCAGCCGATGCCTTCCTCGTGGGGACAGCCGATGATCCGTTCGGGCATCACCACGCTCAGTGTCTGACCCGAAATGAATTGAGTGATTTCAGTCCGTATGTTGTGCCTCCGTGTTTGTTCCGCACAAGACACTGAAGCACAACCCTCTGAAATCACTCGACCGAACCATGAACGCAATTATTAGGTCAAGCTCTCCCAGATGGCCGGCATGCATGCACCCTCCGCCTACGTTCCGGGCCGACGACGAGGATAGTCGGCCTCCTAATCATGACCGGAGACGATAGCTTCCTGACCACCTCCTAGCCCACGATCTGGTGCACCGGGGACAGCCCCCATAGGGAGGTGTGGGGGCACGTGGCCCGTGCCCAATGCGCAGTAGCGCCACCAGCCAGGAGGGCAAGGTGTCTTCTACACACCTCGCCGCGCTACCACGCCACCGAAGGTCTGCCCACCCTGAGCTGCACCGTGGTCCTGTTCCGGGTCCCCCGTGGCCGAGTCAGCCGAGTGGGCCGGGTTACCAACGGCCCCTAGACGAAAGTTTCGAAGCCGGGGCCGAGCCTCTCCCAAGTTAGCCCCTACTCCATGCCGTGATTGGCCTCCAGATAAGGGGGGTCAAAATCGATGGGAAGCGTACGCTCAACCAGGGCAAGACTCGATCCGACTGGGCCGCCGTGGTCGATCGCTTAAACTACCTCATCCTCTCCGGAGGGGCACAGTGTCGCGGAACTGATAAGGAGGACTAAAGCGCGACGATAGAGGTCCAGAGTCGGCCCCCTGCGTGGACACAGAACACGCTAAGGGCAGCCTGTGGCCCAAGCGAGTATAATGCCTTACGTTCGTACGCGCAATTACCGTTCAACCTTTGGGAGGTGTGTACATGAGACGCGTACTGGTTTTCCTTCTAGCTGCCCTGGCATTTAGTGGCGGCCAAGCCTTAGCACAGACGGTCGCTGTGCTGTGCAGTCCCGCCTTGGCCTGGTGCGAGCAGCTCGCCCCGACCTTCAAGACAGCCACCGGGGTTGACCTCGAGTTCATCCGGCTTAGCTCGAGCGAATCACTGGCACGGCTCCGGGCCGAAGCCGCTAACCCGACATTCGATGTCTGGTTCGGTGGCACGGGCGACCCGCACCTAGTTGCCTTCAACGAGGGTATTACCGAGTTCTACAAGCCGACCCTCTGGGACGATCTGCTGCCGAGCCTGACCCGATCCGTGGGCGAGACCTACACGCCGCTCTACACCGGTGCCATCGGCTTCGTCGTAAACGAGGGGGTCCTGAACGAGATCGGTGCCCCGGTCCCGACCTGCTGGACCGACCTGACCGATCCAGCCTACCGCGGCCTGCTGGCCATGCCGAACCCGAATACATCGGGGACCGCCTATACCGTCATTGCCACCCTAGTCCAACTGTTCGGCGAGGAGACAGCCTTCGAGATGCTGGCCGACATCCACCAGAACGTAGCCCACTACACTCGCTCCGGCGGTGCCGTGGGCCTGCTCGCCGGTCGGGGCGATGTGGGCGTGGCCATCCAGTTCCTGCACGACGGCGTAGCCTACATCAAGCAGGGTTTCCCCGTCACCAACTACGCCCCATGCGAGGGCACCGGCTTCGAGATCGGCGGCATCAGCCTGGTCTCCGGCGCGCCCAGCCGCGACGCGGCGATCGCCTTCATCGAGTGGGCCCTCACCCCTGAAGCGCAGAGCATCGCCGCGAGCCGGGGCGAATCGTTCCAGGTACAGTCGAACAGCAACACCCCGGTGGACCCGGACTCGCCCGACCTGTCGGCGCTGAAGCTCATCGACTACGACTTCGCCACCTTCGGAAGCCCCGAGGTACGGGACCGCCTCGTCGGCAAGTGGACCACAGAGGTCTTCCCGGTCCCGCGTCGTTGATCCAGGCCACGACCCGGTAGGAGCCCTCCGTTGGCCTCCACCTCCGCTGCGCGCCCGGCGGCCAGCCCGGCTTGGATCCCGGCTGGCCTAGCTGCCGTCGCCTTCCTAGCCCTGCCCTTCGGCAGGCCCGGTCGCCCCTTCCTCACCTTCGATCCGGCACTCCGTCCCTATCAACTTGGCAGCGTCTGGGTATGGTTAGTGTTGGCCCTCGCAATAGCAGCTCTGGTCATCAGCTTACTGCCGCTGAAGATATCCCGGCGGGGCGAATTCCTAGCCCTCACCGGACTCCTCGGCGTCGCCTCTGGGGTCGGCTGGCTGATCTCAAGCTCCACCCCCTTCGGCCTCGGAGCACTCGCGTCGCTGCTGCTGCTCCTGGTCGTAGCCGGGTACGGCCTGAGCGAGTCCGGTCGCATCCAGAGCGACGCCTTCGTGGCGACGAGCATCCTGCTGGTTGGGGCCTTCATCCTCCTGTTCATCGTCTTCCCCCTCTTCACCGTGCTCAAGACAGCGGTGGTTGTCGACGGGAGTCTCACCCTCGGGAAGGTCGGGGTGACGCTCACCAGCCCGCTATTCCTATTCGCCGAGAATCCGTTTACCGAGCGGAGTGAGGTCGCCCTGATGGTGTACTTCGCCATGGGGGGAGCGGTGCTGGGGCTAGCCTGGAGCCTGGTACGACGGGGCCGAGCGGTCCATATCCTCTTCGGCACGGGAGCTGGCGCCGCTGCCGGGTTCTTGATCGGGCTGATGATCTTCGGCCGCGGGGCGTTCCCGACCAGTCTGCTGGTAGCCCTGATCGTAGCTACGGTCTCGACCCTCAGCGGGCTCGCTTTCGCGCTGTTGGGGCAACGCAGTCGGTTCGGACCGATCCGGCACTCGCTCAGCGCGGTAAGCCTGCTGCCCATCATTACCCCGCCTTTCATCCTCGCCTTCGCAATGATCTTCATCTTCGGGCGGCGGGGGCTACTCAGCTACCAGATCCTCGGGATTTCCAGCAACGCCATCTTCGGCATCCCCGGTGTGGCACTGGCCCAGATCCTCGCTTTCACCCCCATCGCCTACCTCGTTATCCGGGGCTCGGTCGCCTCGCTCGACCCCGCCCTCGAGGAGGCCTCGCAGACGCTGGGGGCAGACCGTTGGACGCTATTCCGGAGTGTCACCTGGCCGCTGCTGCGCCCTGGCCTAGCCAACGCCTTCCTGCTCACGACCATCGAGTCGTTCGCCGACTTCGGCAACCCGCTGATCCTCGGAGGGGACCGAGGTTACCTGGCGACCGAAGTCTTCTCCGCGTTCGCCGCCCGCTACGACCCGAACGAGGCGGCCGTCTACGGTTCGGTCTTGCTGGCGCTGGTCCTGATCGTGTTCTTCGCCCAGCGCTGGTGGCTGGGGCGGAGCTCGTTCGTGACCGTGACCGGCAAGCCCTCGGGGGGCAGCTTAGCACCGCTGCCGCGCCTCCTCGAGGCGATCCTGCTGGCGCTCTTCATCCTGTGGAGCCTAGTGGTCTTGGCGCTCTACATCTCGATCCTCTACGGCTCGTTCGTGCAGCTATGGGGGATCAACAACACGCTCACGCTCAAGAACTACCGCGACTTCTTGAATGCCGGTTGGCCTGTGTTTCTGGATACGGCCCGGATCGCCGCCATCAGCGCGATTCCAGCAGCCCTGCTCGGCTTCCTCATCGCCTACCTGGTGGTTCGGCAGCGCTTCTTCGGCCGCACCTTCGTGGAGTTCGGCTCAATGCTGTCGTTCGCCACCCCAGGAACGGTCATGGGGGTGGCCTACATCCTGGCGTTTAACACCGGGCCCTGGCTGCTGACCGCCAGCGGAGTCATCATCGCCATCGCCTTCGTGTTCCGCAACATGCCGGTGGCGATCCGCGGAGGGGTGGCGGGCTTGGCCCAGATTGACGAGAGCCTCGAGGAGGCCTCCACCACCCTGAGGGCCAGCTCGAGCGTAACGCTGCGCCGCATCCTCCTTCCGCTGCTGATCATCCCGCTGATCGGCGGGCTGATCTTCGCCTTCGTGCGGGCCATGACCGCCATCAGCCAAGTCATCTTCCTGGTCAGCCCGGGCAATATGCTGGCCACAGTTCTGCTCCTCGGTTGGGTGGAGCAGGGACAGCTCGGCCGGGCAGCAGCCATGGGCAGCGTACTAATAATCAGCATGCTCGTTACCATCCTGCTGCTCTTACTCATCACCCGTAATCGTGCGGGAACCGTCGGGGTACAGACGTGAGCAAGGTCGCCCCCATCCACCTCGAATCGGTCAGCAAACGCTTCGGCGACATCGTCGCTGTCGAGCACATCGATCTCGACGTGACGCCTGGAATCCTGCTAACTCTGCTCGGCCCCTCCGGTTGTGGCAAGACAACGATGTTGCGCATAATCGCTGGGCTGGAGCGAGCCAGCGAGGGCCGTATCCTCATCGATGGGGAGGACGTGACCCGCCTGCCGGCGAACGCACGCGACGTCACCATGGTGTTCCAGAACTATGCACTCTTCCCACACATGAATGTCTTCGCCAATGTCGGCTACGGCCTCCGAGTCGCGCGGCGTCCGAGCAAGGAGGTGCGGCGGAGGACCCTCGAAGCGCTGGCTCTGGTAGGGCTCGAGGGGCTCGAGGGGCGCGCCACCAACGCCCTCTCCGGCGGCCAGCAGCAGCGGGTGGGGCCGGGAGGGGCGCGCCCCCACCGCCCCCCCGGGCGGCCGGCGCCGGGGGGTGGCGCGGGCGGGGGCGCTGGTCATGCGCCCCAAGGTGCTGCTCTTCGACGAGCCGCTCTCCAATCTGGACGCCAAGTTGCGGCACCGGGTGCGCGAGGAGATCCGCGACCTGCAAAGGCGACTCAACATCACCAGCGTATATGTGACCCACGATCAGGAAGAGGCGCTGGCCATCAGCGACGAGATCGTAGTGATGAACAAGGGTCGTATAGAACAGCGCGGCACTCCGGTCGAACTCTACACGCAGCCCAATAATCGCTTCGTGGCCGACTTCATCGGTTCAGCCAGCTTCCTGCCCGGGAGGTTCGACGGCGACGTAACGTCGGTCATGGACTACCACTTTCCGTTCAAGCAAGAGATCGCCCCAGGCAATGTCACCGTCATGATACGTCCAGAAGCGGTCGAGTTGGCCCCGAATGGAGCGGGCCTCGAGGCCCTTGTGGTAAGCAACTCCTACCTCGGGGCCTTCACCGATCTCGTGTTCAGCACCGCAGTGGGCGACCTCCAGGCCACGATCCCGGGTGAGGGTCTCGTCGCGATAGAGCGCGGTGACAGCGTCCACCTCCAATTCAAGCCTGCAGGCGTTCGCCTGCTCCCCAGAGACGACTCGACAGATCTAAGTTAGGGAAAGGGAGGTTCCATGAAAAAGATCGTTCTTGCACTGCTGGGGCTGGCCACACTCGGTCTTGCCGCCGGCGCCCTAGGGCAGGTGACCACCGCCGAGGTTCTCGGGGTCGAGACAACCGCCGCTGCGTCACCGGACGGCTCGGGTTCGCTCCGCGACAACAGCGTGGGCGAGGTGACTATCGTCGTCCGTGCCCTCGACGCAAATGGCAACCCCGTTGCCGGTGCACAGGTCTCCTGGAGCGTTCAGAACCGCACCGAGAATGTCATGTACGTTGTCGGCACAAGCGCATCGATGGACGCCCTGTCCATCGCAACCTATAGTTCGGCCCAGGTCGCTGTGGACGGCGGGGTTACCGACGCCGACGGCAAAGCCCACCTCGTGGTCGACTCGCCCACCCCCGGCGACGCACGGGTGTTCGTCACGGTCGGCGGGGTCGACGGCAAGACCTATCGCGGCCGCGACATGAGGGTTGTCTGGTTCTAGCAGGACCGTCCCCGTCCGGCAAAGGCAGGTCGCGCGGCGCCTCGCACTCCACCCCTCTGTGTCTAGGAGTCTGTCATGATGGCTGAGACCAAGGGGACAGCGACGAAGAGGGCGGATGGGCACCCTCACAATCCAGCGTGTGGGAGAGGGTGACGGGTTCGGGAGCAGCGCACATGGTTAAATGGACCAGACGGTGCCCACCGTTCACCATTCCTTAGACCCAGGAGAAGAAGCATGGCAGCTACTGCACTCGACCGCGCCACCCTCCTCGCGCACGACCGGGCCCTGATCCACCCCCTGCAACACCCGGCCGCGCACGAAGATCCGCTGATCATCGATTCCGGCGAGGGGGTCTGGATAAAGGCCATAGATGGCAGGCGCTACCTCGATGGCCTAGCTGGCCTCTGGAACGTCAATATCGGCTACGGGCGACTCGAACTAGCCGACGCCGCCCACGCCCAGATGGCGAAGCTGGCCTATACCAACAACTACGCCGGGGTGAGCAACCCGCCTGCAATCGAACTGGCGCACCTGCTGGCCGGCTACGCTTACCACGGGCTCAACACCACCTTCTTCACCGCCGGCGGGGCCGAGTCCAACGAGAGCGCGTTCAAAACCGCCCGCTACTATTGGAAGCGGCTCGGCAAGCCTGAGAAGTACAAGGTGATCGCCCGCGAGGAGGCTTATCACGGGCTGACGCTGGCAGCGATGAGCGCCACCGGCATAAGCAGGTTCTGGCCGATGTTCGAACCCCGGGTGCCCGGCTTCCTCCACGCAGCCGCCCCGAACCCTTATCGCTTCGGCGGCGAGTTCGCCGCTGGCGAGAGTGTTGGAGAGGCTGCGGCGCGCTCCGTCGAAGAGATGATCCTCCGGGAAGGAGCGGAGACAGTGGCTGCGGTGATCGCCGAACCGGTCCAGGGCAGCGGCGGAGTCATCGTCCCCCCCGAGGACTACTTCCCTCGCCTACGGGAGATCTGTAATCGACACGAGGTGCTACTCATCGCTGATGAGGTGATCACCGGTTTCGGCCGGACTGGGGCCCGTTTCGCCCTCGACCGTTGGGGCGTGACGCCGGATATCCTCTCGTTCGCCAAGGGGGTGACCAGCGGCTATCTCCCCTTAGGCGGGATCCAGATCTCCGACGCCATCCGCGAGGTCATCGAAGGTGCCGAGCCCGCGCAGGCCTGGTTGCACGGCTACACCTATTCGGGCCACGCCACCTCGTGCGCCGTGGCCCTGGCGAACCTCGAAATCATGGAGCGTGAGGGCCTGCCGGCACGCTCTGCCACAATGGGTGAACGCCTTCGACTGGGGCTCGAGGACCTAACGACACGCTTTCCCGAGGCCGACAACGTCCGCGGGCTTGGGCTCCTGTGCGGAATCGAGTTCGTCAAGGATCGGGAGAGTCGCGAACCGGACCCGGAGCTGTGCGCTCGGATCCAGCAGGGCTGTCGCGAACGGGGGCTCCTGATCCGGAACATCGGAGCAACTCTCGCCTTCTCGCCCCCCCTAGTCATCTCATCCGAAGAGGTAGACCACCTAGTTGGGGTGGTCGGCGAGAGCATAGAGGCTGCCCGGTAGCGATGGCTGTTGGCATCACTTGCCACAGTGGCAACCTTCGCAATGGTGCCAGCGGATTGCGGTGCCCCGACCACGGAGCCGGCTGGCTCCGTTCAAGACCCCCCAGCCACGCATCAACTCCCAATCACCCCTCAACCACCCACCGGTACCGCTCCCTGTATCGAAACCGCCGATACACGGTTGTATCTCGGTGGCTGAGTTCGAGTCCAGGCGAGACGAGATCGCCTAGGAGCACCTGAAGACCGTGAATTCCAGAACCAGCCAGGGCTGAAAGTGATCAAGGCCCACTAGGCCCATGCAGCCCTTGAAGTCATCTACGGGAGCGGCACCAAACCGGGCGACGGCGTCACCATCGGGGTCAGAGAGATTCGGGGGTCGATCTCGACCATCACGAACTAGCCTGTGCAAAGATCAAAATTACTCCTTCAGGGAGTGCCGGACGAGGCCGCATACGACCTCACCTCTTCACATGGCACTCAGGTCACGAGCATCATCGCCGCGCAGCCCAACGGGTGGCGTTTCCTCGGTGTCACCTGGGGTGCCGACCAGCTTCATACGACTGGGAACAGGCCGATAAGACGGTCCTGGCGAGCGGTGTCTATATCGTGAACGCGTAGGGGGCACTGTCCAGGTTGCTAGGCAGATCCCTCGCCCCGTATCCATAGCGGCTCCGGTGCCAGCGCAGAAGCCGATCGACCGCCCCCACCTAAAGGTCGAAGAGGGGCTTGGCAGGACTGAAGCAACACCCCTCCCCGGGACGGTAAGGGTCGTAGACCCGGACCCCGGTCCTGCGCTGGGCAGGTGGGTGTGCCAGACTGGACTTCTGCGCTCTGAGAGGAGAACGATCAGCTTCGGCGCGGTATCGTCCATGCCCCTAGCGGATAGGGCTGTCCGGGCTGAGACGCAGGCTGCAACCGAGTCCTACCAGAAAGATGCTGACTTCAGAGAGGAGAGCACCGAGTCCAAATATCTGTCCACCGCGGCACCTCGGGGTTCGTGGAGACCCGGACAGCGGACTCACAACTCCCAGAAGCTGACCCGTTCTGGGTCAAACCCGGGAAGGGCGAGCTTCCCAAAGGTGGTGAGGCCGTCCCGGTCAGGAGGCTCCAAGTAGTAGCGGAAATTCCCGAGGTAGCGCCGCATCAAGGAGGGGGAGAGTCCGTGTCGTTCGGCCTCAACTGCGGCGACCTCGACTAGGTGGCTCAGGCCTGCCTCGCGAGCCTCTCTGAGCCTCGCCACGAGCAGCGGGGAGGGGGGAACAGCCGCCTTCGACGCCCACAGGGCGAAGGTGAAGGGGAGCTGCGTGAAGGTGTACCAAGCGGCACCGAGGTCGGTAACCAAGGGTCGCCGACCCAGAAACTCGCGCCGGGCCACCCCCTCGAGCAGGGCCGCGTCGCCTATGAGCAGGGCCGCATCGTGATCGGAGAGCATCTGCTCGAGGTCGGGGAGCGCCGGCTGGAGATCGGCGTAGATTCCGTCGGCCTCGAGCAAGACCTTAAGGAGTTCAGCGCCGGTGGCCGACTCGGTGGTCAGAGCGACGGAGGCCCCCTGCAGTTCGCTCCAGGGCCGCCAGTGGAAGAGCATCACGCTGTAGACCGGACCCAGGGTGGAGACGGAGAAGTCGGGGAGTGCCCGGAGTCGACCGCAGTTCCGCAAGAACTCGATCGAGGAGATGAGGGTGAGGTCGATCTCGCCAGCGAGGAGCATCTGGGTCAGTTCGGTAGGCACTCCGGGAACGACCAAGATCCCCTCCCCCGACTCCAGTCCCCAGTGGAGGGGCGCTACGTTTGAGTAGCAGACCTGACCGAGCCGTTCTACTCGCTGGGTGCTGTCCCGGGGATTCACAGGCGGCGTCCGACGATAGGATCGCAGGTCAAGCGAATACCTTCAACTCGTTGTAGAGGGCGTCGCGGCGGACGGGGAGGCGGCCCGCGTCCCGAATGAGGCGCACCAACTCGCCTTCACTCAGCCCCTGTTCGGTCACTGCGCCGGAAGCGTGAGCGATACGCTCCTCCTTGATAGTCCCATCGACATCCGACACCCCGGCCGAGAGCGCGACCTGGGTTAACTCGGACGTGATCATGATCCAGTAGCCCTTGATGTGCGGGAAGTTGTCGAGCACGAGCCGGGCCACAGCCAAGTTGCGGAGATCGTCGAGTCCGGTGGTGAACTCGGCGCGGCCCAATTCGCGGGCCAGCGGATTGTTGTCAGGTTGAAAGGCCAGAGGGATAAAGCTTAGGAAGCCTGGTGCCTCATCCTCGAGCCGGCGGAGGCGCATCAGATGGCCCAAGCGCTCCTCGAGGCTCTCGACGTGACCGTAGAGCATCGTCGCGTTGCTGGGGATCCCCAGTTCGTGGGCGGTACGGTGGATCTCACACCAGCCCTCGGCCCCCACCTTGGCACGGGCGACACGATTGCGTACCCTCTCCGCAAAGATCTCCGCGCCGCCACCCGGCAGTGCGACGAGCCCAGCCTCCTTGAGCTCAGAGAGGATCTCACGGTAGCCCCTGCGAGGCCGGGTGATCTTGCTGAAGTGGTGGATCTCCGCTGCCGTCCAGGCCTTGACCTGCACGCCGGGATAGCGCTCAGTGAGCCCAGCGGTTAGATCGAGGTAGTACTGCCAGGGCCGCTTGGGGTGGTGACCGGAAGAGATATGAATCTCGGTCAGGTCCGGGTGGTAGTGTCGATCGACGAAGGCCCAGACCTCCTCTAAGTCCCAGTCCCAGGCCCCCTCCTCACCGAAGCGCCGCTGGAACCCACAGAAGGTGCAACCCACGTAGCAGATGTTGGTCTGAGAGAGCCTTAGCGAGTGGACGAAGTAGGCCTTCTCACCTACCTTGCGCCGTCGCACGATGTCGGCGAGCCTCGCCACCGTGGGCAGGTCCGGTGTGGTGTAGAGGAGCATGCCCTCCCCAAAGTCGAGACGCTTCCCCTCCAAAACCTTGTCAGCGATGGGGCCTAAGCGAGCGTCGCGCATCGGCAGGTCCCGGAGGAAAGCTACGGTCATGGCGGAAGAGAGTATATCAACTGGCAAAGAGGGAGGGGTCACGCCTTCCGCAACCCCTCAAACTTCGAAGAAGATCTCGACCTCTTCGGGGCTCCGGGAGTAGCCCGCGAGGGACCCAGTGGCCATACCCCCGCCCCTGATTGCGAGCTCGACTACCCGCTGGTTAAAGGGGTAGATCTCGGCGCTGGCAAGGTACTGGTCGATCGGCATCCAGCGGACATCGTGGATCTCAGGATCTACATCCTCAATCTCCAAGGTCAGCGGAGCGAGCCGGCAGACAAAGTAAAGGTTGGAACTGCCAAATAAGTTGATATGCCAGTGCCTGACACAGATCACCGCTTCGAAGCGGGAGCGCACCCCGGTCTCTTCGAATACCTCCCGCTCGACTGCGCTGCAGATATTCTCCCCCGGGTCGACGTAACCGCCCGGGAGTTTGTAGCGGTTGGGGCTGGCCCGGTCCGCCGCCTCCCAGACCACTAGCAACTCCCGATGATCATTCAGCACCACCCCGCCAGCACCCACCGTATGGGTGACGGAGGGCACGAACACCGGCTCCGGCGTAAGCGAACAGAGCAAGGTGAGCTCACGGGTAGTGCTGTGGTGGAACAGGAAACCCGCGTCGACCGCCACCGGGATGAGCGGGGAGCGGTCGATGGGAAGCTCTAACAGCACGGAGCGGTACCCCGCAGCCCGCCAGGCCGACAAGCTCTCTTTGAGACCTAAGCCGAAGGTTAAGGGATCCGCTGGCAGCGCCGAAGCGTCGGGGAGAACCGTGCCGTGGCAATTGACCCGGTAGCTGAACACCTGCAACTCCACAAGCGACCTAGAGATGGAGGGACCGACCGTCGACCGCGAGGGCAGCCTCCTTGACGGCCTCAGCGAGGGTGGGGTGAGCGTGAACGCTGCGGGCTATATCCTCGGCAGAGGCACCAAACTCGATGGCCACCACCGCCTCGGCGATAAGGTCGCTGGCGCCAGCACCGATAATATGCACGCCGAGGATCCGATCGGTCTCTGCGTGGGCGAGGATCTTGACCTTCCCCTCTACCACACCCTCGGTGCGGGCCCTGCCGTTGGCGCTAAATGGGAAGCTGCCCTTCCGGTAGGGCACCCCCTCCTCCTTGAGCTGCTCCTCTGTCTGACCAACAGCAGCGATCTCGGGCTCGGTGTAGACGATACCCGGAATGGCAGCATAGTTGACTCTTCCCACCCCGGTCTTAAGCCACTCGGCGAGGGCCACCCCCTCCTCCTCGGCCTTGTGCGCCAGCATCGGCCCGCGGACCACGTCGCCGATGGCGTAGATACCGGGGACCGAGGTGCGGAAGCGCTCGTCCACCTCGATCTGGCCCCGCTCACCCACCGCCACGCCGAGCCTCCCGAGGCCCAAGCCATCGGTATTGGGAAGGCGGCCAACGGCCAAGAGGAGACGATCGCAGGTGATCTTGTCCGCACCTTCGACCTCGACACTTACCCGATTACCAGAGGTGCTGGCCCCGGTAATCCGCGCTCCCAGGTGAAATTCGAGGCCCTGCTTCCTAAAGGCCTTCAGGGCCTCACCAGCAATCTCGGCATCCATACCGGGGAGGATGCGCTCTAAGTACTCGAGCACCGTAACCCGGGCACCTAAGCGGTGCCAGACGAGTCCGAGCTCAAGCCCGATGTAGCCGGCCCCGATAACCGCTAAGTGCTCGGGCACCTCCGAAAAGGCGAGGGCCTCGCTTGAGGTGACAATACGGTCGCCATCGGGCTCGATTCCGGACAGTGGGGCGACCCTCGAACCTGTCGCGATCACGGTGTGCTCCGCCTCGACCGTGGTCTCGCTGTCGCGGATCACCACCCGACCGGGAGCTACGATCTCGGCGCTACCCTGGTAGCAGGTCACCCCGTTCTTCTTTAACAGGAAGGTGACGCCGTCGCTGTTCGCCTTCACCACCCTGTCCTTCCGCACCATCATGGCCCCGAGGTCGAGTTCGAGGCCACCGACACCGATACCGTGTTCACCCAAGTCCTCGCGGGCCTCGCGGAAGCGCTCGCTCGACACCAGTAGCGCCTTACTAGGGATGCAACCCACCCTCACGCAGGTGCCGCCCAAGGCCTCCTCTCTCTCGATGCAGGCCACATCGAAGCCGAGCTGCGCAGCTCGGATGGCGGCCACGTACCCGCCGGGGCCGGCGCCGATGATGACGACGTCGTGTCTAGGCATAGCTCCTCCGTGGGCAATCTTAACGTCTGAGGTGCACCGTGAAGTGCCTCCCCGACTCAGGACGTAGGGCAACCGAGACACCGGCACCGACAGACACAGGGGCACCCAAAGTAGTAACAGTCATCAGAGACCCTTAGAAGGGCACATTACCCCTCACCATAGCGCCCACCACCCAATCCCCGTACGGCGCTCGCCCTCAAGGCTCAGATCGCGCGACTCTGCAACCTCGAAGCCCCACTCAGACAGCCCACCCCAGGGGTAAACGGAGCCTCTCCACCGAGACCGGAGAGGCAGTAGCCGAACTCTGCTGCCAAACGGCCCTCCGCTCCCTGGCTGAACTGGCAAGCGCTCGCCGGACCGACCCATAGCTGCCTGCCCAGTCCTCCTCTCCATAGGCGAGCAGCAGGCTGAAGAGTAGCCCTGTCTCTAGCCCCAGGGTCGGCGCCAACGCCCCATACTTCGTCTGGTGTAGAAACGTTTCCCCTCGACCCTCGAGATCAGGGCACCGAGCATAAAGCGTGGGGTATCTGGAGCGTAGGAGGGGCCAGTTCGGTCGCCGACACGGTCCGGGAGGCAACTTTGGGCCGCAGTAGGACCCTCCCCAATCTCCAACCTGACGGTACCTGCGACCTCAGACCTCGAGCAGCATCCTGGCTGGTGCCTCGACAGCCTCCTTAATACGCCTCAAGAAGGCGACCGCCTCGCGCCCATCCACGATTCGATGGTCGTAGCTAAGAGCCACATACATCATAGGCCGGATCACGACCTGGCCATCCATCGCCACAGGACGCTCCTGGATCGCATGCATACCGAGGACTCCGGACTGGGGCGGGTTGACGATCGGGGTGGACAAAAGCGAGCCGAACACCCCACCGTTACTGATAGTGAAGGTCCCTCCCTGCAGTTCATCCGGCTCGATCTTGTGCTCCTGGGCCCGTCGCCCGAAGTCCGCAATGGCCCCTTCGACCTCGGCGAAACTGAGCCGCTCCGCATTTCGGATCACGGGGACGATCAGACCCCGTGGAGTGGAGACGGCCACCCCGATGTCGTAGTAGTTCTTGTAAACGATATCGGTGCTGCGGATCTCCGCATTGATGGCCGGGATCGTCTTGAGAGCGTCGATCACAGCCTTGACAAAAAAGGACATGAAGCCTAGGCGGACGCCGTAGCGCTTCTCGAAGCTATCCCGGTACGCCTTGCGCAGCTCGATTACGCCGCTCATGTCGATCTCGCTAAAGGTGGTAAGGAGCGCGGCCCGCTGCTGCGCCTCGACCAAACGCTCGGCGATGCGGCGCCGCAGCGGACTCATCGGCACCGCCTCCTCCTCGCGTTCGCCGAAATCGAGTCCCAGGGAGGGAGTCCCCTCCGTGGCGTGACCCGAGCTAGACGGGGAGCTGGCCTGCCCGCCCAAGTGCCGCTGCACATCCTCTTTGAGGAGGCGGCCGCCAGGGCCAGAGCTGGGAACATCAGAGGCGTCGAGCCGATGTTCGTCGAGCAACCTCCGTGCCGCAGGCATCACCTGGACCTCCTCGGCTGCCACCGCTTCGGAGGCGGGGGGGGAACCCTCTTGCAAGAGAGCGATCACCTCGCCGACCGCAGCCGACTCCCCCTCCCTCTTCAGCACCTTGCTGAGCATGCCCGACACGGTGGCGGAGATCTCAAGGGTAGCCTTGTCGGTCTCGATCTCGACGAGCGGCTCGTCCTTGACCACAGGATCGCCCTCCCGCTTGAGCCAGTTCCCGATAAAGACCTCGGTGACCGATTCGCCCACAGAGGGGACCTCTAGTTCAACAGACATGCCCGCTCCCTCACCTTCCAGATCGCTCGACCACCCCTCTCACACCGCCCCCCCCCCACAGGCCCGCCCCCCCCCCTCACCTCCCGGACCCCCCCACCCCCCCCCCCACCCCGCCCCCCCCCCGAAGGCCGCGCGCACGAGCTCGGCCTGCTCAAGCCTGTGGCTGCTCCCCGACCCGGTCGCAGGGCTGGCCGACCTAGGCCTCGTGACCCCCTGGAACGGGTGCCCCAGTAGCTCATCACCCCAGCGCAGACGCAGGTGGCCCCAAGCCCCCATGTTGCGAGGCTCCTCCTGCACCCAAGTGACCGGGACCCCCTCGCCGTAGGGAGCGAGCGCCCGTTCAAGCTCCGCGTCGGCCAGAGGGTAGAGCTGCTCGAGCCGGAGGAGAGCGACATCGCTCCGCAACTTCTCCTCGCGTTCGGCTAGCAGTTCGTAGTATATCTTGCCACTGCACAAGAGGATCTGCTCGACCCCCTGCGGATCCAATGCGTCGCCCAGAATACGCTGGAAGCGCCCCGACCTGGTAACGGAGTCGAGTTGGGAGAGCGCACGGGGATGCCGCAGCAGGCTCTTCGGGGTCATCACCACAAGCGGCTTACGGTAGGCCCTTAGTATCTGGCGCCTGAGCAGATGGAATATCTGCGCCGGGGTGGTAGGGTTGACGACCTGCATGTTGTCCCTGGCGCAGAGTTGCAGGAAGCGCTCGACCCTAGCGCTGGAGTGCTCGGGTCCCTGCCCTTCAAAACCATGCGGCAGGAGTAGCACCAAGCCCGAGAGGCGGTTCCACTTATCCTCGGCGCTGGCAACGAACTGGTCGATGATCACCTGGGCGGCGTTGTGGAAGTCGCCGAACTGAGACTCCCACACCACCAAGCTGTCGGGCATGTCGAGGCTATAGCCGTACTCGAATCCGAGCACGCCTGCCTCCGACAGCGGGCTGTTATGAATCTCGAAGGGTGACTGCCCGGCGGCGAGGTGCTGCAGCGGAATGTGGCGACCCCCCCCTGCGATGTCGTGCAGGACAGCATGTCGGTGGCTGAAGGTGCCCCGCTCGCTGTCCTGGCCGGTCAGTCTGACCCGGACTCCCTCGGTGAGGAGTGAGGCAAAGGCCAAGGCCTCACCGGCCGCCCAATCGAGGGGTCGTTCGCCCCGCGCCATCTCCGCCCTTGTGGCAAGCAGGCGCTGGAGCTTGGGGTGGGGCTGGAACCCCTCTGGGATCCGGGTCAGCACCTCCAGCAGTTCGGACGCCCGTTCGGGCGAGATGGACGTGTCGACCTCGGGAATCTCTGCGTCCGCCTGGGCCCGGAAGGAGTCCCAGATCCCTTCGAAGGCCGAATAGTGCGGCTCGAACTCGCCACTCCGGGCCACGGACAGCTCTTGCTCGAGGTGCTCCCGGCGAGCTTCGGCGATTCCATCGGCCTCACCCCGCGAGATGCCACCGAGGGTCAGAAGCCGCTCGAGGTAGCCCTCCAGAACCGTAGGGCGCAGCCTGATGTTCTCGTACAGGGTCGGCTGGGTAAAGGCCGGTTCATCCCCCTCATTGTGGCCGCGGCGGCGGTAGCAGAACATGTCGACCACCACGTCGCGCCGGAACTCTGCGAGGAAGTCCATCGCCAACTCGATCACTTGGGCCACGGCCTCCGGGTCCTCACCGTTGACATGGAAGATAGGGCTCTGGAGCATCTTGGCGATGTCGCTGGCATAGGTGGTGCTCTGCCCCTGCTCCGGCCCGGTGGTGAAACCGATCTGGTTATTGAGGATGATATGCAGCGCGCCACCGATGAAGTAGCCCTCGAGGCCGCTCAGGTTCAGCGTCTCCTGAACCACCCCCTCACCGATGAACGAAGCGTCACCGTGGATCAAGACCGCCATGCCCGCACGCCGAGACAAGTCTTCGGAACGGTCCTGCTTGGCCCGGACCCTTCCTAGGACCACCGGGTTAACAAACTCGAGGTGGGAGGGATTAAACGACAGAGAGAGGTGGACCCTCTCACCGCCGGAGGTGATCCAGTCATGAGAGTAGCCCAAGTGGTACTTGACATCCCAGCGACCACGTTTGCCCTCGGCGTCGAGATCTTCGAACTCGTGAAAGATGGTGCGGGGACTCTTGTCCATGATGTTGGCTAAGACGTTGAGGCGCCCCCGATGGGCCATGCCCAGAACGATCTCCCGCTTGCCCTGCGTGCCGGCCTTCTCAATCACTAGGTCGAGGAGTGGGATCAGACTCTCGCCCCCCTCGAGCGAGAAGCTCTTGGTGCCGGTGTACTTCTTCTGGATAAACTCCTCGAAGATCACGGCGTCGGTGAGTCTGGTAAGGATGCGGAGCTGGGTCTCTCGGGGGAGTGCGAGCCGGTTCCGACTCCGCTCCATCCTCCCCTGTAGCCACTGGCGGACCGCGAGGTCGTCGATATGCATGAACTGCACCCCGATGCTGCGACAGTAGGTGGTCTTAAGCCCCTCAATCACCTCGCCCAGGGTCCGTGCCCCCGGGAGGTTACTCTCCAGCACCTCGAGGTCCATATCGGCGGGGGTGAAGCCGTAGCCCGCCGGGTCGAGTTCCGGGATCTCGATCGTAGGCTGTGCCAGGGGGTTCAGGTCGGCGACGCGGTGGCCGCGCACGCGGTAGTTGCGGATCAGCTTGTCCAAGCGGTGCTGAATCTGCGCGACCTCGTCGCTGGAGCGCTCGGGCCGACCGTTGACCCCCTCCCGCCCCCCGCGGAACAGGCTCAGCGGCACGAAACTCGGCCCCCGGGAGGGACGGGCCCGACCGTTCGGCGGCTCGTGATCGAAAAAGGCACGCCACCACAAAGGAATGCTGGCGGGATCGTCGAGGTAAGAGAGATAGATCTCCTCAACATATGCGAGGCTTGAGCTATTCAGGGTAGGATCGGTTCTGTTCATGCCATACCGCCTGCCGTACTCGCCCCACCTTCACCCGCTAGCCGACAGATGTGGGGAGGTAGCCCCAGCTAGTGTATCAGGAGCGCGGGTCGCATGCCTGCGAACGACCGTTGTAAAATGCAGGAGCCCCTCCACCCACCGACTGACCACCTTCGCAGGATCAAGTCGACTGGGTCAGGCGCGACCAAGACCCTCCTTGTGCCCGCGCTCTGGGCAGGTCGGTTGTTGTCAGTTGACAGGCTGTGCAGCTGGATAAAACAGGTGACGAGTTCGCATGATGCGGGAGGAGACAATGATGCAAGCGAGTTACAAGATCCTCGTCGTTGACGATGAGCCCGATCTTGAACGGCTGGTGCTGCAACGCATGCGTCGCGAGATCCGCTCCGGTCGATTCAATTTCGTCTTCGCCCACAACGGGGTCGAGGCCTTAGAACTCCTGAACGAAGACCGGAGCATCGATATGGTGCTCTCGGACATCAACATGCCCCAGATGGACGGTCTCACACTGCTCGAGCAGATCCCGTCGGTCGACCCTAATGTCCGCTCCGTGATCATTTCGGCCTATGGGGATATGCAGAATATCCGCACAGCGATGAACCGGGGCGCCTTCGACTTCATCACCAAACCTATCGACTTCCAGGACCTGCGGGTCACCATCGACCGGACCCTGGATCACCTTGTCATGTGGCGCGAGGCCCTCGAATCCCGGGACAAGCTGGTCGCATTGCAAAACGAACTCGACTTGGCCAGCAAGATGCAGCAGTCGATCTTGCCGACCGAGTTCCCGGAGAGCCCCAATCACCAGATATTCGCACATATGGAACCTGCCCGGGACGTGGGCGGCGACTTCTTCGACATTGTGCCACTTACCGAAGGTCGACTCGGCTTGGTGATCGCCGATGTCTCCGGCAAGGGCGTCCCTGCCGCCCTGTTCATGATGTCCAGCCGCACCCTGATCAAGGGTGCGGCCATCGGCGTGCTCGATCCCGCCAAGGTGCTGTGGGAGGTCAACACTCTACTCCATGAGGACAATGAAGCCTCCATGTTCGTCACCGTCATCTACGCGGTCTTCGATCCGGTGAGCGGGGAGTTCACCTATGCCAATGGGGGGCATAACCCCCCGCTGATTGTCCATGCCGACGGCAGCTCGACCCTGCTCTCTCCGCCCGGCGGACTCGTCCTCGGCATGATGCCCGATATCGCCTACCAAACCGACTCCGTGACCCTCTCCCCCGGCGACGTCTGCGTGCTCTACACCGACGGCGTCACAGAGGCCGAGAATGACAGGGGCGAACAGTTCGGAGTCGAGCGCCTGCAAGAGATCTTTGTGGGGTCACCTCCAAGAGATGCCCGGGAAGCCAACGAGGCGATCTTCCAGACCGTAAGAGCCTTCGCAGCCGACGCCCCCCAATTCGACGACATCACTTGCCTGACACTCTACCGCAACGGGGCGAATAGGTGAGCGCGAAACGGTCTCTACATATCGAAGCGAAGTGCAATCCCGATGAGGTCCGGCGCGCCGCCGAGATCGCAGAGGATTTCGCACAGGGGGAAGATTGGCCTCTCAAGGTGGTTTTCCAGGTCAAGCTCGCCCTCGAAGAGGTGATGATGAATGTCGTCAGCTATGCCCACGAGGATGGCGACAACCACCAGATCGATCTCGATCTGGTCTCGGACGCGGAGGCGCTCACCATCGAGATCAGCGACGACGGCCAACCCTTCGACCCGTTGACCGACGCCCCCTCACCCGATCTGCAGGCGTCGCTCGAGGATCGCCACGTGGGCGGGCTCGGCGTCCATCTGGTGCGCACGATGATGGACGAGGTGCACTACCGGCGGGAGCGAGGCAGGAACCTCCTGACCCTGGTGAAGCTGAGGGACGGATGAGACGAACTCTACGCCTATACGCAGCCCTGCTGCTCACCACAACTATCTCCCTCTGCGCAGCCACTCCGGAACCCGCAGAAGAGGCTGGGGTCCCCGGTCAGCGCTTCCTCTTCGGCCAGTCCGCCGCCTTCACCGGGCCCGCCCAGGACCTGGGCCAGAATATGCGGCTCGGGATCGAAGCGGCATTCCAAGAGGTGAACGAGAGGGGCGGAGTCCACGGAAGACGGCTCGAGCTACTCTCCCTCGACGATGCCTACGAACCGGAGGCTGCCATCGCCAACACCCTGGAACTGGTGGCGAACGAAGAGATTCTTGCCCTGATCGGTGCCGTCGGCACGCCGACCTCGCGCGCAGTCACTCCTATCGCTGCGGACGCCAGCGTCCCCTATATCGCCCCCTTCACCGGCGCTGAGTTCCTGCGAGCCGCGGTGCAGCAAAACGTGATCAACCTGCGCGCCTCCTACTTCCAGGAGACCGAGGAGATGGTCGCTCGCCTGACCCAAGACCTCGGCATCGATCGCATCGCAGTGATGTACCAGGACGACTCTTTCGGCCAAGCTGGTTACCAAGGGGTCCTCCGAGCTCTCGATCGGCGCAACCTAGAGCTTGTGGCTATTGGAGTGTATCCGCGCAACACCACGGCCGTGAAAACGGCCTTGCTCGACCTGCGTAGAGGGGGTCCCGAGGCAGTGATCCTGATCGGGGCTTATCAACCAGTTGCAACTCTGATCGCCTGGGGGCGGCACATAGGGTTCAATCCCGTCTTCATGACGATCTCATTCGTCGGCAGCAACGCACTGGCCAGGGAACTCGGATCTGACGGTGTGGGGGTCTTTGTCACTCAGGTGGTGCCCTTCCCGATGGGCGATACCCCCCCGGTCACGGTCGCCTATCGCCGGGCGCTCGCAGCCCACGCCCCCGACGCGTCGCCGGGCTTTGTCTCCTTCGAAGGCTATCTGGCTGGTCGCCTGGCTATCACCGCGCTGGAACACTGTGGCCAGGAGGTCGATCGAACCTGCTTTCTCGACAACCTGCGCCGCGTCGGCACCATCGACCTCGACGGGTTCACCCTGAACTACGGCCCAAGGGACAATCAGGGCTCGGACACCGTCTTCCTCACCGTCATCGGTAGCGACGGACGCTACCATCCGATCACCACTCTCCACGATATAGTAGTAGTGCAGCCGTGACCGCACTGCTAAAGCGCACGCTCGCGAGTCGCCGCCGCATCTCGACACAGCTCTACCTGGGAGTCGGCAGCGCTGTTGTGCTTACCATCACTGCCAGCCTGGTAGGCTGGTTCTCCTTTAATCGGGTAAGTGGCGCCCAGAGACAACTGAACGAGGAGAGTGTTCCGGGGATGGCAGCCGCTTTCGAGGTCGCGCGGCAGAGTGGTGCTCTGGTCGCTGCCGCTCCGCGCCTAGTGGCCGCCACAACGCCAGAGGAGTTTGATCGAATCGCCGCCGGCGTCGACCAGGCGAGCGATGCCTTTGGGGTGCAGTTAGAGGCCCTGGGGCAGCAAGGCGGCGATGAGGAACGCTTCAACCGTATCAGCGTCCAAGGCAGGGCCCTGATTGCGAACATCAAGACCATTGAGGACTTGGTTGAAGAGCGCTTCACACTGCACGACCGCCTCGAGGCACTACGCGCCGAGCTTGAAGCGTTGCAGAGCAGGCTGATCGTCAACCTGGCTCCAGCAATCGACGACCAGTTCTTCTATCTGGTAACCGGCTACCGGAATCTCGGCGAGGCCCCAGCCTCCCCCGAGCAGCACCTGTCGGAAGCGGAGGTCAACCGCTACCGCTACCTGGCCGATTTACAGGCGGACGCCACGATTGCAATCCAGCTTCTGGCGAGTTCATTCGTCCTCTCGGACATCCCTCTCTTAGAGCCGCAGCGGGAGCGCTTCGAAGCCACAGTCAGCAGGATCAAGGAGAACCTATCGATCCTCGGAATGGCTTCTCGGCGCAACGAGGAGGCCCTGGGCTTTACTAAGCTGTTCGAACTGGGTCTCGGTGTCCAGCGACCCCAGTCGCTCCAACCACTGTTTGGAAGGAACTTCTCTCGACTGGAAGAGCTCGGGGGATTCAATCTACGTGAGCAGGAACTTGAGATTGCTACACGCCAGCAAGAGCTGCTCGCCAGCAATAACGAACTCGCCATTGAGCTTGCAACCGAAGCCGAAGGCATAGTGAGTGCAGCGCGCACGAACGCTCAAGAAGCCATGCTCTCCTCCGCTCAGGTAATTTTTGCCGGGCGCAGCCTTCTGCTCGCACTGACCGCGCTCAGTATCGTCGGGGCGGCCCTGATCTCGTGGCTGCTCGTAGGTCGCGTACTGCTAAGGCGCCTCGAGCAACTATCAAGCCGGATGCGACGCATGGCCAGCGGCGACCTAGAGGAGAAAGTCGAGATGGGCGGGAGCGATGAGGTTGCAGATATGGCGGCCGCTCTCGAGATCTTTCGCCGTAACGCGCTGGAAGTTCAGCGCCTGAACCTGGTGGAGAAGCTAGCCGAGGAGCTTAAGGGCAAGAACGATCAACTCGAAGATGCGCTGGCCAACTTGCACCGGGCACAGGATCAGATCGTCATGAGCCAGAAACTGGCGGCGCTCGGTGAACTCACCGCAGGCGTAGCCCACGAGATTCGGAACCCCCTTAACTTCATAAAGAATTTCTCGGAGGTCTCAGAGGAACTGTTGGAAGAGCTTATTGAGGAGTTGGAGGAGACCCTCAGCGAAGGAGAGGGTGCGGCGGACGAAGACCGGCAAGACCTGATCCGTGAGATCAGCGACGACCTTACCGGCAACCTCAAGAGCATTCGCGAACACGGCGAGCGCGCCAACAAGATCGTACATCACATGCTGATGATGGGCCGCGGCTCGAGCGAGAAGCAGCCGACAGACATCAACGCCCTGCTTAACGAACACACCCTGCTCGCCTATCATAGTGCCCGGGCAACAGATCCAGATTTCAACCTCAACATCGAGCAGGACTTCGATCCGGAGGTGGGAGAACTCAACGTCGTCTCCCAGGAGATGGGGCGCGTTTTCCTGAACATGGTCGGCAACGCCTGTCACGCTACCGACGAGAAGCGGCGCGCCCTCAAAGACACGCGGGACAGCTCGCCCTACCTACCCACCCTGCTGCTCACCACCCGACGCACGCCAGATGTGATCGAGGTCCGCATACGCGACAACGGGAGCGGTATACCGCCCCATATCATCGAAGAGATCTTCAACCCATTCTTCACGACCAAGGCGACGGATCGGGGCACCGGGCTCGGCCTTTCGCTCTCCCACGACATCGTGCGCGAGCACGGGGGAAACATACGGGTCGAGTCTGAACTTGGCGAATTCACGGAGATGATCATCGCATTGCCCACCGAGTCAGGAACCAAGCTGGCAGAAGACGAAACCTAGGAACTCCACTGGCCCAGGGTGAGCAAAAAACCTTCACAGGCTGTTCATGGCGTACGCTGCCAGACGCTACGCCTTAGTGCATCGGCCACATGGCGACAGCGAGAGAAGATTCGATGTCCCACACCGCCTTTGAGACCTCCCGGCCGATCAAGTCCATCCTCCGGATCTGCTTGATGCGTTGGGCAACACCCTTCAACTCCCGATTGGAGAGTAGGTGCTTGAAGATACTGCAGGTATCGGAGAGGGAGATGAGGACGATATCGCGCAGATCCGGGATCTCATCGCTGAGCAGGACCCCCATGATCCGCAGCTTTACCTCCCGGACAGTCTGGTCATCGATGATCGGATAGCGCCGCGTCTGGAACACCCACAGGAACCGGTCATCCTCCTGGCGCAGAATGCCCCGCTCGAGGAGACGAGCGAGGGAGCGTTCACGAATATCGACGGTATGGGGGACCGTCTGCTCGAGCCAGTAGCGGGCGTCGTGTACCTCCGCCGATTGCACGATACGGGCAAGTGTCGGATCGAGCAGGTCGTCCTCGAGCGGAGTCGAGTCGATCACGAAGAGCCGTTCCTGATCGGTATCGATTCGGTTCTCCAAGGCCAAATCCATCAGGACCGCGCCGGCAAGCGCGTACTTGAGCGACGTTATGGGTACGTCAGCAAACGTTCTGCCCTTGTCATCGAGCAGAAGTAGCATGATCTCTTCTGCAAATCTCAGCATACGCGTAGTCTCCCGGTCCGGGGGCACGATTGCCAAAGTGCATCATGGGCCGCCATGGGATGAAGTCGAACTCGGCTACCCCGACCCGCTTCACCTAGGCGGAGCATTGCGAATTGCGCGACAGGAACGGCCTCGGCGGCCCGCTGGAGACCTTCTTTCTTGGCGAGTCGATCGGACTGCGCGCGCTTGAGGAACGTTAGCGATCTGCATAGCGGGATAAGGGCGATAGAGATGCCTTTGGAAAGAGGGTTTATCCACCTCAAAGTGCTTAAACTCAAGAGGTGTCGCATATGGATCTACTCTCCCTGTCGGGACTCAGAACTCGAAATACACCTTAGACCCTTACCCACAGCTGACGTCAATACTGATCCGACCTCACTACAGTTACGACCATGCTCCATAATCGCGGGCCCAGTCACCAGAGGACAAACGGATCCCTCTAGCCGCTGAGCGAGGCGAGCGCCTCCGCCCGGGAGACATAGACCTGGATGATCTTGTCAAATCCAGCGATCTCAACGACCTCCCTGATCGGATCCGGAAGCGAGCAGAGCGCAAACTTCGCATCCCGCTTCCAGAGGTCCTTGGCGGTCAGCAGGATGACTCGCAGGCCTGCACTGCTGATATATGCGAGATCCTCAAGGTCCATGATCACGGCGTGACTGCTTTCGCCGATCGCAGATTTCACCGCATCCTCGAACTCACGGGCATTAGCGCCATCGATGCGCCCCTCCACCTTGGTGATCAGCGTCCCGTTTTCCTGCTCAATCTTTACCATAAGACCCTGCCTCCTGACAGTTGCGACCCACTTGGGCCATCAGACTCCCACTTGCCCAAACAGTAACCCGAACTAGCGTGTTTCATGATACCCTATATTTACCTCACCCAATGCCACCCACAGCCAAGGTTCCGCAGAGACCATAAAGCCCCGGTACGGAAGTTCCATGAAGGCTTCAGTACCGAATACCGACTCGCTCCGCAATCCAGTATACCGGACCGCCCCGACGCAGAAACTGACAGGACCTACCGCACCCACGTAGAGACTTTTGTTCCCAGTCCTCATCGGTTCCAACCCGACCGCCCGAACGGGCCGATATCAACTGGCGTCATAAGCACGTTCCAATTCACGCCCCTAAGCTGTTCAGGAATAGGGATCGAGAGGAGACTATCCATCATCATAGCAGGAGCCAGAGAACTGCCTCATCAGTCTCGCGGGTATGGGCACTCAACACGTCGCAGACGAAGACCTTTCCGTCGCCAGGGCGATCTGGTGCCGGCCACCTCGAGGATGGTATCCAGCACCCTCTCGACCATGCTGTCCGCCACCACCACCTCGACCTGCACCATATGAAGGCGACCCTGTACGCTGCATCGCGATGGATCTCGGCATAAACCCAGCTGCCGGTCGAAGCTCTTGACTTCACTAGCGGTAAGGTCCGTGACGCCGATGTCCCCTAACGCTTCGTGTACGGAGGCCAGTCTATGAGGTCTGATCACCGCCTTGACCAGCCTCATCAGCTTATAACTCTCCCCTACACTCGGAACATAGATCGTAGCCCCGTTTCCGAGGGGTGGGTGCAACGCGGGGAGGTCTCGGGGGGTGGCGGTCCTGTCCCGCCCTAGCGAAGCCAAGTCATGGTATGGAAAGACCATGACCGTCTCCCTAAACAACCTCCACCTAGCGGCAGCCCGCATTGAGAGCGCCGCCATCTGGACACCGCTGGTGCGCTTGCCCTTGGAGGGCGAGGTCTATGCCAAACCGGAGAGCCTGCAACGCACAGGCTCGTTCAAGTTCCGCGGCGCTTACAATTTCCTGGCCGCGCTCCCGCCCGAGGTACGCGCCCGGGGCGTGGTCGCCCACTCGAGCGGGAACCATGCCCAAGCGGTGGCGCGCGCGGCCCGGATCTTCGGTGTCCCCGCCACCTTAGTCATTCCGGAAGGAGCACCCGAGGTGAAGGTGCGCAAGACTACCGAGCAGGGGGGGGAGATCCTGCGCTGCAAGAACACCCGTCGAGACCGTGCCCGGGTAGCTGCGGAGGTGGTTGCAGCCACCGGGCGGACCCTGATCCCTCCCTTTGATCATCCCCTGATCGTCGCCGGGCAGGGCACCGCCGGCCTCGAGATCGCCGAAGACCTGCCCGGAGTCGCCAACGCCATAGTCTGTGTCGGAGGGGGTGGCCTCATAGCGGGCGTCGCCACCGCTCTTGCCCTGACCCGTCCGGGCGTCCGGGTGATCGGAGTGGAGCCGGAACTAGCCGCAGACGCAGCCGAATCGTTTGAGCGGGGCGAGTTGGTCGAGTGGCCGGCCGAGGCCGTGACCCGCACCCTGGCCGACGGGGTCCGAACCCAACGGGTCGGGGAGCTCAACTTCGAAATCATAAGGGGGTTTGTGGACCGGTTCGTGACGGTGAGTGAGGCCGCCATCCGCGAGGCAACAGCGTGGTACGCCCTCGAGGCTGGGCTGGCGGTCGAACCGACCGGGGCACTCACCTTAGCGGGCTACTGGGCCCTGCGATCAGCCGACGGAGGGTCCCCGGCGCTAAAGCCGGGGCCCACGGTCCTGCTTATTAGCGGAGGCAACATCGACCCGACCCTGCTGGCCGAAATCGTCCACCCTCCCCCGGAGTAGGATAGGCCCGTGTCGCCGCTAGTAGTCATGATACTCCTCCTCTATGGGCTACTGGTCACCTTCGGCCTGACCCTGTGGGCGGCTCTGACGCTGAACCGCCCCCCCGCACAAGAGTGCAGTGAGGCCGACGCTGAGCCGCCCGAAGCCCCCAGGAACAGGGGCCGCGTCGCTAGAGGAGACTCGCCCTCTAGAAGCTAGACCACCCGAGGATCGTCGGCACTACAATGGCGTAGTGGACATAACCACCCGCCTGACCCGACTCGCCACACTCAACGCCATCGGCGAGGTTCTTAACCGCGAAGCCGACTTTTCGAGCGCCGTCAGGCCCACCCTCATCCGACTGATCGAACTCGTCGACCTCACCGCCGGCTGGGTATTCCAGACCAATGTATCGAAGGGGGACAGCCACCAAGGTAGCTTCTCTCTCGCCGCCTACAGCGGGTTGCCCCCCGCCCTCATGCGCGACGATCTCGAGCCGTTATGTAAGGGGGGGTGCGAGTGCCAGTCTATGCTTAAGGGGGGCGAACTCGAGCGCGGTGTCAACATGGTGACTTGCAGCCGCTTGGCGAGCGCCATAGGCGATAAGGGGGGGCTCGAAATCCACGCCAGCGTTCCCCTGCTGGGGCGGTCGGGACCGGTGGGCATCCTCAACCTGACCGCCCCCGGCGACACCCGTTTCGACGACGAGACCTTAAGCTTCCTAAACGTGGTCGGAAAGCAGGTCGGCATCGCCTTTGAGCGGAGCCGGCTCCAGGAAGAACGGACCGAGGAGGCCCGCTACGCTGCGGTCCTCGAGGAGCGGCAGCGCATCGCCCAGGAGATGCACGACCAGGTCGCGCAGCTCCTCTTCGCAGCCGACCTCTCGCTCGAGGTAGCGCGCAGCCGGGGCGACGACGAGACCCGTGAACGGTCGCTCTCTAATGCCAGCGAGAGCGTAAGGAGCGCCCTGCTAGAACTCCGCGCCCTGGTCGAGGTGCTACGACCGGCCGAGCTCTCGGGCGGCCTCCACCCGGCCCTAACCCGACTCGCCGACCGGACGAGTGGTAGCGTCGGCGTCCACTTAGATGCCGAGGAACTCGACCTCTCCCCCAGCCACAGCGACGCCCTCTACCGGATCGCCCAAGAGGCCTTGCACAACGCCCTCCGGCACGCAAGAGCCCAAAACATCTGGCTGCGGCTGCGCCGGATGAGGGGTCGACTGGAACTCCGGGTTGAGGACGATGGTCGCGGCCTGCCTGTCGGGCTCAAGAGCGTAGGCCTAGGTATCGACAGGATGCGGGCACACGCCGAAAATATAGGTGGGAGCTTCCAGATCAAGACGCGCGACGCCGGAGGCGCCCTGGTCCTGATAGAGGTACCGTGGCCTTCCAGCTAATGATCGTCGACGACCACCCCGTCGTCCGCGAGGGCCTCAAGGCCTTCCTCGACCTTCAGGACGATCTTAAGGTGATCGCCGAGGCCGGCAGCTTGACCGAGATCCTCCCGAACATGCCTAGTGAACTCGACCTCGTCGTGCTCGACCTCAAGCTCTCAGATGGGAACGCGCTGGGCATCATCCCCGAACTGCTCGCACACCCCGCGCAGCCGCGGGTGCTTATCCTCACAAGCTTCCTAGACGAGCACTCGGTCCGCGAGGCCATGCGCCGCGGCGCCTCCGGCTACCTGTTAAAGCATGCGGGCCCCAGCGCCTTAGTCGACAAGATCAGGGCGGCCCTGCGGGGAGAGGTACCACTCGACCCCGGGGCGGTTCGACTCCTCGTCAGCCCCGAGAACGACCCGCTCGCAGAGCTGACCCCCCGCGAGCGCGAGGTGCTCGGGCTTATCGCCCAGGGGATGAGCAACAAACGCATCGCCCGTGCCCTGGGTATCGCAGAAAAGACGGTGAAGACCCACGCAGGCAATCTGTTTGCCAAGCTGGGCGTCGCCGACCGGGTGCAGGCGGCTCTCCTCGCCAAGGAGCGCGGTCTGTAAGCCCTCCCCTGGGGGCCAGGTAGGTCGTGCACCCCACCACCCTCCCGCTGGGACTCACCGATCATGACCAGGCGTAGGAAGCCCCTCCGAAAGAGATCTGTCCCGCCCCGGGGCGGGAACCCCTTAGCCCGACCCTTTGTCGGCGTCGACGGTTCGAGCCTCGCCTTCTTGCGTATCGGTTTCGGGCTGGTGATGCACTGGGAGGTGTGGCGCTACCTCAGCCACAACTGGATCCGTGAGTACTATATCTGGCCAACGTTCAATTTCCCCTACCCCCTCTTCGAATGGGTCACCCCCCGGCCGGGACAGGGCATGTTCGTCCACTTCGCCCTGCTGGGGGTGCTGTCGCTACTTATCGCCCTCGGCCTCTGCTACCGGGTCAGCATGGCACTCTTCTTCGTCGCCATCACCTACGTCTTCTTGCTTGATGAAACCAACTACCTTAACCACCTCCACCTGATCTGCATCCTGAGCTTCATCTTCGTGCCGGCCCACCGGCGCTTCTCCCTAGACCGCCTCATTACAGGTAGGGCGTGGCCCCGGACGGTGCCGCCCTGGTCGCTCCGGCTCATCGGCGGCCAGCTGGGAATCGCGCATTTCTTCGGCGGCGTGGCGAAGCCGAACATCGACTGGCTCTCAGGAAGGTCGTTGGCTGTAGGGGGGTTCGCCGAGCCCGCAAAGCTACCTCTCATCGGCCCGCTCTTCGGCGAGGGGTGGACATTTCATCGCCCATAGCGGCCTCCTGCTCGACCTCTTCATCGTTCCATTCCTGCTCCGGCGCCGGACCCGGGGGATCGCCTTCGCCCTCATCACGACCTTCCACCTGCTCAACGCCTACTGGTTCGATATCGGGATCTTCCCCTGGTTCATGATCCTCGCACCATCTTCGCCCCTCGCCGCCTGGCTCCCGTTGCACTTGGCGGTCCCGCTGCGGCACTACCTCACCCCCAGCATCGTGCACCGGAGTGAGGAGGGACACCGTTTCACCTGGCATATGAAGCCGAGGGGCAAAGAGGCCGAGGTTCGCTTCTTCGCCTTCGACCCGAAGACTCAGGAGAGCTGGAGCACCAACCAGCTCCTCTTCCTCACCAGCAGGCAGATCCAGAAAATGTCGAGCCGACCCTATATGATCCGGCAGCTCGCACGCTACTTGGCCGCCGAACCCGAGACCGACGGGAGGGAGGGGGTCGAGATCCGGGTGGAGTCCTTCGCTGCGCTTAACGGTCGACCCCGTCAGCTCCTGATCGATCCGGAGGCGGACCTCGCGGCGGTGCCCGCCCACGCCCTGAGGCACAACCCGGGGATCGTTCCCCTAAAACCCCTCCTGCAGACCTCCCGCTAGCCCCGGGGGCATGCCCAGCCCCGCGCACCCGTATACTTTCGGGCATGACCACCACGAAGGAAGGGCCGATATGACGCGCCTCATCCTCCTAGGCATCGCTGTCTACCTGCTGCTCGTCGGCATCGGCTTCCTACCGGGAGGTGGCGGCAGGCAGAACCCCCTGTTCATCGTCCTGGGGATCGTGTTTCTGATCCTGTCGAATGTAGTCCGCCGGCGCCGGCGCCTGAGACCCGGACCGAGAGGTGGGAGCGAGGGAGTCGAGATCCCGGAGGAACAGCTTCAGGAGATCCGGGCACTCGTGGGGGGCGGTCGAAAGATGGAGGCGGCCGAGCGCTACCGGGAGTTGACCGGGGTGGATATCACCTTAGCCCAGGCCTATGTCGAGAGCCTGGAGTCAGAGGCAAGAGGGACTGCACCGGATCCGACCTCAGCGACCTACGACTACAGTCTGCCCCTACCCAAGGAGCTCGAGGAGGCGATTCAGACCATCGCCGAGTCGAACCAGGGCGAGGCGATCCGGCGGGTCAGAGAGCTGACCGGGGTGGATCTCGCCGAGGCGAGGCACTACGTGGAGCGCCTCAAGCTGTACTGAGTCGAACCGGCGCAAGTCCCCGCGGACGCCGAAAGCCACGAGGCCGGTGGGCAGCAGGGGGAAGGTGCCAGCGCGGGCAAGACGATCCGA
Source organism: Truepera sp. bin119 (assembly GCA_002239005.1). Classification (GTDB taxonomy): domain Bacteria; phylum Deinococcota; class Deinococci; order Deinococcales; family Trueperaceae; genus MPNL01. The sequence goes on from MPNL01000004.1 coordinate 64,878, forward strand.
TGACAGCGATCGAGTCGGGAGTGGATTCCGGTGTTGCCGATCCTAGACAGGCAGGGTGGCCAGGGGGGAGAATAGGAACCCCAGCAGGTGGGAGATTCGAAGGAGGGAAACGTGAAACGCGCCACCGGGTATCTGCCAGCCTCCACCGGAAGGTTTGGGGCTCGCCACGCCCTGCACCCTGACCGGTCGCTGGGCAAGCAAGAGTAGGGCACGATGCTGAGTACCGATCACGCCTACTTTAACGAGGTCGTCGATGACCCCGGAGGTACCCTCGGCCCCCGGGTACTGACCAGGCTGCAACTGGTAATGATCCACCGGGGAGGCTGCACCATCGCCCACAACGACCGCGAGTTCCGACTCGCGGAGGGCCAGGCGGCGCTCCTCTGGCCGGGCGAGCGGGAGTACCTCCGTTCGTCCCGCGAGGTCCCGACCCACCGGAGCTGGTGCAAGGTGGAGGTGGCGTTCGCCAGCTCCAGCCTCCGAGAGGGGTTGCGAACGAGATCAGGACCCCTCGTCCTCACCCACCGTTTAGAAGCGTTGATGCGGGTCGGCCTGTCACTCAAGAACGAGTCCGGCGAGGCCGCTGAGAGGCTCAGGAACAGCATCGCCGCGAGCCTCCTGCTGGAGTACACCCTGAAGGTGCAACCCGACCGCGACCAGATCTTGCCCCCCGCAGTCGAGCGGGTCAAACGCTACGTGGCCCTGCACTTCGCCGAGCCGGTAAGCCTAAGCGATCTGGTCACTGCCTCGCAGGTGAGTCGCTCGCACCTCAATCGGCTCTTCCGGGCTCACGTAGGCACCACGCCGATCCGCTACCTCTGGCAGGTGCGCGTTTCGGAGGGTGTCCGACTTCTGCGGGACACCGAACTCCCCATCCTGGGTGTGGCCGAGCGGACGGGCTTCGCCACCCCGACCCATTTCGCCCGGATGATCAGGGCGACCCACCGCCGGCCACCCTCCGCACTTCGGCGTAGCCACCTCTACGAAGGGGGTCTCAGGCTGACGCCGTAAGCTCCGGCAACCGGGACCAAAGTCGCAACTCCTACCGGGACCTCCTGCCGAGGCAGGGAGGCCTGCGCGGGGAGCATCCTTAAGGCGTAAGGAGGCCCCCCATGCTCACTTCAACCCTGCAGCCGATCGCGAACTACATCGTGGGGAGACGGACCCAGAAGGGCTTCGGTCACCTCCCCGAAGGAGATCTCCGCTGGCAGGCAGCTGCAAGGGAGACCCGTGGAGGGAGGCCGGCATGAACCGCGCCCTCATCACCGGAGCGAGTCGAGGTCTCGGCAGAACCCTCGCCACCTTCCTCGCCAATCAGGGTTACACCCTGACCCTCACCGGTCGAGGAGAGGCTGCGCTCGAGGAGGTGCGCGACGAACTGTCGCAACGGGCCCAGGTGACCGCACTGGCGGGCGATATCTCCGAGCGAGAGCATCGCCTGGCGCTGCGCAGGGCCACGAGCGGCGGTCTCGACCTGCTCATAAACAACGCCTCAGATCTGGGCACGACCCCCCTTCCCGCCCTGGTCGACTACGATCTCAAGCGGTTGCGCAGCACCTTCGAGACGAACGTGATCGCCCCACTGGCACTGATCCAGGAGCTACTGCCAGCGCTTAAAGAGCGTGGCGGTCTGGTCATCAACCTCTCCTCCGACGCCGCACTGGGAGGCTACCGAGGCTGGGGCGGCTACGGCGCCAGCAAGGCGGCGCTCGATCTCATCAGCAAGACTCTGGGCACCGAGTTGCGCGACGTCGCCGTGGTGAGCGTCGACCCAGGGGAGATGCGCACCCAGATGCATCAGGAGGCGTTCCCAGGCGAGGATATCTCGGACCGGCCCCTCCCCGAGGTCACGCTGCCCTTCTGGGCCTGGCTGCTCGGCCAGCCCCGATCCGGGCTCAGCGGCCGCAGGTTCCGGGCGCAGGCGGACACCTGGGAGACGGAGGGGGCTCTATGAGTCTGACCCTGGCCGATCTCGCGTTCGACCGCCCGCCGGGCCTGCAGGCCACCACCCCACCCGAATTCCGGGGGCGCGACCGCGACGATGTCCGGCTGCTGGTAAGCGATGAGGACGGACACCGGCACAGCCACTTCACCCGACTCGCGGAACAGCTCGCACCTGGCGACCTGCTGGTGGCGAACCGGAGTGCCACCCTGCCGGCGAGCCTCCCCGCTCTAGGCCCCTTCGGCAGAATGCTCCTTAACCTCTCGACCCGCTACGCCCCCGGTCTCTGGTTGACCGAGCCACGCTTTAGCCACGCCGAACCCGGTCCACTCCCCCTAAGCGCGGGCGAGATCTTGGAGGTGGCCGGCTTAGAGGCGCAGCTGGTGGCCCCCTACCCAGGGCTTGAGCGCCTCTGGTTCGTCCACTTCCGGGGGGACGTAGCGGCGGCGATGAGTGCGCACGGTCGCCCCATCCGCTACGGCTACCTCGAGCGCTCCTACCCCCTCTCCGCCTACCAGACCCTCTTCGCCGACCGGCCCGGCTCTGCCGAGATGCCCTCCGCCGGCCGCCCCTTCTCGAACCGGGTGCTGTCCACCCTCAAGGCTCACGGGGTCGGCGTGGCGACACTCACCCTGCATACGGGCGTGAGCAGCCTCGAGGTCGAGGTGGAGGATCTAGACGACCTCACCCTCTACGCTGAGCCGTTCGAGGTCCCCGCCCCAACGGCGGAGAGGGTGAACGCGGCCCGCTCGGGCGGCCACCGGGTGATCGCAATAGGCACCACCGTGGTTCGGGCCTTGGAGAGCGCCTTCGACGGGGAACGGGTGCAGCCGAGCCGCGGCTTCACCGGCAGATTCATCCGCCCCGGTGTCGGGGGTGACGCGGTGAACGGCATCCTCACCGGCCTACACGATCCCCAAGCGACCCACCTGGCGATGCTCTACGCCATCGCCGGCAGAGACACCGTGATGGAGGGCTACGCCGAGGCTGTCCGGGCCCGCTACCGCTGGCACGAGTTCGGCGACAGCCACCTGATCCTGAACGGTCCCGCAGGAAGGGATCGACCGGTCGCCGGGCCGACCGCCTGACGACCGGACCACCCCCCTGTTCGCCAGCCACCGCTGGCGAGGCACACGACACTTCAGGCATCTCGTACCATGGCCTACATAACCCCTCGTTCGGCAGCTCCGGGCGGACGAACCCAGACGCCGGGCGGAAAGGAGAGGTACTGTGGCCCACTACCTGGTGAGCGCTCGAGTAAGGGGCGATCTCGACGACCTCAAGAGCAGGCTCGACGGCGGAGAGATCCGGGCCCTGCGCCCCTTCGGCCTGGCCCTGGACCAGGGCCTCCGCGGGGCCCGGATCGCCGAGTCCGGCAGGATCGTCTGGGAGGAGGAGGACTACTGCTCTCCCCCGCTGGCGATGGAGCGGGCCGCCGTGCTCGACCGCTACTTCGACACCCTCGAGGTAGAGTCCGTCCGTCAGGGGGAGGGGTGGTCGCGCACCAAACGGCTGACCCCGCTCTGGAGGGAGAGGACGTGACCGTTCCCGAGAGACGGCTTGTTCAGGCCGCGTCGGTCGCCGAGGTCGAGGCCACCGGCATGAAGCCGGTCAATGTCGGGGGCAGCGTGGTGCTGCTGATCGCCCACGAGGGGACGATCCAGGCGATCGACAACCGCTGTCCCCACAAAGGCTTTCCGCTGGCCCGCGGCACACTCCGGGACGGCATCCTCACCTGCCACTGGCACCATGCCCGCTTCGAGATCTGCTCGGGCGGAACCTTCGACCCGTTCGCCGACGACGTCCGGACCTACCCCCTGGAGATCAAGGGGGAGGAGATCTGGGTGGACCCGACCCCCGAACGGGACGAGGTAGCGCACCAGCGCCGGCGCCTTCAGGACGGACTCAAGCACAATCTGAGGCTGGTCATGGCCAAGGCCACCATCGGCCTCATGGCCGAGGGTGAGGAGCCGGCCGGACTGCTCGAGATCGGCGGGCGCTTCGGCGCGACCCAGCGGGACGCCGGCTGGCGCGATGGGCTCACCATCCTGACCGCCATGGCGAACATCCTGCCCCACTTGGCCGCCGACGATCGCCCCCTGGCCCTGTTTCACGGCATGCTCCACGTGGCCAACAGTGTCCAAGGACAGCGCCCCCACTTCGATGTGGGTCCCCTGCCCGGCGGCGAGACCGATCCAGAGCGGCTTAAGGCGTGGCTGCGGGAGTTCGCCGAGGTCCGCGACCGGGACGGCGTCGAACGGGTGGTGCTCTCGTCATTGCAGGCGAACCATGACGCCGAGGGGCTGGCCGACATGCTCTTCAGCGCGGTGACCGATCACTACTTCATCGGCGGTGGCCACTCGATCGACTTTGTCAACAAGGCGTTCGAACTGCTAGACGTAATCGGCTGGCAGCACAGCCCCGAGATCCTGGTTAGCGTGATCCCCGGTATTACCGCCGGCACCCGGATGGAAGAGACCAGCACCTGGCGCACACCCGTGGATCTGGTGGGACTTCTTGAGCCGGTCTTCAGCGACCTACTGGCTGGCAGGCTCAGCGACGGCCACTCCGACGGGCGGCTCGCCGACGCAGACTTCGACGCCCTGATAGCGAGGCTGATGGGCGACGATCCGACCGCCATCATCCGGGCGCTGGCCGACCTGTTGGTAGCGGGGGTCGCCCTGACCGAGCTCTCGCTGGCCCTAAGCTTCGCGGCCGCGCTACGGGTGGCGCGCTTCCACCTGTCCAACGAATTCAACGACTGGGTCGCGGTGCTTCACACCTTCACCAGCGCCAACGCCACCCACCGACTGCTCAAGCGGGCCCCCTCGCTCGAGGGTGCGCGAGCGATCTGGCACAGCGCCATGGACCTCTATCTACACCGCTTCCTCAACGCCCCGGCCGCCAGGCAACCCAGCGATACCTGCGTCGCCGGGCTCCCCACAGGCGGCAACGAACTGCTGGCGAACCTCCTCGAACTCACCGACGGTCGTCAGAGGGTTGAAGAGGCCGCCGCCACCACCTACCACTATCTGAAGGGCGGCTACGACGATGCCCCCCTGCTCGCGACCCTCGGAAAGACCCTGCTGCGCGAGGATGGCGAATTCCACTCTTATCAGATGCTCGAGGCCGGCCTAGGACTCTACCTCGAGCTTCGGGGCCGTCGGCCCGATCTCGCCCCGACCGTGCTGGTGGCTGTCGCCCGCTACCTGGCCGGCCACGCCCCCACCGACCGGGCGACCACCCAGACCTACCGGGTCGCGGCCCGACTGCAGGCGGGAGGGGCGCTGATGGCGGACTGAGGGTTGTGGGGCCTGCGTTCCCCCGGCAAAGTCGGGAGCGGGGCATGGTCGCCGAGAGCGCCGTGGTAGCTACTCTGGGCTGTGGGCATCTCCCTCCCACTCCGGGCGAGGGTCACCGAATCCCTTGGCCGGGCGAACGTAGCTGACAGGAGCACACCATCAGGAGGGCACCCGGACCAGGGAGCGGGCTCGCTCAGGCCAGGGCCGAGTCCGTTAAGCGGGGGCTTGGACCAGCTCCTTGAGCTTCAGCAAGGCCGCTTCGGCCCGCTCGCGAACCCCATCGTCCTGCGACCGTCCAGCCATCATCAGGTGCATGTTCAGGTGCTGGTCGACATCCCCGAAGATCGAGTTGAGGACCTCGACCTCCTCGCGACTCCGCAGACTGGCATCGTCGCGGAACATCGTAGTGTAGACGTACTCGAACTGGCGGTCGCTCATGATACCGGTCAGGTACTGCTCGAGCACCTGCAAGTAGGGGGAGAGGTCGCTCCGACTCGCACCGTTGCCGCCGACCACCTCGCCGCTGGAGGGCACCAGGTCGAATCCGGCGTTGAGCACCTCTGGCGTGATATTCCAGTTGTCCACGTCGAAGACCGCCCCGCCGTCCCGAAAGAGGATCACCTGGGGGCTCTCGTGTCGGATGCCCGTCAGCTCCGTCACCAGGTTGCTGGCGGCACGCCACTCGATCACTCGGATGATGCCGACCATCAGATCCTCGCGGGCCTCGAGCTTCTCCTGGAGGAAGCCGAAACCCTGCATGGTCTTGTGGCAGGCGCCAGCCTTGAAGATGACGTTGGTCGGGTGGGAGGTCAGGAAGGCCTCAACCTCTTCGGGGGTGCTCAGGTTTACCACTCTGTCTCTTAGCATACCCACTCCTTCAAACGAGCCTTGAGTAAACTATTGTAGACCCTGGCCACCCCGGAGATAGTATTTCGCACACCCGGCACGAGCAACGCCCGCTAATCCAGCGTGACGAACCCCACCGGGGTCTCCAGCGTCGCGCGTAGCTGCGGCTCCGGTGCCGCGACCACCACCACGTCAACCTTGAGCTTGGCGTAAAGGTCGGCGAGGGCACCTTGCTCCGGGTACCCGACCTCGAATCCCTTAAGGGCACACCCCCCCGGCGCGTCCACCGACGGGTGTTCGCTCTCCAGCCAGTCGATGAAGAAGGGGAGCGAATCGCCGTAGGGGTGGCCGCCGAGCCTCAGAACCTCCCAAGCGAGGCGGCGCCGATCCGGCCGCAGCCGCGACATCGCGACCGGCCCTGGGGTAAGCAGGCCGGCCGCCTCGACCTGCAGGGCCAGGCGCGGCAGGTCGCTGGCTCGCAAAGCGAAGGTCAGCAACGTCGGCACCGCCAGCGCGGCGAGACTTTCCCCGCGAGTGCCTCCGAGATCCTGCAGTGGATCTGGGGCTATCACCTCGAGGTAGACCCCAGCACCGAGCGAGAGCAGAGCGTTCCGAGTACCGAAGCCGGGGTGCTCTCCGCCCGGCACGGGCTCCACACCGACGAGCTGCGCCAGGTGCGCCACCCCCTCATCGAGATCGGGCACACCCCACAGGAGGTGATCGAGCGCAAAGGTCATGGCTGCACTCTACTCCGGTCCGCCCGGGTGGTGAACACCTTCAAGGCTGGAATCGACCCGACAAGATGGTGTTTCTGTCGCCCCGGACACGAGCTTTCCGGTTGACCCTGTTCCTACGTGCCTGCTAGACTCCAGAGGGTCTGGATGCCCGGAGAGGTGTCCGAGTGGTTTAAGGAGCACGCCTGGAAAGCGTGTAGGTGGTCAACGCTGCCTCGCGGGTTCGAATCCCGCTCTCTCCGCCAACTCCGGTTATCAGATTGCGTGGGTGACGGTGATCCCAGGTCGTAACGTGAGATTATCTCTGCTCCCCGAAGGGGAGAGGCCAGTCCTGGTGCATCCTGCACCATGTGAAAAATACAGACCGACCTCCAATGGCAAGTCTAGCCTGTGTCAATCATGAGTGCCCCAGTTACGGCCGGGCAGGACAAGGGAACCTCAAGGAAGGACGGGTTCGCTGGACCCGTAAGACCTACGGACCGGACCAGATCCGTCATCTACGCTGCCTGAGTTGCCAGAGCGAGTTCAGCGAACGTAAGAATACTCCTTTGTGGAACAGCAAGATCGGTGAGGGCAAGACCATTCCGTCCTTCCGATCGGATTTGGAGTGTTCGGGAGTTGCAAGGACGGATTCGCTGGATTCGCTCACCTACTTATCCGTGTGGGGGGCAGAGATGATCTCACGTCACTACCGGATCGGGCGAGACGCGACCTATCTGTGCCTGTTCATTCACCAGCGAGCGCGTGTGAAACCTTGGCAGCACATCGGGGCTCTCCACTCGAAGAGCTCGAGTACCACCGGATCCCACCTCGGCGGGTGCTTCTACGTGAAGCGAAGGCCAGCTCACCGGGCCCGGCCTAGAAGCCACGTCGCAGTGCCTGAGCAGTGGTCCCACAATAGCTGTCGGGTATCTCGACCGTGGCACTCAACAGCTCGTCTGAGAGCTAGCACGAAATGTGGTCGCTGGAGGAGGGCGCAGGGAATCCCGAGTTGGAGAGGTACATCGCCCTCAAATGGCGATGATTCAGACCACGAGCCGACGCCGAAGTGCCTCTTTAATCTTCATCCCCTGGATTCTCGCAAGGGCTGGCGGAATCGCTTCCCCAACGAACCGGGCGTTCGGATGCTTACCCCGGTTCATCGCAAGCTTGTAGGTGGCGGGAAATGTCTGAAGGAGTGCAGCCTCCCTTAGCGTGATCGACCGGTCCTCAGTCGGGTGCAAGAAGCGCCCCTTGGATGGATTGACCGAACCACTGGTAATCGTTGGAGCCGGATCATCCCAAGCCATTCGGCCAAAGACATCCTTGAAACCGTCGACTCTGCGATGGCACTCGAGCTGGTTGGCTTCCCCGAGAGCCATCCGGCTTCCCCCGTCTCGGGGAATGCAACGTATCAGTTTGCGGACCTTTGGTGAGCGTGATTCACCGTGATCGTGGGCCGGGTCCCCGCTTTGACCAGCGACAGGGAGATCGCCGATGGCCATGCGAACGCTTAAGCTCTCCCCGGTTGCCTGGGGTAGGTGGATTCTGAATCCCCGGCCCGCCATGAGGATGAGCCTTCGGCGCCTCTGTGGAACGCTGAAGGCACCTAGCGGATTGCGGGCCTGCCGCCACACTCCGGCAATAAGGACAGGTTCTAAGGACATGCGCTCCTCCTGACGGGACCTGGGGATCATCTGAGGGTCACAACCTAGGCCACCGACCCGTGCCGCGCGAACGACAGCTGCGGGATTCTGGCGGCGAGGTCGGGTGGTATCATAACGGACCATCAGGAGCCAGCGCTCCGGTCGGTCCAGAGCGGAGCAGCGGGTTCCGCCTAGGGGGTAAGCCGTGGAAATCCGACGCATCTCGGCCTTCAGGGTCGCTCTGCCCCTGCACGAAGGCAGCTACAACTGGTCCGGCGGAAAATCGGTCGCTATCTTCGACAGCACCATCGTGCAGGTCGAGACCGGTACGGGGGTTGTCGGGCACGGGGAGGTCTGTCCGCTCGGACCGTTCTACCTTCCAGCGTACGGCGCCGGGGTGCGCGCCGGCATCGAAGAACTCGGCCCTCACTTAATCGGTCTGGATCCCACCCAGCTAGAGAAGCTGAACCGCCATATGGACGCCGCACTGAAGGGACATCCGTATGTCAAGTCGGGCATCGATATGGCCTGCTGGGACATCTTGGGTCAAGTGACGGGGCAGCCGATCAGTATCCTGCTGGGGGGGCGCTACGGCGCTGATTTCCCGCTCTACCGCGCCATCTCCCAGGAGTCGCCGGAGGCGATGGCGGCGAAGGTGGCCGGCTACCGAGAGGAGGGCTACCGACGCTTCCAGCTCAAGGTGGGCGGCGACCCCGACACCGATATCGACCGGATAAGCGCCGTTACGGCCGTCCTCGAGCCCGGCGACAAGCTCATCGCCGACGCCAACACCGGCTGGCTAATGCACGAGGCGGCGCGCGTCGCTCGTGCCGTAGCCGGACTCGACATCTACCTCGAACAGCCCTGCCTGAGCTACGAGGAGTGCCTGTCGATCCGCAGGCGCACCAGCCACCCCTTCGTCCTCGACGAGACGATCGACGGAATTCCCGTCCTGCTCCGGGCCCACGCCGACGCCGCTGCCGATGTAGTGAACATCAAGATCAGCAAATTCGGTGGCCTCACCAGGGCTCGCCAGGCCCGCGACCTGTGCGTGGCGCTGGGGATCGGCGTGACCATTGAGGATAGCTGGGGGAGCGATATCACCACGGCGGCCATCGCCCACCTGGCTCACAGCACGCCCCCGGATCTCCTGTTCACCGCCACCGACTTCAACAGCTACACCCCCTTAAGCACGGCCGAGGGTGCTCCCCAGAGGCAGCAGGGCCGACTAGCGGCATCGGCCGCGCCCGGCCTGGGTGTAGCCCCGCGTTGGGAAGTCCTGGGGGAGCCGGTGCTCGAGATCGTCTGAGCCATAGCGGAGCAGGGGAACGCGTCGCTCGCTCTTCCTCGGTCGCGGCAGGGTGACGCAGCCTCTGCAACTCTTGGGGGGCGTCGTAGCTGCCCTTAAAGCTCGAGCCGTAGCTTCGGGGGTGGGTCGGCCCGCCCCAGTACGACCCGGACCCCTTTTGATGACCGGTCACCGCCTCCTGCTCGATAAGAGATTTCATGAGAGCCGCAGCGGGCGGCTAGAATGGCCCGGGAGGTCGACATGACCGAGACACACAGGGTGAGAGATTTTCAGGAGATGCTCGAAGTCGCCCTCGAAGAGGCCCGAATCGGCCTAGCGGAGGGTGGGGTGCCCATCGGAGCAGCCCTCTTCCACCGGGACGGTCGGCTCCTCGGCCGCGGCCACAACCGCAGGGTACAAGAGGGGGATCCCTCCATACATGCCGAGACCGACGCGTTTCGCAAGGCGGGCCGGCAGCGGGACTACCGTGACACGGTGATGGTGACCACCCTCGCGCCCTGCTGGTACTGCAGCGGCCTTATCCGCCAGTTCGGCATAGGCGCTGTGGTGGTGGGCCAGACAGGGGATTTCCAGGAAGGTCTCGACTGGCTGCGCGAGCTGGGAGTCGAGGTGTTCGAACTCGCTTCGGAAGCGTGTGAGGAGCTGCTCGCAGAGTTTGTCGAGGCGGATCCTCACCTATGGAACGAGGATATCGGGGAGCTGGACTGATGGAGATCCCGCTGGGGCGCTACCGGCGCGCCCCCGGGAGCGACACCGATCTGGTCAGCATCGACCCGGCTGAGACCGGGCCCTTCCCCCCCAACGGGGAGGGCCGCAAGGCGGCACGAAAACTCCTCAAGCGGCAGCGCGACCGGCTCGAGGCCCTCCAGCGCCTCCTCTACGCCGATGGCAGCCAGGCGCTGCTGGCGGTCTTCCAGGCGATGGACGCAGGCGGCAAGGATGGTACCATCCGCAGGGTGATGACGGGCATGAATCCCCAAGGGGTCCGGGTCACAAGTTTCAAAGCGCCTACCGAGGAGGAGTTGGCCCACGATTTTCTCTGGCGCATCAACCGAGCCCTCCCCCGCAAAGGCATGATCGGCGTGTTCAACCGCTCCCACTACGAGGACGTCCTCGTGGTTCGGGTCAAAGGGCTGGTGCCGGAGCCGATCTGGAGGAGGCGCTACGACCAGATCGACGCCTTCGAGCGTAGACTCGTCGAGACCGGAACGGCGGTTGCGAAGTTCTATCTTCACATCAGCAAGGAGGAGCAGCGGGAACGACTCCAGGCCCGCTTAGATGATCCCGAGAAGCACTGGAAGTTCGATCCCGCCGATCTCAAGGAGCGTTCCCGCTGGAACGACTACCTGGCCGCCTATCAGGACGCCATGGCCCGCTGCAACAGCGAGTTCGCCCCCTGGTACGTGGTTCCCGCCAACCATAAATGGTACCGGAACGTCGTTATCGCCCAGGTGCTAATCGACACCCTAGAGGGGATGGGGCTCAACTACCCGGATCCCGACTTCGACCCGGCTGCTGTCTGTATCGACGGCTGACCCCAGGCGGAGTCGGCCGAACCCTCTTAATCCGCACCTTGGATAGCGGTGCTCGGGAACATCGGTATGGCCTGCAGGATCTATCCATAGCGAAGGGATCGTGTCGGAGTTCGCGTTCGGGCAGCCAGCCTATAGTCGGGTGTGGGTTGTCGACTCTGGACGCGAGTAGCGCCTCGAAGCGATTAGCGAACACTCCGAATGAAGGCGAAGATGACGGTCCGAGGCTTAGAGCAGGCTATCCGCGCTTGCTGATCGAGCAGTCAGATTCTGCGCGTAGCGTATATGCTGGCCGGGTGCACGCGATCGTCTTCGACCTCGACGGTACCCTCGTCGACTCTCTAACCGATATCGTCAACAGCTTCCTGAGCGCTTTCGAGTCGCTTGGCCTGCCCGCGCCACCCGCAGCTGAGATCCGGGAGGAGATGGGTAAGCCCCTCTTCGACATGTATAGCCGCTTCGCCCCTGCCTCGCGGATCGATGCGCTTATCAGGACCTACCGCGAGCACTATCCCCAACACTTCCTGGACAACTCGAAGCCGTTCCCCGGAGTGCTCGAGCTGCTCACGAGGTTGCGGGCCCGGGGCTACCGGCTCGGGGTGGCCACCACCAAGCGCTCTTCCTCGGCGCTCGCCTTCGCCTCCGCGCTGGGGATCGACGCCTATCTCGATCACATCCAGGGCACCGACGACTTCCCCCATAAGCCCGCCCCCGATGTAATCTTCCGTGCCCTTGACGCCCTTGGGGCGGAGGGAGTATGGATGGTGGGCGACTCATCCACCGACATCGAGGCGGGAAGGGCTGCCGGTTTGAAGACCTACGCCGTGACCTGGGGTACCCACGACGCCGAGCGGTTGGGTCGGGCAGAGCCCGATGTTCTGGAACCGAACTTAGCGGCGCTGCTGAGACTGGTTCCCTGAACGGTACTTGCAGCGCACTCGGGAGCTGCCGGATCTCGCAGAGGTGGAGAAAGACGGGGTGAGTTGGTTGTAGGAGGCTTCGTCCTTCTTCTTAAGATTCTGGAGAGAGGAGACGCACTCCTCTCTCACCAGGCCCCCTGTCGTTGCCGGAGAAGGTTGCTCAGCGGATAGCGGGGCGCATAATTGAGGGCATGGAGAATCTCGAGAAGCAGTACGTCATCGACGCTTTAGCGGCGGATAGCTGGCGCATGTTCCGCATCATGGGCGAACTAGTGCAGGGCTTCGAGGAGATGAGCGATGTTGGTAAGGCGGTTACCATCTTCGGGTCGGCCCGGCTCGGGGAGGATAGCGAGGTCTACCAGAAGGCGGTCCAACTCGCCCGCGATCTCGCCGGCTGCGGGTACACTATCATCACCGGGGGTGGGCCGGGGATTATGGAGGCGGGGAACCGGGGGGCCTTTGAGACGGAGAGTCGCTCGGTCGGCCTGAATATCACGCTGCCCCACGAGCAGGGCCCGAACGGTTATCAGACCGACAGCCTCAACTTCAAGTACTTCTTCACCCGTAAGGTGATGCTGGTCAAATACTCGACGGCCTTCGTAGTCTTCCCGGGGGGGTTCGGGACTATCGACGAACTGTTCGAGGCGCTGACCCTTATCCAGACGAGGAAGATCAAGCCGTTCCCGGTCTACCTGATCGGTGTGGAGTTCTGGCGCGGACTGCTCCAGTGGCTCCAGGGAACGCTCCTCCGGATGGGGGTCATCTCAGAGGAAGATATGCACCTGTTTAAGGTTGTCGATAATATCTCTACCGTTCCGGATGAGATCGACCTCTACTACCAGACGGAAAATCATGGGGGTTTCAATCTGCCGTGGTGAAGCGAGGCTTGAGGAGCCCCTTGAGCGCCGCCCGGACCCTGCCCTCGCTCAGCTCGAGCGCTGGGCAACCCCCTCAGTTAGCGGCAGCCCTGGCACTCTACGCCGTGGCCAGGGAGCGTGGCTCGGTCGTGATCGGAGTGAGCGGAGGCCGCCTCCAGCCAGCCGCTAAGTTCGGCAACTCCTCCTCACCCCGGTTGCCGTTGCGACCCGGGTAGCGACCCCAGCCAGCGCCCGCATCCAGGCCTTATCAGATAAGCGCTAAAGAATACAAATAGATATGAAGTCAGCAATATTAAGACTTATTCTTTAAAAGACTTGACAATACTACGCTCATATCTTATGCTATCACCAGTCGCGAGGCGATCAGAAGAGGGTCGACCCTGCCATCGTCCTCGTAGATTGTGAAAGCCTTAAGGAGGTTTGCCATGACTGCCATTCACGTGAGGCGTGCTCAACCGTCCCGGACTTGGGGACTTGTCCCCGACTTGGCCTCCGAAGTCGGCCGCTTCTTCGACATCGCCGCTCCCTTCTCTACCAGCGATGCTGCCTCTGCAGATCTCTACGAGACCGACGAGGCACTGGTGTTGGAGATGACCCTCCCCGGTCTCACGGGAGAAGACCTTGACATCAGCGTGGAAGGTCGCCAACTGACTATCAAGGCGAGTCTGCCTGAAATCGATGGAGAGGGGCGTCGCTACTGGTTCAGGGGCATCGTCCGCGGAGAGATTAGCCGTAGCATCACGCTTCCGTCGACGATCGACGTGGACGCTATCAGCGCCCGTGTCGAGAACGGGGTGCTCCGCATGGCCATGCCGAAGGCCCTTGAGGCCAAGGCCAGGAAGATCGCTATCAGCAACGACTGACCCGATCTCCTATCCCCCATCCTGCTGGGCGAGCCCAGCAGGATGGGGACTCGGATCACTCGAATTCCGGTGGGAGCGACTCCTCACCAAAGACCTGAGCGGCCAGACTGTAGATCGCCTCGGGCTCGAGGTTGTAGCCCAGATAGGTGTTACCGCTCCACAGTTCCACGTGGGGGTGAGGTTCGTCCTGCGTTCCCTGCACCGCCTCCGGGGTGCCGGAATTACCGGTTGCACCGACCACTTGGCCCTGCGTCACCTCGGCCCCTTCGACCACGTCGGCTGGGATGCCAGACAGGTGGGCGTAGCGCGAGATGAACCCGCCGGGGTGTCGGATCCACACCTGTCTGCCGCGGAGGAGGTCGAGAATTTCCGCTGGCGTATCTAGGCTAGAGCGGGCTAAGCGGAGATTCTCGTCGAGAGCCTCCTGGGTGAGCTCCTGGAAATCGTGGTCCGCCCGGAGCACGGTGCCCATGGCTACTGCGCGGATGGGGGTACCGTATTCGATGGGTACGCCCACCGTGCCGTTGTAGAAGTCGAAGCCCTCATGGGTGCCGTTACGGTAGGCCCTAGGTGCTCCAGGTAGGTGGTTCGAGCGGGAGCTGATCGTGGCCCCCTCTATCGGGAGCACGTACCCGCTCGGCCAGCCGCTGACGAAGGTGCGACCTGTTAACTCCTCTAGGCGCTGGTAGAGACCTGTAGTGCGCACGACCGCATTGTCCAGAGCGTAGTCGAACGCGGTCCTCCCCTGGACATCCGCTAGGGTCGGGTCGGCCCCGGCGTTGAGCAGTAGGAGGGGGATGGTCGCCGTGTCGGCTGAGCCGGCTGCGAACATCAGAGCGGTCTCGCCGGAGGCCGTGGCGGCGTCGAGGTTGATACCTGCCTCGACGAGGACCCGCACTCCCGCGAGGCTCCCTTCGGCTGTGGCCACCATGAGCAGGGTGCGCCCCTCGGCGTCGCGGATGTTGGGGTCCTCGAGCTCCGCGACCGCCTCCTCGAGGGCTGCAGGGTCGAGACCGCGCGCGAGTTCGAACAGGGTGGAGAGCCGGATCTCGGCTTCCGACGGTCCCGAAGGTCCGAGGCGGATGACACCGAACTGCCATAGCACCACCAGTGCACCCAGAGCCACTACCAGCACCACTAGGGAGAATCGCAGCATGGTTCACGATAGCGCATAATCTCAGGTGATGTCCTTAATTCTTGGTACTGAGGGCTAGCTGGAGGCGAGTCTGTCCCCAAGACCCCTGTCCCCGGCGTTGCCGTCCCCCTCCGATCGGTAAGCGACCTTACCCCGTCCTCGACAGGGGCGGGGATCGCTGGCCGCCTCGGATCGGGTCGCAACAAGATAAGGTGGCAGCGCGAGCTTACCCTACCCCCCCTGTATTCCGCCTGAAGGTCGGCCCAGGTGAGGCAGGGCAAATCCTCTAAACCAAGCTGCAACTGCCACACTAGAGGCTGCCAAACGAAACCGCTATCGGTCCTCGCGCGGCCCGCTCGTCCTACTTATAAGGTTCTCGAGAGGTGGCCCAGGTCGGGCTACACAAGACTCAGCTACTCGAGCCCTGTCCACCTGCCGTCATCCGATAAAACCCGCGCACCCACATGGCCACCCTTGCTATGGCCAAGCCAGTCATAATCCTCCCAACGATGTCGACATCGATATCGAGCCCCGAAGTTTCCATGAGGTTCCAATCGGAGAACACTAGAGCGACAACGATGGCGACGATAAGGGTGAGGCCCTGGGTGATATCCCAGCCTTCACGGGCCTCCTCATCCCAGAGGTTCCTAAGAAGCCAGACAACAGCCTCAAGGCCAATCCCAGCAATGATCAAGGTTCCTATCATGATCTTCCTCCTAAGGCTTAAAACGATCCGTCAGGCTTAAAACGATCCGTCGTTCCCGATTACCTTCCTGACTCCTCCTTCCCCTCACTCGCTTTGATCTCATCTCTACCCCCGTCGATACCACCCCTACCCGATGGCCGACGTGATATTTACCACCCGTGCGGAACGTCGCGACGCCCCTCTCTAACAGAACTTCCTGTGAATGTAGAGTGACGCGGGTCTTCACTCCAAACACATTCCGGCAGCAGCGCCCGCTCGCCTTCCCGGTAACGGAGAGATCCTCACCTCTCACACCCCTGCAGAACATCTCTTCGACAGCTTGCAGACCGCGCAGGCCGGGTGGTAGCTATCCCCCACGCACCGACTCAGGCCGCGCTCCTTACATCCAGTCGCAGTCCTGCTGCAGAAACGGTGCCCCTCACTGGTGGGCGTGGCGATCTGAGAGGATCCAAGTGAGATCCATGCCAGGTGGACTGGTAGCAGGCTCGCCACCGAACTCGGTTGAGGCGGCCTGGAAACGCCCCGGACCTAGCGACTCATCGCCACCCGGTGACGGCTAAGCACGTAGAAGGCGAGCGCCGCGGCGGGGAGCAGAAGCAGGTAGCTGAGGATCATCGCATCGGTAATCCCTAGGATCTCTTGAAGGAGGCCGATACCGATGTAGACGAACCCCGCAGTCCCCCAGGAGAGACCCATAAGCATGCCCGAGGCGGTGGACAGGGCGTGGGGAGCGAGATCCTGCCCACTGAGGATCAGGAGCGGCAGCGAGGCATTGGTCACGAGGCCAGCGAGCGCCACAGTGCCGAAGAAAGCCAGCGTGCCGGGGGGAAAGAGGAAGATTGCCAGCAAGAACGGGAGCGCCAGCAGGATCGCCCCCACGGTGAGTCGGCGCCGGGGGAAGTGGTCGGCCAGGGCACCGGCCAGGACGCCACCGAGCGCAGAGGAGAAGGTAAAAGTCGCCAGCGTCCAGCCGATCAGGGGGGAGTCGGGGGCGTATCCCTGAATCTTGACGAGCCATAGAGGCATAGCGCTAGTGAACGTCACGAACGAGGTCGCGCGCAGGATGCCAGCTAGGCTGAGGAGTCCGACAGGGCCGGCGACAAGGTCACGGTCGAAGAGCCGGGCACGTTGCTGCCGTGGGACGGTCGCCCGCTTCGGGAACAGTACCAGGATCGCCAGTCCCAGCAGGAGTCCGGGGATCATCAGCAGGGGGGTGGGGCCCGGTCCGACACGAGCAAGGAGGTAGAGGATGACGACAGGGCCGAGGGCCATCCCCAAAGCCCCGCTGGCACCGAAGAGTCCCACCATCATGCCCTTGCGCTCCCCCCCTGCAGTCCGGGCCAGACTCATACCTGAGGGATGGAAGGCAGCGGACCCGAGACCTCCGACGAAGAGAACGCCCACCAGTAGTAGCACGCTCGGCACCACCACGATCTGGCTGAGCAGGGCAGCGCAGAGGAGAGTACCGAGCCCGGCGAGCAACCGTTGGCCGATCCGGTCGGCCAACACCCCGAACAGGGGTTGGGTGACGGATGTACTCAAGGAGAGGGTTGCGACAAGTAGCGCCAGGCCGGTCTCGCTGAGGCCGAAGCGTGCCTGGAAGGTGGGCAGGAGGGCGGAGAACATCCCGAAGAAGCCGTCGTTGTTGGTGTGGGCCAGGATGAGCAGAAAGGTCAGGCTCCCACCGGCCAATACGGTGCGTCTTCGGTCACGAGTAACAGCCACAGCGGCCAGTCTACCCCTGGACTGGAGCCTGGTGAACCGGGGCAGGGCACTTCACGGTACCCTGGTGGCTTCCAAGCGTCATGGAGCGTGGCCACGTCGTCGGAGACTCCCCGAGGTGACCGACCCTATGAACTCGAGGGGACTCCCTCGCTACCAGGTGTGTTCGTGGAGCTAACTGCCCGGAAAGCGATCGACCCTGATCCCCCGCCTGACCGTCGTCGCTTACCCCTGTTACCATCCATAAGACAGGCCCCGGACGACAACAAGCCGCCCAGGGCCTAGCCTGACTTGCGATTCGATTACTCTACGATGAACTTCCCATATTCCGCCTGAGGCGGGTCGGAGTGGTCCCTGACAAGGAATTCATAGACACCTCGGCGCATCGGGTGGAAACTGAACCTCGCGGCACCGGCTTCATCGCACTGGATCGCGCGGAAGGTCTGACCTTGCAGGTAGAGCTCGATATCGCCGACACTGTAGACGCGAATATGCGAGTTCATCACGAGGCCCTCCGACTCGAAGTGGAATCCACTGGCGTCGTCGACAGCATCAGGACAGACAAAGTTGAAGCGGTAGTATCCGCCGAGAGCGAACCGGAACTCGTTGGCGGAGATGACCGGCTCTCCGTTCGGACCGGTGGTGACGTGAAGGAAGTGATCCTCAGGAGGAGGCGAACCGACAACACCGGACTCCTGATCTTGCGCCGAGGCTGAGAGCAAGAGCAGACTAATCGCAGTAACAGCGGGCACCAAGAACTTCTTCATTAAGATCCCTTCTTCCTTAGAGATTTACCGTAAAGCATCGTAGCACAAGCTTAAACCCTGAACAACCCGCCCAAGCCGGTGTTGGCACTGCCGAATACCAAGCCCCGAACAAGAGTTGAGAGTGAAACAGGACCGCTCCGACCCCGCTGAATGCGTTGACGAGGGATTACCCAGAAACAGCATTCACAGCCCGACAGCGGAGGTTTTAGCGGACCAACATCACCAGGACTACCCGCGCCTCGCCTGAGATCTTTCGTGGCCCCTTCGTGATCGGCAGGCTATACCCTGCCCCCAAACCCTTCGGTCCTACAACCATGCTGGGCCGGATCATTTCTAGGCCCGAGGTAGGGGGAACTGTGGTGGCCAGGGGCAGAATTGAACTGCCGACACCACGATTTTCAGTCGTGTGCTCTACCGACTGAGCTACCTGGCCACGCACAAAGAGGCAATGTCGAGCCTGGAGCGCTCGCCGATGCCTCTCTGTTGCTTCTGGCGGAGCCGACGGGATTCGAACCCGCGACCTTCTGCGTGACAGGCAGATATGCTAACCGCTACACTACGGCTCCACACCGACCCCTTCGGGCGACCGGTATCATACCGGGTAGTACCCGAAACTGTCAATGAACGGGCTGCGTAGCCCTGTCCGCTTCCTGGGCAGTTGGGGCCACGCCGAGACCGAGCTCTTCGATCCGGTCCCGGAGGGCTCGAGGCCCGAAGCCGAAGTCCTCGTGCTGGGCCTTGACGTCACCGTGGGGGACAGTCATGTTGGGCACTCCAAGGCGGATCAGACGCACCGGAGAAGCGGCGTCCTGGAGGACCTCTGCAACGGCAGAGCCCAGGCCGCCAGCGACGGCGTGATCCTCTGCAGTGATGAGCACCTTTGCCCTGGAGGCAAGGGAGAGCAGGAGACTCTCATCCAAGGGTTTGACGAAGCGGGCATTGACGACGCCGACGCGGGGATTGCCCTGTACGGCCTCAAGGCCGTACTCGACGGTGGGCCCGATGCAGAGGAGGTAGGCGTCCTCCCCCTCTTTCAGCACCTCCCAGCTCCCCCATTCGAGATCGAGCCAGGCGTCGACGGGGAGGTCGGGAGCCCGCTCCGTGCCACCCCGTGGCCAGCGGACAGCGACCGGACCGCCTATGAGCAGTGCCTTCTTGAGCATCGACCGCAGCTCGAGAACATCCCTTGGCATCGCCACCGAAAAGTGGGGCAGGATCCTCAGGAAAGCCATGTCGTAGATACCCTGATGGGTCGCACCGTCTCCCCCTACGAGGCCAGCGCGGTCGATGGCGAAGATGACGTCGAGGTTCTCCATGCTGACGTCGTGAATCACCTGGTCATAGCCGCGCTGAAGGAAGGTCGAGTAGATGGCCACGATGGGTTTCTCACCACGTAGGGCAAGGCCGGCACCGACGGTAACCGCGACATCCTCGGCAATGCCGACATCGATGTAGCGCTCGGGATGGCACTGGCTGTATTCGACCAGCCCGCTGCCCTCGCGCATCGCCGGGGTGATGACCCAAATGCGGTCGTCGGCCTCGGCAAGCCGGATGGCAGCCTCCCCAAAGGCATCAGACCACTGGTACGATTTTCCCGCCTGGACGGGGTTGTCGAGATCGAACCCGGTGGCGCCGTGCCACAGGATCGGATCCGCCTCGGCTATCCCGTAACCCTTGCCTTTGGTAGTGACGATGTGGAGCATCGTCGGGCCGTCAAGCTTCCGGATATGCTCAAGGAGGTAGAGCAACTCGATCACATCATGCCCGTCGACAGGGCCCACGTAGCGAACACCCATAGCGTGGAAGGGGTTGGCACTGGCTGGGTCGAAGAAGCGGCGGGCTGCCTTCTTGGCACGACTGCCCAGGTCGGCTAGGGGCTCCCAGATCCCAGAGAGGGCCTCCTTGCTGCGGGTCTCAGCCTTCTGAAACCAGCGCTGCACCTGGAGGTGACCCATATAGTGGTTGAGGGCGCCGACATTTTCGCTGATCGACATCTCGTTGTCGTTCAACACGATGAGCAGGCGCGGCTTGACATGACCGATCTGATTCAGAGCCGCGAGGGCCATGCCCCCGGTGAGGGCACCGTCGCCGATCACGGCAGCTATGTCGTAGTCATCGCCACGGGCGTCGCGGGCGAGCGCCATGCCGAGGGCCGCAGCGAGACTGGTGCTGGCATGGCCCACGGTGAGGGCGTCGTACTCGGACTCGCTGGTGGCGGTGAAGCCGGCTAGACCCCCAGGCTTGCGAATCGTGTCGAGGAGATGCCTGCGACCCGTCAGGATCTTATGGCCGTAGGTCTGGTGGCCTACGTCCCAGACGATCCGGTCCCTCCTGGCGTCGAGCAGGTAGTGGAGGGCGACCGTCAACTCGACGGCACCGAGACTCGAAGCGAGGTGGCCGCCGGTTAGCGAACAGACCCGGATGATCTCGCTACGGAGTTCCCTGGCAAACGCCGGGAGGTCGTTTCGAGAGAGTCTCTTGAGATCTTCAGGGAGGGAGACCTTATCTAGTAGGGCCATTGGCGCACCGTCCACTCCTCAGGTGGTGGTCCCCCAAAGTCTACCAGACCTCCGTAGAGAAGTGACGAAACAGCTCTCCTCACCTCCTGATCCGGTATCTGGCGCAACGGTCTCCCGGAACGAAGGCGGGTCGGTAGCGACGAACCTGCTTGAGGATGCGCCGGTCGGTCTCACCGCCACATCCGGCCAGGATTGTTCCACTACCGATCACAACGTCGATCCTCCCAGCTTGGGCCGCCGCCCCCTGATGGACCTCCGCTATCCTGGCCCGGCAACTGCTCTCCGCATCCGCATCGCAGCCAGTGACACCAGCAGTGAGACAGGACCTCCATAAATCGTAGCCACCAGCAAGATCGTGGAGGGCGCCAGCGCCGAACGGTCGTCTGAACCAGGGCTGGCAGGCATGCTGCCGTTGACGCTCCCGTAGTATGCAGGACCGTAGATCTCAGCCGTCAATCCGGCCCGGGCCAGGGTGTGGGCGCCGGCCTCAGCGGCCAATGGGAAGCGGCCGAGTCCCGCCTGAGTCGGGGGCTCGGACTTACCCCATGAGATACAGGAGCGGTACCGAGCCTGCCAGAGCCCTTACCCGAGCCGGGGCTTGTGCCGTTGTCGGGAGCTGGGGGCCGCGCAACACCTGGGGATTGACTCTTACGTTACGTCACCCCTCATACTCTCTGGGGAAAGGAGGTGATCCTTGGGACAACAGCTTTACTACTCCGGCGAGTTCGCTAGAAGGGCGGGCGTGTCCGTGCGTACGCTGCGCTTCTACGATCACCAGGGGCTGCTGTCTCCGTCGCACTACTCGAAATCGGGGTACAGGCTCTATAGCGATGACGATCTTGTCGAACTGCAGCAGATCCTGGCTCTGAAGTTCCTCGGCTTCACACTCGGCGAGATCAAGCGCTTCATGAAGTCGGGTCCAGGCTTGCTACCAGAGAGGCTCGCTCGACAGAAGGCTATGATGCGGGACAGACAGGCCCAGATCGACGCCATCCTTCGTGCCATCGAGCGCATGGAGGAACTCCTTCGGGAGGGTAGACAAGACCGGGAGGCCATCGCACAGCTAATCGAGGTTACTCAGATGGAGAAGAAGAACGAATGGGTGAACAAATACTTCACCCCCGATCAGCAAGAGACTATGAACGATCTCACCGACCGCTCCTACTCAGACGAGGCGAAGGATGTAATAGCGGCTTGGGGCGAGTGGACCGAAGAGGACCAGAGGCGCGTCGACGCGCAGTACGCCCACATCGCCGACGAACTGAAGCGGCTCGTTGCGGAGGGCCAGGACCCGGCCGGTGCCGAGGCCCAAGCCGTGGCGAAGCTCCAGACAGAACTGCTCGCTCAGTTCACCCACGGCGACTCGGAGGTTACGGCCGGCTTGAACAGCTGGTGGCAGAACTTCTCAGCGCTGCCAGAGGAGCAGAAGCCTCCCGTGCTGCCTTGGAGCGAGGGAGAGGAGGCCTTCCTGCGGGAGGCGCTTAAGATCTACAGCGAGCAGCTATCCCAAGATTGATCCGGGGGGCGCAAGTTGCGCCCCCGGCCCCTCTCTCAATCTACCTGCAGGGTAGCGAACTTGCTGCCCCGTCCCGGGTCATCGAAACCGAGAACACCCAAGCTGACACATGCTCTGCCCCCATCCAAAAGCGCGCCCGGAATGGGGTCCGATCGGTGCTGGACCGGGCCGAGCATGAATCCCCTAAGCGACGCCTCGAAAGCCAACGTTCGGCGTCTGCGGGACACTTGCTCCGAAATCTTTGTGGTGCAATACGGCCACCCCTCACCCGCACTTGTGAGTCACCTGCTCCTTCCAGTTAGCAATGGCGTATGATCAGCGAGTCCCCTTGCGATTGACACCCCTGCGTCGGATAGCAGGGATGCGCGCTTGCAACGTCGCCGCAACCGCACACCGCTCATAGGCCACCAACTCCGGGGGAGAAGGAGAGGATGATGGCGATCAGCTCTTCGGTACGGACCGCCTGGGACCGGAACCTCGAGGTAAATCGGGCGCTTATCCACCACCTGACTGCGGAGATGCTCGCTGCGCAGACGCCGGGTGGTGGCTACAGCGTCGCCCAGCACCTCTCCCACATCGTCGGCGTCGTGAAATTCTGGGGGACTCTACTCGATCCGGCACGACTCTCTGCACTACCTGACCTGCCCGATCCAGACTCCGCTATCCTCACTGAGGGCCCTGAGACGGACCCGACACACATTCTGGAGGTGTTGGAGGCTACAGCCGAAGCCGCGCTGGCCGCGGCTGAGGCGCGACCGCAGGGGTCCGACGAACTGCCGCACGCGGACGCGGATGCCTACCTGATCCACATGATCGCCCACGACGCGCACCATCGTGGCCAAGTCCTGTTAGCCCTGAAGACCTCGGGCCACCCGCTGCCTGACGAGGAAGGGCTGTGGTCCCCCTGGCGCTCCTGATCGAGCCGCCCGATGACACCGGGCCAAAGCGACCCCCGTTCACCCCCCTCCCATACTAGGGCACACTCCTATCTGCCAGGCCGCACCCTGCACGGTAGAGCCCGATGGGAAACGAGGGAGCAGGACCGCAAGGCCACGCCCACAACACACCTGTGTCAACGCGGTTGCGCCGAGTGGGAGCGGCGCATGAATCGTCTCCGGCATTCTGCCGAGCGAGTCCTCCCCCACTATTGCAGGGACAGTGCGGCGTGGCTCCGCAGGCCGTCACACTCGACATCATCACCCAGAGCCCGCCAACAAGTCTTGCAGGCTGCCCGGAAGCGGTGACGAGGCCTCAAGCCCACACCCGCCTAGGCGATCAGCTGTTCAACCGAGCTCAAGGCCCAGGGCCAGGGCCTCGCCGCCACCGATGCAGATGGTGGCTACCCCGCGGCTCTTCTGCCTGCTCTGGAGAGCATGGATGAGGGTCACGACGATCCTGGCGCCTGAGGCGCCGACAGGATGCCCCAGGGAGACAGCACCGCCGTGGACGTTGACCCGATCATGGGGCAGGTCGAACTCGCGCATGGTCGCCATCGGAACCACACTGAACGCCTCGTTGATCTCGTAGAGGTCGACATCGTCAGGGGACCACCCGAGCGTGTCGAAAAGCTTGTGCAACGCTCCTACAGGGGCTGTCGTAAACCACTCGGGATCTTGAGCGTGAACACTGTACCCCCGCAGCTGCGCCAGCACCGGCAGGCCGAGTTCGTGTGCGACCGACGCCTCCGCAATCACCAGGGCGGCAGCGCCGTCGTTGATGGTGGAGGCGTTGGCGGCGGTGACGGTCCCACCCCGCTCGAACACAGGCCTGAGGGTCGGCAGCTTCGCGAAGTCGACCTGAAGGGGACCCTCATCCTCCGATACGACCTCCACAGCCCCCCTGCGACCGGGCACCTCGACAGCCACGATCTCCTCTCTGAACCTGCCTGTCCGCATGGCCGCCTGCGCCCGTTCATAGGAGCAGACGGCAAACTCGTCCTGCTGTTCGCGGGAGAGGCCGTACCTCTCAGCGCAGATCTCCGCGCAGGAGCCCATATGCATATCGTTATAGACATCCCAGAGGCCGTCATGCACCACCGAATCGACCAGACTGGCATCGCCGAGCCGGAGACCTCCGCGCACCCCCGGCACGAGGTAGGGCGCATTGGTCATCGACTCCATGCCCCCGGCAACGACCACCTTCGCATCGCCGACAGCTATAGCCCTGACCGCCTGTACGATCGCCTCGAGGCCGCTCCCACACATCTTGTTCACGGTGACAGTGGGGATCGACCTCGAGAGGCCCGCGAACAGAGCGGCCTGGCGTGCAGGCGCCTGCCCCATACCCGCCGGCAGGACGTTGCCCATGAGTACGAGATCGATCCGCTCCGGATCGAGGCCGGACTCCGAGGTGACCCCACGAATGGCGGCCGCCCCCAGCTCAGGGGCCCTAGCCCCCGAAAGTGCACCCTGAAACGCTCCGATCGGTGTTCTCTTTGCCGCAGCGACTGCGATATCCATCTGTCCCTCCAGAACGGCACGGCCCTCGGATCCGCCACGTCGACGAACCGAACCCACCGCTTAAAGTATAGGAGCCTCCCCCCTCTGCCATGTTGCTGGGGTGCGTCAGCACGACCTAGCCGGAGTTCGAGTCGTCTGAAAGTCGAGGTCGGTACTGAGCACCGAGCGAGGGATACCCCTGCCCAACGGCGGTCGGGGCGAACCGGGAACTGACCCCGGGATCCGATTTTGCGGTACACTGCTCCTTACGTGCAGATCCTTGAAACGAGCAGTGTGGGAGCCCCGGAAGATTGAGTGTCGGTCTCCATCGGCGACCAGCCTCCGTCTCCGCCTCGAGGCAGTTGTGCTCGGGCACCTGCTCGAACCGACAGGTCTGCACCACCCAGGCACGAATAGAAAGGGGCTAAGCCGATAGAACGCGTTCACGGCAACCTCTCGGGACTCAGGAAAAGCCAGGTCAAGCGCCTCTCCAATCTGTACCGCAGGAAGATCCCGCCCACTGCCGCTGTGAGCTTCGAGGTGGCCCGCGCCGTGGCGGAGCTGAGTGTCGACATCGGGCGCAGGGTAGCGCTGCTGTTCGACCGGCGTGGCCGGGTAGTGACGGTATCGGTGGGCGACGCGGCGGACACACCGGTGCCCCCTCGGTTTGGCGAGGTCACCTCGCGGCTCGCGGGCCTCCGGCTGATCCATACCCACCTCAGGCCGGGCGGGCTAAGCCCCTCGGATCTAACTGCGCTCTTCCTGCACCGCCTCGACGCCATGGTCGCCTTCGAAATCGGTGTCAACGCAAAGGGGGATACCGAACTCGGACAGGCCCACTTCGCCCAGATCGCTCCGCCCACCTCTCAGGAGGAGGACTGGATCGTAGAGCCCCCCTGCTCGGTGCGGGAGTTGGAGCGCCAGGATGTCGCCGAACGGATCCGGGCCCTCGAAGAGGAGCTCGCCAGATCGCACGGTGCCCGCGAAGGCGGCCGCAGTAGTGAGGAGCGGGCGATCCTGGTCGGACTCGAGACGGGCGAAGGCAGCTTCGAAGCGGAGTCTCGACTGATAGAGCTCACAGAGCTTACCCGGAGCGCCGGGGGGAGGGTGGCCGGCCAGAGTCTGCAACACAGGCCGGCAGCAGACCCCAAGACGATCGTCGGTCGGGGCAAACTCCAGGAACTCGTCTCCCTCGCCTATCACGAGGATGCCGACCTGCTTGTCTTCGACCGCGAGCTCTCCCCCGCCCAGGCGCGGGAGATCGAGGCGTTCACGCGCCTCAAGATCTTAGACCGCACCCAGGTTATCCTCGACATCTTCGCCCAGAACGCCCGCGGCCGCGAGACGCAGGTCCAGGTCGAACTCGCCCAGCTCCACTATCAGCTGACCAGGCTCGCGGGCAGGGGACAGCGTATGAGCCGGCTCGGCGGCGGGATCGGCACGAGAGGACCGGGGGAGACCAAGCTGGAGGTCGACCGCCGTCGGGTCCGCGACCGGATCGTGGCCCTCAAGGCCGAGGTCGGCTCGATCAGCCGACAGCGTGCCGAGACCCGCAAGAACCGGAGGCGGTCCGCCACACCCCTGATCGCCCTCGTCGGGTACACCAACGCCGGCAAGAGCACCCTCTTCAACGCGATCTCGAAGGCGAACGCCCTCGCGCGCAACAGGCTCTTCGCCACCCTGCGACCGACGACCCGCGAGGGGTGGCTGCCGGAGCTGGGCGAGTGGGGAGGCCGGGTCCTCTACACCGACACCGTAGGCTTTATCCGCGACCTCCCTGACGACCTCCGTAACGCCTTTCGCGCCACCCTTGAGGAGTTACACGACGCCGACCTGCTGCTGCATGTGGTCGACGCCGCCGAGCCTGGGGCACCGAGCAGGGTGGAGGCGGTGAACCGGATCCTCGACGACCTCAACCTCGACCCGCCACGTTATGTGGTCCTCAACAAGGCGGACCGAGCGGATCAGCAGGTCCTCGAAGAGCTCGAGGAACGCTACCGGGCCGCTAGCATCTCTGCCACCACCGGCTCCGGCCTCGACCACCTCAAGTCTGCTCTGGCGCGGCAATTGGAGCGGCGGGAACCGCCAAAGCACGCCGCCGCGGCCCTCTCTGGGCCACCAGCCGATCCTCAGGTCCAGGGGAGGGCCGACCGGATCCGCCAGTAGGTCGCCGGAGGCTCGGCGAGGGCCTTAAGACTCTCCAGCGCCTCGTCGTCGATCACTACTGCGACCGCTTCGAGATTATCCTCGAGCTGCTCGGTGGTGACGGCTCCGGAGAGGACGACGTCCGCCCAGGGTTGAGCGAGCGCCGCCGCCAGTGCCAATCCAGAGATGGAGGTCCCGAGTCTCGAGGCCTCCCGCGCCAGCGAGGCGAGTATCCCCCCGAACTCGGGAGCGGCGTTTCGTCCCGTGAGGCGGCCGTTAGCGAGCGCCTCCTTGATAATCACACCGAGACCCGCCCGGTGCGCCTCTCGGAGGGCGGGGGCGACCGACGGTTCGAGCGGGTTCCAGGTGGCCTGTACCGTGTCGAACAGGGGACGCCCGCCCACCTCCACACGCAGCGCCCGCTCGAGGACCGCGCCCTGCTCCGGCCCACTGAGCGAGAGGCCGATCGCCACCCCGCTCGACTCCCGGATGTCGGCCAAGGCGGAGCAGACCTCCGGGTCGTCAACGACCCCGCTAGCGAGCGTCGCCGAGTGGGTCTGGTAGAGGTCCAAGTGATCTCCGAGAAGCTCCCGGCTCTCCCGCCACTGGCTTAGGAGACGTTGCAGACTATGTTCCTTCACCTCGTGGACCTCGGCGTCGACCCGCCACTCGCCGGTGTAGGTGTATCCCCATTTGGAACCGATCGTGACCTCCTCCGAACGGAGTTCACGGCTGGCAAGCCAGGAGGCGAGGAACGCCTCGGCCCGCCCGTAAGAGCGAGCGGCATCGAAATAGCGGACACCTCCAGCGAAGGCGCGGTCGAGCAACCTCCGGGCGTTCGCCTCCATGCCCGCTACGCTGGCATCGACCAGATCCCGACCGTGATGCAGAGCGATGTATCCGGGGCGGCCGACGGCCGCCAGGCCGAACCCCAAACGGGATGCGGAGCGGCCACTGCAACCCAACAGCACCTGATCCACGAACTCTCCCTCTCGCCCGTCGCGGCGACGGGCCACGCGGGCCGACCCGGTGGGTCGGTCGGCCAAGTGTAAACCAGGGAGGCCCGAGCGGCGCTAGCATAGGGCATGGCCTTCTCCGATCTCCGCGGCTTCCTGCGCCTGCTCGAGGCCCGCAACCAACTGATCCGCATCTCAGAGGCGATCTCCCCCGAACTCGAGATCGCCGCGGTCGCCGACCGGATGGTGAAGGAGGGGGGACCGGCCCTCCTCTTCGAAAGGGTGGCGGGTTCGGAACTCCCGGTGGCCATCAACCTGTTCGGGAGCCGGAGGCGAATGGCGTGGGCGCTGGGCCTCGAAGATCTTGCGGAACTCGGCGACCGCCTCCGCGAACTACTCGATATCCGCCTGAGCGGGGGCCTCCTCGGCCTCGCGTCGAACCTCCCCAAGCTGCGCGAGTTGACCTCCCTACCCCCCAAGCGGGTCCGCTCCGGTCCCGTCCAGGAGATCGTGCGGAGCGGGGAGGAGGTAGATCTCGGAGAGCTTCCAGTCCTCACCTGCTGGCCGGGGGACGGCGGCCCCTTCCTCACCCTCCCCCTCGTGATCACCCGCGACCCGGTCGAGGGCGATCTCAACATCGGCATGTACCGGATGCAGGTCTTCGACCGCAACACCACGGGCATGCACTGGCAGCGCCACAAGACGGGGGCCCGCCACCTCGAGAGCGCGGCCAAGGCCGGCAGGAAGCTGGAGGTCGCGGTCGCCCTGGGGGGGGACCCGGCGCTTACCTACGCCGCCACCGCCCCGCTCCCCGCCATCCCCGGACTGAACGAATACTCCCTGACCGGCTACCTGCGGGGCCGACCTGTCGAACTCGTCCGGGGCGTGACGGTCGACCTCGACATCCCTGCCAACGCCGAGATCGTGCTCGAGGGGTATGTCGACCCCGAAGAGCCCTGGCGCAGCGAGGGCCCCTTCGGCGACCACACGGGCTTTTACACCCTCGAGGATCTCTACCCCGCCTTCCATATCACGGCCATAACGATGCGCAAGGAGGCCATCTACCCCGCCACGGTAGTGGGCCGGCCCCCGATGGAGGACGCCTATCTGATCGAGGCCAGTGAGCGGCTCTTCCAGGTGCCCGCCCAGCTGATCCTCCCCGAGCTCGTCGACTACCATATGCCCCCGGCGGGCATCGCCCACAACCTGGTAAATGTCCAGATCCGGAAGCGGTATCCGGGCCAGGCCTACAAGGTCGCCAACGGCCTCCTCGGGCTCGGCCAGATGATGTTCGCCAAGGTCATCCTCGTCACCGACGAGGAGGTCGCCCCACAAGATCACCTGGAATTCTGGCGAACGGTCCTCCGCAACGCGGTCCCGGGTCGCGATCAGCAGTTCGCCAAGGGCCCGATCGATGTGCTCGACCATGCCAGCCGTGCCTGGAGCTACGGCAGCAAGATCATCTTGGACGGGACCCGGAAACATGTCGAGGAGGGGGGCGGCGAACCGTGGGAGGGGAATCCCACCCGGAGCGCGCCGCAGCTACCTGAGCATGCCGACATCGTAGATCAGTACCAGTTCGCCGGCGGATTCTGGTTCATCACCACCCGGAAGGTCAGGGCGTATCAGGGGCGGCGGCTCGGCGAGTGGGCTGCCCGCCAGGCGCAGGCGGCGGGCGTCCGCTTCATCGCGATTGTCGACGAACTCACCGACCCCAGTGACTTCGAGGATTGCATCTGGACGCTGCTCAACAATATCGACCCCGAACGAGATATCCAGGTGATCGAGGCTGCTCCCGGGCCCAGTTTCGTACTGGACGGGACTCCGAAGCTGGGGGAGGAGGGGTTTTCGCGAAGCTGGCCGGAGAAGCTCCAGATGAGGCCCGATGTCCTTGAGAGGATCGAGCCGCTGGTGACCCGGATCCTGAAGGGCGTCCGCGAGCGAGCCGGCTAATACCGGACGCCTCGCCACCGGCCGAGCAGGACCTCGTCCTCCCGAACTCGCCCTGGCCGCACCCTGGCCCGTGCAGGCGCTAGATCACGGGGGTCCCGCCACGCCTGGTAAGTCCCCTGACCAGCGCTGCCCCGACAAAGACCAGGGCCTGGGTGAGGACCACGGTGCTGCCGCTCGGCACGTCCAGATAAAAAGATGCCACCAGCCCTGCCAGCGTCGTCGCCACCCCGATGGCAACGCTCAACAGAGTCATCTGAATAAGCGACCTAGAGACCATTTGGGCGCTGGCAGCGGGGATGATCAGGTAGGCCGCGATCAGGATGATCCCCACCACCAGGGCGCTCACCGCGACGACCACTCCGGCGACCGCGAACAGCAGGTACTCGAGGGCGCGGACCCGGAGGCCGTCGGTTCTTGCCAACTCGCTGTCGAAGGTTGCGTAGCCCAGCCTGCCCCAGGCAACCACGAAGAAGAGGAGCGACAGCAGGCAGGTGCCCGCGACGAAGAGGAGATCTCCCCGCCGCACCCCGAGGATGGTTCCGAAGAGGAGATCGAACACGTCGACGCCGACATCGGTGTCGGGCGGGATAAGGGAGAAGCACATGACGCCGAGCGCGGTGGAGACCGCAAAAAAGACACCGATGGCGGTGTCGCCGGAGAGCCGGGTAGCGCCGCTCACCCAGGCGATCCCGAGCGCTGTGAGGAGGGTGAAGGGTAGCGCCACCCAGAGCGGTTCATGGAAGATGATCGTTCCCGCTGAGAGGCCGAAGCCGAAGATCAGCAGGGCTCCCAGACCCATCCCCCCGAACGCTGCGTGGGCAAGACCGTCCCCGAGGAAAGCGAGTCGCTGCTGAACGACAAACACCCCGAGAGGACCCGCCATGACCGCGATGCCTAGCCCTGCGAGGAGCGCCCGTCGCATGAAGGGTAAGCTGAACAGGTCGAGCAAGTCCATCAAAGCACCCGCTAGGCAGAGAGCAGGGTGTGAGCGTGACCCACGTGGCCGTACGCCCCCCGAAGACACTCGTCGCAGAGAACCTCCTCGGGGAGACCGTAGCCATGCACCCGGCGATTCAGGACGATGACCTGCGAGGCGTGGTAGCGGGCGGCAGCCAGGTCGTGGGTGATCATGGCAATCGTAGCACCGGTCTCGGTCTGGTAGCGCTCGAGCAGATCGTAGAGGTCGCTCTCCGCCAGGAAATCGACACCGGTGGCGGGCTCGTCGAGCAGCACGATCGCCGGCTGCCGAATCAGTGAGCGGGCCAGGAAGACGCGCTGCAATTCACCGCTGGAGAGGCCGGCCAGGGAGCGGTGGAGCAGATGACCTGCCCCGACCCGCTGCAGGGTCGCGGCAGCCTGCTCACGTTCCGCCCGCGTCACCCGGGCCGGCCAGGCTCTCCTCAGACCGGTCACAACCAGCTCGAGGGCCGTGGCTGGGAAGGTCCGGTCGAAGGTCTTGAGTTGGGGAACGTAGCCGACGCCAGGGGCGGCGCTAAGGGGAGCCTTTCCGCCGACTGCCGCGTGACCTTCCCTGGGCCTGATCAGGCCCAGGGCGACTTTGAACAGGGTCGATTTCCCGGCGCCGTTGGGACCCACCACTGCGAGAAACTGACCGCGCTCCAGGTCGAAGGTCACATCCTGGAGAATGTCGGTCTCCCCGAACCTCACCGTAACGTGGTGGATGTGGAGCGCGGGTGGGTCCACTATGGCTATCTTCCCAGGGCCCCTGCGAGCACCCGGGCATTGTAGCGCAGGAGCTCCTGGTACGACGTGCGTTCTCCGCCACCGCCGAGCGGGTCGAGGATCTCCATTTCGACACCGGCGCTCTCGGCAACCACCTCAGCGGGACGTGGATTGAGTTGGAACTCGGCGAAGATCACCCGAGCGCCGCTCGCTGCGATCAGGTCGAGCACTTCGGCGAGGTATGCCGGGCTCGGCTCCCTCCCCGGCCAGGGCTCGATCTCCACTATCAGGTCGAGCCCGTAGCGGGCGGCGAAGTAACGCCAGGCATCGTGGAAGGGGACAAACGGTGCCCCTGCCACCGGTTCGAGCAGGGTGCGTAGCTCGTCATCGAGGGCTCTGAGCTCCTCCCGCAGCGTAGCGGCGTTGGCTCGGTAGACCTCCTCCTGGGAGGGGTCCACTTCGACCAGGTGCGCCTCTATCAGGTCGACGGCAGAGAGCATGAGGATGGGGTCGAGCCAGATGTGGGGGTCCACGCCAGCGTGAGCGTGTCGGTGATCGTCCTCCTCATGATCGCCCTCCTCCTCATGATCGCCCTCCTCATGATCGCCCTCCTCCTCATGATCGTCCTCCTCATGATCGCCCTCCTCCTCATGATCGTCGTGCTCATGATCGTCGTGCTCCTCCATGGTGGTCTCACCGGGGCCACCCGGGTCCTCAAGCACCCCCTCCAGTTCGGCGAGGATCTCAAGGACGACCGCCCGCGCTTCGCTAGCCTCGATCATGTCCTCCAGCCAGGCATCGACCCCCCCGTTGAGGATGATGAGGTCTGCCTCCAGAAGGACGAGGATGTCACCCGGACTCGGGGCGAAGCTGTGTGGGGAAGTGCCAGAAGGCAGGATGGTGTGAACCTCCGCCTCCTCCCCCGCGATCTGCTGGGCCAAGCTTGCGTAGGGGGGGATGGACGACACGATGGAGACCTGGGCGGCGCCGAAGCTGCCCAGGAGCCCGAAGAGGGCATAAATCAGAACGCGGCTGGCACACATATCGAAAACCTCCTTGATATTATTGAGAACCATCTCATCTGACATCCGGGTACCCTTTTGATCATGATGTCTTATAAGATGTTGGCCGTACCAACGCTGGAACGGTAGCTATGATAGATCGCTCGCCTCACCCGTGTCAAGATTATCAGTACATCGTACGATTTCTGGTACAGGAGGCAACATGAGCACAGGCAAGCTCGAGCTCAAAGACCTAGGTCGTCTCGTCATGGCCGAGCGGAACCGGAGGGGGATGAGTCTCCGCGAAGCGGCAACCGACACCGGTATACCCTTCAATACTCTGGCGCGAGTCGAGAAGGGGCACCTCCCCGACCTTTCCAAGTTCAAGAGACTCGTCGAGTGGTGTGGTGCCGACATCAAGCAGTTCTTTGAGATCCAAGAGAAGGCGGCGGCTACCACCGACCTGATCGCTGAGCTCCTTCGGGCAGACCGCAATCTCCCACCTGAGGCTGCAGAACGGATCGCAGGGATCGTCGACGAACTCTACCGGGCGCTGGCACGACCACAAGAGGTCTCCGCAGTGCATCTGCGAGCGGCAAAAACCTTCCGGCCAGAAGCTGCTCGCGCCCTGGGGCTGCTGCTCAACGACCTGAACGATGCACTACTCGAGGAGTCCACTAGTGGCGCTGCGGAGAGGATTTAAGTCCGAGGCAGAGAGGATAGCGAGACGGGCTCGAGCGGAGCTGGGAATGAGTGCCGCTCAGTCGGTCGCACCCGAAGTGCTCGCCGAACTACTGGGCATAGAGGTCCGCGCCGGCGACGAGTTGATCCCGCGCGAAAGGTTCAACGAACTTGAGCGGATTCAGCCCGGTGCCTTCTCGGCGGGCACCTTTCGGCCTTTGGCCGATCGCGTGGTCGTCGTCTACAACCCTCTCTCCGCCAAGTCGCACCGGAGGAGCGATCTTGGGCATGAACTTGCACACATCCTCCTTGACCACGAGTTGGGCCAGATTGCAAAGCTCGGTGATGTCACCTTCCTCTCGTGTGATGCGACTCAGGAGGAAGAGGCTGCCTGGTTGTCCGGATGCCTCCTCCTACCCCGGGCCTTGCTCTTAGCGGAAGTCCACAGGGGAGCAAGCGCGGAAGACATCGCCAGGAAATGTGGGGTCAGCGAAGGGATGGCACGATACAGATTGAATGTCACCGGCGTGTTCAGACAGAACCAGGCACTCCTGAGGAAGAGTGACTCCTGACCCCTGCACGCATCCCGACTCCCCCACCACTCCAGCGCCTCCCCCAACCGCTACAACTCCGGTTGCGTCGCCCGTCGCAGATCAGCCGAGGGTCGTAAGCGTGACCCCCGCCAAGGGAGGCTTCTTAGAGCTACGGGCCTCCCCCCTCCGGGGGGTAGAGATCATCTCACATCACTACCGGATGACTGCAGTGCTACCTCTCTCAAGCAGATCGGAGCGGGGCTGGGCCCGCCAGCTCCTCAGGTCATGCGGGGTCGTGGGGACGCCAGCGATGCTGCATGATCAGACCTCCCCCTAGACAAGATTACTGCAGAGACCCGGTTCAGCCAGACCTCTGAGCAGCCCTGGCAGCAACCGTGCCGCAGGGAGTAGCTACACTCAGGCGACCCGGATCCTGCGAACTGCGAGCCTCTCGATCAGGTCGCGCTTCAGGGTCACGCCTAGACCCGCGCCGTCGGGGATCTGTTGGATGCCCTCTTTCGCGTCGAGCCAGGGGTCGACAATATCCTCCTCCCAGTAGCGGCTGGCTGAGGCGGTATCACCGGGAAGGGTGTAGTTCTCCAGGGAGGACAGGTGGAGGTTGTGAGCCCGTCCGATCCCGAGTTCGAGCATGCCGCCGCACCAGACGGGAGCACCGAACGCCAGCGCCACATCGTGAACCCGGCGGGCCTCGAGGTGACCGCGTACCCGACCGACTTTGACGTTGATGACCCGTCCAGATCCCAGCTCGAGTGCCTTGCGTGCATCTCCAGGCGAGTGAATCGACTCGTCTAAGCAGAGCGGAGTGGCGAGCATGCTCTGGAGACGGGCATGATCGACCAGATCGTCGAAGGCCAGCGGCTGCTCGATATAATCGAGGTCCAGGAGATCGAACCGTCGGAAGACCCGGGCATCGGTGAGGCGGTAGGCACTGTTGGCATCGACCGTCAGCGGCATGTCGGGGAGCGCCTCGCGAACCGCCTCTAGCGGGACGACATCCCAGCCCGGCCTGACCTTGAACTTCAGGCGCCGGTAACCCTGATCGGCGTGAGCCCGGGCGAGCTCCACGGTCTCCGCTACGCTCCCCTGGATGCCGAGGGACGCGCCGACAGGGAAGGCGGTGCGCACCCCGCCCAATAGCTGCCACAGGGGCACCCCCTGGGCCTTGGCCAGCAGGTCCCAGAAGGCGGTCTCAAGGGCGGCGACCGCCATATTGTGACCTCGAATCGAGGCCAGCTCGGCGAGCAGTTGCGCAGGTGTCTCGAAATCGCGACCTATCACCTGCGGCAGAATGTAGTCGGTTAGCGCCAACCAGCAGCCTGCGCTCGTCTCGCTGCTGTAGCCCGGGAACGCGCTGGCCGCCACCTCGCCGTAACCTTCGAGACCGCCAGAGTGGAGCACGAGCAGCACCTTGCTCAACTCCTGCTCCACGCCGAAGCTGGTCTCAAAACGGAACCGGAGCTGCACCGACAACTCGATCAGTTCGACATCTTCGATCCTCATTCGACCCTCCCCGAATCAGCATACCGTCAGCACCTCAGGCCATCAGGCTTGCAACGGTTCCGGATCTCAACAATCGTAATGCAACCTGTTCCCCCGGCCAGCCCCAGCAAGCAGGTCTGCGGACCCGCCCCCACAGCTTCAGGGCAGCGGACTACCAGCCCGCTCCCGCCCGGACCGAGAGCGGCTGGCCCACACCCGCGAGTCTCCATCTCAGGGACCCGGTACCGTAAGGTGATGGAGCCCCGAACCACCGCCGACGGCAGCCTGACGCTGTATAGCCCCGCCTACGGCCAGACCCTCCACTCCCACCACGGGGCGGTGACGGAGTCCCGTCACGTCTTCCTGCGGGGGAGCGGGGTCGCCTCGCGACTCGGTCTGGGC
Organism: Truepera sp. bin119; assembly: GCA_002239005.1. Lineage (GTDB taxonomy): Bacteria > Deinococcota > Deinococci > Deinococcales > Trueperaceae > MPNL01. Next base: position 100,486 of record MPNL01000004.1, read on the forward strand.
AGACCGACCTCGGTCCTCGAAATCGGTTTCGGGACCGGCCTCAACTTCCTCCTCAGCGCCGACGCTGCGCTGGCGACCGGCACCCCCCTCCGCTACGTCGCACTCGACCGATCCCTCCCGGACAGTGACCTCTTAGCCACGCTCGGATACGGTCGTCACCTCTCCAATAGTCAGCTCTGGACGCGGTTCCTGACCTTCCGCGGGTCCCTGGAGGCCAATCCCACCTTCCATTACGGGCCAGCGAGGCTCAGCCTGCAGCTGAGGGACGCCACCGGTGCCCCCCTCGAAGCGGAGGATTTCGACGCCATCTATCTCGACGCCTTCAGTCCCGATGTCAACCCTGAACTCTGGTCCGAAGCCTTCCTGTCGGGCCTGGCGACAGCCCTGTCCGCGGGCGGAATACTGGTCAGCTACTCGGTCAAGGGAGAGGTCCGGAGGCGGCTTGCGCGGCTCGGTCTCGAGGTCGCGAGACACCCGGGGCCGCCGGCCGGTAAGCGGGAGATGTTGTGGGCCAGGAAGAGGACCTAATGCAAGGGGTTATATACCAAAGTCACATTTGGGCTCGCCGCGGCCTATCCCCCCAACGTCATACTCGAAGGTCTCTATCTTCGGGTCGAGCACCTCGCCAAGGTTATTAAGCTCTCTCCATGTTTCCACCCGGCATAGTGCAAACGCTTGAATCTGGATCTTTGGATTAACTTGCCTCAGTCTTGCGGCACAACCAAATAGAGTGGAACCATTCGTTATGAAGTCGTCAATCAGCATCACTTTTGCCGGGGGGAATAGGTCCGTGATAACGCCTAATGAATCTCTGTGCCTTGTCGGTGTTGGGCGCTGTGAAGCAGAGCGCACACCTGTCGACCGGGGAACAGGCTCTCTTCTCTCAAGCAGGGGAACCACGGATTCTCCAATGCCGTTGCTCCTCATTGCCTCGGCAATTCTCTCGGGCACCCATAAGCTACCTGGTAGGTGACGTGAATGCTTCGGTACGGGAACTAAGGCACCAGCGTTGCCTAGAAGCTTTCCCAAGGGGTCCGGCAAGGGATCTGTAAGAACCCCGACAATGGTTTCTATGAACTCTCCTTCAGCTTGTTTCACCCCAGACCATAGGGCGCTCCGTACCTTTTTCGAGAATTCTTGCTTAGTCCTCGACGGGTAGATGAGCAGCGAGCCGATGCTAAGCTTTGAAGGGAAGCTCACTGAGATCTTGCCAATATTCCCTGGGGTCCATACCTACCGGGAAGAGTTCGTCGAGCCAATCAACGATATCAGGGGGTTGGAAGGCTATCGCTCCGTATTCTTGCATCTCACGGGGCCAAGAGAATTCCTCTTCGATAAGGCACTTGGGGAGGAAGAGGTGACGACCGAGCCTAATCGCTTCCCAACCCTGATGTCGTGTGCCGCTCTCAGCCCCCGCCTCAATAATAATTGAACCTTCAGAGAGCAAGGCCATCGTGCGGTTGCGCATAGGGAAGTTTCTGGATTTCGGTGGGGTTCCTTCAGGAAATTGGGTTACGACGAGGTGTTTGTCCATGAGACGCTTCTGAAGGCCGGCATTCTCTTTGGGGTAGCTAATATCCAGGCCAGTCCCGATTACTGCAATTGTCTTCCCCCCGGCAGAGATGGCGGCCAGATGAGCAGCTGTGTCGATGCCTTTTGCCAATCCGCTAACTACAACTCCACCGTGTTTAACTATTGCCCGGGCAATGGTCCTTGCCACCTTTAAGCCTTCCGGGGAAGGGCTTCTGGAGCCGATTACGCTGATTCTGGGGCGCAATCTGAGAAGGTTGGAATCGCCAGCCACAAACAGTTGCTCTGGAGCGTGCTTCCGTTCTATCTCATTGAGTTCGCCTATGAAGCTCTCGGTTGGCTGAGTTGATGCGATCATCTTAGCTCCCTACCGTATACCTATCCCACTCAGGGTCGGCGCTTAACCACCGTGACATCCCGCACCACAGCTTTGGCTATGGCTAATTCCTCGGGTGTGGTAGGGATAGACATGTCAGCCGCTAGCTCAGCCTTGCGCGGCTGGTAGATGGTTCCGGTTTTAAGAGAGAAGAACCGCCTATCGGGGCAGTCACGGCAACGGTGGGTCATAGTGCGATGCTTGGCACCCGATTGGACGTTGAAGGAACCGCAGTGGGGGCAGACAGGGCCGCTGGGCCAGCGCTGCTCAGCAAACCACTTCTCAGCCACTTCGTCACTGGAAAACAGGTCCATGAGTTCGACCATATACCCTTGCGGTAGTGTTTTCCGGGTGCGCTGTGGGCCATTGTCTACCTCCCCAATATGACTCTGCTGTAACACGGGGGTGGCGAATGGTGTCAAGTGTTTTGTGACTTTGGTACATAAATCCCCTAATGCAAACACTTCAGGTGGCAACCGCTCCCGCTAGCCCCTCCCGGCTCAAAGCGGTAGCCAAGGCTCCTGCCCAACGCCTCCGTCGAGGCGCACCCTGAAGGGGCGGGGAGGGACAGGAGCAGGCAGCGGAGCCCGCTAGCCCGAGAGCACTCCTCGAGGGTCGTAACCAGGGTGCGGGCGTAGCCCCGGCGGCGGTGGGCCGGGTGGACGCAGATCCGCACGATCTCTGCAACCGAATCCGGCAAGGGTCGGGCGATGGCGAGCGCCACCACCGGACCCCAGGCCACGGGCGCCGCGGCGCGGACGAGGTGGAGGCGGAGTTGGCCGACCCAAGCCCCCCCCGCCGGGATCTCTTCCGACTCTCCGGGTAAGAGCGGGGGATCACAGCCCACAACCCGCTGCAGCAGCTTGACCTCGAAGCGATCCTCGTTCCGGTAGCGACGCACCTCGAGGCTCTGCGGCGGCACAGCGTTCAGCCCCAGGGGATCAGCGACCGCCCCCAGGGGGTGCCCACAACGATCAGGACCGCAGCCAGGAGGTACCCGACCGAGGCGCGCCCGAACTTGGCGCGATCGGCGGAGGCTCGGCGCGAAAGCGAGTAGCCGAGTTGGGCTGCGAGGGTAGCGAGCAGCATGAGAAGCGGGTGCTCCAAAGCGAAGCGGCGCAGCACGTCGCTCTCCATGGCCGCACCGAAATTGCTCAGCGCCCCCTGCACCAACGGACTGATGACGTAGAGGATAAGTCCGAGGAGTAGCTGGAGCTGGAGTGCTGTGGTGAAAACCAATCCCGCTCGCTGGTCGGTCCGGGTCCACGCGGCCCGGGTGAGGAGCCCGCGGAGAGCGGTGAAGATGGCGACCAGACCGGCAAAGACGACGACCCAGCGAAGCAGGTTGTGAAGCCCCATCATGAACTCAACCATGGTGCATATCATACTCGGATCCGGGTAGAGTGGAGGCTCTGTGGAGAGGGGCTGCCCCGAGCAGGTCGCAGTTGTCGGCGCCGGCGTCGCGGGCTGCATGGTCGCCTTCGAACTGAGTCGCCGGGGTCACCCCGTCACCCTGATCGACCGGGCCGGCCCCGGTCGCGGGGGCGCTTCGGGGGTGCCGGTCGCCCTGCTCAACCCCCATCGGGGCCGCAGTGGTCGGGCTACACCCAGCGACCTCGAGGGCCTCGCCGCCTTCTGGCGTCTCTGCAGAGACCTGGAGGCTGAAGGGTTGGATCCGGGGGCGAACCGGACCGGGGTGCTCCGCATCGCCCACAGTCCGCGCCAGGCCCGGGCCTGGCGCGGACTCGGAGTCCGCTGGCTCGAGCCCGAGGCTGTGCCCGGCCCCTACCGTGCCCCTCATGGGGCCTTCCTGGTAGCGGACGGGGGCTGGGTCGAGCCCGCCAAGCTCCTGGCCACCCTCGTAGCGGCGGCGCGGAGGAGGGGCGCCGAAACGAGCTTCACCACCGAGGTACGGAAGATCTCCAGGGAGGCCGGGGCGTTCCGACTCACCACCTCAGCGGGCACCCTCCAGGCGGACCGGGTAGTCGTCTGCACCGGACCGGACCGGATTCCGGGACTACCCTGGCCCGACCTCGAGCGGGTTGCCGGCGACGTCATCGCCCTCGCCTCTACCTCGAGGCCTCCCCTCCCGCTCGCGGGGGCGGTCTACGGCGCCAGCCTCGCCGGGCGGGTCTACATCGGCGGCAACCACCGACCGGGCGGCAGTATCGACCGGGCGGCAGCCGAGCAGCTGCGACGCGCCTTCGGCTGGTTCGTCCCCGCCCTCGCGAAGGCCGAGATCGTCTCAACCTGGACCGGCGTCCGTGCCCGCAGGGCTGGGAACGCACCCCTGCTAACCGAGCTCGAGCCGGGGCTCTGGTTCCTCGGAGCGCTGTCGGGCCGCGGATTCCTCACCGCTGCCAAGCTGGCGCGAGACCTGGCCGATCTCCTCCACCCCGCCCGGCCAGCTCGCTGAGACGAGCAGGGCTGTCCCGGCTCGGAGTTGGCCTACCCGCCGCCTGAAAAGGGTGAGCGAGGCGGTAGCGGATCTCTAGCAGGAAGCTCGTCCGGTTCCACACCGAGTTCACGGTGTCCGGGGCCGAGACCCGATCCTAGCGGGGACCGAGCAGATTGGCCTCGAGCCACTCCGCCACCCCGTCTCTCTCCGGCGACGGGATATGCTCACCCGCCACCGCGCGAACGCCGGGATGGGCATGGGGCCCCACCGCGACACCGTGCCCCGCCCAGGAGAGCATAGTCACGTCGTTGATACCGTCGCCGAAGGCGACTACCTCCCCGCGAACGAACCCGAGGTGGTCGGCGATCAACTCGAGGGCCATCCCCTTGTCGGCATCACGACCGGTGACCTCGAGGTAGCCCTCAGTCCACTCGTAGGCTACGAACTGCGGGTAGCGCTCGGCGATCACCCGACCGAGCAGGGCGCTGGCCCCGTCTCCACCGAAGACGACCTTGTCGGCGGCCGGCGCCGCGCCGGCCTCGAGGGCGACCACCGCCCGGTTCTGGGTGTGGGCCCAGGTCCAGTAGTGATGATCGGGATCGCGGACGAAGAGGGTATCATCGAGCATGCAACAGAACTCGATCTCGCTCGAGTCGACGTAGTCGACCAGCGCCTGCACCTCGCTGGCGGCGATGCGCACCTGCTTGAGGATCTCCCCCTCGGAGCCGACTACCAGCGCCCCGTTGTTGACGCCGTAGGGCCCCTTAAGCTCAAGCTGCTCTAGGTAGAGCAGCGCCGAGGCCCGAGCCCGCCCGGTCAGCACCGCCACCGCGTGGCCGGCGGCCCGGGCACGCTGGATCGAGTTCTCGATAGTCCTGGGAAGGTGGTAGTCGTAGGTGACTATCGTATTGTCCAGGTCGAAGGCCAGCAACATGCCCCAAGCTTACCCGGGTTCCCGGTCGGCGGGTCCCACAAGTCTCAGAGCGGAGCGAATCGGCCTGAGGGATGGGGTCCAGCACCCCTCGCGGGATACCGAGGGCTCGAACCGACCTTCGACGCCCACCGGACCTGCCTGGCGCCGCCGTAGCTGGTATCCGGCCACGGCGGCTGTCCCAGGCCCGCCCTGCGCGCTAGCTCCGAATCCTCACTCGAGCTCGATGGTCACGACCTCGCCGAAGTCGCTGAGCGGCCTATCGAACAGGCTTTCATCACCGACCACCATAATGACCACCTCGTCGGGCCGCAGTTCCCTCACTGCAGCCTCCCTGACCTCCTCAGCGGTGATGGTCTGGAGATTCTCGAGATAGCGCTCGTAGTAGCCGGGCTCGAGACCGAGCAGCTGCACCCGGGCGGTCCGCTCGTTCACCGCCGACGACGAAGTGAAGCGGAACAGCGACTGGTTCAGGATCGTCTGCCGGCTCCGCTCGAGCTCCTCCTCGCTCACCCCCTGCTCCTGGATCCGCTGGATCTCGGCGAGCAGCAGCTCGATGACCTCGCCGGTGGCCTGGGCCGGCGAGATGGCGTAGGCCACGAAGTTGCTGGGGTACTCGAAGCTCTCGGTGATGAAGCTGCCGGTGGAGTAGGCGAGGCCGCGGCGGACCCGGATCTCGGAGACGAGGCGGCTCGAGAAATCGCCCCCGAGGATCTCATTGGCGACGTTGAAATCGTTATAGGCCTCGCTGTAGGTGGTGACGCTCGGGTGACCCAGCAGGATGACGCTCTGGCCGATCTCTTTGAACCCGTAGTAGATCTTCGGGCCGGGGTCGGGGTTGTAGGCGGGGAGGTCGGGATAGTCGACCGGCTCACCCGGCCAGGCACCGAACAGCTCTTCGAGGGTGGCCACCATCTCCTCGCTGTCGAAGTCGCCGGAGACGGCGATCACCGTCGCCGAGGGCTGGTAGAAGCGGCCATGGAAGGCGATGAGGTCGGAGCTGGTGATCGAGCTGGTCGTCTCCTCGGTGGCGTAGGAGCCGGAGGGATGCCCCTCCGCTACGCGGGAGTAGAACTCCCGCACCGCGACCTGCACCGGATTATCCACCACCCGGCGGACCGCCTCGAGCTGTCGCTGCCGCTCGATCTCGATCCGCTCCTCATCAAAGTCGGGGGCGATCAGAACGTCCCGCCAGATGGGCAGCACCTCCGCCACATTGTCGGAGAGCGCGATAAAGCTGACCTGGGAGAAGAAGTCGTTCGCTCCGGTCTCGACCGAGGCGGCCAGGAACTCGAGCTGGGCATCGATCTCCTCCGAAGTCCGCCCGCCCGCCCCGCCCTCGCGCAGCAGGTTGGCGGTGAACGCCGCGAGACTGACCTTCTCGACCGGGTCGAAGGTGGAGCGAGCATCGACGTAGGCGACCCCGGTCACGATCGGCAGCGCGCGACTCTCGGCTAAGTAGACGACGATACCGTTAGCCAGCACCGCCCGCTCGGGCTCGCTCGGGGTGAACTCGACGGTAGCGAACTCCATGGCGAAGGGGTCGGGCCAGTCGGCCGGCTGTCCCAGCGCGGCTCCGACGAGCAGGATCAGAAGCAGCATCAGGTAACGCATCTACTCAGCCTCCGCTCTCATCAACTCAGCGACGGTTCGGTTCTCTGCGGTGAAGTACTTGCCCACCGCAGCGCGGATCTCCTCGGCGGTGACGGATTCATAGATTTCGAAGTCGGTGATGAACACCTCCCAGCCACCCGCGAACAGCTCGTGAAAGGCCAGGGTCGAGGCGAGCCCGCTGCTCGAGGCCAGGCTCAGCACCGAGCTGGCGCGGACCTGGTTCTTGACCTTCTGCAGCTCCTCGTCCGAGATCAGTTCGACCTTTAGCTCCTCGATCTCTTCGAGGAAAGCGGCCTCGAGATCTGCCGTCCCGAAGGGGGCCCGGGGGAGTCCGTAGAAGAGGAACAGGTTGCTATAGCGGACCGCAGGATAGCCCGAACTGGTGGTGATATCGAGTGCCGACTGGTCCTGGAGCACCATTCGCTGGAATAGCCGCGAGGTGCGCCCCGAACTGAGGACGGCGTCGACCATGTCGAGGACGAAGGCGTCACGGTGGGGGTAGGTGGGCTTGTGATAGCCGATCACGATCTGCGGCTCGGCGTCGTACTCGACCACGATCCGCTTCTCGGCCAGCTGCGGCGGTTCGGAAGCGAGGCGGGGCCGGAGGTCCGGTCCCGGCTCAAGCACTCCGAAGTAGCGCTCGATAATGGGCAGGTCCCGCTCGACCTCCACATCGCCGACCAGTGCCAACACCGCCCGATTGGGGTAGTAGAAGGCCTCGAAGAACGCCTGCGCCGCCGTCGCGGTGTAGCCCTCGATCTCCTCTGAGTCGCCGATAAGCGACCGGCCGTAGGGGTGGTGATCGAACGCCTCGCTGGTGAACGCCTCGAACAGGAACCCCTGGGGATCGTCCTCGTTCCGCTGCCGGCGCTCCTGCCTCACCACGTCGCGCTCCTCGTAGAACTGCCGGAAGATGGTGCCCAGCAGCACGTCGGCGTAGACCCGGGCGTAGAGCTCGAGCCGGTTCGAGGGTATCGACAGCACGTACGAGGTCCGGTCGTAGCCGGTCGAGGCGTTGAGGCGGATGCCACCGTTGGTCGAGAAGAGTGCGTCGAGGGGGCTGGTGAGCGCCAGCTGCTGCGCCCGGGCCCGAGCCTCAGCAAAAGCTGCCTCCGCCGCCTCGACCTCCTCAGGCGACCCGTTCGCGCGCAGGTACTTAAGGCTGAGCGCCCTGACCTCGACCTCGGCCAGCGCAGCCTCCTCCGCCTCGAGGTCGAGGCTGCCGATCGACGGCGTCCCCTTGAAGGCCATATGCTCGACCATGTGGGCGATGCCGCCGAGGCCTGCGGGCTCGTCGACACCACCCACATCGAACATCAGGTTGATCGCGATCACCGGCGCGGCGCCGGAATCGACGAAGATCACCCGCAAACCGTTGTCCAGGGTCACCAGCGTGACCTGATCGCGAAGGTTCTGAGCAGCGGCCGTCGCTGCCAGCACCAGCAGGAGGATCGCCAACGTAGTGCGCTTCATCTTTCACCCCTTACTGCCGACTTGAGCATATGCATACCTTCCCACAATGCCACGCCTCAGGCCTCCTTGTGCTTAGAGACTGATGAGTGGCGCTTAGAGACTGATGAGTGCGCGCAGGCGGCGGAGGCCTGACGGTCCCGGAGGAGCCTGGTAGTCCCCGCTGGCGCCGAGGCCAAGACCGGGAGGCGCGAGTACCGGGCCCCTGGCACCGGGCAGCGCCCGTTTGGGAACGGACGCCAGCTACCTAAGGGCGTGATAGAATCTGCCGGGCACGGTCCCTGCTCGCCTCAAGTAGCACCCCGGGCCACGGACCTCGGGAGGCCCTCGATGCGACTGCGGACCGCCCCCACTCCCAACGGCCCCCACCGGTCCCGCCGGGGCCTGAGCGCAGGGCTACTAGGAGGTCATGATGTACCGAGGACGGGAAGGGCAGTGGGCCTTCGTGCTGCACCGCCTCTCCGGCGTGGCCATCGCGCTCTATCTCCTGCTCCATGTGGTCGATATCAGCCTGGTGATGTATGGCCCCGACGGGCCCTTCGACCGGTTCCTGGCCTTCTACCATAAGTGGCCCTTCCGGATCGGGCTGATCCTGGTCATGGCGGGGGTGGCCTACCACGCCTTAAACGGCCTCCGAATTATCGTGATGGACTTCAGCAGCTGGGGGGTCCGCTACCAGCGGATCCTCTGGTATCTCGTCCTCTCCCTCACCACCCTGATCGGCATCCCGGTGCTTTTCAAGGTGGTACCGGAGATCCTGGCGGGCAGCTGAGATGGCGGTGAGAGCCAGGACCCTCGAGCAGGCGCGGGAGCTCTACCGGACCAACTGGGAGCTGGTCTGGTGGGTGTTCATGCGCGTCTCCGGCCTCGCGCTGATCTTCCTGGTGTTCGGACACCTCTTTTTCAACAATATCCAGGTCAACGCCGGCGATATCGACTACGACTACGTGGCCTCCCGGTTCTCGAGGAGCTGGGTCAAGGTCTACGACTCCTTCCTGCTCGGCCTCGCCATGCTCCACGGCGTCAACGGGCTCCGCTACAGCGTCGAGGACTATATCAAGCGGCCGGCCCGGCGCTTCTGGGCCAAGGTCGGTCTCTTCACCGCGGCCAGCGTCATCTTCGTACTCGGCGTGATGACGCTCTGGGCCTTCACTTACGAAGAGATGGGCGAGGCGATCCGGGCCCTCCCCGGCGGCTGAGATGGGAACGGTGACGATGGTGCCTGTCTGTCAGGGTAAGCCTAGGGGAAGGTCATGAGCCGCGCCCTCAAGTTCGATGTGATCGTGATCGGCGCCGGCGGCGCCGGCCTGATGGCCGCCCGCTACGCCGCCCAGAATCCCAACGTTTCGGTGGCGGTCTTAAGCAAGCTCTACCCCACCCGCTCGCACACGGGGACCGCTCAGGGGGGCGTGGGGGCGGCGCTCGGCAACATCAGCGAGGACCGGGCCGAGTGGCACGCCTTCGACACCATCAAGGGGGGCGACTACCTGACCGATCAGGATGTCGCCGAGACCTTCGCCCATGAAGTCATCGAGGCGGTCTACGAGCTCGAGCACATGGGCCTGCCCTTCTCCCGGACGCCCGAGGGCAAGATCGCCCAGCGCAAGTTCGGCGGCCACACTCGGGAGTTCGGCAAGTCGGCGGTGGAGCGGGCCTGCTACGCCGCCGACCGGACCGGCCACATGATCCTCCAGACCCTCTATCAGCAGTCGATCAAGGACCAGGTCGTCTTCTTCAACGAGTTCCACGTGCTCGACCTGATCCTGGTAGGGGGTGAGTGTCGGGGCGTGGTGGCCTACGAACTGGCCACCGGGGAGCTGCACAGCTTCCACGCCAAGGCCACGGTGATCGCCAGCGGCGGCAACGGGCGGATGTTCAAGGTGACCTCCAACGCCCACGCCCTGACCGGCGACCTGCTCTCGGTGCTCTACCGGCGCGGTCTCCCGATCGAGGATCCGGAGTTCTACCAGTTCCACCCGACCGGGCTCTACCGGATCGGGGTGCTGCTGACCGAGGGCGCCCGCGGCGAGGGGGGGATCCTGCTCAACAGTGAAGGGGAGCGCTTCATGGAGCGCTACGCCCCGACCATCAAGGACCTGGCCCCGCGCGACCTGGTGTCGCGGGCGATCTACCTCGAGCTCCGCGCCGGGCGGGGTAGCGGGCCCGACCAGGACTACGTCCTGCTCGACCTGACCCAGGTCGATCCCGAGATCATCGAGTCGCGGCTCCCCGACGTCACCGAATTCGCCCGGATCTACCTGGGAGTCGACCCGGTCAAGAGCCCGGTCCCGGTGCAGCCGACCGCCCACTACGCCATGGGGGGCATCCCCACCACCATCGACGCCAACGTGATCGCTGACGGCGACAACAGCGTCGTCCCCGGACTCTACGCGGCCGGCGAGGTGGCCTGCGTCTCCCTCCACGGGGCCAACCGGCTGGGCACCAACAGTCTGGGGGATTTGATCGTCTTCGGTCGCCGCGCCGGGGTGAACGCGGCCCGCTACGCCGAGGCGACCGGATTCGGCGAGCTGCCGCAGGACGCCCAGGAGTTCACGCTCGACCTGTTAGCGCGGACCCGGAACGGCTCCGGTAAGGAGCGGGCCAGCCACGTACGCCAGGAGATGCAGAGCACCATGATGGAGAACGCCTCGGTATTCCGGACCCAGGAGACCCTCTCCCGCCAGGTCGAGGAGCTCGCCGAGCTCAAGGCCCGCTACGCGGAGGTCGGGGTAGATGACAGCGGCAGACGCTACAATACCGAGCTGATGGAGGTGCTCGAGCTCGGCTTCCTGCTCGACAACGCCGAGCAGCTGGTTCACGCGGCGCTGAACCGCCAGGAGTCGCGCGGCGCCCACTCGCGTGAGGATTACAGGGAGCGCGACGACGAGAGCTGGCTCAAGCACAGCCTGGTCTACCGGGATGGTGACGGTGTCCGGATCGACTACAAGCCTGTCACCCTGGGCAAGTATCCGCCCAAGCCCCGGGTCTACTAAGGGGAGCGCCATGCAGATTACGGTCAAGATCAAGCGCTTCGATCCGGAGAAGAGGCCCCGCCCCTACTGGGCTGAGTACCCGGTCGAGGCCCGCCCGGAAGACCGGGTCCTCGACGTGCTCAACTACATCAAGTGGGAGCTCGATGGCAGTCTCTCCTACCGCCGCAGTTGCGCCCACGGCATCTGCGGTTCCGACGCGATGCTGATCAACGGCGTCAATCGCCTGGCCTGCAAACTCCTGGTCAAAGATCTCGGGCGGAGTATCAGCGTCGAACCGATCCGCGGCCTGCCGGTCTTGAAGGATCTGATCGTCGACATGGAGCCGTTCATCGACTCGTATCGGGCCATCCTCCCCTACCTCATCAACGACGATCCCGCCCCGGCAGCAGAGCGGTTGCAGAGCGCCGAGGAGCGGGAGCGCTTCGACGCCAGCACCAAGTGCATCCTCTGCGCCTGCTGCACTACCAGCTGCCCGGTCTTCTGGACCAACGGTCGCTACCTCGGGCCGGCCGCCATCGTGAACGCCCACCGCTTCATCTTCGATTCGCGCGATCAGGGGACGGCGCAGCGGCTGCAGGTTCTCAACCAGGGCAACGGCCTCTGGCGCTGCCGGACCGCCTACAACTGCACCGAGTCCTGTCCGCGCGATATTCCGATCACCCAGGCTATCGAAGAGGTCAGGCGGGAGGCCCTCTGGGGTCACTCCTGACCCTGAAGCGCAGTGGCCTAGTAGTGGTGAGTTCCCGGGCAGCGGGTGACTTGCTGGCAGACTCGAGGTGGGCCTCGAGGTGAAGGGGGTAGGTGGGAGTGGGGAGGTTAGGCTCTGTCTGAAAACGCCATATTCGCGAGTGGTCGGCGGAAACTAGGGTCGCGAAAACGCCTCTCTTATCGCTCAGGCGTTCGCAAAACTATCGGCCCTGGAAAGTTTTCAGACAGAGCCTAGTCCACCGGCTGGCACCTTCGTCCAGTGGCGACCGCGACGGTTAACCGTTGCGAGACGGGAGCCGTCGTCTGACCAACGTAGTCTCCGGCCAGTTTGACTGGCTGGAACCCTTGTTTTTCCCACCAATTTCTGCCTCTTTTCCCCGGAAGCAATAAGTCAATTTCTTTGGCTGTCTGCCCTCCCCGCCCGTGATGGACTGAGATGCTTTTGTGCGGTGCCGTGGTAGACCGTATGAGAAGTTTTCGATTAGGCCAGGTCTCCTGTACTGCTGCGATGCACATCTTCGCGGTCTGACGCCGCTGGTCAGTTCTGATCAGTACGGCGGCCCCCTTTTTTAGGTGGCGACTAGCCTCCTGCAGGACGGACCCAATCAATGTTTCGTAATCGGTTTTGTTTTTGTATCTTGCCGACCGGCGCCAGTCCTTGCGGAAGTTGTGACCCAAAAGCCATAGCCGTAGCCAGTGGTCGTTCCAGTAATCGGCTACGCCGCAGTAAGGGGGGGAGGTGATAAGGAGGCCGGCCTCCATACCTGCTTGCTTGGGGAGCTCATCACGTGCATCGCCAAGAATGGCTGTTCCCTGAGCTTGGTCCGGAATCCCGTAATGGTAACGTCGCCGTATCTTGTCGGTGAGCATTGCTACTGGATCCACGTCAGGTGGTCTTAGCAAACCTTTGTCGGTCCACCATCTCACGGCGTAGTCGGGGGAGTACGCGATCGTTGGAGACATTGAGTTGGACAAGCCGTCCTCCTTCTTGTCCTGCATGTGCAGGGCGATGAATGCCATCAAGGTTCGGTCTACTTCCGACCCCTTCCAGTCCAGTTCACGCCGTGCGGCGCGTAGCAGGGCTCTCACCTTGGGGGCCCAAGCCATTGCCTCGAATTGGCTGCGGCTCCGGCCGTCCTGCGGTTTCCGAGCCAGCCAGATCTCGTTTAGTCTTGCGATGACCTGCTCAGGGTCTTCCGCTGGCTGCAGCTTTGCTGCGGTGAAAATCCAAGCTACCGGGTTCACGTCAATACCAGTTGTGGGGCGGCCCATCACCGCAGCCGTAAACGGGCCGTTTCCTCGGCCGCAGAACGGGTCCAAGACGGGCTCCCCAACTTTCGTAAGGTTGCCTACGGCGTCCTGCACGAAGGTCGGTGGAAACATCGCCAAGTACCGCCCTAGGGCGTACCAACGGCCGGCAGCCGTGCTTCGTGGCCACGGCTGTTTGAATGCTGGCTGCTTTTGTGTGTTTTCTGTCATGGCGCAAGACTTTTGATTAGGTCTGTGCCGGCGCGGAGCGGGATTGCGGCCCGGTTGTGCGCACGGCGGAGGGCGAGGAATTGGTCTGTGCCTACTCCCAACGGCCCGGCCGTGTTGACCGCGTCTGCCAGCGCTAGGGGCGCCAAAGCGTTAGTGAGAGGCGGCTCTGCTTCCGGTTGAGCGATGTTGAGTACCAGACGCTGACCGTTTTTCGTCTTCATTACGATTGGCCGGCCGTAGTGCGTTAGTTCGCCCCACGGCTTAGGACTGTCTGAGTGACGGGCCACTATGTTGGCCCGTATGTAATCGTTGTCTGGCAACCACAGACGCTCCCTTGGGATATTTTGCCCCGGCGCTGGGGCGCGGTCCAGCTCCTCGGCGTGGTTCACGAATGGTCCGCTCTTGACCCCCGACATTACCAAGAGCAAGGCTCCCGGGTGTTTTTCATTGAGCACGCTTTGGATGTCTTGCAGTTCCTTGCGGATGGCCCGTGCCAAGACCGCAATTGTTCCGAATGCTGCGAGCTGTCCGTCCATTACGAACGCAGTGTTGCCAATAGCGACGCGCCCCAACTCCGATTTCACAAGGTAGCGCAAGCTGTTCACTAGGGCGAGAATTTCCAGCGTGTCACGGACCCGGCTGTGGCACTCTGTCGGGGATTCGTTCTCCCGGAATTGCTCATGAATCCTGAGGCCGTCCGTGGGTAGGACTTCAACCCCGCAAGTTGGGCAATAATCTACTTGGCCCGGGCGCGGCAAGCTCAAGTTTTCTTTCGAACAGTCTGGGTTAGGGCAGTGGTCGACTTTGTGGTTGGGGCCGAGCAGATGATGCAGCGTTTCGGCAAAGGTCTCGCCGCCGACGTTTGCCTTTTCCAGTTCCCTGTTGAAAATCTGCCTGAACCAGGTTTTTGGGTCTGTGCCGTCCTTTTTTCCAGCGTTCATGCCTGGGAGCATCATTCCCAGGCTTTGGCCTCTTTCAGTTTCTCGCAGGAGCCGCGGGTTGACCGCACCGCTCTCCGGGAGGCGTTGCAACGTTTTCAGCTTCTTCAGGTCCATTACTACCATCCCTAGGGAAACCAAGCCAGCTTCCGTAGATGGAAGCGCTCCCGGGATCGGCTGGTAGACATCCGACCCATCTATAGCCAAGATGTGGGTTCGCGAGGTTCCTGCAGGGCAGGGTTGGAATGGAGGGATCGGCAACGGTTGTCCAGTGTGCCTGTCCTGTAGTTCCTGGCGAAATTCGTCCACCACCCCTTTCTCGGCAATGGCTCGAATCGCCGCTAGGCCAGCGCGTTCGTTTTCGTATGGCATGACGCCTCACTACAACGGTGGTTGCTCTGTGCTGTGGCCGTTCTCAGCTTGAAAGGTGCTCTGGCTAGGATCAGTCGTATTGCCGACATCCTCGTCCTCGATACTGAACTTGTCAAGTTGGACTGGCACTGTGTAGGCCTGCGACAACGTCCTGATGCGCACGAACCCCTGCTCGCTGACTCTACCGATCTGGTCGATGAAATCGGCGAAATCCATGTAGTCCGCTACTACGCGCCGCTCAGCGCCCGAGTTGAGGTAGGACAGCACCCAGTTGTCGGTTTCGCTGAGGATTTCGGGCATTACAGAGCTGGGCGCCTGTGTCGCCAGCACCATGCCTATGTTGAGTTTGCTACCCTCTTTCGCAGCCCTCGCCCATACGGTCGTCAAGTTGTCGCGGGCGTTGGCGCGGGGTAACAGGTTGTGGGCTTCCTCGATGTATATGATGATGTGCCCTTTCGTCGCTTGGGATGCGTCCGGGGGCGCGGATGGGTCATGCTGAGCCAGAACGCTCCTAAACCTGTCTTGCTGGGACCGGAAGATGCGCCACATGATCCGTTCGGCTGCGGCTTGGTTTTGCTCTGGATCGCCAGCCGATTGGTCGATGACGACCAGTTTCCCTTGCCTCAGGTCCTCCACTACGGCTTCGGCGAAGTCATTGGTGGTACCGGGGTCATGTTGCTCCCGAACCCTCTGGAAAGTCCTGGGCCCATTTCGGGATTCGAAGATACGAAGGACAGCGCGGAATCTGGGATCGGCCCAAGACTCGTGGCTCCGGCTCACGTTGGTGATGTAGCGCTGTTCAAAGGTGTCGAAGTGTCCCCTTTTGTCTTCAATGAATCGGGACAGGGCGGTGAACACTGTGATGAGTTGGTCCCAGGTGATTTTGAACTGGTTGTTGACCGCCGCTTGGAGGATGGTGGCCGCTTGGTGATAATCGGTTTGGTTATCAGTGCTGGTATTCTTGTCTCGATGCAGGGCATCAATGAGATCCTTTGAGAACATTGAGTGTAGGCCCGGTCCTCGAATGGTCGGCTCCCACTCTGGAGTCTGCAGTCCAGCGGCCGCCAGTGCTGTCCGATAAGCCAGAACCGCTCGGTAGTATCGTGTTTTGGCGCTCATGTCGCCGGCGGCAGTGGGTTGTACTGTCAGATCTGCATCCCTGAAAGCGGTCGTGTAGCGTGCCGTTTCGTTAGCCATGATGCCTTTGATGATTTCCTTGCCCGCCAGCATCTGATCCAAGGCTTGTTCGACCAGCCTCGTGTCTTGGTCATCCTGCCAATCGCGTGGTATCTGGTCCCCGAAGAAATTCAGCTTCATGACATTCCGGCATTTATCCCAATCCACGGGAATCAGCCCGTAAGTCGCTACCTCGGACTGCCGCGGTAGCCCAATAGTTTCGTGGACGCGGTGCAGGCCCTTGCCGTCCTGGTAGTTGTCCTGGGCGTATTCGCCGCTCAGGTCAAAAATGACCTGCCCTACGCGGTGTTCGGGGTTGTCCTCCCGAATCCGGTAGATGTTTTCGGCTACGATTTTGAGGCCGTTGGATTTGCCAGAGCGCGACATACCGAAGTAAGCGGTACGCCTTTTCATGATGTCTGTGGGGTTGATCCTGAAGTCGGCTATTGTCGCGTTGTCGGAATCCGCGGCTGCGAATCTGGTGCGGCCTATTTTGGCTGCTTTACGGGCGATTGGGATGTCGTTGGTGCGGTGCTGGTGATTTACGATTAGGTTCAGCGATTCTGCGTCTGGTTTCCACACCATCAGTTCATTAACGGCGTAGTAGTTGGCGATGTCTTCTGCGTAGCGGTAGGTGCCGTCTTCACGGGCAATGAAAGTACCTAGGACGGAGCATTCCAGTCCGTGCAGGGAAATTTTATCCTTTACCCAGTTGGGGAGTCGGTCCGCCCAGGACCCTTGGTTTCCCGAGTCCTCGATGCTTTCTTGCCTGGTCTGGTCGTTGGCAGCAGCAGCCGGGAGGCGGGCCTCGTTCTGGATTCTAAGCAGGATGAACGACTTGTCGCCGTCTAGCTTGGCTGCCATCAGAAACGCGTTCTTGGGCAGACCACCAGCTTGCTCCCGGTCGTAGTCATACACGGCGACTACAGCACTAGTGTACGAGATCGTGTACACGCTGCCGACGAGTTTCGCTCGGTTGCGGAACGGAGTCAGCGTAGGCTGGCCAGCACTCTGTTTCAGTCCTTCCAACAGCGACGTGCTCTCGCTTGCGGATGTTTCCAGAACCATCGTGGTTTCGCTCCTCAGATAGGCTTGCTGTAATTATAGCAAGTCAGGAGCTTCCGGTCGTAACGTGAGATTGTCTCTGCCCCCCAAAGGGGGGAGGCCAGTCCTGGTGCATCCTGCACCATGTGAAAAATACAAACAGACCTCCAATAGCAAGTTTAGCCTGCGTCAATCATGAGTGCCCCAGTTACGGTCAGCCAGGCCAAGGAAACCTCAGAGTCCGCAAGATCTACGGACCAGACCGGATCCGTTACTTACTCTGCCGGAGTTGCCAGAGCGAGTTCAGTGAACGTAAGAACACTCCTTTGTGGAGCAGCAAGATCGGGGAGATCAAAGCCTGCGCTATTGCTGATCCAGCGAATCCGTCCTTGCAGCTGGCTGAAGGCACCTCGGTGAAGGGTACCGCCCGACTCACAGGCGTTACCCCTAAAGCGATCCGGCGCTTAGCCTCACAGTTGGGACGGCAGGCTGATCCAGCGAATCCGTCCTTACGCTTCCACGACCAGCGGGTCCAACAGCTGGCCAGCACCGGCTTGCAGGCCGATGAGCGCTGGGGCTTCGTCGGCAGTAAGCGCGAGCAGTTCTGGCAGGCTGAAGTGATCGACCCAGCTACCAGGTTGGTGGTGGCCTTTGCCACGGGAGAAAGGAATGAGAGGCTTGTGGAACAAGTCCTGCAGGACGCCGTTTCTCGTCTATCTTACCCCCAGGGAGTGGTCCTGTTCAGCGATGGTGAGCCGAGCTATGAGAAGTTGTAAGATCGGACTCTTCGGGTCCGTCCTGTATTCGGCCACCCCTACCGGCCTGCCCGGAGAGGATCTCGAGGCCGGTTCCCCATCAGGGTAGCGAATCGATCATCCACCGCAGGGACGGCCATATCCAGAGACGCCACTCCTACGGCAACGACCCGTTTCCGCCAAGGGGTTGACAGCCAGCGACGCCCGCGACTCGAGGCACCATAGTGCCAGGGCTATTAGAGGCCAACGATAAGATTGAGGGCTTTGCACTCCCTAGTCACGGTTTCAGAACATCTCAGCCTGCAGTGCAAGGCATCCCGGTTGCGACGACCTCTCTTCCCTCCCCTTCCAGCTTCCTAGCGTAGATGCCAAGGTCCATGATTACTGCCGCTCGCGTAGACAACACTGGCTCAAGGCTATAGAGACCCCCTAGTGTTAACGGCCCTAAGGGGGAATGGCGACACCCCGGAAATGCCAACTTGCGGTTTGATGGGTTTGCCACTCAAGACATATTGGGCACAGTTCAGCCTCGGCTCGCGGCGTCCACAAGCGCTGCCTGTACTTCAGGCATCCCCGGACCGTCCCACGTCCTGAGAGCCATGGGACTTAGTGAGAGCGAAGCCGATTCACCACTGACAAGCAAGTCCGCGAGACTGCTAGCATTAGTCATCAGGGGAGTCGAATCGCTGTCAACGGCAGGTTTGGGATAGGTCTTTGAATGAATCCTGTAACAGGCAATATACCACCGACAGGAGCATCATTCCCTATAGGTGCGCTCCAATTGTTCGAGTCTCTGGCAGGAACAACATGGGATTGGCTGGGTCATGCAAGGAAGGTGAAACTCGCCATATCCGAGGATTCAGTAACCGACATAACTGAACTCGAAATAGCAACGGCTGGTTTAAACGGGATTAAGGTCACGAGGGTTACAAAACAAGAAGAGAGTCGCTACGGATTCGATTGGATGTGGTTCATAGGAAATAGGGACCAAGGTTATATCCGGTATGCCGTCCAAGCCAAAAAAATAATACTTAATACCTCAGGTAGTTACAATTATCGGATTCGGCACAAATCGGGACTTCAGATCGTTGCGTTGAAACGATTTGCGAACTGCGTCGGTGCCATACCACTCTACTGTTTTTACAACAATGTGGATACGTCCACAGCAGTTCGACATTGGCATTGTTTCCAACAGCCAGATGTTCGTCAGATGGGATGCACACTTGTCCCTCTCGACGCAGTAGAGATCGTACACAAACCGGGTCATAGAAAGGACTTCACCGCCATTCATCAGGACCAACGCGCTATCCCCTGGAGGTGCCTCTTCCACCCAAGTTGCGTAAGTGCCCTCATCCACAGGAGAGCTGTAGGCTCTGCGGACTACTCGACGTACCAGGCTCCCGATGATCTGACCAATCCAGTCCCAAGAGACCTTCCGGAGTTCCTACTAGGGGATAGTCCAACGGTTGAATTAGACGAGGTGATTCGCCAACTATTTCTCGATGATGAGGGTGGTGACCCTTCGCTCCGTAGGAGGCTTGCCCTTCCCGCACGGTGCCTGGTTATAGAGTCTGAACCTGCTTAAGCAGGCAAGCGGTCGTCAGCACAAACCCTAGCTCGAAGTTTAGAAATTAGTAAAGATGAGTAGACCCCGGAAGGACCCGAGCACGTCCCTCCCAGAACACCTCACAGGCCAGCGATCAACCGCTGCCCTGTGCTGATCAGCTGCAACCACCATCCGGGAAAGATCCCGAATAGCACAGTCCCCAGAGCGGCGAGGCGACCCAAGTCGTCGCCAAGGTCATCCCGGTCGCCGAGGAGCACCAACACCGCGAACGCCCCGATATTCGTAAGCGCGTAGGCAGCGAGATACCAGAGCGCTGCCCGGACGCCGACAGTACCACCAGGCCGAGGTAGCCTGCGTGGGCCACCGCGGAGTAGGCGAGCCCCCGTTCTGAGATGTCAGTGGCTATGCTCAGGCCCCCTCTGCGATAGCTTCATGCTCTTCGGTTAGTTCAGTGGTTGGCTCGAGGGTCTCTAGGTCGGCTTCGGTCTCGAGGGGGTCGACCTCGGGCAACTTGGCTGCCGCCTCGCGGACGTCGAGTTTGCCGGTCACCACATCGGAGATGAGGCGGGTGCGGTATTCGCTCAGGAGGCACACCTCACGCTCCGAGCCCTGTCGCGCCCTATCTATCCTGCAAGTCATATGCTGCAGGACCTCAACGATCTGCTTCTGTTCATCTAAGGGGGGGAGTAGCACCGGCATCCACCCGATGTCATCAATGTTGAAGTGGCCAACCGTTGATCCCTGTGATGCCAATTGTATGCGTGTCCTCGGCGGCCCAGCATATATCATGTGAACTAGAAAACGCGGGTCATATTGGGTGTGATCGGGCCTTAGCAGAACGGTGCGTTGGCCGAGGCAAACTCGACGTCCTTCCGGCACCAGACACGCTTCTCCTGCCGGTGCTTCTCGTGTGAAGATGACATCGCCAGGTTCAGGAACACCTCGTTTCGTCCACTCCTTATACGAGGAGCTGTCAGTACAGTAAGTACCCTCCCAGTGGAGGTTCCCGCCACGCACTGCTGCTGTCCGAATTACGAAGTAGTCACTTTCAGTAACAGCAGGAGCGGTCTTGTGCTCACAGTCTATGAGTTGTGTCAACACGCGCTTCAGACCTATAACCCCCCAATGCTCCGGCACCTCCCCCAACCACTCCACGCCCGAGTCCTTATAGGCCGGATAGGGCTGACCGGTTCGGACATCGATCTGGCCGGTGACGGCCTGGTGGATGATGGCCTGTTTTTGTTCCTCGAGGAGGGTGATCAGCTTCTGTTTGGCACGGATGTAGCGTTGGATGCGTCGGTCGGTGTAGTCGAGGAAGCGGGTGATGGCGGTTTGTTCGGGGAGGGGGGGAAACGGTAACGGTTGCACAGCGAAATCTCTATACCTGAAATCAGAAGACCTTTCCCTAATCCCTTTGGCGAGTGCTTGTATCCAACCGTTGCGCGCCATTTCGCGTAGGGTGTATGCGTAGAAGTAGGCGTTAACCTGTGATCTGGGTTTGCAGACTGAGTAGACAGGGGTCCCCTTACCATCCGAATCGGCAACACCGATAGCTCCAGCGAAACCATCCATAGCATGGATAACCAGGTCACCCTGCCGAATACCCTGGTAACCGATCTCCTTCAGAGACTCTGTAAATCCCGCTTCCCGCCGATTCTTGCGAAGCGTCACGACGCCATCGCGGAAGCATGTGACGATTTCGTCTTCGTCGCGAACCGGCCGCTCCATCTTCTGAAACAGCCACTTAGCGCGCTCAATGTCCCAATGTGCTGGCACGTTGCCAAGCCATTCCACTCCGGAAGGCTTATGGGTTGGGTAGGGTTTGAAGGTAGGGATGAAGGGTGCCATACGGTCGAACCTTCAAAGCCTTACATAACGGTACACGTCTCTGATGTGAGCACTAAAGTATGTCCCATGTGAGCCTGCATGCATCAAAGCCTGCCATTCATACTCAGGAACATCGAAGTATTGATACACTGCGCCGTTGTGGAATTCGATCTCAAGAGTCGAAGAGTTCGGTTCGTAACCTACGGACGTCAGATGAGATGAGCTTACTGGGGTTCTTCGCATGGTTTCACTCCAGAATCCTGTGTGCTTTTTGGATTTTCGCTGCGCCATTTTTCGAGCAGGAGATTATAGTTTTTTGATTGCCTCTGGGGACTCCAACCTCTGGCAGCGTCCGGGTCATATATCAAGGGGTCATCGCTATCGGGACGGCGATTCTTGGCTGGCGCGTCTACGATGGCGCGCAGCGGCAAGTGAACGGCTTCTCCAATGACAATCGCTTCGCCTGTACGCAATGCTGGCAGCATACTCAAAAGTCCCTCGAGGTTATCGCTTACTACCCCTGCAACGTGAGATCGATCAGTGTCATTCGCAAGACGCATAGCAAAGATGGTTCCGCACTGTGACAGGATTGTCGAGTCGATCTCTGAAGGCCGCTGGCTCACAATCATTGCCCCCAACCCATATTTGCGGCCTTCCCTTACAACACGTCGGGCTGCAGTTGCCGCTGGCCCGATATTTCCAACTCCGAGATAAGAGTGGGCTTCTTCAAGCACTATAAGTAATGGCCTGCGTCTTCCACCTTCAGGAAGGTGGCGGCCCCAAAACAGTGCATCGAATAACAACCTGAGAAGCACTCCAATCAGATCCATCAGGATAAGCTCTGGAACCCCGGACAGATCGAGTATGGTGATTGGCTTGTTCCCACCCAACCACGACTCCAAGAGCGCGTCTAAGTCTTTTGTAGGTTGAGCGTTGAGGTCTTGGTGACTCGGCTCTGGACACCACGGACCCGGACGAAACAGAAAATCGTACCTCGTGTCTTTCAAACGAGACTCGACAGCAACCAGTTGCCTCCGAATGTTGAGAGAGCTCGCGCTCAAGTACACCCGATTAGAACCTCCTGCTGTAATCGGAAGGTATTCGGGTGGTTGCACAGTCATGATGTCGCCGATCAGCTTCTCGCCTTCTGCATCGCAGGCGATGGCCTCCGTGTCTCTGGTTTGGTTTACGCCTTGTGCAGTGTGGTGTGACAACACATCACGGTATAATTCGTACCAAAAGCGATGAATGCTAAACGGTATTGGGGTGTCCACTGTCATGGTATCAGGAGTAACCCCGCTACGGCTTTTGGCCTGAAGGGAGGCCAGTTTCAACCGCTTAAGCTGATCGACAAGGGCAACACGGTCAGTATCGGAGACTCCTCCGAAAGGAGTAACTCTCAGTAGCTCATCGAAGCTCAAAGCCCAATATGGGACAAATAATGGCTCCTCGTCCCTGCTCGTATCCGCGTTGATGCGAAAGATAGTAGCTCTATCTTTCAAGGCAGTGTGATATTCACCATGGATATCTAGGACAATAATGCGTGCGGATGGATACCGATCCTGATCCGAAAAGGATGCAAGGAGGTTGGCTACCGTCGTGGATTTGCCCGCACCTGTCGTACCCAAGACAGCACAATGTCGAGTTACCAACCGATTAACATCAACCAGTGCCGGGATGGATTCCGCGCTCGCGACGCCCCCGATGCGGACATGGCCCGGCTCATCTGGCTTTCCATAGATTTTTGTCAAGTCCTGTTCGGTGACCAAATGAGCTTCATCATTGATTGTCGGATACTGCGAGACACCACGCTGAAAAGGTCCTGAGCGTTGACCTTCACCTATAAGTTGCACTTTGAGCCACCGGTACCCATACGGTTCAGTGTGAGCCAGCGTCTCAGGGACCGCTCCAGCCCCAACTTGAGATACGATCCCAAACAGATCAACGAAGCCGATAGGGATGCGGATGAAGCTCCCAATCTGCCCAATACGATAGCCATGACCGTCGATGAAAACCAAGCCCGAAATCGTGTCCTTGTCGAGTGCAACGCTGACCGTTGCACCCTGGACATCTTGAACGGTACCTAAATAGGTGGAATTATAATGCATCCCTGTAGTTCTCTACGGATATTGATCGAACGTTTCCCACGATCTCTTGCAGGAATTTCCCGAAGACTGCAAAGTCCCCAAGCTTGAATTCAGCCTTGTACTTGGTTTGACCATCGGTAGAAGCAGTTTGCTCCCAAGTCACTGCGCTACCAGTATCGGCTGGAAGTGATTCAGAGTCCCTTTCCAACCACTCTACTCGCCGCCCACCAATAATCCCACCGTTACGCGCAAAAACGTTGAGATTAGGCTGATTCGTAGCAAGGTTAACAGCATTATCATATCCTCCGAGCTGGCCAAACATCAGGGCAAAAGCTACGGCGGTCTGTGTATGCTGTAGTCCTTGTATGATCGTCTCGTTTATATGATCGTCGCGAAAAGAGTAGCCACAAAGGATAAGTACAGCAGTAGGCGACTTCAAGAATGAGCGAAACCTATCAACCATAGCCAAGTAGGGCATCCGTCTACTCTCTTGATATTTGAGATGTGAAGGATGGATGACTCGTCTTGGTCCGTCTTCTCTCACGGTTCCCCGGAAAACCTCCCGGCTCTCATTCTGATACCAGTTTATTGACCCGTGGAGCTTCCACAGACGTGTCCAAGGTGGTAAGTCTCCTTCCAGCAGGAGTGGGTCAAAAAGGGGCCTTAGCACACCTGAGAAACCGTCAAAGTACGGGACACGAGACTTCTCAAGTGCTTGCTCTAACAGCAGATCATAGTTGGTTGTGAAAATTTCAATGGGAAACTTGCGCTGTGTCGCGTGCGCCCATAACGAAACACTGTGATATGGCGTCTGGTCGCTAGGAAGCTTCTTGTTGACGGTTCGGTGGATCAGATTACAGACGGCGCTATCCAGCGTTTGTAGTTGCTGAGCAGAAAGGCCACGTACCTTATCGTTTCCCACAACTGCCTCAAGTGCTCGAACGTGAGAGAGAAAATCTTCCACAGTTGGATTGCAGTTACCATCCTTCTTTAGGTTGCCGTCAACTTTTCCCCAAAGGTTTCTGTGTTCAGCACACTGTTGCAGTTGTTCACGAACCAACTTGCTAATCCCAGCAATGTCGGGAATAAGGGGACACCGATTTTCATCTTGAATAGACATAGGGCAACCTGCCCCTAGAAAGAGACCGATTGGTCTCTTGTCCACAGAAAGACACTGCTGAAGGTGTGAGATTCGAGGTAACAGATCCTCTCGGGTATAGTTCATTGCTGCCCCGCCCCTAAAATCTCCCCCAACAACCCCTCAGTCTCCCGCTCCACCGCCAGAATATCCTCCCTGATCTCCTCGGGGCTCCTTAGCGGCTGCGGCTTGTAGAAATAGCGGGTGAAGCTGATCTCATAGCCGATCTTTACCTTGTCAGGCCGGTACCAGGCATCGGCGGCATAGGGGAGGACCTCACGCTCGAGGAAGGCGTCGATCCCACCTAGCTCGGTAAGCGGGATCTGCTCGCTGTCCCGCAGGTCGGAGTCCGGTTCGTACTCCACCACTGCGGGTCTACCGTCGATCGTGGTCGCAAACAGCCCCCTTAATGGGTCGGCCTCGGTCCCCCGCTTGTGGATCTTCCTGATGATCGGGGGAGCACTCTCACTGGGCTCGCCCCAAGGACGGACTCTTCGGGTCTCTCTCAGCCGCTTGATCTCAGCAGCCTTGTAGACCCGGTTCGGATCGGCCCCCTCGAGCCTAAGCGGCCGCTCGACCGTGACCTTCCAGTAGCCGAAGTCGGCATTGTCAAAGATCTTGCTTGGAACGGACTCTCGCTTCGCTCGGGTCTGCAAAGACGGACCCTTCGGGTCACTCTCCTCGAACTCGAGCAAGGTCTGACAGATCCGGTCGATATCCGCTTCGCCGAGTTCACAGTTCTTGGTCCCCAGGTTCTTCCGTAAGGGCTGATACCACTGAGTGGCATCGATCAACTGCACCTTCCCCCTACGATGCTCGGGCTTCCGGTTAGTGAGCAGCCAGATATAGGTGGCGATCCCGGTGTTGTAGAACATGTTGAGCGGCAGAGCGACGATCGCCTCGAGCCAGTCGTTCTCGATGATCCAGCGTCTGATATTGCTCTCCCCCTGACCGGCATCCCCGGTAAAGAGCGAACTACCATTGTGGACCTCGGCGATCCGGCTCCCCAAGGGACTCTCCCGCTTCAGCTTGCTGAGCTTGTTGACCAGGAAGAGCAGCTGACCATCGCTCGAGCGGGTGACCAGCGAGTACTCCGGATCACCGCCATGCTCGATCAGGAAGCGGGGATCGCGCATCCCCTGCTTCCCTCCCATCCTCTCCAAGTCGCTCTTCCAACTCTTGCCGTAGGGGGGATTGGAGAGCATGAAGTCGAACTCCCTACCGGGGAAGGCGTCGTTGGCCAGGGTCGAGTACTCCGGACCCCCCTTGATGTTGTCGGCCCCCTCCCCCTCCCCCTTGAGCAGCAGGTCGGCCTTGCAGATGGCATAGGTCTCGGCGTTGATCTCCTGACCGTAGAGGTGGGTGGAGACCGCCTTGCCCCGCTCACCAGCTAATCGCTGCAAAGTCTCTTCAGCCACGGTCAGCATCCCGCCGGTACCACAGGCACCGTCGTAGAGCAGATAGGTACCCGACTCGATCTGGTCAGCTACCGGGAGGAAGACCAGCTTGGCCATCAACTCGACCGCATCACGGGGGGTCCAGTGCTCCCCCGCCTCCTCGTTGTTCTCCTCGTTGAAGCGCCTGACCAACTCTTCGAAGATGGTGCCCATCC
>MPNL01000036.1 GCA_002239005.1 Truepera sp. bin119
GTGGTTTGCTGTCGATCAGATGGATCCGGTCATCCCCCAGCACCGATAGAGCGAGCTTGGCCACTAGCCTCTCGGCATTCCGCAAGATCCGGTGATAGCGGCTGTAGTGGGGCAGCTTGGGGACCCGGAGCAAGAACCTCCAAAAACAGACTCTACGGGTCTACGGGCCCAACGAAGCCGATCTTGTACCCCCCAAGGGGGGACCCCGCCGTCCTTACAGTTCTCTGAAGAGTTGGTTGACGATCCAGTACCAGGTACTCTCATGGGGTTGAGTGAGGATCTCACCTACGATTGCAATGGTTAAGAGTTCGCTGTAGCTCGCCTTCTGGGCAGGTTGCTGGGGTAGTAGGTTCTGATAGGGATGGGAAATGCACCCTTCCGGGATCTAATTCACTTTGGGCTGAACTGCAGCCGGGGTATGCTGCCGGACCATGGCTCGCAGCAAGCCTACGATCAAGATTCGTGTGAGGTTCGCAGAGACAGATCAGATGGGGGTCGCCCACCACTCCTCCTACGCTGTGTGGCTCGAGGCCGCGCGTATAGAGTGGCTCCGCGAGCGAGCTATAAGCTACGCAGAGATTGAGCGTTCTGGAATCTCTCTGGCTGTTGCTGGACTCAACATCTGCTACCGCCGAGCAGCTGCCTTCGACGACCTCATTGCCATCTGGGTCTCGCTCGACGAGGTTCTGAGCCGACGTATGACCTTCAGCTACATACTCGAAGGTGCAGACGGACTGCTGCTGGCCACCGCCCAAACGCTTCACATCCCGACCGACCGGTCGGGCGGGGCAACCCGCCTCCCGGAAGTCTGGCGCAACCAACTGAGGGACCGAAATGGATGAGTACACAGCCTCAGACGACGAGGTCCGTCTCCAAAGTTGGCATCGGAACACGGAGCATCTGCACCACACAGGGTGGTTACCGAGGTCGGGATGACGGAACTCACAGCGACCCTGGAGTCACCACTGGAAGCGGGGTCTCGCTAACAGCCAACAGCAGAATCAAGAATTACGAGCGACATTCGCAAGGCCATCATGGCAGAAACCGACACCGTCATGGTGGGATCGTTCCCCGCAGGTACCGATCCCTCTTCCGATGAGATGAGCCTCAGGAACGGTCGGCATTCTAAGACCTTACAGAGGGAATCGACACTATAAGACGGAGACAGTACGGACTGGTATTCTCAAGAGGATGCTAAGAAGCTCCCGTGTCGAGGGGAAGCCAGGATCCTAGTGCCTGACGCAGTCTTCCAGATCGGTTGGGATCGGATCCGCGATGGGCTTCCGCGCAACTCCATCGCCAGCTGAACTTCGTAGCGATGGATACTCGGACATGGTTTGCATCGGAAGCGATTTGGGATGAATTTCGTTTGGAGCAGCAACTTCACTGTTCAAGGCCTCAGAACTCTATGACCTGCTCCCCACTTGGATCGATAGCCTCAAGAGCCCTAAGATACGAGCTTGCACCGAACTTGAGCATAAAGGAGTAGGGACTAATGACACGCTCCTGCGGATAGCCCAAAGGCAGGAGGTGCCGCTTCAGGCGCTCGAACTGTCGGCGCATGATCTCGTCTCGCTCCACCGCTGCCCGGATCACCTTCGCACGTAGATGATCAAGCACCCTTCGGTGGGTGCGTTCAGCGTGGCGAACGGACCTGACGAGCGTGGGGTCTATCCCCAACACCTGGTCAAGGAGGCCACGGAAACCCTGCTCCAGGATCGCACCTACCTCATCGAAGGCCGATCTGTAACCGTGCAAGCGGAGCACAACCCTTCCGAATTCCTCCTCGGAATCCGAGAGGATCGATCGGTAATCGAGTCCGTGACGCGAGAGGATGCGTCGAACAGGGGCTTCGAGGACCGTAACCGATGCTCGGGGCCAGATGAGAGGCATCGCCACGCCGTGGTGCTCGTAGACCCCCCTCAGCTGGGCAATGTACCGGAGCTCTCCTGGGCCCACGACTGTGGCGATGTTCGGCAGAACGGCATCCTGCGTAATCGGCCTCAAGCCAGCGGCCGGGGTGATGATACCGGGTCGATCCCGAATCAGAGCACACAACTCCTCCTCGGTAAAGAATCGATTATCGTGAAAGAAAGAGGAACCGTCGAACCTCAGCAGGACCCTGCGGGGAAGATCCGACCGGTCCTCAATGAACAGGTTGGTTGCCTGCGCACCCCGACCCAACTGCGGTGCAAACCCCCTTGCCCGAAGCTCCTCAGCCGCCCTCCGAATCGCCGCAACGGAGGCGCAGGGCTCTCGGATCTCACTCACAAGTACCTCACTGAAGTGGGGCACAATCTCATCATCGAGCGGGTCAAGGACAACCAGACCAAGGCGACCGACGAGGGCATACATCTGCCCCACGAACCAGTCTGCGAAGGTCCGGGAAACCGCTGCCGAGGCCTCGAGCAGGTTGCTAACCTCTCGAACGAAAGGGCGGGGGGCCCGCACCTCCCTCAGCGCCGCCAGGGTTGCGTCGACCGCCGAGCCGCAGAGAGGCATCCGACCCGAGGCGACCTCGGAGGGGAGGTCGACGCCAATCCGGTGTAGCCGCTCGTCAAAATCAAGGAGATAGGCGTGGTCTACCTCGGCACGGTCGTGATCCTGGCTCGCCACCCAAAAGACAGGAATCACCGGGCGACCTAGACTAGCGAGGCTCTCGGCAAGACGGATAGCGGTCATGGCCTTGGAGAGTGCATAGGAGGGACCTAGGAGGAGCCCTGGCTGCTGCCCAGTTACGATGACACGGGTGCTAGGCTGCGCCAAGAGGTTGAGGTTTTCGAAGACCGCTTGAGGGGCCGCATGCCGCCGGGCGGATCGCTCCAGAGCGCGCCTGATTCCTTCTGGCATCCCCCCACGAGGAAGGTCCAACGCCTCGTCCAAGGAGCCCGCCGACAGCTCGAAAAACGGGGCCAGATCGCCCCGGAGATAGCTCATCAGGAAAGGGTCCTGCATAGGTTGGGAGGCTGGCACGCACCAGTGTACAGCAGAGGCAAGGAGGATTCCTGTCTTGCAACCTCCATCCAACCGGGCGAGCCATGGGGACCGAGCGACGCATGATATACACATAAAGTAAGTGATCGGGGTAACCCCTCAAGCTCTTAAGCCTGCTGGTGCTGGCATTAAGTGCCTCTGGAACCCGGAATTAGGAAATGCGTCTGCGCGTCGACTTGCTCCCCACACCCCCGTATAGGGGTGCTGTCATCCTCATCGACGTGCTCAGGGCGAGTACGGTCGCCCCCCTACTATTCAGCAATGGCCTAGCGCACCTAACAATCACCCCGAGCGTGAAACTAGCCCGAAAGCTCGGCAACAACGAGTTGCTCCTAGGGGAACGCGACGGTTTCCCTCCCGAAGGCTTCAATCACGGTTGCTCCCCTGCGGAACTCAGCTACGTTGACGTTCAGGGGAAGAGTGCCATCATGGTGGCCAACGACGCTTCCAAGGCGATGGAGGCGACCAGAGGCGCGAGTGACCTCCTTCTCGGCTCACTCTATAATGCTACAGCCGCGTGCGAAGTGGCAGTAGAGGCAGGCTGGGATTCCATCACGGTGGTTTGCTGTGGCTTCAGGGGGGGGGAGGATCTCGATGACGCCCTCACTGCGGGATTCCTCGCGGCGAGGCTAAAGTCCATGGCACCCGAGGTGACGCTCAAGGGTGCAGGCCGTTTCTCAGTAAGCCTGCTGCGCGCCTTCCCCGATCCGCTCGAGGGGTTGTGGCAGTCTGTCGCCGGCCACTTCCTACGACGCCACAATCAGGACAAAGACCTCGCCTTCGCCAGCCTCATCGATCAGTGCGACGAGGTCCCCGTGCTCGAAAGCGGACAATCGGACGAGCGACTCTACCGTTTTCGAAGCCGCAGACCCTAGTGCACCCTCAAGTGCCGGAGGTTCTGGGCTATCTCCTCGACCCTCTTACCCTTGAGGAGGCGGCGGCTTGGATCCTGGAAGCGACTCAAGGTGCACCCTCAACCCCAAAGATAGTCGTAACCCTGAACCCCGAAACTGTGGTGCGGGCGACCACTGATCCCGCCCTCGCTAGCGCCCTTAAGAGTGCCGATCTCACGGTGGCTGACGGTGTCGGCATCGTTTGGGCTGCGCGCAGAAGGGGTTACGCCCTCCCGGAACGAGTCCCCGGTGTAGAACTGGTCGAGCGGGTCCTATCCTGCGGACGCGAGGGGCTTCGCACCTTCTTCCTCGGCGGCAGGCCCGGCGTTGCGGAGCGCGCGGCGAAAGAGGCTCAGGCCAGATACGGAACTAGCGTCGCCGGGGCCCACCATGGCTACTTCGACAGGGGCAAGGGTGTCCGGAGTGTCATCGAGATGGTCCGAGGGTCCGGGGCACAACTCCTCCTTGCCGGGCTCGGCGAGAGGCAGGAGCGATTCCTGGCCGAAAATCGGGTCGACCTCACAACGCCGGTGATGATTGGCGTGGGGGGGACTTTGGACATCCTGGCCGGGACGGCAATCAGGGCGCCGACCTGGGCCCGGAGAGGGAGGCTCGAATGGATCTGGCGGGTCGGATCCGATCCTAGGCGCTGGCACCGGATTCCGAGGTTAATCCGGTTCGTTGTCCTCACCCTCGGCCAAGGGCAGCGCTAGCTCGAAGCCTCTCTCCCGCAAATCTGGTCATGACCTCTGGTTCGAGAGGGGATCGCGAGACTCTTTAGTACCTGTAGTGCCCTCCACTCCCGGGATGGCCTGCAGGGCAAGTACCGCTGAAACAGGTGAGGCAAGTGCGAGGGAAATCGAATTGCGCCGACGAGGTCCCTTGCCAAAGATAGGTCGGCGAGTCAGCTACTGATCCTCAAGCGGAGTCTCTCCACCGAGTTAGGGTGGCGGCGAACCCCTCCCGGGCTGAGGTATCGACGCCGTAGTGGCAGGGGTAGCGGACCTGCGAACTTGACACTCGGAAGTGAACTCCGGTAGCCCTAGCGCTCCTGAGGAGACTGACGATCCTGCCGGAGAGCGCCCCTCGAACGTACAGAGTCCCGCTAGGACCACAGGGCGGCCCCAGACTACGCGGGTTTGGACTTGAGCCAGAACCTTCTGAATCCAGAACCAGAGGAGTGCCCTGCTGGTGTACGGTGACTTGCACAGCCTCTATTAGCGCCATTTTGTCTTGGCGACGGATGCACCCAGAGAGCCCGTCCTTGGAGCAGATTGCGATGGCGAGCAGAGATGTCGTGCTGACCGAGAGGGATTGCTAGACGTATAAGGACTGTAGTGTCAGATGCGAATCGCTCATCAACATCGTCTTATAGTCCTGCTTCATGATGTTGACCCCATTTTCGTGGCGCTGCTATCATGGGTTGCTCACGGGCCCTCAAGAACCCGGGTGCGCGCCGAGATGGCGGAATTGGTAGACGCAGTAGACTCAAAATCTACCGGGGTGACCCGTGCGGGTTCGAGTCCCGCTCTCGGCACCAGCCAAGGCGCAAGACTAAGGCAACCCCTTGACTAGAGAGGAAAGCGGATCGAAATGTTCTGGATTGTGCTCGCACCCTTCGTACTGCTCTCATTCGCCCTGACGGCCATCATCCTCCTCCAAGAGCCGAAGCAAGGTGGGCTCGGCGACCTCGGTGGCGGTGGAGGCGACTTCTCAACCTCAGGGGGGACCGCCGGAGGACTCCACCGGATGACGATCTATCTAGGGGTCATCTGGGGCCTACTCGCACTTCTCCTTCAACTGGTGCCTAGATAGCCCGCCCTAAAGCGGGCCGGGTCACAGAGATTTCAGCCCAATCAAGCAATTCGGTGTACCTACATGCGGAGGTGGCCTCTTCTACTGACGGGGTGACCAAGCTTGCGCCGCAACCCGTCTCAGGGACACCTCCTCTCCCCACTTGGTTTTGCCAGAGCGCCCAGTAAGAGCGCCGGAACCGGCAGGTCATCTATAGCGGATATCGCCATCGGACCCGCGCGCACAATTGACGTGTGCGGCACAGAGTGCTAGATTCCTCAGCAAGTGGGGACGAAACTAGATAGCTATAGACCCTCACGCGAGGTTCAACTGGAGCCAGCGGGACGGACCCGCAGGGCTTGTGCCCCAAAGGGCTTGCGCGGTAGCCTGACGGGAGTCGTACGAAGCGAAGGTGCAGGCCGGGACCGCGGCCGAAGCCTGCCTTCGATCACACCTTGGGAGGTAGCATGAGAAAGTTCATCCTTAGCCTAGCCGTATTGGCCCTGGTTTCGCTGGCGTTGGCCGACGGTCACGCCTTCGTGTGGCCCAACGCCTGGACTGCGAATCCGGGTGAAGCCGTGTACGGTGGAACGCTGCGCTTTTCCGACATCGAGGATCCGCGCACGCTCAACCCCTTCGTTAGGGCCGAGGCGAACGCCGTGCTCGACCTTGCGGATGATGATGGGGCGGCCCTAATCACCCGCGGACCTGACTCCGATGTCTGGCTCCCCTACGCGGCCAAGAGCTTTACTGTCTCTGAGGATAACACCGTAGTGGATGTGGTCCTGCGGGACGGCATCAAGTGGTCCGACGGCACCCCGGTCACAATCCAGGACTACATGTTCCGCTACCTCGCCGAAACCGACCCCGATGTCGGCTCGAACGCCTACGACTCCTGGTTCATCGGCGACGAGCAGATCCTCCTCGAGGCCACCGGAGAAGACAGTCTGCGCTTTACCTTCCCGAAGCCGGACCGCATCGCCTTCCCCGTCGTGGCGCTGCTCCCCGCTCCTGACCACATCCTTGGTGAGGTCTACCGCGCTGGCGGTGCCGAGGCACTTATCGCTGAGTGGGGCACCGAGGTCGACGTGGCGAGCACGGTGTGGACCAGCCCCTGGGTCCCCGTCGCCTTCACACCTGGCGAACGGGTGATCTTCGAGCGCAACGAGTACTGGGGAGAGTGGAACGTTGACGAGGCGGGCAACGCCCTGCCCTACCTCGACACCGTCGTATCCAACATCGTCGAGTCGACCGACGCCGAGTTGAACCTGTTCCTCGCCGGCGAACTCGACCTCTTTGCCCCGCAGAACCTCGATCAGGTCGGCTTAATCAATGTCGCCGTGCAGAACGGGGACATCGACGCCACCGTGCTCGAGAATGTGAGCCCTGTCGCCAGCAGCCAGTTCATCGTCTTCAACTGGAACATGGCCAGTAACCCCTTCAAGCAGGAACTCTTCCGCTCTGTAAACTTCCGGCGCGCTATGAGCCACCTCGTTGACCGTCCCGCAATAATCGAACTGGTCTACGGCGGCTCTGCCTCAGCGATGTGGTCAAATGTCTATCAAGTCCTCGACTTCTGGGTGAACAACGACGTGCCCCGGTACTCGTACGACCCCGAAGAGGCCGCGCGGCTGCTGGCCGAGATCGGCTTTGGCAGCACCAACGACGACGGCATCCTGATCGACGCTGAGGGCAACGAACTCGGCTTCACGCTCGCGACCAACTCCGGCAACTCGCAGCGCGAACAGATCCTTCAGATCTTCGCCGACAGCGCCCGCGAGATCGGAGTGAACGCAGAGACCTCGGCGCTCGACTTCAACCTGCTGGTCGACCAGCTGCTCTCTACCGGTGAAGATCGTCCCTTCGACGCGATCCTCATCGGTCTCCGTGGCGGCAGCCGCGACTGGCCCTTCGGCTCAAACGTCATCCCCTGCGGCACCAACCTGCATATGTACAACACCTCGGGCGAATGCCTGACTCCGGAGGAGACCCGGATGACCGAGCTGTACTACCAGGGCCGGGAAACCCTCGACACCGAGGCCGCCCGCGAGATCGGCCTCGAGATCCAGCGGATCCAGGCTGAACTGCAACCCCAGATCTACACGGTGAGCCCCGCTGCTCATGGGGCTTGGCTAAATCGCGTCGGAGGCCAGCACCCCGACGGCCTTATCAACACCATCGTCGGTTTCCGCGAACTCCCCCTTACCTTCCAAAGGCCGTAAATTCCGACGTGCGAGGCGAGGAGGCTATGCCTCCCCGCCTCTACAATTCCAGGCCTTGCACTTGCCCCCCTAATTTACAGGAGGGATGTCTTGCTCCCCTTCATCATCAGGAGGTTCTTCCACCTCATACCTACTTTCATCGGCTCGACCCTCCTGGCCTTCATCATCAGCCAACTGGTGCCAGGGGATTTCCTCTCTCAGAAGGCACTGGAACCTAACGTTCGACCGGAGACCATCGAGCGGCTCCGGGAGCGGTTCGGCCTGAACCAGGCCTGGTATGTGCAGTACTTCCGCTGGATGGGCAACATTGCTCAGGGCGACCTCGGCCTCTCATTCGACAGCAACCAGCCGGTTATCAATCTTATCGCCCGGCCGATAAGGAACTCGATGTACCTCGTGATCCTCTCCATCGTCATGCTCTGGGCCGTGGCTATCCCCCTCGGTGTGTATTCGGCGGTGCGACAGTATTCCCTCGGCGATCAGTTGGTGAGTGCGGTGAGCTATTTCGGCCTAGCGATCCCGAATTTCTTCTTCGCCCAAGTCCTTATCCTCGCAATCTTCCTCCTGCGCGGCTACACGGGAGAGTGGTTCGGCTTCAACAAGCTCCTCCTTCCGGTCGCACAGATGACCAGCACCAACCACCTCAATCTCTCCCCCATACGACAGTTCCTCGATATCTTCTGGCACATGCTTATGCCGGCCTTCGTGGTCGCCACTTCCGGGATCGCAGGCTTCACACGCGTCCTACGTGGGCAAATGCTTGAGCACCTCGGTAGTGATTTCATCCGCACGGCGAGGGCCAAGGGGTTGGGGAAACGTTCGGTAACCTATAAGCATGCGCTGCGGCCCGCCATCATCCCTTTCGTTGCTGGCATCGGCGGACTCCTCCCTGCGCTCATCGGGGGGGCAGGCCTTGTCGAGATCGTAGTCTCCTGGCCCGGCATCACGCCCACTTTCCTCGAAGCCATACGGCAACAGGATATCTACGTTGTCCTTGGGCTCCTGGTCATCTCCTCGCTCCTGCTCATGGTTGGCAACCTCATCTCCGATCTCCTCCTGGCCGTAGTCGATCCGCGAATTCGGTACGGCTAAAGCCCGTAATGACCTCCCTCTCCAATGCGTAAAGAAAGGGCTCTCGATGCGGGGACACCTCTCGAGAGGCAGAGTAAGAGCCAGGGCCAGGTCGTCTGGGAACAGTTCCGCAAGCACAAGGCGGCAATGATCGGAGGGGGCATCCTCATCGCCATGTACCTGTCCGCAATGTTCGCTGGCTTCCTCGCCCCCTACGATCTCAATGAGTATCGCCGTTTTCCGGTGACGGCCTTTCAACCGCCCGTGAAGATCCACTGGTTCCATCCCGAGACAGGAAGACTTACCCGGCCGTTCATCTACGAGTACTCCGCAGAGCGAGACCCCGTTACCCGGCAGCGGGTCTATATCGAGAACAGAGACGGGGAACGCTATCCGATCCGCTTCTTCGTCCACCGGCCCGACG
The DNA here is from genome assembly GCA_002239005.1 of Truepera sp. bin119. Taxonomy (GTDB): domain Bacteria; phylum Deinococcota; class Deinococci; order Deinococcales; family Trueperaceae; genus MPNL01. Next base: position 9,399 of record MPNL01000036.1, read on the forward strand.
CAACCTACAAGGTGTTGGGGCTCTTCTCCAGCGACCTCCACCTGTTCGGGGTGGACGAGCCCGCGCGTCTCTTCCTGTGGGGCACCAACAATCTGGGTAAGGATGTCTTCTCGAGAGTCCTCTATGGGGGGCAGGTCAGCCTCACCATCGGCATCCTGGCGGTGTGGGTCTCGCTCCTCCTGGGTCTCCTCCTCGGAGGTCTCGCAGGGTTCTACGGCGGCAGGGTCGATGACTTCATCATGCGCCTCGTCGAGGTCTTTGCCGCCATCCCCGGACTCTTTCTGCTGATCGTCCTCGCTTCCCTTCTTAGAGATCCACGCAACCCGGTAGCGCAGGCCTTCGGCCTGCAAATGACCTCCGCCCAGCTATTCCTGATGGTGGTGATCGTTCTCGGCTTTGTAGGCTGGGGTGGTCTTGCCAGGGTCATTCGAGGGCTGATCCTGAGCATCCGAGAATTCGAGTACGCTCAGGCGGCAAAGGCGCTCGGTGCGAGTGAGTCGCGCATCCTCTGGCGCCACCTGCTTCCAGCGACGGCGAGCTATGTCATTGTTCAACTGACCCTCGACATCCCGGGGTTCATCCTCGCCGAGACCGGGCTCTCATTCATCGGTCTGGGTCCATCTGAGGTCGACACGGCTAGTTGGGGCCTGCTCCTCAGAGACGCCACAGCTCGAGGTATCAGCATTCAGTTCGTCCCCTGGTTGCTGATACCTGGTATACCGATCTTCCTCGCTGTGCTAAGTTGGAATCTGGTAGGGGACGGCCTCAGAGACGCCTTCGACCCAAAGAAACGTCGGTGATGCAGGTGGCGGTCGACCCTCCAAGCATATTCAGGGGTCCGACCCCACATATCAGTTCGCTTATTTCCTCAGATAAGAGCCGATTATCTCGATCTCTTTGCAACCTATCGGGCCCAGATGGGGTATGGTTGGAGTTCAATGAAGGGAAAAACAGCGTGAGGAGTGAATCGAGCTATGTCTACCGCTGACCGACTCTTGGAGGTTAACGACCTCAAAACCTACTTCGATACAGATGAAGGGACAGTTCGGGCTGTCGACGGCGTCTCATTCCACATCAGTCGAGGCGAGACACTTGCAGTGGTGGGCGAGTCGGGCTCGGGCAAATCGGTCACTAGCCTCTCTGCCATGCGCCTCATTCCCACCCCGCCGGGCAGGATCGCGGACGGCGAAATCCTCTTCGAAGGCAGGGATCTAGTTACCCGCCCCGAAAGGGAGATGCGGAGGATCCGTGGCAACGAGATCTCGATGATCTTCCAGGAGCCGATGACCAGCCTGAATCCCGTGTACACAGTGGGTGATCAGATCGCTGAGGCCATCGTCCTCCATCAGAACAAGTCCAACCGCGAGGCACTTCGTATGTCCGCCGAGATGCTCGACCTCGTGGGCATTCCCGAGCCGGAGAAGCGTATCAAGAACTACCCTCACCAGATGTCGGGCGGTATGCGCCAGCGTGTCATGATCGCGATGGCCCTCTCTTGCGGCCCAAAGCTTCTCATCGCTGATGAGCCCACTACCGCCCTCGACGTCACTATCCAGGCTCAGATCCTCGACCTGATGCGCAACCTCCAGAATGAGATCGGCATGAGCATCCTGTTCATCACCCACGATCTTGGGGTGGTGGCTGAAATGGCGGACCGGGTCGTGGTGATGTACGCGGGCCGCGCCGTTGAAGAGGGTGATGTCAAGGACATCTTCGGGGCCCCGAAGATGCCTTACACCCTAGGGCTACTGAACTCCATCCCGAGGGTTGATAAAGCAGCAGTTCACCAGCAACGGCTTGAGGCTATCCCCGGGAACGTGCCCAATCCCCTCTACTTGCCGGAGGGGTGCGCATTCCATCCGCGCTGCCGCTTCGTCATTGATGAGTGTAAAGACGAAATTCCCCTGCTCTCGGATTCGGGTGGAGGCCACATGGTTCGGTGCATCCGCTGGAACGAACTAAATCTCACCGAGGAGGTGCTGTCGTGAGCCTCTCGACCCCAACCGCAAACGCCGTTACCACCGAGGGCAATGGCGAGCTCCTCAAGGTCCGCAATCTCCGGAAGTATTTCCCCATCAGGGGAGGGATCTTCTCACGCGTGGTCGCCAATGTCAAGGCGGTTGAGGACGTGTCCTTCGAAATCGGACGTGGCGAGGTTGTCGGCCTGGTGGGGGAGTCTGGATCTGGGAAGACGACAGCCGGGCGGGCAATCCTCAGGCTTATCGAACCGACCAGCGGAGAGATCCTGTTTGAGGGTACCGACATCGCAAAGTTGCCCAAATCACAGTTGCGCGAGTACCGCAAGGAGATGCAGATCATCTTCCAGGATCCGTTCGCAAGCCTCAACCCGCGTATGACCGTGGGCGACATCATCGGCGAGGCCCTGCAGATCCACAATCTCGCGCGTGGCAAGGCAAGAGAGGAGAGGGTCGCCGACCTCCTCGAGAAGACGGGGCTCGCCGCCGGGCACATGAGGCGCTATCCCCACGAATTCTCTGGAGGGCAGCGCCAGCGCATCGGCATCGCCAGGGCCCTAGCCGTCGACCCGCAATTTATCGTTGCCGACGAGCCCGTCTCAGCACTAGACGTCTCGATCCAGGCACAGGTGGTCAACCTCCTCCAGGATCTCAAGGAAGAACTTGGCCTCACGCTCCTGTTTATCGCGCACGACCTCGGTGTCGTGGAGTACATAAGTAACAGAGTCATCGTGATGTATCTCGGCAAGATCATGGAGGTCGCCCCGGCAAAGGAGCTCTACGCCAACCCTGTCCACCCCTACACCGAGGCCCTGCTGTCGGCCGTGCCGATCCCGGACCCCACGCTAGACCGGGAGCGGATCATCCTCGAGGGTGACATCCCGAGTCCGATCAATCCCCCATCCGGCTGCGTGTTCCGCACGCGATGCCCAATCGCCATAGAAGACTGCCGGCATATCGACCCTCCGCTCGAGGAGGTGGGTCCCGGCCACCTCAAGGCCTGCATCCGGCGGCCCTGACCGTGGACGTTCCTCAAGAGAACAAACTCTTCACCAGGCAGGAGATCCAGAATCTCATCCTGGCGACCTACCGGATGTCGTTTCCGTACCTGCTAATCTTCATCCTTGGCCTCCTGCTGGCGACCTGGGTGCTCACAGAGATCATCTTCTGATCCCCCCCGGGGCAACGTAACCATCTGGGGTAGCGGTGACTGCGAATGACGCACGCCACGAGGCGATCCGGGCGGCTGTCCTCGCCATTCTGCCTGAAACTCACTCTGGCGAGGAGTTGAGGCGCTTCTACGATCTGCTCCGGGAGTACCCCCGTCGATCGGGGAAGGGCATCCGTGGTTTGGCCACCCTTCTCGCAACGGAGGCACACGGCGCCCCCTGGACACACGGCCTTGGCGCCGCCGCGGGACTGGAGGCGTTTCAGAACTGGGTCTTAATCCACGACGACATTGAGGACGATTCGGACATCCGACGGGGTCTGCCAGCCCTACACAAGAAGTTGGGGATCCCGATAGCCCTCAACATCGGGGACGCCTTACACGCGTATATGTGGGAATACCTTCTCAACCTCACTTTTGACCACCCGTGCGGTCGCCAGATTCTCAATGAGTTCGTCTGGATCATCCACCGCACAGTTGAGGGGCAGCATCTCGATCTGACCTGGGTTGAGGAGGGACGGTTCGACATCAAGGAGCAAGATTACCTCGAGATGGTCTACCTGAAGACCGCCTGCTACACCGCCATTGGCCCTCTCAGGCTCGGCGCTTGGTGTGCCGGGCTGGAACCCTCCTGGGGATTTCACGAAGCAGGTCGGCTCCTCGGTTGCGCTTTTCAGATCCGGGATGATGTATTGAACCTCCTCCCGGAGACGACAACCGGCAAGGAATTCGCGGGCGATCTCTACGAGGCCAAGCGGACTCTGATCCTGGCCCACCTGTTCGCGCACGCATCGAACAGGGAGCGCCAGGAGATTCGCGACCGCCTCTCCCGACCTCGGAGGGAGAGGAGAGCTGAGGATGTGGATCGCATCCTCACCCTGGTGAATGGGTACGGGTCCTTGCACTACGCACAGGAGATCGCCGAAAGCCTGACGCGCGAAGGCCTCGACAAGTTGAGGAACTCGCTCCCCGACCCACCCGACCCGAGCGCCTTCCACAGGCTAGAGTCGCTGTTCGAGTCGGTTGCAATCCGCAGCTCCTGATCCCTCTCATCATGAGGGCAGGCTGGCAGATGCAGAGGCGGACGCCCTCGACCCCCACGCACTGGTCGTTCGGCACGGGCCTGCCACGGTTAGAACGGATCCGAGAGTTCGACTCATATCGCTAGCGTATACCATGGGAAGTTCACCTGCCCCATGTCCACACTCGTCGGCGACTGGGCCAGCACAGCAGAGACTCCAGGCAACGTTACAGGGGCTGCGCTCGGTCCCTGAAATCGTCAGGCGCACCTGATGATCTTCTGCTGCGTCGGCGCCGACACCTCTCATCCGCCTCGGAGAGAGATGAGAATTCCAGAGGTAGCACCTATAAGCATCCCCACAAGCACCTGCGGATAGGTATGCCCCAGCAGCGTCTTCAGGGCTTGGGGTTGGAATCCAGCATCTAAGAGATGAGCCAACTCCTTCACAAGGTCATTGATCATCTCTGCGTGAAGTCCCGCCGCCCTTCGAATCCCCGTCGCGTCATATATCACTATCGATCCGAAAACTGCGGCCACCGCGAAATAGGGACTGTTCCAGCCATAAGTAATGCCGAGATATGTCACAAGGGCAGTTACCGTAGCAGAGTGGGAGGACGGCATCCCTCCCGTATCGAGCAGACGTTCAAAGGCCCACCTCCGCTCTGTGAGCGCAACCAGAGCAACCTTGAGGATCTGAGCGGCGACCGTGGCAATCAGTGCGGCCCAGAGCGGCGTGTTCGCAAAAAGGCTACTCACCTCCGATCCGCCTTGCCCTAGCAGCTTCGATCGTGTTATGTATCACCATCGCCACCGTCATAGGTCCCGTGCCACCGGGCGTGGGAGTAAGGGCCGCCACGACCCCCGCGACGGACGGGGAGACATCACCATATAGGCACCCTCCAACCCTAGACTGGCCGACATCTAACACCACAGCGTCAGGCTTCACCCACTTCGAGGTGATCATTCCGGCGCGACCGACGGCGACCACAAGGATGTCGGCCTGGCGGGTGAGAGAGGGTAGGTCCCTCGTGAGGGAGTGTGTCAAGGTCACTGTAGCGTGCCTCCGCAGAAACAGGGCCGCCGCTGGCTTCCCCACGAGATTGCTTCGGCCCACGATCACAGCGTGGCGACCTTCAACAGGGATCTGGAAGTGGTCCAGGATTCTCACGAGCCCGAGAGGCGTCGCCGGTACAAGCCCAGGCTCACCAGACCATAGCTTCCCCACATTGATCGGGTGGAAGCCGTCGACATCCTTCGTGGGCTCGACCGCCTCAAGGATCCTAGCGGAGTCGAGGTGATCGGGCAGGGGAAGCTGTATCAGTATGCCGTCGACATCGGGGTCGGCGTTCAGGCTCCCGACAATACCGAGTAGTTCCTCCTGACTTGTGCAGGCCACAAGTTCGACGATCTCCGACCGGATCCCCACCCTCGCGGCGAGCCTCGACTTCGATCTGACGTACGAAGCACTGGCGGGATCATCCCCCACTCGAACAAACACGAGTCCAGGGCAAAAGGGCAGGGCCTCAACCACACTCGCGAGCTCTATTAGGGTGGCGCCTGAGGCCTCTCGGCCGCTCAGTAACCGAGCGGACATGCGGTTCTCCTCCTAGCCCATCGGTGCCAAACGATCCCGGTACAGCCTGGCAAGAACACCATTGACGAACCGACCTGAGTCGCCACCACCATACTTCTTTGCAATGCGGACGGTCACGTCGATCGTGACCTCGGGTGCTATGTCTACAAAGTGAGTCATCTCGGCAACAGCGAGTCGCAGGATATTGAGATCGGTCTGCGCCATCTGAGAAAAGCTCCACCCCTCGACTAGGGACTCGATCTCCCTATCGATCTCAACCCGATGCTCGACGACCGCTTCGAGTAACCTGTCTGCGAACGTGAGCGCCTCCTCGTCGAGGGCGTCGCCGTAGGCAGAGTCTCCGCTGACACCGGTGAACACCTCGGCCCGGACCTGACACCAGACCTCTTTGAGGGGTGTCCCCCCCCGCTCGGCCTCAAATAGAGCACGGAAAGCTAACTCCCTAGCCCTCCTCCTAGCCACCGGTCGCGTCCCTTGTGAGACCGACCGATCTCCTAATGGCCACTACCCCCTCGACCTCGGGTTCCATCATCGACATGTCCACCCCTCGGATCACACTCCACACTCCGGCAGCGATCTGAGGGATTTTAATGCACTGTGAGGAAGCTGCGGACCTGATCGCTGTCCCGATCTACGCCGGTACCCTCTCCAGTCGCGGCTCAGGATCTCCCCGCCGCTCGTCGGTGGCGCGTTCGGCGAGACGGAGGTCTCATTGAAGGCGCACCGAGCAGCCCCAAAGTGAATGACAGACGAAATGCCGACGGTCTCCGATGCCGTCACTCCATCCTCCTCCCGACAAAATCCGTGAAGATCGCACCCCGTTGATAGAACGCATTGTCGAGCACCCGGAGATGGAAGGGAATCGAGGTCTTCACACCGTCAATCACAGTCTCTTCCAAAGCCCTTCTGAGTCGGGGAATAGCCTCGTCCCGAGTCGGGGCCCAAGCGATAATCTTGGCAATGAGGCTGTCATAGTCCGGAGGGATCCTGTAGCCAGCATATACGTGCGAGTCCACCCGGATCCCAGGTCCACCTGGCCAGTGGAGGTCGGTGATCGTCCCCGGGCAGGGTCGAAAATCGCTGTCTGGATCTTCGGCATTGACACGAACCTCTATAGCGTGTCCAGAGGTCTTGATCTGCCCCTGCTTCAGGCTGAGCCCCAGACCCGCAGCTACGCGAAACTGCTCCTGGACCAGATCGAATCCGGTGACCATCTCGGTCACCGGATGTTCAACCTGGATGCGCGTATTCATCTCGCTAAAATAGAATCGCCCTTCCCGATCGATGAGGAACTCGCATGTACCTGCCCCACGATACTTGACGTAATGGGCGAGTCGGACAGCGGCTTTCGCGACCGGACTGAGAACTTCAGCGGACAAGGTGCTGGGGGCTTCCTCTAACACCTTCTGGTAACGCCTCTGAATCGAGCAGTCTCGTTCGAAGAAGTGAACGACCTCTCCCTGGCCGTCTCCGAACACCTGGATCTCGACATGTTTTGGCTCCTCGATGAGCCTCTCCATATAGAGTTCCGGGTTGCCGAATGAGGCTCGCGCCTCCTCCTGTGCACGCTGCACCTGGCGCCGAAGGTCGCTCGGGGAGTGCACAACCCGCATGCCACGACCACCTCCACCGGCCGAGGCCTTGAGCATGACTGGATACCCAATCGACTCCGCAATGGAGTAGGCCTCCTCGATCCCCGCAAACGGATCGGATCCTGGTGCGACACTGACACCGGCCTGAAGGGCTAGTCTCCTAGCGTTCGCCTTGTCTCCAATCTGACTAATGCTCTCAGGTCTCGGCCCAATGAAGACAAGGTTGTGCTCCTCGCACTTCTGCGCGAACTCGGCGTTCTCAGCGAGAAACCCATACCCTGGATGGATCGCCTCAGCACCGGTAAGGATAGCTGCAGAGAGGAGGTTCCGAACGTTCAGATACGACTTGGAAGCTGGTGCTGGACCGATACATATGGCCTCGTCCGCCAAAAGGACAGGGAGCGAACTCTCATCCGACTGTGAGTAGGCTACAACGACCTGAATGCCGAGTTCCCGAGCGGCCCGCAGGATGCGCAGAGCAACCTCCCCCCGGTTGGCTATCAGGATTTTCTTGAACATAGGTCGAGCGCTAAGGCGCTACTGTGGCTCGATGCGAAAGAGTGCTTGGCCGTACTCGACAGGCTCCTCGTTCCGTACGAGAATCTCCACAACCGTCCCTGCCCGCTCGGCCTCAATCTCGTTCATAAGCTTCATCGCCTCAATGATGCAAAGCACCGTACCCTCCTCCACTCTGTCCCCCACCTTCACGTACGGCGGCACCTCGGGTGCGGGCGCAGCATAGAAGGTACCCACAATCGGCGCCCTAACCTCGTAAAGGTCCGGGGTCACCGAGGAGGCCTCGGACTGCCCGGCTAGGTTCGGAATGACATCCGGCACAGGGGGTGAGTCGAGGGAACTGTCACCCCTGCACAGGATCTCTAGGTCGGTAGACCGGCCGTGAACGAGGTCCGGGTTCGACCGCAACGAGCGCCTCACGGTCAACTTGAAGTCGCCGGTCTCATAACTGAATTCATTTACGTCCGCAGCGGCCACGGCGTCAAGGAGACGCCTGATATCCTTAATCTCCATCAGGCCCTACCTAGGTATTCTCCCGACCGAGTGTCCACTCGGATGGTCTCACCGTTGTCGATAAATAGGGGAACATGGACAGTGACCCCAGTCTCCAGAAGAGCAGGCTTCGATCCTCCTGACACGGTATCGCCCTTTACCCCCGGATCGGTCTGTCTAACGGTCAACTCGACCACCGTGGGCAGTGTCACCTTTAGCGGCCTGTTCTGGAAGTAGTCCACTGTGACCTCAAGGTTTTCCTTCAGAAAACGGGTCGCAGCCCCGATCTGCTCGCGACTCAGGGCGGGCTGCTCGTAGGTCTCGAGGTCCATGAAGGTATAGGTGTCCCCATCCACATACAGGTACTGCATTGTGCGGTAGTCAATGAAGACGTCCTGGAGCTTCTCCCCGGAGTTAAACGTCCTCTCCACAATAGCACCGGTCTCAAGGTTCTTAAACTTAGCCACGACCTTAGCTCCACCCCGACCGATCTTCTGGTGCTGGTACTCGAGGCACTCCCATAGGCTGTCGCCCCACTCTACTTTAGTTCCGTTGCGCAGGTCAGTAACACTGATCATGAAGGGCTGCCTCCGTTAGCGTGGAGCATCGGCTGGCAGAGCCAACCGGTTCAATCGCACCGTCGCTACTGGCGCTATTGTAACACTTACCCCCACCCGCGCTGTTCGGACCTCCTGCTCAGGTCAGTTCTTTCGCATACCAGTCCAGAACAGGTTGCGCATCAATCGCGAAGACGTACCCCAGGGAGGTCCAGAATCTCTCGGCTCCCGGGTTGCGCCCGTAGATACTCGCCAGGACCCTTGAGACCCTCCCCTGGAGACGCCCTTCGAGATCGCTCATGACCCGGCGACCAATCCCTTTGCCCTGACACCCCTCTTCAATGAGAAGGAGGTTGACCGTAGCATCGCCCTGGCCTGGATAGTCAAGTTTGTAGTCGAGGTAGCCGACTACCCTGAGACCTGTGATCGGGTCGAACTGAGCCCCTTGTGGGAGGGAGCTATTCGGAGCCAGAAGCAGGACCAACTCGGTGAAGCGGCGCAGGTCGTTCTCTCCAGCAGAGAGCTCCATCTCTACCTCGAAGAGCGAAGGGAGCGGGATAGAAATGATCTCGAAGTATGCGGGGGTCTTCAGGTACAGTGCATGCACCAAGGAGGCGTCATCCGGAGTAGCGGGACGCAACTGGATCTCAGGAGAAATGAGGGCGACATCGGTCTCCTCAAGAGGGCTCATTGAATTTCACTATACTGTCCACATTCGCTCCTGTCGGTAACCAATTAGACACATACTCGTGTCTTCTTATGAAGATATTCGGATCCGAGGGCACGGTAAATCACCTGAATCCGATCGAGTGATTATAGGGGGTGATGCATCACCATGTCAGGCACAACCGGCTTTATCCCTATGCTCGTCAGTCCACCGAGGTGATACTCGGATTCTTCAGCGGATGAATCTCAAGATTGCAGCGTTCAACTTGCTCTACTCGGGGGTGCTATTCGGGCAACAAGCGGGGCAATCGACTGGAGGTGATCTTCCTGCCGCCTTCGACCGGAAAATCCGCCTCAGGTAAGGTAAGGGGGAGCATAGGAACATGTGACTGGATGGCTCAGTCGTGGCTCATCCCGACCTTCGTTGCGAGGAGGGCAAGGGGCTTCGGTAGCCACCAGTTCCAACGGCCCGCCAAGTTCATAAAAGCTGGCACGAGGGTAACTCGAACGAGAGTGGCGTCTAGCAGGATCGCCACGACGAGTCCCACGCCGAGGGTCTTGATTAGAATGACCTCGCTAAAGATAAATAGCGAGAAGACGATGATCATGACCGTGGCAGCACTAGTGATGACCCCACCCGTCACCTCTAGTGCCGAGGCTACAGCCTCCCGGTCTGACCTCCCCCGGCTATGCGCTTCGAAAATGCGTGCGACCAAAAAGACCTCGTAGTCCATGCTCAGACCGAATACAATAGCGAAGATGAAGAGGGGGGCGCTGTTATCGACGAACCCTAGTGCGGAGTTCAGGCCCACCACCTGGTTCAAGAACCCGTCCTGGAACACAGCTGTAATGACCCCATAGGCTGCCCCCAAGGTCAAGGTGTTCAGGAAGATCGCTTTGAGTGGAATCACAATGGAGTGGAAGGCTAGGGCCAGAAGGATCAAGGTGAATAGGTAGACAAGAGCGAGAGATATAGGAAAGCTCCTATACAGAACAGCGCTCCAGGCACGGTCGACGACGAATCCCCCCCCGAGCATAGCGTCAACCTTGGCTTCGTCGAGTGTGCTTTTAATCCACTCGATTAGCCTCGATCCCTCTCGTGACGTGAGGGCCTCTGTCGGAAAGACTCTGAGAAGGGTGAATCGGCCGTTGTCGCTCACGGTCGCTCTTGCCAGATCGGCTAAAGGACTGGCCAAGGCGGTCTCCTGCTGCCCGTAATACTGAAACATGAGCAGCCTAGGCAGTGTCGTCGAAGTCGCCGTGAAGACTCCACCGATCATCTCGTGCAAGCCCAGCTCTCTGCTGAGAGCGGACAGGCTCCGCACGGAGTTCGGATGATAGAAGCCCTGTTCCCCGAAGTCTAGGAGGATGTCAACCGGATTAAGGAGTCCCTTAAGGCCTACAGAAGAAAGTGCTTCAGCTACCCTCCCGGCGTCGGTCTTCATGCTCAGACTGTGTTCCTCCGAGTCAGACACCTGCATCCTCAGTGCTGGAAGACTCAGTAGGAGAAGGAACGCCACCCCGCCAACGACCCAGAGCCAGGGGCGTGCCATAATCAGTTCGGCCCGGCGGCGCCAGAAGCCGCGTGTCCGCATCCCAGGTTCGTGGCGCGTCACCTTTAGCCAGTTGACCCGGTGCCCGAGGAGTGCCAGCGCCGCTGGCAGGGCGGTGACAGCGATAGAGACGCTCACCATGATCACGACGATTGAGCCGATCCCCATCGACTGAATGAACGGGAGTGGGGGGACCAGAAGCGCAGTCAGTGCAAGAACGACAGTCAGGCCGCTGAAGGCCACCGCCCTCCCTGCAGACAGAGTGGTGACCCGAGCAGCCTCTCTGGAATCGAGTGAGACGCGGTACTCTTCACGGAATCGATTCACTATGAGTAGGGCGTAATCGATCCCCGTAGCGAGGCCGATCATGGTGACGATGCTCTGGGTGAATACTGCTAAGGTGTAAACCTGTCCAAGCAGGAACAGGATCGCGAGCGAGATGATGATGGAGGCGATTGCCACGAGCAGCGGGAGCCCCGATGCTACCAGGGCACCGAACGCCAGAATCAATACCGCGAGGCTTAAGGGGAGGCCGAACAGTTCCGCTCGACGGGCATCACGTTCGCTGATCTCCTCAATTTCCAAGAGGGTAGCAGGGCCTCCAGAGAGGCTGAACTCGATCACCTCTTCCGTCTCGAATCGATCACGCAAGCGCTTCGCCCCGGCCTTAGCCTCAAGCAGGCTTGGGGCGTCGAGTTCGATGAGGCCGATCGTGGTCTGACCATCAGGGCTGACGAGGGGGAGTCCGGAGGTATTGCGGTAATCCTGGATACTTGCGCTCCCGACCTCTGCGAGGGCCGAAGCCACCGCGCCCTCATACGGCTCGTCGAACCCGGGCGTTCCTATCCGATCTCCGTCGCTTCGGGCTACCAGAATCATCTCATAGCGACTGCGCGTTGCGAAATCGGTCGCCAGTAATTCCTGGATGTGGAGGTCAGCGCTCCCCGGTGGCGCAACAGCCTGACCGGTTAGGACCTCCGCTACCTGCACGGCTAGCGGAAGGGCCAGTCCCACCACGAGCAGCCAGAGTGCGAGCACCCATCGTGGGTAGTTAGTAACGAGGTTGGCCAAGTGCTTAAACACGTAACCCTACTCTCCATCAGGTCCCGACGAAGGCCTCGATTATCCCGCCCGCATCAACGTCGCCGGTGCTTACCTCACCTACGAGATTCCCGTCGCTTAGAAAGACGATACGGTCAGCCACGAGGGCTGCCTTCGGATTGTGAGTGACCATGAGGATGGCCCAGCCATCCCGGTCCACACCCTGCCTGAGCAGTTGAAGAACCTCGACCCCAGTCTGACTGTCGAGAGTTCCCGTGGGCTCATCGGCAAGGATTAGAACGGGACGATTGATCAGGGCTCTAGCCAGCGCGACCCGCTGGCGCTGTCCTCCAGAAAGCTCCCGGGGGCGGTGATGAAGGCGGTCGGAGATGCCGAGGACGGTTGCTAGGCGTTCAAGGTGTTTCAGGGCTTCATTGCGACGCCCGCTCACCTCGGCCGGAAGGAGGATGTTTTCGCGCGCCGAGAGATTCGGGATCAACTCGAAGCTCTGAAATACGAAGCCCAGGCGATCCCGGCGAAGCCGGGTGAGCTGGTCGTCGTCGAGGCCTGAGGTGAGTTGCCCTTCGATGTGCACCTCTCCACTATCTGGGGGCTCCAGTAGACCTAGGAGATGAAGGAGTGTGCTCTTTCCACTCCCGCTCGGGCCCATAACTGCCACGAACTCTCCAGTGGCCACCGAAAGGCTTACGCCTCTCAGAGCGCGGACGACCTCCCCTCCGAGCCGGTAGTGCTTGGTCAGTCCTTTAGCAAGGAGCGCGGGGACCGAGCAGCGTTCCTGTTCAGGGCCAAGGCGGGTCTTTGCAGCGGGACGAGTATCGTCGTTCAAAGATTACTCCCTAGAGTTCAGGGCTAGGGCAGGGGACAAGCGACTGGCTCGCCGGGCCGGGAAATGGGCCGCCAAGAGTCCTACCAGAGGCGAGCTCACAAGGGCAAGGAAGATCAGTCTCCAGGGGTAAATTGCCTCGATCACAAAGCCGGTCAACTCGCTGGCTCCGACCGTAATGACCCTCGAAAGCAGAAGCCCGACGCCGACTCCCAAGAGCGTTCCGACGAAGATCACGACGACCCCCTCTGCGGTGATCATGGAGGCGACCCCTCGCCGTGTGAGGCCGATGGTTCGCAGGAGCGCAACCTCGTGCCGGCGGCTAGATAGGTTCATCCCCAGCGTGTTGGCAACGCTGAGGGCAGCCACGAAGATGGCGAGCACGAGGAGGACGTTGGTTGTCAGGAAGGAGCGCTGTGTGAGCGACTGGATCTGCTCCCGGTAGGCTTGGTGAAGGGTGACGTCGAGGAATAGCTCAGGGAAGGTCACAAGCAGGTTAGCCCTGACCTCCTCGGGCTGAACACCGTCGGCTACGGTCATCACATAGAGGTCGGGAGAACCCCCGCCGAAAAGCTCGAGATCGTGGATGCTGCCAATAAATGACTCGCCCCCCCCCGTGAAGTCGACGACGACACCAGAGACGGGAAAGGTGCGAAAGCCTTCGGAGGTTCTCAACTCCACTTCGGCACCGAGACCGACATTGAACCTCTCGAGGACCGTGTTGGCCGCTAAGACAGCTCCCCCCTTGCGGAGTGCAGCGTAGCCCGTGCGGTTGTCCCCCTGCCCCTGTATGTAGTGGAAGCTGCCGAAGCCATCATCCGGGCTGAAGCGCTCCGGATCGACCAGCACGAGCGCGACGGTTCTTCCTCTTGAGGCACCCTCAGGCTGGAAGCGGACAGCCCGGAGGCCGACACCAGATATGACGTCAAGCCCAGGGATTTTAGCCAAGGCCTGCTCCCCGAAGTCCAGTGGAAAGCTGACGGGGGTAGTCACAAAGAGGTCGCCCACGACAGTGGTGTCGACCCAGTCTCGAATCGACCGATTTATCCCGGCCACCACTGCTCCCACGCCGATCGTGAGCCCCATCCCTAGGACAACCGAGCCGATTGCGACCCTGTTCCTAACAGCATTCCGTAGAGCCAGACCCGCACCTAATCGACCGGGGATACCCAACCAGGACCTGAGCAGGGGACGAAATGCGACAAGGATGGGGTTCAGGAAGATCGGGGTGAGCAGCGCGAGGCCCGTGAAGAGTAGCCCCATGGAGACAGCACTCGCGAAGATGGCCCATATTCCCTCCCAGGGCGTCAATGCCGCGGCGACCCCAAGGATGAGGAGGGACAGTCCAAGACCGAGCCGGGGAGGGGTATTAGGGGCGATATGGGCTGCCCGAACAGCCACCATCGGAGGGGTGCTCGAGGCCACCCTGGCCGGAAACCAGCTGGCCAGCAGCGAGGTGGTAGTACCTAGGGCACTGGCGAGGAGGGTGCTCTGGAGGGGAATCTTCAGGGTTCGGAACTCGAATCCCAACGTCCAAGCATGGAATCGTGTAATTGCGTAGGAGAGGAGGATACCTAAGAGGAGGCCCCCGACAATACCTAGGACGCTGACGATCCCGGATTCCATCAGGGCGAGGAGGCGGACCTCACGCCTCTTCAGGCAGATGGTCCTGAGTAGCGCGTACTCTCTGGTCCGCTCCACCGCAGTAGTGCTGAAGGTGTTGTAGGCCATGAAGGCCCCGAGAGCCATCAGGGCTGCTGCCAAGACAGTCAACCCGGACTGCAGGGTTTCGGTCAAGCCATGGATAAAATCGCCACTCGATACCGGTAGCGTAACCGAAAAGGTGGCACCCAACACCTCCTCCAAGCTAGCCTTCACCCCTTCAAGGCTGGCCCCTGGTTCGAGATGGACTTCAAGGAAGGAGGTCCTCCCCCCGAGATGGAAGGCCTCCTGCAAATCGGAGAGGTGGACTACACCCACTCTTCCCCCATTCGTAGAGGCGTAACCGAATCCGCTGTCGAGCAACCCCTTGATTTCGAAGGGGATCTCTCCGAACTGAGTGGCGAACCCGACGACATCGCCAACAGTGAGACCACGCGCCTCTGCGAACCCGTTTGCTAGCGCGATGCCCCAGCTGCCTGCAGTCGGCAGGGTCCCGACCGTCGTACGGACGGGCAGGTCCTCCCCCGACGTGGTAATGCGTCCAGATAGTTGGAATCCAGAGTCGATTCCGGGAAAGGCCGGGGGGTCGAAGCCAGAGATGTTGCGAATCGGTTCCGCCCGGCGATGGAGGACTGGGTAGACCCGGGATACACCGGTGACCCCCTCCACGACAGGCAAAACCTCCTCCGAAGAGAACACGGCCCGACCGGATGCCCCCGGGATGATCATCAGATCCGCCCTCCCAGCCGCCGCCTCGAGGGCAGCCCGAAGATTTGCTTGGACATTGGCTCCAACGGAGAGCGTGGCGAGTACCGCCGCAATACCTAGCGCCATCCCGAGAGCGGTGGCCGAACTCCGCCAGGGATGGCGCGCTAGGCTGCGGGCCGCGAGGAGGAGCAGGGCCCTCATGGAAGATAGTCTACCCGAACCGGATGATTAGAGGTCCCTCATGGGATTCCATAGATTGTCCGCCTTCACGTCGGATTTGGCAACAGATCTCCGGAGCGGTCGCGCAGTGAGGAGGGCGAATCCCCCGATCAACGGGCCGATGATGAAATAAAGGTAGTGGTTACATAGGCGCCACAGCAGGACTGCGGCGCTGAGCGACCCAGAGGGTATCTGGCCCTTTAGGGCGTAGGTCATGGCGACCTCTTGGTAGCCGCTAGCTCCCGGCGTAGGTACTATGAAGGCGAAGTTGTGGATCACAATCTGGAATGCGTAGATCGCCAGTTGACCCAAATCGAGACCGAGGGCCAAGAGGATGAGATTGAAGGTGGTGAAGTAGAGGACCCTGGCGAGGCTCGACAGAGCGTGGAATCCGAGGTGCCAGGTCCAAGGCAGTCTCACAAACCGCTCGCTCGCAAGCCCTAATTCCTTTAGGAAGTGGTCGATCCTGGGCTGAAAGTGTTTTAGCAGGCGGAACCTGATGAGCCTTGCGACGACCCGGGTAGTAAAGGGGAGGCGAAAGACGAGTACATAGCTCACTCCGAGCGATAGGGCTGAGAGGCCGAGGATAAAGAGAGGTAGATTATCGATGGGGAGGCTCAAGCCCCTACGTGTGAGCAGGACAAATCCGGCGGGCACAGACCAAGCGAAGAAGGTCATATCGCCCACTACGGTCATGATTGTGACCGCGGTGGCGTTCTGCGGGCTCAGCCCAAAGCGCATCAGGAGGAAGGCGACGCCGAGCGAATTCCCCCCGCCCGCAGGGGTCACAGTAGAGCTGAAGGCTCCGAACACGTGCGTCTGTATCGCGCGCCAGAGGCTGATACGTGCATCAATTTGAGCGCTCAGAATGCAGGTTCTCAGGCCTGCTACGAACCACCAGCCAACCACGACGACTACAATGGCCGGGACCAGGCGGGGGTCGAGATCCCCCAGGGCAGTGCTGATATCCGCAAGCGAGAGATTTGGGAGGACGAGCCATAGGCTGAGGACCCCGAGGGCGATCGAGAGGGGAATCGCCTGCCAGAGTCGTAACACGGCCTACCTGCCAAACGGGAGGCCGCGCCCGATGACGTTCGTGTCGACCGTGCGAGTAGAGGCGTAGTGGCAGATATAGCTGCCGACGCGCTCGCTCATACCTCGGAAATCGAGGGCCTCCACCTTCCGGGCGAAGGCCGCTCGAGCTGAACTCGAATCCCTGTAGGTCTGTACGGCATCCGCGAGCCTCCGGGGATCCGGGACGTAGTGACCGAGCCCCTCTCGATCTAAGATATCGATCAGGACGTTTTCATCCCCTCCGTACCGCGACGGTGCGATGATCGGTCGGCCGACTGCTAAGATCTCGCAGACCGTTGCCGGGCCGGTCTTGGCAATCGTGACGTCACTCGCTGCCACGAAGGTGGCCATGCGGTCGGTGAATCCCTCCACGTGCAGGTGCGGCATGTTGGAATAGGAATCTTCTAAGACCTCCTTCAACGCTTGGTTACGACCGACGATGACGACGACTTGGAGGCTCGGGTCAAGATTCCTGAGCGTCTCAATCACGATCTCGGGCGCCCCGCCCTCACCCTCACCTCCTAGAGCAACCAGGACGGTGAACCGGTCCGCAAGTCCGAGCCTCTCCCGCGCCTCCCGCGCCGGCGGGGTCTCCAGAAAGGCACGCCGCACCGGATACCCAACAACATCGATCCGCTCCGCGAGGACACCGAACCGGATCAGCCGCTCCTTTGACACGGCGCTACCCACCATGAAGCGCTCCGCGCGCCTATCGGCCCACAGACCGTTTGTATTGATGGGCGAGGTTTCAAAGGTGAGGATGGGGATGTCGAGATCGTACTCTGTCTGCGCAAGCGTGAGGGCAACCGTTAACCAAGCGTGGTTCACCACAATGAGGTCGGGCCGGTCCTGTTTCAGCCGCTCCGCCGCACACTTTGCGAACCCCCTTAGGAACCACCTTTGCAAGGTGACCGTTAGGTACGGAAACCGGTCGACTAGGGCCTGTCCCCAAACGATCGACCAGGGGTTGCGCAGGGCCCGCTTCCACCCCTCCTTGTGGCGCCTGTCAAACTTCTCAAAGCCGAGGTCGATCATAAGCTCGGTGACGGAGGTATCAGAGTGTGGAACATGCTTGACCACAGCCTCTGACATCGCTTGGGCCGAGCTTACGTGGGAACCGCCGGCCGCGATAGTGGCAAACAGGATTCGTGGGGTCGAGGTGGAGGTCATAGGGTGACAGGGTAAGTACTAAGGCTAACCCTCCAACTATGCGCATGATGTTGCGAATCGTGTCAAGGGCCCTGTTACCTTCCGACGCCGAAGCTAAAAGCGCGATAGGAAATCACGCCATAGCCCTGACGGTCTCGTCGAGACCGACCTGCCAGGACGTGGGCGGCTCGTAGCCGAGTTCACGTGCGGCGGCGGACAGGTCGAAGTGGACATCCCTTGCCATGAGCTTGGCACGGTAGCTCGTGAGGGGTGGCTCACGGCCTGGCGCAGCGATCCGATAAGCGTGCTCGACGGCACTACCGATGCCACACGCCAACCAAGCCGGTACGCTGAGCCAGGGAGGTGATACCCCGAGGAGTCCGGCCAAGTGGTCGAACAGTTCCCGCCACGAGGGGATCCCCTCATCCCCGATCACGTAGACCCGACCTGGGGCTTCGAGTCGAAGTAGCGCCAAGCCGATACCCCGAACGAGATTGGTCACGTAGGCGGTATTGAGAACGGCGTTTCCATCGCCGACGAGCGGGAGGACTCCCCGGCGAACAGCCTCAATGATCTGTGGGAACTTACGATCTCTAGGACCAAAAGGCCAGAGCCCTGGCCGCACCACCACCCCCTCGAGCCTGCGCTCGCCGAGAACCAGATCCTCTGCCAGGATCTTGGAACGGGCGTACGGGAGGGTGCGCTGATCTCTGGGAGTCTTGCGGGGATCAGCGTTCCGGAAGCCTCTGTACCTGTGTACCGAAACGCTACTGATAAAGACAAACCGGAGCGCACCGGTCGCTACAGCATGGTCGATAAGGTTTCGGGTGCCCACGACATTGGTCCTCACAAGCGGCTCCCATGGGCCCCAGTCGGCGACCCGGGCGGCGGCGTGAACGGCCCCATCGTATCCCGGAAGGGTCGCGAGGGTGGAGGCGTCCGCAATGTCGCACCTTGCCAGGGTGAAGGCCGGATGTGACGAGGCGTTATGGAGGTTCGCAATGTCGCCCCACGGCGAAGCGAGTCCGACCACTTCGTGCCCGCACTGCAGCAGGTGTTCGCAGAGGTGACTCCCAATGAAGCCGTGGGCTCCCGAGACGAGGATTCTCATGGAAACAGTAGCCCCTGGTGTGCGAGAGAGAATAGATCTGTACTTAGCCCAATCAGAAAGTGGAGCGCGATCGGGTAGAGGAGGGAGCGGGATCTCACAGCCAGCAGGGCGAAGATCAGACTCGCTGGGAAGGCCGCAAGGGCCTCGCTGAATGGCTTACCCGCGTGGACGAGGGTGGCCGCCAGCGCCTGGATCCAGATCGCCGGGGCCAGGCCAAGGATCGACTCGAGTGAGCGCAGCAGGTAGCCCCGGTAGAAGAACTCGAACGAGACGTAGTAGAGTAGATAGAGCCCCGCCCAAACCGCCAAGTTTCCTGGCGACTGGCCAGCCCAGCTGCCCGGCCAAGGGTAAGTCGCACGCAGAGTCGGGTCGACGGTTGCGATGGCTATCAGGGGGACCGCAAGGGCTCCGCCCAGCC
Source organism: Truepera sp. bin119 (assembly GCA_002239005.1). Taxonomy (GTDB): domain Bacteria; phylum Deinococcota; class Deinococci; order Deinococcales; family Trueperaceae; genus MPNL01. Next base: position 28,760 of record MPNL01000036.1, read on the forward strand.
CGACGGTCGCGAGGCCGAAGCGAGCGTCTCCTGCCACAAGGCCCAAGCGCTCTCTGGTCAGACCGAGCGGGGCGCTCAGGGCAGCAGGCACAATCCAGAAGAGGGCGATCGCCCAGCCTATACCGAACACCGCTGTGAGGATCCCCCGGGGCTGGTTCGCAAGGAGGGTAGGCCCTGGGGTCGACAGGTACCAGAATCCGAGCTGAATCAGTACTGCCGAGGTGAGGAGGTACCATAGAAACCAGTCGCGGCGACCGAACAGGTCTGCGAGGTCCCTGGCCAGCCGTCCCAATACCCACACGTTAGAGGAGTTTCTGGTAAACCCTATAGGTCTTATAGAGCGTGGCCCCGGTCGCTGCGATCCCCTTGTTCATGACATCGTTATCCTCCAGAATCCAGGAGCACTCCGCCTCATGATACTTTGCGGATCCGCGTTTCGCGATCTCATCGATCAGGACGAGTTCAAATCCGCGATTCCTGTACTCAGGCAGGACACCTAAGATCGGCAGGCGGGCCCGGTTAATGATCCGCCCGCGGTTCAGTAGGTGCAAGAAGCCGAATGGTAACAGCCGCCCGCGCATTTTCTTGAAGACGAGGTTGATGTCAGGGAGGCCGAGAGCAAGCCCCACAACCTCGCCTCTGAACACGAGAAACAGGGTGATATCTGGATCGATGATGAGTCTCAGATCCCTTGCAAAGCGGTTGAATTCTGCACCTGACATCTTCACAAAGCCCCAATTCTTCTCCCAGGCCTGGTTGTATAGTCTCCTCAGGAGAGCCAACTCCTCATCGAAGTGCTTGAGGTTCCCGGGCCGGACCGTGACATCGTAGCGGCGAGTCACCCTCTTAGCTAAGCGCGACAGCCGCTCCCCCATGCCTGCCAGAGAGTCGTAGCGCCAAGCATAGAGATCCTTAATCTTGCTGTAGCCGATTGCTTCCATATAGGTCGGATAGCTAGGGGGGTTCTGCGTCATCATCAGGTACGGTGTAGTGTCGTAGGCGTCGAGTTGGAATCCGGCACCGCTGTCCATAGTGGGGTTGGTGGGCCCGCGGACGGCAGTACGACCTGCCTCTGCAGCCCTCTGTTCGACAGCACTCATGAGCGAAGCTGCTACCTCCTCGGCCTCTGCCTCGAAGAATCCGAAAAAGAGGATGTTCTCTCGGTGGGTGTCGTTGTGCCTCGGGTTATCGATCGCGGCTACCCTCCCGACCACGGTCCCGTTCTGTAGCGCTAAGAAGAGAATCATCTCCCCGTATTCAAAGAAAGGATTCTTTGTAGGGTTAAAGTTCTCGTACTCTTTGAGTCTCAACGGAGGAACCCAGGCCGCATCACCCGCGTATTTCCGGTAAGGGTAGTCTACGAAGCGGCGCAGGTCTGCTCGCGAGGTGACGGGTTGGACGGCGACCATTGTTGGGTCCGATGCCTAGATCAACCCGTGGCGCCGACCTACCACCTCGAAGGTGCTCAATACCCGGTCGATTTGATCTTCGGTGTGGTTAGCGTTGACGCTCGTCCGAATGATGGCCTGACCGGGCGGGATAGCCGGTGCTATTGCAGGGGTGGTGAACACTCCCCCGTCCCAAAGGCCACGCCATACCTGGATCGCCACTTCGTCCTGACCGACCAGGACAGGCACGATCGGTGTCTGGGAGCCAAGGGTGTCGAAGCCGAGATCGGACATCCCCCGATGCAGCCTCCGCACATTTTCCCAGAGCTGTTCCCGATGCTCCGGTTCCGACTCGATGATCTCCAGAGCCTTGAGCACTACCGCCATCTGCATGGCTGGGAGGGCGGCCGTGAAGATGAAGGGGCGGGCATGGTGTTTGATGTACTGCACAACCCTACGGGGGGCGGCCATGAATCCCCCGACGCTTGCAAAGCTCTTGGAGAAGGTGCCGACAATGATGTCCACCTCATCCATCAGGCCAAAGTGCTCAGCAGTGCCCCTGCCGGCAGCCCCGAGAACCCCGACGGAGTGGGCATCGTCGACCACGAGGCGTGCACCGTAGGTTCTGGCAATCTCCACAAGTGCCGGGAGGTTCACGATCTGTCCGTTCATCGAGAACACGCCGTCGGTGACAATCATCCTCCCGCCCGACCTATCGCTGTCCTTCTTCAGTAGCTGCTCGAGTTGGTCGAGGTCACCGTGGTCATACTTGCGCAGGGTGGCGAACGAAAGCCTAGCCCCATCGTAGAGGGAGGCGTGATTCTCCCGGTCGAAGTACATGATGTCCCGTCTACCCGCGAGCGCGCTGAGGACAGAGAGGCACCCAAGGTAACCTGCGCTGAAGGTGAGGACAGCCTCTTGGTTCAAGAAAGTGGCGAGACGCTCCTCCAGGATCTCGTGGAGACTGAGAGTCCCTGTCAGGAATCGCGAGCCCGTACAGCTAGTCCCGAAGTTGTTGAGGACAGTCCTGGCAGCCTCTTTGAGGCGTGGGTCCTGTGTGAGCCCAAGGTAGTCATTCGAGCCGGTGATCACCATCTCACGACCGTCAACAGTTACCGTGCCTCCGCGCTGTGCGGCGATTGTTCTGAAATATGGATGCATCCCCACAGCCTCGGCCTCTTCTGGCCGGATGTAGCGGAATGCCTTTGCGAAAATGTCGTCTTCCTTGGTCGCGGTACTGGCAAGCTGCGCCTCGGCAACCTCTCGGATGTTGGAATTTACTCCGTCTGGCACGTGTCCCTCCAGGCTAAGGAGCCCTCACTCACAACTATAGTTACTATATCATGCCCTTCTACGCACTTCTGGTGCTACCTCATCGCAACCGATTCTTGCACCTCGGCGAAACGGCTCGACTTTATGCACCCGCATTGCGACCTAGGGCAAGGTCTGAAGCAAGTAGCCTTCTGTCGCCGTCCGGGTTGGTCAAGGCCATGCTTCGGGATGGCTCCATATGGGTCTCAAGGGTATGGCAGATAGCAGAAGCTCAAGCGACGAAAGGAGCAAAGCCCGTCCTCTAGCCACGAGTATCATGAAACTGTCCTCTTAACCTTCTTCCCGTGCCACTTTGCACCAAAAGGAGGAGGTCATGGGACCAACAGCAACGAAGGTTGGAAGCGGTGGCAAGCGCGATGCGGCGAGCGAGTCAGCTGAGCAGCGCCTGAGTGTTCTCGAGTTGGCCCGCGAGTCAGGCAACGTCGCTGAGGCCTGCTGTCAACGAGGG
>MPNL01000037.1 GCA_002239005.1 Truepera sp. bin119
CCTTGATTGGCCCTTGACACACACCCGCCCAGAGCGAATAACCCGGGTCACCCCTGCCCATCAGCTCTGAGAACCGCTGTTTAAACGCATAATCAACTCCGTTGGACGGCTTATGTCCGACAGACTGCTAGGCCCAAAGATGGTCACGAACACCACGGCCAGGACCAAGTTGGGGAAGGCGAAGACCGTGTCGGTAATACGCATCAGCACCGTGTCGACCCAGCCGCCGAGGAAGCCAGCAAGCCCCCCTATAAGGATGCCCAAGGTGAGGCTAATGGCGATCACGTAGAGGCCGATGTAGAAGGCTGTACGGGCCCCCCAGACCACGCCGTAGTAGATGTCGTACCCGCCCGACGCGATCCCCATGATGTGCCCCTGAGAGGGAGGAACGGGGATGGGCGAGAAGCTGACCCGGGGCACCCGGAGGCAGCTCCCTGGGGGGATCATGATCGCCCGCCAGAACTGAGCGGTTGTGGGGTTCCGGAGCGCGGCGGTGCCCACTTCACCCCGAGGAAGGCCGAGGTCCCTGGCACAGGTGTGCCCACGGGCCCGGTCGGCGATCTGGCTTGCAGTCAGGACCGGCGCAGCGATGGCGACGAGGGTGTAGAAAACGAGCAGGACCACACCCGTAATGGCGAGGGGATTCTGGCGGAAGCGGCGGAACGTCTTCGTCTGATACCAGCGCCTGCGCTCCCCGTCCGTTTCGACAGCGACAGCCGCGACATCATCTCTGGTGATGTCCATCAGTCGTATCTGATCCTCGGGTCGGCTACGGCATAGAGGGTATCCACTACGAGGTTCGCGAGTACGATGAGGACTCCGGTCAGCAGGGCAAAGCCCGTGACTGCAGGGGTGTCCAGTTGGGTGGCGGCCCGGGCGAACCAGAGCCCGAGCCCCCGGTAGTTGAAGATGGTCTCCACGACGACCGAGCCGTTGAGCAAACCGGTGACCGTAAGCCCAGAGAGGGTGATGACCGGAATCAGGGCATTGCGCCGGGCATGCTTAAGGTGCACGACGCGCTGAGGCAGACCTTTGGCCCGAGCCGTACGCACATAGTCCTGAGACAGGGCGTCGAGCAGCGAGCCGCGCATCACCCGCATGATCTGAGCGCTGACCACCACCACTAGTGTGATCGCGGGCAGAACCATGTGGGCGATGGCGTCCCAAAATAGGTCGAAGCGCAGATTGATCACCGCATCGATGAGCATGGATCCGGTCGGGGTATGAATATCGCCGCGAAGGATCTCCGTGAGAAAGGTGTTGGAGACGCGCCCTATTCCGAAAAGCCCGAAGCCGCCATAAAATATGACCAGAATCCAGATACCGAAGACGAAGGTCGGCAACGACCAGCCGACGATGGCCATGACTCTCGAGAACTGATCGATAAACTTGTCGCGATTGAGCGCGGCGGCCGTCCCCAACCAGATGCCGAACAGGAGGATCGGAATCATCGAGAAGATCGCGAGTTCCGCGCTAGCGGGAAAGCGCTCGGCAATCGTCTCAAGCACCGTCTGCGCTGAGGTCCGGGAGTAGCCGAGATTGCCGCGGAAGACCTCTCGCAACCAGATGCCGTACTGGATGTAGAAGGGTTCGTAGAAGCCGAACTCTTCCGCGATCGCCTCGATATTCATCGCCTGCTGCTCACTGGTGATAAACGAGGCGGCCCGCTGGGTCGGTGGCAGGAGTTGAAGCAGGGCGAAGATGATAAAGGAGACGGCGAAGAGCACGATGGGGAGCATGAACAGCCGCCGGAGGATGAAGGTGAGCAAGGACTACTCCCTCAACAAGGGAGCATCAAAGGGGAGGGATTCCTCCCCCTTGATGCGTGTACGCGTACGTGTCCTACTTGGAGATGTCCGCCCAGAGGAACTGGCCGCTGAGCATCGGGTTGCGATAGACGCCCTGGAGATTGGAGCGCGTCACCATGAAGGGACTCTGCTGGGGGTAGGCGATTGTAGGCACCAGGTCGTATGCCCGGTGCGCCACGGCGCTGTAGTAGGAGGCGCGCTCGGCCGGGTCGGTGGTGCTGCGCGCATCCTGAAGCAGCCGGTCGATCTCGGCATCGTCGAAGTTGAGCCGCCTCCCGTAGTAGCCGGCCGAGTGGTAGAAGGTCCACATGTAGTTGTCCGGGTCGGCGTAGTCGGGTGCCCACCCGACGATCGAGACCGGGAGCAGGTTGTTGTTGCGATCGGTTAAGAAGTCGGACCACTGAATCCCGCGACCGTTGACTCGGAAGTTGGGGTTGAGGTCCTCAATGTTCGCCTTCAGGATCTCGACAATAGTCTGGCGAGTCGTGTTGCCGGTGTTGTAACTGAGAGTGATGGTAAAGCCCTTCTCCCACAGTTCGCCGTCGAAGGCGGCCCGGAAGGCCTCCTCTGCGGCTTCTGGATCGTAGCCGTAGATCGGGACGCTCGGATCGTATCCCAAGAAGCTCGGAGGCAGGGCCATAGTCAGGGTGTTGCCCTTGCCGATGTAGAGCTGTTCGATGAACTCCTGTTGGTCGAAGCTGTAGGCGAAGGCGCGACGGACATTGACATCGGAGAAGAAGTTCGAAGGGATACCGCAGCCCCAGTCACCGCAGCCGACATTGGCCTCATTGTCTTCGACCGATACGGCCTGATTGAGATGAATCGCGCCGACGACGGTGGCCGCCCAACTGTCGCTCTCGTGGACGGTGACGCCAGCTAGGCCCCGGACCTGAGACTCGACGACACCCCAGCTGTTGACGCTGATGCGGTCGGCGTCGCCGTTCTGCAGGGCCAGTAGGCGGCTGGCCTCCTCATCTACAACCTGGATTAGGACGTTGCGAATGGCGGGCTGTTCCCCCCAGTAGCCGTCAAAGGCCTCGGCAGCGACATCGGTACCGTCCCAACTCACGAGGCGGTACGGGCCGGTGCCGCTCATCTGATCGTGCAGGTAGCCTCCGCGCGGGTCTCTGCCAACCCATTCACGCCAGGTGGCCTCGGTGCCGTCCCACTCACCATTGGCCATGGCCCAAGCGCTGTCGACGATGCTGGCATTGGTGTAGATGAGCTTCACCAAGAAGGCGGGATCGATCTGCGGCAGGTTGAACTGCACCGTGAAGTCGTCTAGGCACTCGACGGAGTTGTCGATCATCGCCCAAGTGATGCTCTCATCGTCGTTGGCGTTAGAGCCCGTCCCGAGGAGGGCCTCGGACTGGAACCAGACGCCCGACTGCGAGTCGTGCATTACGAGGATCCGCTCGATCGAGTACTCCACATCGGCGCAGGTGAACGGGTTGCCACTGTGAAACTGCACACCCTCGCGCAGGTTGAAGGTGTAGGTCAGGCCGTCGTCTGAGATGGTCCAGTCGGTGGCGAGCAGGCCCCGGAGCTCTGTAATACTGTCGCCGACGTATCCGAGTAGCGTCTCATAGATGTTCTCGGCGACAGCACCGGAGGCGGTATCGTACACCCCCTCAGGATCGAGCGTGTTGACGTTGCCGAACTTGATCCACACAAAGGTGTCATCAGCAACCTGGGCGAACGCCAGCCCTCCGAAGGTGAGCAGTGCCACAAACAAAGTCAGTGTTCTTCTCATTTCCTCCTCCTTTCGATTCCCATTACAGTGAACGGCGAAGCCATCGATCCCACACGCTCATCCACACCCTAGCTACGGACCCCTAGACAGGGCAGATAGCCACCCTGGCGATCCTCCTTTCGATTCTGGAAATACCTGCCCGAGTTATGTGCGGTCTCCGGTAGAGTATCACCCCGAAGGCCTTCAAATCCAAGGCGGGAGATGCCAGCGAGACACGACCGATCGGATGCACACACGCTGAAGCTCCAATGGTAGCCCCAGCCATTTGTAGAGCCGGAGGTTGTCCTGCACAGTGTGTTTCTCTCTCGAATTCCCCAAACAGAATCCGGCTTCCAAGCAAGAGCCATGCGGTTCCTGGTGGCCTCACCGTTGCATGGTTATCGTTCGGGTCTTGGCATCACCGCGCTGCTACCACACCGTACCCCAGGCAAGCTCACCTTCTCCGACACTGCCGAATCCTCATCTCTCCAGCAAACGGCAAGAGCGTCTCAGCCCTACTCCGACCACCTCGTGGAGCCGCGCGCAGGACGAGTGTCGCAAGTGTAGTCGCAGGCCCCAATAAGTTTACCCAAGACCAGGATGGTCCCTGGCGGCGAAACCATCCTGCCCAGGCGGACGATCTAGGCTGAGGTACACTGTGCAGGCGATGCATCGAGACCAGATCCGACTCGCCCTCGTGGTCCCCTTGCTAGCTCCGCTCCTCGCCAGCTGCCTAACCCGCACCGACTCGCTGGCTCCGGTTGTGAGCATTACCGATCCCCGTAGCGGTGCGACGCGGACCACCGAGGACCTCGTCATTGCCGGATACGCCCTCGACGACGAGGGGATCGTTGCCATCCGGGTCAACGGCTCCGACCTGATGAGTAGCGAGTTCTACTCCTCCGAAATGGGGATGAAGCTGGTACAGTTCAAATTCCAACCGCTCCAGGCCCAAGAGGGCGAGATCGTCTCTGTCATCGAGGTAGAGGACAGGAGCGGCCGCGTGTCAAGACTCATCCACAGGCTCGTGGTCGACGCCACCACTCCGACTCTCGAGCTGAATGTCACCGAGCTTGGCGAAGGGCGCCTTCGCGTCCAGGGCGTTGCTCGAGACAACCTGAGTGTCCAGACGATCCGCGTCGCAGAGATCCCGCTCCAGTTTATCCCCAGCGCCGAGCACGCCTTCATCCTCAATGTCACTCCCGAGGAGGGGGCCACCATCGAAGTGGTGGATGGGGCCGGCAATCGTCTTACCCGACCCCTACAATGACCCTCAGTCGCCGGGATCAAGCGCTCTCCCCTCGGACAAGCGCTGGCAGCAGCCTTCACCCCCTGCCGATTCGGAGCGAGGAACTCCTTACCGGGTGGTCTGCTAGTCGCAGCTTAGAGTATGAGAAGCGCCACGGAAACTCCGACCTGATCCGGGCGGTCGACATCCTGGGAATCGGTGGGCCCTTCCGGGTGGTGAACCCCTGGGTCCTCGAGGACCCGAAGGGGCGGAGGTTGATCAATGCCGGCGGTTACGCCGCCCTGCCGTTCGGGGAGGCGTACCCTCCCCTAGTCCACTTCCTCACCACCTTCCTGACCCAGAATCGAGAAATGGGCCTGCCGCAACAGAGCGCTTCCGCCTGGCGGGCGGCCCTCGAGACCAACCTGATCGCCCTGCTCGCCCGTGAGGCCCCCAGCCACGCCGACAGCGGAGTCTTCTTCTCCAACAGCGGTGCTGAGGCGGTGGAGACAGCCATCAAGTTCGCTCGGGCCGCCCGCCCCAGGGGAAAGCTGCTGCTCAACTTCACATCTGCCTACCACGGAAAGACGATGGGTGCCCTCGCGCTAACCCCTAACGAGTCATACCAGGCCCCGTTCAAACCCCTGATGCCGGGCGTACTCACCCTGCCCTTCGGCGACGCGAACGCCCTCGAGCAAGCGACCTTAGAGCACGGGGGGCATAACATCACGGCGGTTATTCTCGAACCGATCCAGGGTGAGGCCGGTGTCATCGTCCCACCACCCGAGTTCCTACCGGCGGTGGCAGAACTGGCGAGGCGCCACGACCTCCTGGTGATCGCTGATGAGGTCCAGACCGGGCTGGGACGGAGCGGTCACCACTTCGCAAGCGTGGCCGCCGGGCTCGAGCCAGACATCATCACCCTGGCCAAGCCGCTCGGAGGGGGGCTGGTCCCGGTCGGCGCCACGATCGCCCGACGGTCGATCTTCCGCAAGGCCCTAGGCGGGACCGAGGCCAAGCGCCACTCCAACACCTTCGGTGGCGGTTCGCTGGCTATGGCGGTGGCACTGCGCTCGCTCGAACTCCTCGTCGAGGAGGAGTTGGCGGAGAAGGCGCGCCGCGACGGCGAGGTAGGGCTCGCCCGCTTGGAGGAGATCAGAGACCGCCACCCGAGGTTCATCAGAGCGGTCCGGGGGGCAGGGATGCTGTTCGCCATCCAACTCCAGCCTGCCATCAGACCGTTCCTCCTGCCGGGCAGGAGCGAGACTTTGCACACCGTCGGGACCGGACTCGCTGTCCGTGAACTCCACCTCGGCGGGGTCCACGTCTGCTTCGCCCTGAATGCCAGCAACGTCCTCAGAATGACTCCGCCGCTCAATATCCCACCCGACCTGTTCGCGGAGATGTTCGCCCGTATCGAACTGGTAGCGAGGCGGAATCGGGCAGCCTGGCACCTGCTACCCCGGACCCCACTGAGTCGCCTCTTGCGCTTAGCCCGACTCGCCGTAGATGGCTGAGGATCTGCACGAAACCGTCCCGTGCTCCCCCTATCGCCAGAATCTCAGCGACCACGGCTTTCACGAGTGCCCGTTAAAGCCCCCGACCCGCACCTTCAGGGCTCCGCGACAGAGCGATGGAGATGGTGAGGGGTGACTTCCTAAGGGGGTTCGGGAGCATGATCCCGCTGTGGGTCGGGGTCGTGCCGTTCGGTCTGGCCTACGCCGTGAGCGCCCGCAGCGCCGGCCTGAGCCTGCTTGAGACCCAGCTAATGAGTCTGGTCGTCTTCGCCGGAAGCGCCCAGTTCAGCGCCGCAGGATTATTCCTGATCAACGCCTCAAGCGTCTCTCTAGTGCTCACAACCTTCATCATCAACGCCCGCCACCTGCTCTACAGCCTCTCCCTCGGGCAGCGGGCGAGCTACAGCTGGGGCCGACAGGCTATCTCTGCCTTCTTCTTAACCGATGAGGCGTTCGGCATCGTCACCTCGCAGGGGAACTACGGATTCGCCTTCCTCCTCGGCGCCGAACTGAGCCTCTACGGAGTCTGGAACTTGAGCACCTTCCTCGGGGCCTTAGTCGGCGAGGTGGTGCCCGACCCTACCGTCCTCGGAGCCGACTTCGTCTTCCCGGTGGCGTTCCTGGCTCTGCTCATCCCCCTGATCCGTTCCCGGCTCGACCTCGCAGTTGCCGCAGGGGCCGGCGTTGCCGCCCTGCTCCTCGCTGGACAGATCGGCAGTGGACTCGCCATCCTGATCACCGGCGTCGGAGGATCTCTACTGGGAGCCTGGCTGAGTGGTCGAGAGGACAACCCCTCCCCATGACGCCGGTCGCCACGATCCTGCTCATGGCTGGGGTGACCTACCTGCTACGGCTAGCCGGTTTTCTCCTCTCGGGCCGCCGCGTCGCCCCATTCTGGCTCCGCTCGCTCCGATTCGTGCCGATCTCGGTGTTCGGTGCCCTCACCATCCCTGCCCTACCGGGGCAGTCGGGCGAGGCCCCTATCCGGTTCGCGGCTGCGGCCCTTACCGCCCTCGTCCTCTGGCGCTTCAGCAGCCCGTGGCTGGGCATCCTTGTGGGTATGGGAACCTTCTGGTCTCTGAGACTGGCGCTCTGAGGGTCTGCGCGACAGCCGCTCAAAGCCACCCCACAGCCGATCTCGAGGTGGTGAACACCGAGATGGAGCGGAGCCTGTCTAGCGATCCCAGGACGACCGAAGTGTTCGGCACCGACACGGTCCCAGTCAACCTGCATAGCCCCCGTTCACGCGCCGGACGCCCCCCGGCGGAACAGGTAGCGCCAGACTAGGCCGAGCGCGATAAGGCCCAGACCCACGGCCCATACGGTCGGCTCGACGAAGAACGCCAGCGACAGGCATGCTAACAGGCCGGCAACTGCAACCCACTTCGGGAAGAGTCGCTCCTCCCGTGGGAGCGCGAGCGCTGCCAAGTTGGTGATGGCGTAGTAGAGCAGGACAGTGAAGGCGCTAAAAGACCAAGTTATCCCGACGTTGCCGGTGAGGGTGAGGCCCCCGATGATGGCCCCGACGGCGAGCACGGCCAGGGTCGGGCTGGTGCCCCGCTCGTTGAGCGTCGAGAGCCGATAGGGGGCGTCACGACGTCGCGCCATCGCCAGAAGGACCCGCGAGAGACCCAGGATCAGGTTGAGGAGGACCCCCAGCATCGCCACGATCGCCCCAACTGTTACTACGGTGGGGGCGAAGGGGGGTGCGAACTCGCGCGCGGCGGCTGCCAGCGGCGCTGCGCGGTCCGTCGCCCCGTCCAGGGTGCCGACCCCGGCTGCCGAGATGGCAACGAACGCGACGAGGCCGTAGAGGACCATGGTGCCGACGAGCGTGACGACGATGGCGCGGGGAATCGTCCTGCGGGGCGCTCTGACCTCCTCGCCCAGGGTGGCGATCCGACCGTAGCCGGTGTAGGCGACGAACATCAGGGCTGAGGCGTGGAGAAGCCGCCGCGCGGCCCCCTCCCGCTCACCTCCCTCCCCAAACAGGTTAGTCAGGGTCGCACCCGCGTTTTCGAGGGCCGATTCGAAGCCGAAGGCGACGAACACCGTCAGGCAGCCCAGGGTCAGGGAGACGATCGCGATGTTGGCCGCATTCGATCTCTGGATACCCAGGAGCACAACCCCTGTCAGTCCGGAGACCGCTAAGAGGGCAAGGGCGATCAGGAGGCTCCGCGACGGCAGGCCAAATTGAAGGAGGAGATAGCCGGAGAACCCGAGGGCTGCCGTAGCTGCAGAGGCACTCTTCGCGGTCATGAACAGCCAGCCGGCAAGGAAGCCCCAAGTCGGGGCCAAGTACCGGTAGCCGTACTCGTAGGTGCCGCCGGAGACGGGGTGGTTGGCGGCGAGTTGGGCGCTCGAGAGCCCGTTGAAGGTCGCCACGGCACCGCCGATTAGGATAGCGGCGACCACAGATGGACCTGCGATGCCCGCAGCGATGCCGATCGAGACAAATACCCCGGTCCCGACGATAGATCCGAGGCCCGTCACCACTGCGCCGAGGAGCCCGAGTTCGCGCCTGAGGTGCAGGGGTCGGCTCACGATGAACGTCTTACGGTGTCGCCTCGGCGAAACCGGCGCAGCGGGCGAACCCCGGGCTCCTGGTAGCAGAGATCGAGTCCGATATGGTCCAGTATATGGGCGCATCGTCAACCCTAAGTCAGGTCACGGCAGCCAGAGCGATCGCCAGCTTTCCGGTTCCGCTCAGGAGTCCAGCGGCCAGCCATCTCGGCGGTAACGGGGAGGCCCAGGACGATGCACGAGCGGCATGAGGTGGTAAAGACAGGCCCTGTTATTCTCAGTAGGTTTTCAGTCATTATCTCTAGGAGACACTCTGGGAGCCCCCCAACCTTTCTCTCTCCCTCCCAACAACCACACCAAAGTGGCGACCCCCCGAGGACAAGACCTTGAATGATGAATCTCGCCAATGTTTCTGTCTCTCAGGCCGCAGGAAGGGCACCGGTGAGCATCAATAACCGCATCCAACCTGGCACGGAGAAAGGTGATTGGCCTCCCTATGGAACACGCCCTACTGATAATCAAACCAGATACGCTTGAACGCGGCCTTGAGCGCGAAATACTCGACTGGCTTGCGCGGGAGAACTTCGAGGTTCTCGAGTCTAGACGCATGCGACTGTCGGTTCAGGAAGTGCTAGAGACTCACGTGGAAAAACGTGAGAGATACCTCGCCTACATGACCAGGGGGAACACCCTTGCCCTCCTCGTTCGGGGCGATGAGGTCATCTCTCGTGCGCGCTTCTTAAAGGCTGACCTTCGGAAGCATTTCGGCACCTCAGGCATTGAGAATCTGATCCACACAACCGAAGCGGGAAACGAGTACGAGAGGCAAATTGCTTTCTTCTTCCCCCACGCCGACCCACGGACTTACTCGGGCTATGCCGACCTTTTCGCCAAGATCGAGGGGGCAGATTCGAAGGACAGGCTTATCCCGGAACTGGAGCGCCTAAGTACATCCGGCACGGTCCGAAGATTGGTCCTCTGTGTTCGTTGGGGCGACGCTAACCGCGTCCAAGAAATCATCGGCAAATACAGCTATCCCGTCGCCCTATCGTTATGCACAACGGTCCAACACGACGACACCACCTTCATCCTCTATCTACCGCCTAGCACCGAGATCCCCGACTCGCTTACCCGGCGGTTCGATGACAATCGGATGCGCTCACTGGAGCAGCTTTCCAAGATCAAGGAGGCGTTGCCCGTCGTTGTCGCACTCGGTCCTGTTACCTGCTCCCGCAAGATTACCAAAGGTTCTGTTCCGAACCTAGCTCCTGTCGGAGTCGACTTCGTTCTAACGTATACTCCCCTGTACTCGTTGGAAGAGACTGACCGCATCAGGGAGGTAACACTGACCTCCGGCCTACGCATGGTTGGGGGAAGCTCAGGCATTGTAGAGCCAGGACGATACACCACGAGCAAGGAGATCAGCGATATGCTCGACGAGGCACTAAATATGGCTCCGAGAGCAATCTCGGATTGATCGGGGGAGACGGCCTCGCCTCCGTTGCAGCCGCTAAGAGTAGACACGGGCCTAAGGATCCGACCCACTCCTGCAGCAGTCGGAGGATCCAGGCTATGACCACTATCTGCACTCCCCGCTTCGGGGATCCCTCCCTAACCGGGAGTGCCTCTCTCAGAGCTCGCAGAACCGCCCCTACCCGCTTCAGCGACCGGGACCCTCCCCTCTCTCCCACAGTTCCGAAGCCGTGACGGATCCAACCACTGCTATCCCGACAAGCGCTTAGCGACAATGTAGGCTGAAGACCATGCGCTTCTCGGTGATCACGCCTACCTACAACCGCCCCGACTTCCTGTTCGAGGCCCTGCTAAGCGTCCAGAGGCAACAGGGAGTCACCTGGGAAGCGGTAGTCGTGGACGACGGCGACGGTGGCGGCGTGGAGGTTGTCCAGAGGCTGGACGACCACCGCATCCGCGCTCTCTGGAACCCTGGCCGAGGCCAAGTCGACGCCCGCAACGCCGGCGTGGAGGTGGCACAGGGCGAGGTGATCGTACTGCTCGATGATGATGACCTGTTCGCGCTGCCAGACTATCTGCACCGCGTTCGCACCCTCTTGAAGGAGGGACCCACCCTCATCCACAGCTTCGGCTGGCTGCTCGATCAAGAGAGCGACCGCCGGCGCCTGTGGGACCTCACGGCCACCGTAGAGAGCCTCCAGAAGGACAACACCCTGCTGGTTGCGGGGCTCTCCTACCCTCGCGCTTTCCACGATGAGATCGGTCCCTTCGACCCCGGCGTCGGCGGCTACTTCGACTGGGACTGGCACCTCCGGGTGACCGCCCGCGGCTATCCCCTCGGGGTGATCGCTGCCGGCTATCCCTGGGGGGTGATCGATGTTCCCAGCGTCTGCTACCGAAGCCACACCGGCAGTGGCTCGGTCCAGGTCAGCAGCGAGCAGCGCCGGCACGCCTTCGAAGCACTGAAGCGCAAACATGGTCTCAAGGTGGAGTTGAAGAACCACCTACTGGTCCTCGAGGAGTTCCGGGGGAGGGCGCTTGAACAGCGATAAACCCACGACCGAGCAAGCGTCCAGCCAACCTCCTCGAGTACCACTTTCGCTCTGGCAAAGGCCTCCACCCCCTCTCCACCCTGTGCAAGGTTTCAGCAGGCGGCGGGCCTCTACCGAGTCCGAATATCGTCATAGGGAACGGAGTTCGCTCGGCAGAGGCGGCAAATTGACAAGGTGTCAGAACGGCCCTTATCATTGAGCGCGAAGACATGGTCAACAGTTAGCCCAGCTGCAAGGTTTCGTGCACCCACGGCAGTCGGAAAATGGTATTCAGTTAAGCCTTCGCAGTGTGCCCGCTCCTTGTTCGACCCTACCGAACCGGCGCGCATTATGAAACTTGGCAGGAGGTTGCTATGAGTCGTTACGATCAGATCATCCCGCAACGCCTGAATCCCGACCTCACCCCCGAACTAGAACAGGAGGTCCACTTCTTCCAGAAGTGGGGCTACCTCATCGTCGATGACGCCATCACCGATGAGCAGGTAGAAGCCTTACGGGCTGCCCTCGGCGACACCTTCGCCAGGACCGGTACCATGTTCACCCACCAACTCCTTGAACAGGATGACCGCTTCGCCTTCCTCCTCGACAATCCCCCGGTCTTAAGGCGCATGAAGGCTATCCTCGGCAACGCCCTCCAACTCCACAGCGCTACCGGCCGGGTCACCGAACCCGGCTCCCCCGATCAGGATTGGCATCGCGACTCCCCCTGGCCCTTCGATCCCGACAGTACCCCCTTCGGGTCGATCGCCGGACAGATCAACTGCGGCTACTATCTCGATCAACTCACCATGGACAACGGGCCTATCGTTATCGTCCCAGGTAGCCACCGGGCCCTGTTCCAACCACCGAGAGATTACTCCACATTCCCCGATGAACTCTACGTCCTCGCCAAGCCGGGGCAGGCGGTGATGTTCAGCGGTTATCTCTACCACCGAGGGGCGGCGAATACCTCGACTGAGAACCGGAGGGTCTGTCTGATGTGTTATCAGAACGCCTGGATGAAGTCCCGGGAGCCGTTCGATGGGCCTCGAGTTACCGCGTTGCGAGAGAATGGTACGGCGGAACAGCAACTGCTTCTAGGAGCCTTCACCGGGAAACTTCCAGGCTGATCGGGGGGGGTGCGGTGCAACCACTTGCGGACAGGGTGACAACCTACCAGGAGGACGGATTCACAGTTCTTAAGGATGTCTTCGACCGGAGACTGATGGACCGCTGGATCGCCGAGGATCGTGCCGCCCTCAGGGGGCAGCCCTCGTGAGCGACCTCCAGAAGGCCAGCGTAGGCGACATTCCCCTCGTCTGGCTCGAGCCCGAACGGACGGAGGGACGCACCCTGGTCATCTGGCTACCGGGGTTCAGCGGCACCAAGGAGGCCATGGAGCCATACCTCGTCGACCTCGCCAAGGCTGGGTTCGTGGCCCTCAGCTTCGACCCCCACCAGCATGGGGAGCGGATGATCGAGTCGCTCGAGGAACTCCGCACGCGCGTCAGGGGTAACCTCCGGCGCTACTTCTGGCCGATCCTCGCGCAGACAGCGGAGGATGCATCCCGGGTGATCGACTGGGCGATCCCACACCTCGGCGTCGGCGAGAGGGTCGGCATGGGCGGCATCTCGGCGGGGGGGGACGGCCCCGGGGGCGGGGGGCGGGGGGGCGGCGTGGGCGGCATCTCGGCGGGTGGCGACGCCTCTGTGGCGGCAGCGGGCGTGGACCCGCGAATCGGGGTGGTGGCGGCGGGCGTCGCCACACCCGACTGGCTCAGGCCCGGTTCGTTCGAGCCGCCCGGTGAGCCCGATGAGGCGGCACAGGCCCGCTACGACCGCCGAAACCCGCTCACCAACTTAGAGGCGTACCGGCACAGGCCGGCGATCAGCTTTCAGTGTGGAGCCCAGGACGAGCAGGTTCCGCCCAGCGGGGCGCTGCGCTTCGCCAAAGCCCTCAGGGGAGAGATCTATGCGACCAGCCCCGAGAGGCTGGAGGTGGTGCTTCACGAGGGGGTTCCGCACCGGTTCACAGACGAGAGCTGGCGCAACTGCGTGGCCTGGTTCCAAAGACATCTCGCCCCGGGAAGCGCAGTCGGCCACAGCTAGGCCCCGGGAGGTCGCCGGAAGCGGGGTAAATTGCCTAGACCAGGCCCTCGACTCCAGAAGGGCGGGGAATGAGAGGAGCGAACCGGCATGTCAGCAGCCGAACCGATGGGAGCAGCTGAAACGGCACCGAGCGACGAGCCACGCGTCGTCGTCACCGACTGGAACTTCCCGAACCTCGACCGGGAGCGAGCGGTCCTTAAGGGTCTCTCGGTACGCTTCGAAGCGCACCAGGCCCTTGAGGAGAGCGAACTCCTCGAGCTGCTGCCCGGTGCCGATGCGGCGTTGGTGCAGTTTGCCCCCATCACCGAGAGGGTCCTTGAAGCGCTACGCGGCTGCCGCGTCGTCGTCCGCTACGGCGTGGGGGTCGACAACATCGATATCGATGCGGCCGCCAGGCTCGGTATCCCGATCGCGTATGTACCGGACTACTGCATAGACGAGGTCGCCGACCACACCACCACCCTCCTGCTGGCGCTCTTGCGTCGGCTCCCCAGCTACGACCGCAGCATCCGAGAGCAGGTGTGGGAGCCGGCCGGCGTGGGCGGGGCGATGAAGCCTCTGGACGAGGTCACCGTGGGCTTGATCGGTCTCGGGCGGATCGGCTCGAGGGTCCTCGGGCGACTGCGGACGTTCGGGTGCCGACCGATCGTCCACGACCCCTACCTCACTCTGGACTGGGCGGCGGAGCACAAGGTCGAGCTAGTGGAGCTGGAGAGGCTACTCGCCAGCGCGGATGCGATCAGCCTGCACCTGCCCCTCAGTGAAGCGACCCACCACCTGATCGACGCCGCAAAGCTCGAGCAGATGAAGCCCACGGCGGCAATCGTCAACACCGCCCGCGGGGCCCTGATCGATACCGACGCGTTGGCCCAGGCGCTACACCACGGCCGGGTCGGCGGGGCGGCGCTCGACGTGTTCGAGCAGGAACCCCTGCCTGCCGACAGCCCCCTCCGGAAGGCCCCAAACCTCCTCATGACGCCCCACGCCGCGTGGTACTCGTCCCGGTCCATCGGGCGGCTCCAGCAGCTGGCCGCTGAGGAGGTTCGCAGGGCCCTCCTCGGGGAACCACTACGCTGTCCATTCAGGCCCGGCAAACCCTAGGCTCGGAGAGGAGAGGTCCACCATGAGTCAGCCGCAACGGTTCGCAGATCGGGTCGCCATCGTGACAGGCGCCGCCTCCGGAATCGGCGAGGCGACGATCCGTAGCTTCGCGCGCGAGGGTGCCCACTGCGTCCTGATCGATATCAACGAGGAGGGAGGAGAGGCCGTCGCCAGGAGCATCCGCCAGAACGGGGGCGAGGCCCTGTTCGTCGCGGCCGACGTGTCGAAGATTGAGGATTGTCGGCGGGCGGTCGAGCGCGCGGTGGCAGCGTTTGACACCGTTCACTATCTGGTGAACTGTGCCGTCAGCTTCATCGCCAAGGGGCTCGAAGTCACCCCTGAGGAGTGGCGCCGGTCTCTCTCCGTGAACGTCCAGGGCGGGGCTAACATGGTGCAGATGGTGGTCCCCGAAATGCGTCGTGCGGGTGGGGGAGCCATCGTAAACGTGGCGAGCATATCGGGCTATATCGCCCAGCCGGACCGCTGGACCTACAACGCCACCAAGGGTGCGATCCTTACCCTGACCAAGTGCCAGGCCCTCGACCTCTCCCCAGACAACATCCGCGTCAACAGCGTAAGTCCGGGCTGGACCTGGACACCCGAGGTCGCGAAGGCGGCAGCCGGAAACCGGGAGAAGTGGGAACCGGTCTGGGGCCGTTTCCACATGCTCCGCAGGTTGGCGGATGCCCACGAGGTTGCAATGCCGATCCTGTTCCTTTGCAGCGAAGACGCCTCATTCATAACGGCCGCAGATCTTGCGGTAGATGGAGGCTATCTGGGACTGGGGAGCGAGGGACTAGGGGAGTCGAGTTCGTTCGCAGGGAGCGAGTAAGGGGCGAAGGGTGAGCAGTCCAGTGAAGATCATCTCCTGGAACATCGCTCGTCGCGTCAGCCCCTGGCACTGCCTGCTCGACATGGATGTGGATATCGCTCTCCTGCAAGAGGCGGCCGAGCCGCCAGCGGAGGTCGCCGAGCGGATCGAGGTCGATCCTGCACCTTGGAGGACCGCCGGGGCCGATGCCGACCGACCATGGCGAGCAGCGGTCGTCAGGCTTTCGGATCGCGCTTGCGTGGAGTGGATCGAGCCGAAATCCATCGAGGTGGCCGGTCCCGGGGAATTCGCCGTCAGTCGACCCGGCACACTCGCCGCGGCAACCGTCACCCCACCGAACGCAGACCCGCAGAGTCCGATCCTGCCCTTCGTAGTCATCTCGATGTACGCACCCTGGCTAAGGCCTCACACTTCGACCAAAAGCAGCTGGATCCTCTCAGACGGTTCCGCCCACCGCGCCATCTCAGATCTGTCGGTATTCATCGGCCAGCAAGCGCGGCATCGTCTGCTGGCGGCTGGCGACCTCAACATCCTGCGCGGCTATGGTGATTATGGCGACACCTATTGGGCCAAACGCTACGAATCGGTGTTCGCGAGGATGGAGGCGCTCGGACTGTCATTGGTAGGCCCGGAAGCCCCCCACGGACGACAGGCGGACCCGTGGCCCGATGAGCTCCCACCGGCGAGCAAGAACGTGCCTACTTACCACTCGAGTCATCAGTCCCCGGCAACAGCGACCCGCCAACTGGACTTTGTATTTGCCTCTCGGGGCTTGGCTAAGTCTGTGAAAGTGCGCGCTCTTAACGAGCCCGACCGATGGGGACCAAGCGACCACTGCCGGATCGCCATCGAAGTCGCAGGTTCAGATTCATAGCTCACGACACCCTCCACGGGTCGACCACCTCGATTCCACACCCTTCAAAATCACGGACATTCCGCGTCGCCACCGCCGCACCGTGAGCACGGGCGATCGCGGCAATCTGGCAGTCGGCCTCCGCAATCGGCCGTCCGGCAGCCCTTCGTTGGGCAGCAATCGCCGCATAGGATTTCGCAGCTGCGCTACCGAAGGCGAACACCCGTCCGGCGAAGTCTTCCTCGATCATGGCGTCGATCTCAGCCGTCAGCCGATCTCGCCGCTCGCCGTCTGGCAGGATCGCTGCCCCGGTGCGCAGCTCGGCTTCGCTAATCGCGCTGAAATAGAGCTCGGCCGAGTCCTGCTCTGCGAACCAGGACATAACGGCATGGGCGGGAGTAATACGCATCAGTTCGGAGACCACATTCGTATCGATCAGGATCATGGGACACTGCTCACCGGAACTCCGGCGGTTCGCGCATGGGACCGCGCACGGGAAGCGCTAGCTCAACGCCCCCCAGAGCTGCAAAACGCGCATGTATGGCCCGGCCAAGGTCTTTCGGCGGAGCCGCCTTTCCGACCGCCCGGCGCAGGATCTCCCGCACCTCTTCCTCCATCGAGCGGCCATGTTCGGCTGCGCGGATGCGCAGGCGGCGCTTCAGCGCGTCGTCGAGATTTCGGATGGTGATGCTGGCCACGGATCAGACCTCCAAGATGCAATGATAGCATGACATGCATTGATTGCATCGCAAGCTAGTGCAGCCAGGTGCTCACGTTCTATCGCTGGGACCGTCCCGCTGCTGCGGCCGCTGCCCTTGATCCAAGAGCCGACGACCTGATAGCCGAAGCTGCCCGGGCAGCCGAACTACTCAGGCCTCGACGAACTCGAGTGCGAACTGTACAGCGCGACCGAAGACGAAGGTCTGGATGAGGCCTCGCGCTCAACATGGCAGTTCTCCGGGCCACCCTTTCACTGCCCTGGAAGAAAGGGGTTCGGCCTCAACACCGCTACCGCCTTCGCCATCTATGGAAGGTCTGGGAAGCGCTCCACACTGGCTGGGGCACTTCGATGTAGGCTATTTCAAACCAATATATTGGTATAGCCTGTAGCTAAAAGAAGGTTTGAGAGGACAATTTGAGCGATACCAACCCATTCTTTGAACGGCCTGTCCTCAACTCGCCCTACGTGCGCCCGAGCCGGCATTGGGAACTAGACGAGACGGGCCAGCCGACCCAGGAGATCATCGAAAGTCGAAGGCCAGCCGAATTCATCACGCCGATCCCGACGCCGAAGAAGCAGAAGGGATCATCCGCAGAACAGGTCCTGGTGTTCGATGAAGCGGCGGAGCGACTCGAGACCGAGGGGCAGCAATACGATCTGAGAGAGATCATCAACGGGGTTCGAGAGCAGGTCGATCGGTGGCGAAAGCTGCCAGATGAGAGTCAGTGGCGGGTGACCCCGGAGACCGCCCGCCTGCTTAAGCACTGGCGCCACCACCGATTCAGCGGCATTCGGCCCTTCTTCTGCCAGGTCGAAGCGGTAGAGACCGCCATCTGGTTGACTGAGGTCGCACCGCAACTGGGCCGAGTCGGCAAGGACTTCCTCGACTATCTGGCCAGTGCGAACCGCGACGCCAACCCTGAGTTGCCGCGGCTGGCTCTCAAGTTGGCGACAGGTGCTGGCAAGACCACTGTCATGGCGATGCTGATCGCCTGGCAGACCATCAACGCGGTCCGCCGGCCCCAGAGCCGCAGATTCACCCGTGGCTTCCTGGTGGTCACTCCCGGCATCACTATCAAGGATCGCCTGCGCGTGCTGCAGCCGAACGACCCAGACAGCTACTACCGAAGCCGCGAGTTGATTCCGAGCGACCTGCTCCCCGATCTGGAGCGGGCCAAGATCGTGATCACCAACTACCACGCCTTCAAGCTGCGTGAACGCCTGGAGGTGTCCAAAGGGGGCCGTTCGCTGCTTCAGGGCCGGGGTGAGCCGCTGACGACCCTGGAGACCAACGGACAGATGCTGCAGCGGGTCATGCCCGAACTCATGGGAATAAAGAAGATCCTGGTCCTCAACGATGAGGCGCACCACTGCTATCGCGAGAAGCCGGGCGAGGGGGAGGAGGGTGCGCTCAGGGGAGATGACAGGAAGGAAGCCGACAAGAACACCGAAGCCGCCCGGTTGTGGATCTCGGGACTGGGGACAGTCGGCAGAGAGCTCGGCATCAACCAGGTGATCGATCTCTCGGCAACCCCCTTCTTTCTGCGTGGGTCGGGCTACGCCGAAGGCACGCTGTTCCCCTGGACGATGAGCGACTTCTCGCTCATGGACGCTATCGAATGCGGCATCGTCAAACTCCCCCGGGTACCGGTAGCCGACAACATCCCCGGCGGCGAGATGCCCAAGTTCCGCAATCTCTGGGAACATATCCGTGCCGCCATGCCTAGGAGGGGCCGACGCAGGGCTGAGAATCTCGATCCTCTCAGTCTGCCGGTGGAACTCCAGACCGCCTTGGAGGCCCTGTACGGGCATTACCAGAAGACCTTCTGGCTCATGGAGGAGGCGGGCATCGAGGTGCCGCCCTGCTTCATCGTGGTCTGCAACAACACCTCGACCTCCAAGCTGATCTACGACTACATCTCCGGCTTCCACCGCGAGAATGCGGATGGCTCAACAACCCTAGAAAATGGACGTCTCCCACTGTTTCGCAACTTCGACGAGTATGGCAACCAGTACCCACGGCCCCGCACCCTGCTGATCGACAGCGAACAGTTGGAGTCTGGTGACGCGCTGGACAAGAACTTCCGCAACATGGCTGCTGACGAGATCGAACGCTTCCGGCGAGAGATCATCGAGCGCACCGGTGACCGCCGCCAGGCCGAGAGCATCAGCGACCAGGATCTGCTCCGCGAGGTCATGAACACGGTAGGCAAACCGGGTCGGCTGGGAGATTCGATCCGCTGCGTGGTGTCGGTATCGATGCTCACCGAAGGGTGGGACGCGAACACCGTCAGTCACGTGCTAGGGGTCCGTGCCTTCGGAACGCAGCTGCTCTGCGAGCAGGTCATCGGCCGCGCGCTGCGTCGGCAATCCTACGACCTCAACGAAGACGGTCTGTTCGATGTCGAGTACGCAGACGTATTGGGGGTACCGTTCGACTTCACGGCGAAGCCGGTCGCGGTGCCGCCAAAGCCACCGCGCAAGACCGTTCAGGTGAGGGCGGTCCGGTCCGAAGGAACCGTGCCCGAGATCCGTTTTCCGCGGGTGGCTGGCTACCGGGTGGAACTGCCGGAAGAGCGGCTCAGCGCCGAGTTCAACCAGGACTCAGTGCTGGAACTCACCCCCGATCTGATCGGTCCGTCGATCACGACGAATCAGGGAATTATCGGCAAGGGAGTAGACCTCAATCTGGTTCACACCGACGACCTCCGGCGTTCGACCCTCCTCTTTTATCTCACCCAGCGGCTGCTCTACACGAAGTGGCGCGACCCGGGAGAAGAGCCGAAGCTCCATCTCTTCGGACAGCTCAAGCGCATCACCAGACAGTGGCTCGATAGCTGCCTCATCTGCAAGGGCGGCACCTACCCCGCCCAGCTCATGTACCAGGAGTTGGCCGATATCGCCTGCGAGCGCATCACAGCCGCCATCACCCGAGCGGAGATCGGCAGTCGCCCGGTCAAAGCCGTGCTCGATCCCTACAACCCCGTCGGCTCCACCGCCCACGTCAACTTCACCACCTCCAGGACCGACCTCTACAGGACGGACCCCCGCCGTTGCCACATCAATTGGATCGTCCTCGACAGCAACTGGGAAGGGGAGTTCTGCCGCGTGGTCGAATCCCATCCCCGGGTCAAGGCCTACGTCAAGAACTACAACCTCGGCTTCGAGGCCCCCTACCGCTACGGCTCCGAAACGCGGACGTACACTCCAGACTTCATCGTTGTCGTCAACGGCGGCCACGACCTCTTGCATCTCGTCGTCGAGATCAAGGGCTACCGAAGAGAGGACGCCAAAGACAAGAAAGCCACCATGGAGAACTACTGGGTGCCCGGTGTGAACTATCACGGCCGCTACGGCCGCTGGGCCTTTGCTGAGTTCACCGACATCTACGCGATGGAGTCAGACTTCGAAGCCAGAGTGGAGGCCGAGTTCGGCAAGATGGTCGGCGCTGTTGCGGCCGAAGTGGCCAAGTAAGGGGACTAGCATGGCGACTAGGAGGGCAAAGCGGAAGACGGTGGCGACCTTTACCCACGACGAGGCATCCCGCAAGAACATCCCTACCGCCGAGTACCAGACCGTTATGGAAGAGGACATCCAGGTCGCCTACCAGCGCCGCAACCGCGACCTCGACCCCCAACTCATCTGGCGTGGCAAGGATGAGCAGGACTGGTCTGACCTGGTAGTACAGGCACCGCCACTCTTCGTCCAGGAGAAGGTTCACCCCAAGGTGCTGATCGACGACCTCCTACGGCGAAGCAAAGAGGTCGATGAGGAGAGAGCTGCCAGAGAAGAAGGCTTTCAGGCCGATCTCTTCTCTGACTTCAACGGGCTGCCGAATGAGGCGGCCAAGACCGAGTTCTACCAGCACGATGCCAACTGGTCGAATCGGATGATCCTGGGCGACAGCTTGCAGGTGATGGCGTCGCTGGCGGAGCGCGAGGGGCTGCGCGGCAAGGTGCAGTGCATCTACCTCGACCCGCCCTACGGGATCAAGTTCAACTCGAACTTTCAGTGGTCCACTACCAGCCGCGACGTGAAAGATGGCAAGGCAGAGCACATCACCCGAGAGCCTGAGCAGGTCAAGGCGTTTCGGGATACCTGGCGGGACGGGATTCACTCGTATCTGACGTATTTGCGGGACCGACTGACAGTAGCTCGAGATCTGCTGACGGAGAGCGGCTCAATCTTCGTGCAGATTGGTGATGAGAATGTGCACCGAGTGCGGGCGGTGATGGATGAGGTTTTTGGTGAGGAGAATTTTGTTAGTGAACTCACGGTTCAAAAAACCTACGGGTTTTCTGCTTCCGCCATCTCCAACGTATCCGATTATTTGATTTGGTATTCCAAGAACAAATCAGCACTGAAGGTCCGCCCCCTCTTTCGAGATAAACCCTACGAACTCGGATCCGGGAATGCCACTTGGGTGCTGGAGAGCGATTTCTCGTACAGAGGTGTAAGCACGGCAGAAAAGGACGGGCGCAAAGAGTTAGCCACCGACGCTCGTGTGTACAATCCGGACAACTTGATTTCGCAGGGGAGAGCTGCGGATCGCCAACGGTTCGAGTATCGAGGAGTTCGTGTGGATCCGTGGGATAAAAACTCCCATTGGAAGCCGAACTTCCCTGTAGGAATGGACCGATTGAAGAAGGCTGAGCGCATCCACGTAGCTTCCAACAGTTTTCGCTATAGGCGTTTCCACGCTGACTCTGCCGTTCTACCGCTTTCCAACATCTGGATAGATACCGGAACGGGTAACTTTACCGACGAGAAAATTTATGTGGTTCAAACTGGGAGCAAGGTAGCTGAACGCTGCATCCTCATGACCACCGATCCTGGCGACCTCGTCCTCGATCCTACCTGTGGCTCCGGCACCACCGCCTACGTCTCCGAGCAGTGGGGCAGGCGCTGGATCACCATCGACACCTCGCGGGTGGCACTAGCACTCGCCCGAGCCCGGATTATGGGCGCCCGCTACCCCTACTACCTGCTCTCTGATAGCCGCGATGGGCAACTCAAGGAAGCTGAGGTTGCGCGCAAGGCACCCTCAGATGCGCCTACTTACAACGACATCCGCCAGGGCTTCGTATATGAGCGGGTACCCCACATCACCCTGAAGTCCATCGCCAACAACACCGAGATCGACGTGATCTGGGAAGAGTTCCAGGGGAGACTAGAGCCACTGCGCGAGCAGTTGAATAGTGCACTTGGCACGACCTGGGAGGAGTGGGATATCCCCCGCGATGCCGAGGAGACTTGGCCCGAGGAGGTCAAGAGACTCCACGCAGCCTGGTGGGAACAGCGCATAGCCCGCCAGCGGGAGATCGATGCCTCCATCGCTGCCAAGGCCGACTACGAATACCTCTATGACAAGCCCTATGAGGACAGAAGCAAAGTCCGGGTCGCCGGACCGTTTACGGTAGACAGCCTCTCGCCACACCGCGTACTGGGCGTAGACGAGAACGACGGACTCATCGACCAGATCGCGAACCCGAGCCCGAAGAGCCCGTCTTTGGGTCCGAGCTTAGCCAAGCTCGACTACGGCGAAAAGCAGGACTTCGCTGAGATGATCCTGGAGCACCTTAAAACCTCCGGTGTCCAGCAGGCGCACAAAGAGGATCGGATCTCCTTTACCGCAATCAAGCCCTGGCCAGGTGGTCTCATCTGTGCTGAGGGGACCTACCTCGAGGGTGATGTGGATACTAGTGCTGACTTGGGTCCAAGCGACCCGTCTTCGAGTCCGACCTCAAAGCGCGCCGCCATCTTCATCGGTCCCGAGTTCGGCACCGTCTCCCGTCCCGATCTCGTGCAAGCCGCCCGTGAGGCCGCAGATGCGGGCTTCGATGTTCTGATCGCCTGTGCCTTCAACTACGAGGCCCACTCAACAGACTTCGACAGGCTAGGTCGAGTTCCGGTCCTTAAGGCAAGAATGAATGCCGACCTCCACATGGCTGACGACCTCAAGAACACTGGCAAAGGCAACCTCTTCGTGATCTTCGGCGAGCCCGATATCGACATCCTCGAGGTGGATGATGGTCAGATCCAGGTCAAGGTCAAAGGTGTCGATGTGTTCCACCCCAACACTGGTGAGATCCGCAGTGACAGCGCTGACGGTATCGCCTGTTGGTTCATCGACACCGACTATAACGAGGAGGGCTTCTTCGTGCGCCACGCCTACTTTCTCGGTGCAAACGACCCCTACAAGGCCCTAAAGACCACCCTCAAGGCTGAAATTAATCGGGAAGCATGGGAGACGCTCCGCAGCGACACTTCCCGACCTTTCGACAAGCCGACCTCGGACCGGATCGCTGTGAAGGTGATCAATCACCTAGGGGATGAGGTCATGAAGGTGTTCCGGGTTTAAGTGGATATGGGAAACTTTGCTGCTGCAGTTCGCTTTCTGAGCAGGTTGTTAGGGCAGGATGTCCTGTCCTGGTAGGGTTTTCGTCAATGTAGGCGAATACGGTGACCCGAAGAGTCCGTTTGGAACAAGTCTGCTAGCTTATACTGGCAACGGGGATGGGGAGTTTATTAGAAATTGCCATTCCCCTTTCCTTGCCTGCAGATCAAGTAGCAAACGACGTACTTTCGGTATGCTCGGGCCTCAATAACGTAGTGGGCTACTGATGGTGATTAGTCAGGACAATGACCATCTACGCTACCGGAGGTTGACTTGAGGATTCCCAGCCCCATTGCAACAGGTGGCGGCGGCGAGCACTTCGAACAGCATGTCGCTGCCTTTGCGCTCGGGCTTCTTCTGGTGCGGGCCACACCACCGATCCTGACCGATACCTCAGTCGTGGAAGCCCACCTCCAGACCAGGCATCTGGGCTGGCACACAGACGACCTTCTGCTCGTTGGGGAAACAGGTAGTGGGAGCCGCAGAAAACTTGCCGTACAGGTCAAACGCACATTCACCGTCTCAGCCAACGATGATGACTGCCGGAAGACCATCCAAGGGATGTGGGACGACTTCCAGGCAGGTGATCGATTCTCCAGTTCCACGGATTGCCTGGCCATCGCCATCTTACATGGAACATCCACGATACTCCACCACTTCAACTCGCTCCTGTTTTGTGCTCGGGCGACGACCGATGCAGCGGATTTTCGTCGTCGGCTATCGCTCGACGGCTACATCTCTAAGGTTGCGAAGAAACAGAATGAAGCAGTTCAGACAATCCTAGCTGAACATACTGGTGCGCCTGTGAATGCAGATCTCTATTGGCGTTTCCTGAGAGCGGTCAACGTTCTTAGCTTAGACCTCAACACGCCTCCATCCCAGACCGAAGCAAATATGCTGTCACTGCTTTCCCACTTCGCTGTCGATACCACCACCTCCCCGCTCACCACCGCTGGGGACACCTGGGCAAGGCTACTCGAATGCGCGGCCCAAGGGCGTTCTATAGCTAAGAGCTACAAGCGGGAATATCTTCCGTCAGAACTTCTCGAACGGCACTCCACTATCTCGGCTGCCGATGGCCAGGGGCTATCGGCTCTCTTCGAACACGGGAACACGGTTCGAGACAATATTCGTTCAAGGATAGATCATACCTACACGATCGATCGCTCTCAGCATGTCATCACGCTTTTCGACCAACTGGCGGAGCATCAGGTCGTCATTGTCTCGGGCACTGCAGGATCTGGAAAGTCGGCCTTAGCCAAGAATCTGCTTGCTCAGATCGAGTCCGATCACCCCGTCCTCGCATTTCAGGCCGTCGAGTTCGCTACCGCTCATATCGATGAGACTCTTGCAAACGCTCAAACGACACTGAATGAGAAGCGTCTGTTCGCACTACTCGCCGGACACGACAAGATGCTTATCTTGATTGAGGGCGTTGAACGCTTGCTCGAACATTCGATTCGAGACGCATTCTCCCAGCTGTTGCGTCTCGCCTCACAAAACCACACGATCCAACTAGTGCTCACCGTCCGGGGATATTCTCCAGAGACGGTTCGGAGTGCGTTCTTGGAGCCTATCGGCTTGGGCCATGGTGTTCTTGAGGTCCCAGAACTCTCCGATGACGAACTCGATCAGATTCGGGACGCTGTACCGAACCTTGCACCACCCCTTCGGGACAGTAAGTTCCGTTCGTTCCTCCGAACACCCTATCTCCTCGATATGGCCTCTCGTCTAAATTGGGCGGACAACACGTTCCCTGCGAGCGCTCGTGAGTTCCGAGAAAAGTGTTGGAGAGAGCTGATTCGCGCGAACCATTTTACCGCTGGTGGCCTGCCACAACGTCGAGAGCGAGCATTCCATGACATCGCCTACCGACGCGCCACGGAACTTCGCCCCTTCGTGAAGCCGGGAATATCTGACGACGAGGCGCTTGGTGCGTTACGGCAGGACTCCCTGATCAAGTGCTCCCCGAAGTCAGCTGCGCTCTTTGCAGCAGCACATGATGTGTTGGAGGATTGGGCTATCCTCCACTGGTTCGACGATCGGTTTGCAACCGCAGATGACTCGGTGTCCGCACTGGCAGACGCTGTCGGCGGATATCCGGCGCTTCGGCGTGGCTTCCGGCTATGGCTCGGTGAATGGTTCGAGTTGAATCCCGACGATGCTCGCGAGTTCGTACTCCGTGCCCTCGGACAGAACGACCTCCCTGCTCACTTCCGCGACGACTGCCTGGTCTCCGCCCTCCTCTCCAAGACAGCGGGAGACTTCCTCGAAGGGTGCCGGACCAGGCTTGCTGGTGGTGATTCGCAACTGCTCAGCCAGATAATCCACATGCTTCGCGTCGCCTGCAAAGAGTCCCCCTTCGATGTCGCCCCTGGGCTCCCATCTCAGATGCTAGTTCCGAAAGGGGCAGGTTGGGTGCCAACGCTGCAGCTGGTCTCAAGTCTGATCGACGACCTGTTGCCGGAGCACGCCCAACTGGTGCTCGGTCTCGTTGAAGACTGGGCAAAGCAGGTTAACTGGGACAACACTGCCCCCGACGGCTTCAAAGAAGCAGGGCTGATTGTCGATGCTCTGCTCCCGCTGTTTCATGGATATGGGTTCGATGATGCGCGAAAACGGGTGCTGGAAGTATTGGTCAAGATTCCACGGGCCGTCCCGCAGTTCAGAGACATCATCGAGCGCGCACGAACCTGTGACCACAGAGACCGCACGGCGAGTGATCTTGCCGACCTCGTCCTTGGGGGCCTCTCTGCTAGCTATGTCTGTCGGGACTTCCCTGCTGATGTAATCTCGCTCGTCAACGCTCGATTTAGAATCTCTGAAGCCGATCTTGATCGAGAGTCAGGGTTCTCCTATGGGGGAAGCCTAAAAGTCGATCATTGTTTTGGCATTCGCCAACACGGGGTATCTGAGTTCTTTCCCGCGAGTGCGCTCCAGGGACCCTTTAGCGCACTTCTTCAATTACATCCGCAAGAATCGATGGCGTTTGTCGTTGATCTTCTTAACCATGCAGGTGACTGGTATGGAAACCAAAGGTGGCCAGGGTTCCGCTTGGAATCGGCATGGAAGATCACCCTCGAGATCCCTGGTTTCGGTGCGGTTGAGCAGTGGATGAACGACCGCCTGTACTGCTTGTACCGGGGGAGATCGGTCGGGCCTTACATCCTTCAATCAGCGTTGATGGCCCTTGAAGCTTGGCTTCTCTCGATAGGGAAGATGGATGATGTCGACCTCGAGGCGTGGTTGCTTTGTATCCTTCGAAAGAGTAACAACGTCATGGCTACCAGCGTGGTCGCCAGTGTCTGTGTCGCACATCCAAAAAAGGCTGGTCGGGCAGGTCTCGCTCTGCTATCGAATAGAGAGATCGTCCAGTGCGACTATAGGCGGTCATGGTTGAAGTCCATCGATCCCTTGGGAGCTTCCTTCGGCCTCGATCCAGCCCACCGTGTGTACGAACAGGAGAGAACAGAATCCAATAGTCTCAAACATCGGCGGGAGAATCTCGAGTCACTCGCACTCCGGATGCAATGGACCGACTTACGGGAAGATGTGTGGAAAATCATCGACCGCCATCGTTCCGAAATCCCAGCAGACCAGGATGAAGAGACTCACATCTGGCGCCTAGCACTTCACCGGATGGACTTGCGAGGATTCAGGCAGATAGACCCTCCAGAAGAGGTTCGAGAAAACACCGATGAGGACATCGGGGATCAGGTCTACTTCGGGCCTGGAGAAATCGAACCCGACGTTCAGGACACGATTGAGCAGAGTACGGAGTCTCTAGCCATCACCGATCGTCACCTGCGACTTCTAAATCAGGCAAGAGAGGCCTGGGAAGACAAGAACTCCAGCGCTGCCGTGGATTGGCGGACAACTCTTCTGGCCGAGGCGCGAGCCGTCGAGCAAGAGTTGGGTGAGCCGGAAGAGCTCTATCGTGGTGGTTCAGGTTTAGTCGCGGCAGTTTGCATTCGCGACCACCTAGACGAACTCGATGAGAGCGACTTCCAGTGGTGCGTAGGGAGGATTGAGTTCGAGGTTCGTCGCAGCTCCGACTGCCCTGATGACATCTTCAGTTTGGGGCAGGGGATGCTTGTGCCGGACCGAGCAGGTGCCAGTGTCGTTCCCCTGCTCGTAGTCCACGACCGAAGTGCAAAGGTTCTCGATGCACCAGCCCTTCTCTCGCTCGCACTTACACACCCGGTCGATGAGGTGGCGGACTATGCCCACGCTGGGGTGGGTGCTTTCCTGGGGGACGAGCACAGGGAACTTATCCTTCGGTGCGCGGCAGCAGCAGCGTACCGAGCACGGCTGATCGCAACATCTATGAAGGAAGAGACGGAGCCACCATATCCCACTGACAGAGAACTGGCTGACCGGGCAACGCCCAAAGTGAGACGAGCAATTGAGGAAGGGGGCATCGAAGCCTCGGTTGAACTTGCGTCACTCGACTTCGATGACTGGACGGGTGGCGTAGCCACATCCAGGATCCTCAAGATATTGAGTCGCCACCCGGAGCGGGAAGAATCCCGCCATTTCTATTTGCGAATCGCACATTGGCTGGCTGAGGCCTGGGACCGCGACCGGAGAAGCCCCACCGGTCACGAGACGCGAAATTACGAACTTGAGCGAGAGGTGCTATGCTCCATCGCGCGCTTCGTCATTCATCTCCCCGCCGAAGAGGCTAGACGAATCAGTGCCCCTTTCGTCGACGCGGTCACTAGTAACCCGCGAGGTGCTGCGGATTTCCTTGGAGAACTCATTTTGGCCGCAGACGGCAGCACTGACGATTGCTTTTGGGATCTTTGGCAAGACATTGCCGACATGGTCACCGGCGCACCATGGACAAGCCAGTTGGAACGTAAGCGCCCGTTTGAAGCCCCCTTGATCGATCAAATCTTCCTTGGCTCTTGGTGGAAGGATGACGCGAAGCACTGGGCAAGGCTTGATGGCCATGCTCACCGCCTTGATGAAATCGCACAGCGTTTCCCAGCGACAGTCTCCTGTCTTCTAGCGTACACGAGGTTCTTGTACACGATCGGGCAGCAATCTCTTCCAGAAGCCTTCAAGGTTGTTAGCTCTCTGCTTGAGAGAGGCAACACCGTTCGTATGGCCTCCGACTCCGATATCGCGTTTCGCCTCGAAATACTTCTCCGGCGTTTTGTCTACTCCGAACCTCGCCGACTCAAGTCAGACCCGTCTCTACGAAATGCGATCTTGGGTATTCTCGATGCATTAGTTGCCGGTGGTTCATCGTCGGCGTATCGGATGCGAGATGATTTTGTGACCCCCTCTGCACAGACATCGGCTTGAGGTGCAGGTATTTATGAGATGGCTTCTGTTCAGCCCTCTTGGGGTTCTCGGATAGGCACAGAGAGATACCATGGCTGCACTCGACTGGATAACCATAAAAGGCTTCAAGAGTATCGGCTCCATCGAGCGCCTGCCTCTCCAATCAATCAATGTCCTGATCGGTCCGAACGGCTCTGGCAAGTCGAACTTCATCGGTGTTTTCTCGTTCCTTAATGCCATACGCGCTGGCAACCTTCGGGACTACGTCACCCGGGCCGGCGGAGCCAGCAGGATATTGCACTTTGGCTCGAGGACGACGCCGCACCTGACAATTCACCTCTCGTTTGGGGAAGAAACAAACCAATATGAGATCAAATTGGCCGCAGACGATGCTGACGGCATCTTTCCCTCCGAGGAATCTGCCTACTTCTGGAACAAGATGTATCCCCAGCCCTACAAGCAGCCACTTCTAGGGCGCAACGGCGAAGCCGGAATCAGCACTTCGCAAGAGCGCGGTGGTGTGATTGATCACGTTCGCAACCACCTTGATCGCTGGCGACTGTATCATTTTCACGATACGAGCTCGACGGCACCCATAAAGAAAACGGCGGACGTAAACGATAATCGCTATTTGCGGCCTGGCGGTTCGAATCTTGCGGCCTTTTTGTACCGCTTGCGCGAAACGCATGAGAACTCATACGACCTGATACGACGCACGGTGCGGCTCGTGGCACCTTTTTTCGACGACTTCCTCCTCGAGCCCCTCGCCCTGAACGAAGATAAGATCCGTCTTGAGTGGCAACATCAAGGATCAGACGCCTACTTCGACGTATCTTCCCTTTCCGACGGATCCTTGCGGTTCATCGCTTTAGCAACATTGCTGCTTCAACCGGTCTCTCTCCAGCCTTCGGTGATTCTCCTAGACGAACCGGAGCTTGGATTGCATCCCTACGCGATCGCGATGCTGGCCTCGCTTGTCAAGCAAGCCTCCACAGAGGCGCAGATTATTCTTTCTACGCAATCGTCCTTGTTGCTCGACTACTTCCAGCCCGAGGACGTCCTTGTAGCTGATCGCGTGCACGGAGAAACTCGATTCACTAGGTTGGAAGGAGAGAGGCTGAAGGATTGGTTGGAAGACTATAGCCTCGGCCAACTCTGGGAGAAGAACGAGTTCGGTGGCCGTCCTGCTCATGAGAGCACAGACTGAGAGTTGGCGCCATGACCCGACTGCTTGTTCATGTGGAGGGTGAAGCCGAAGAGAGCTTCGTCAACGGAGTACTCGCGCCGCACCTCTATGGTCGCGGTTTCTCTAGCGTCAGCGCACGTTTGATCGGAAACGCCCGTCAACGCGATCGGCGCGGTGGAATCAGGGCGTGGAGCACCGTGCGCAAGGACATCATGAATCACTTGAAGGAAGATCGAGCGAGCATTGCCACCACAATGGTGGACTACTACGGGTTGCCGCAAACCGGTCCAAAAGCGTGGCCTAGGCGTTCGGAAGCACCCAAACTTGCGCTCTCGGAAAGGGCGAACAGGGTCGAGACTGCTCTCTTGGAGGACATCAGCCGGGAAATGGGCTCCAGCTTCAACCCGGAGCGATTCATCCCATATGTGGTGATGCACGAGTTCGAGGCCCTGCTCTTCAGCGATTGTGACAGGTTCGGTCGAGGGATCGGGCGCCCCGTACTCGCCCCTAAGTTCCAGGAGATCCGAGACACATTTGCTAACCCGGAAGAGATCGATGACTCGCCAGAGACAGCACCATCCAAGCGTGTCGCGGCACTCGTTCCCGGATATCAAAAGCCGCTGATGGGAACCCTGGCCGTGCTGGAGATCGGCCTCAACGCAATCCGCTCTGCATGCCCGCACTTCCAATGTTGGCTGAGACGCTTGGAGCGCTTGCCGGTCCGCATGAGCGCATAGGCGGGGCGATGGGATTCCGCATAGCACCCACTTCCATCAACATCCTTGTTACCAACAACTACAAGAATCAGGCCAAGGATAGAGGCGTCGACGCCTCAACACCGGCAAGAGCCGTAGCGACAGTGCCGACGGTATCGCCTGTTGGTTCATCGACACTGACTACAACGAGAAGAGCTTCTTCGTGCACCACGCCCCCGGCGCAAACGACCCCTATAAGGCTTGCAAGACCACCCACCCTCAAGGCCGAAGTCAACGAGGAAGCCTGGGAGACGCTCCGCAGCGACACTTCACGACCTTTCGACAGGCCGATCTCGGGCCGGATTGCCGTGAAGGTTATCAATCATCTGGGGGATGAGGTCATGAAGGTGTTCCGGGTTTAAGTAGAGACCTGGGAACTTGGGTCGTGACGTGAGATTATCTCTTACCCCTCTCAAGCCGTCCTCCAAAATGAAGTTATCCCCGTCTGGAAGGTGATTTCTTGATCATTCTTCCTTCCCCTAGTACGGGTGAGATTCGGTGAAACCTACTCGAGAACCGCTCCTTCGCTCCCCATTATCACCCCCCTACCGGCACCAGTTCCAAAACCACAGGTTCTGCTAAGGTCTGGTACCCATCTCCAAGGACGGATTCGCTGGATCTGGTAGGGGGGTGAGATAATCTCACACCACTACCCGAAGTTCATATCCGCACAGCTAAGGAAGATGCCGTCTAGCCATAAACAGCACTAGGCGTGAGATTGAGAAGAGGCTAAAGCAGAAACATCCTGACCTATGCTAGTTCTCACCTACTCCCAATCCGCTTCTCCATGCACGGAGCCTTGGCCTAGAGGGGCTAGTATTTGCCCTCTCTCTACCAACAACATGTGAAATGGCTGTATACGGTCATCAATCAGCGAAGTAAGATCATACTCTAGTCGATCAAAGAGGGTGTTGTCGTAACTCTAAGAGTCTGTTCCATAAGTCATGCTGAGAGGGTTTCCGGATGGCTTCCACTGCTCAGACTCTTGGCAACCCGCCGCATCATGAATCGGCAGCCAGCCAGCCTCACCCAAGCCATCGAACTGGCAACAGTTCGAAGGGCGGATTCTCGCTTTCGCTCGGATCTCGAAGTCCAAAAACGGACTCCTCGGGTTGGCTAGACGCCGACAGCGACCCAGCCAGGCAAAGGTCCTTAAAGACGGACTCTTCGGGTCTCTCCCTTGGGTTTGACCACGATCTCGAGTAGATCGGAGAGTCCCAACTTCTTTGACCTCCCCGCTAGTTTCGGACCCGCATAGCCACCATCGGCAAACAGCTTCT
>MPNL01000038.1 GCA_002239005.1 Truepera sp. bin119
ACGGTCTTGCCGTAGGCGCCGCGCCCGCGCCGGCCCTTGACCCGACGCGCCCCGAAGAAGCTTTCATCGACCTCGACGCCAGCGAACAGAGGGCGTCGCGCTTCGCAGTCAAGCAGAATGCGTTCCCGCAAGCCACGGTAGAACCGATTCACGGTGTTGCGGTTTAGACCGCTCAGCGTCGCTGCCTGGAGGGCCGAAGGACGGATTCGCTGGATCAGATCGGCGGCGAAGTAACGAACCAACTCGCGGACCTTGCCCAAGGACGGATTCGAAGGGCGGATCCGAAATCTTCGAACGCCTCGCGTACTTGTTTTTCATTACCAAGCCTAGCCTTATCACACATCACAAGACCCTCAGCTAGGCAAGACCCTAGACGAATACTGTGACCCGAAGAGTCTGTCTGGAACAGATCTTCTGGCTTATACTGGTAACGGGGATGGGTGATCATAGAAATAACCATCCCCCGTTCTTTGCCTGCAGATCAAGTAGCAAACGACGTAATTAGCTAAAGGCTCGACTCCTGATCAGAGTCTAACCAGCATCAGCGAAACCCTTCCTTAGGCTTCCCTTGAGAAGTTCCTCGAGCCATTCAAAACTGAGGCATTTGGCGACGGTGAAATCGGAAGACCAACAGACCACTCAGTACCTTTGCCACAATCGGTCACGCGCATTCGTCGGCACGAAAGCCCGGAGTAGCCACGCGACATAGGTCACCCTGGTCACATAGTACCGCGCTTTGGGGTTCGGACTTTCGAGCGCATGTATCACCTTTGCGGTGACGGCCTCCGGGCCTAGCTCCCCCCTGTCCTTGGGCGGGTCCGGATCGTACAGGCGGGGCTCAAGGACCGTCTCGTACTGCTCCCGCCACAAGCTGTTTCCCTTATCGATCCACTTTTCGTAGTGGGCACGAGCCTTCTCACGGATCGACGTGCGGATCGGTCCGGGCTCGATAAGAATGACCTTGATAGGGGTGTGGAGCAGCTCGAGCCGAAGGGTATCGGTCAGCCCCTCCATCGCATGTTTGGTGGCGGTGTAGGCACCGCGGAACCGCATGGATGCGAATCCCAGAACCGAAGAGCAGTTGATGATCCGGCCCTGCTCGCGGGCTCGCATAGCGCGTAGCGCCTGCCGCGCGACCTCGTGCGGGCCGAAGAAGTTGGCCTGAAAGATGGCGTGGAGCGCTTCACCACTAAGATCTTCCACGGCACCGGGAAGCCCGTGGGCGCCGTTGTTGAAAACCGCATCGAGCGCGCCGTCGCAGCGGGACAGCGCCTCGGCCATCGCGGTGTTGATTGAGGCCGGATCGGTATAGTCTAGGCGGAAGCTCTCCAGCCCCTCGCCCTGAAGTGTCTTGCAATCCTCTTCGCGCCGGCATGTAGCGAAAACGCGCCAACCACGACGCTGAAGAGTTCTAGCGGTGTTGAGGCCGATTCCCGACGAGCAGCCGGTGATGAGGATGGTTTTCATGCGAGAGCGGCCCGATAAGGAGGCTTTGTAGCTAAGATCTGCTGCGGTCGACTCGGTGGGCCAGGAACCCCTCGAGTACGATACCCGGAACGTTACCGACGCGGAACTGAAGCGAAACCATGCAACTGTATAGCACATCTAATACGCCGACGGCCCGAGACCTGCAAGGCTAGCCTTAGGGGACGAATAGAGACAGGTTTGCCAGCTTACGCTGGTAACGGGGATGGGGAGCTATAGAAATCCGCCGCCCCCCCTTCACCTTCAGATTGAGTGGCGGGAAGCATGATCGTTGCCGCTATGGGGGACGGCGCCTATCCCCGCGCGGGACCGTCTCTGCAAACTGGAGGTGAAACAGGATGGCATCCGAGGCAGACTTAGAGGGTGCTAGGCGGATCGAATCTACGGCAGATGGCATCTGCCAGGCGGTAGTACCCTACCAGCGTTTCGGTGGCGGCTCGCCAGCCCCACTGTTCGGTGTCCTTCCGAGCCTGCCTCCCAAGCCGGCTGCGGAGGACGGGGTCGAAGAGGAGCCTGCTAAGTTGCGCGCAGAGATCTTCAAGATCGGCCGGGGTGAACAGCAGCCCGTTCTCTCCGCAGCGGATCACGTCCGGGACCCCACCCGCTCGCGCGCCCACGGTGGGGACTCCAGAGGCCATCGCCTCCAGGGCTACGAACCCGAGCGTTTCGGTGTCGGATGGGAACGCTAACACGTCGGCGCTGGCGTAGGCCTCGGCCAACTCTTCCCCCCTCATGTAACCGGTGAACACGGTGCGGGTGCCCTGGAAGCGGTGCCTGAGGCTCGCTTCGGCGGGTCCCGACCCGACCACGGCGAGGCGGACCCCTTCCAGTCGGGTGATGGGCGCGTGAAGCCAGTCGAGTCGCTTCTCGTGCGACAGCCTGCCAACATAGATCATCAGCATGTCGTCTGGGTGGCCGTCCGTGAGTCGCTGCCGCATCTCCTCGGTACGCCGACCAGGGTGGAACAGATCGGTGTCGACCGCCTTGGGCCAGAGCCGGACTCGCTGGATCCCCAGGTCTCGCGCCGCCTCCACCATGGGCCGGCTGGTGCAGAGGTTCACATGGGCCTGATTGTGGACCTCACGCAGGAAGAGTTGGCCCGGTCGGCTCAGGAAGGAGAGCCGCATATGCTTGGCGTACTGGGTGAGGTCGGTGTGATAGCTCGATAGCAGGGGAAGGTTTCGCTGCTTGGCGATGGCCGTCCCCCACAACCCGAGGACTATCGGGTTGAGGACATGAACGATGTCGGCCCCGAAGCGATCCAACTCCCGCCCGAGGCGGGGTCTCGGGAGTCCTAAGAGTTGCTCAGGGTACCAGGGGCGGAGGGGAATGCTCGGGACCGGGACCACGCGGTGCCCGGCGAAGAGTTCGGGCGGTCTCTCCGGCGGGGTGGTCGGCGCGAAGACTAAGGCCTCATGGCCGAGAGCCTTCAACTGCTCGAGGGTGCGGGTCAGTCGGGTGACTACCCCGTCGATCTTGGGGAGGAATACTTCCGTAAAATAGGCGATTCGCATAGGCGTCCTGGATCGGATTGCAGGCCCGAAGTAGTCCCCTCTTACCCAGCCCTGCTGGGACCTGCCTGACCAGGTAGCGGACCCCCGATCCCCGCCCGGGTCAGCTGGTGGGTTCCGGCATTCGGGGTTTGGGCACTCCGGCGTGCTGATCTCTGGTCCAGACGCTGGTACAAGGAATCCTCTCGAGATCGGCACGATGAGCATATCTCTTGGCGATGTTGGTCACCTCACCTAGGAGCCCCTGACTCAGCGTGGTAGGGTTCAGACCCAGGTCGAGGAACAGGTCGTTGCGGACGTGCAGATCGTTCTCGGCGTCCTCCTTGCGGGGGTTGTTCACGAACGCTATCTTGGCTCCGGTTATCTCGGAGACGAGTTGAGCGAGATCCCGTACCCGATGGGTTTCGGTCATCTGATTCAGAATCTTGACGCGCTCGCCCCTCTCGGGGGGATTCTCGAGCGCCAGTTGGATGCAGCGGACGGTGTCCTGGATGTGGATGAAGGCTCTGGTCTGGCCGCCGGTGCCGTGGACGGTGAGGGGATAACCGACGGCGGCCTGCATGAGGAAGCGGTTGAGGACGGTACCGTAATCCCCATCGTAGTCGAAGCGGTTGATGAGCTTCTCATTGAGAAGGGTCTCGCGGGTGTTGGTTCCCCAGACGATGCCCTGATGGAGGTCGGTGATGCGAACGCCGTCGTTCTTGGCATAGTAGGCGAAGAAGAGCTGATCCTGGGTTTTTGTCAGGTGGTAGATGCTGCCGGGGTTGGCGGGGTAGAGGATCTCCTGCCGGACCTTGTCGCCGTCGTCGGTGGTGACTTCGATAGGGAGATAGCCTTCGGGGATCTTCATCCCGGCGGTGCCGTAGCCGTAGACGCCCATAGTGCCGAGGTGGGCGAGGTGAATGTCGAGACCGCTTTCGACGATGGCGCAGAGGACGTTGTGGGTGGCATTGAGATTGTTGTTGACGGTGTAGCGCTTGTGATAGGCGCTTTTCATGCTGTAGGGGGCGGCGCGCTGCTCAGCGAAGTGGACGACGGCGTCGGGTTGTTCGGTCTGGATGAGGGTGAGGAGGCGGTGATAGTTTTTGGCGATGTCGAGATTGTAGAAGGCGATATCTCTGCCCCGCTCCTCTCTCCACGCCTTGAGCCTGGTACCCATGGGTCGGATGGGTGTGAGGCTGCCGGCTTCGAGTTCGTTGTCGATGTTGCGACGACTGAGGTTATCGATGATGGTGATCTGGTGTCCGAGGTCGGAGAGGTGGAGACTGGTGGGCCATCCGCAGAAACCATCCCCGCCGAGTACGAATACCTTCATATTTTCCTCCAAAGAATCTCGAAGGCGGATCCGGCTTTCAAATCGGTAGTATAGCACTGTGCGCTCCGAAAGGCGACCGGATTCACGACAGATCGAGGGCGGCCAGGACCTTCCGGCGGAGTTCGCGAAGTCTCCGCCTGAGGTAGCGTCTGCGGTACCCCGGGGCGCTGGAGCGCCAGTCGCCCGGTCGGATCAGAGACCACACCGACACGGTAGCGATGAATGGGGGATGGAGGGCTGCCCAAAGGAGAACCGGCAGGCCGGTGAGGTCGTGGCGCCCGAGTTGCGCTAGCCCCAGGTTCATGCCGAAGAGTTCGAGCGCGAGCTTCACAGCCCACAGCGAGAGCACCCAGGGTGCGAGCGCGGGGACGAAGGGGATAGCGAGGAGGGCTAGAGTCAGGGCGACGCTCTGCAGTCCGAGCAGCGTCAGTCCCGCCAGGAAGCCTGGATGGTAGTGCATCGGGTGGTGATAGCGCGAGACCCAGCGGCGACGCTGTCTGAGCAGGGAGCCGAGTGACCGTTCGGAGCGGGTCAGAACCCTGGTTGCGGGGTCGTCTGCGATCGCCACCCGGAACCCTTCGAGTCGGCCCAATCGCTGGGTGAGCAGATCCTCGTCACCGCTGGGCGCTCGCCCGAAGCTCCCAAAGCCGCCGATCGCCTCGAACGCTCGCCTGCGGTAGGCCTGGTTGTTGGCAGTTGAGGCGTAGGGCCAGCCGAACCGGAGCATGCTGCGCATCGTGAGCATCAGGGAGAACCAGTCGACAGCCTCGAAGTTCCCCATCCAACCGTGCGGCTGGTGGGGGCGGGAACTCTCCACAC
The DNA here is from genome assembly GCA_002239005.1 of Truepera sp. bin119. Lineage (GTDB taxonomy): Bacteria > Deinococcota > Deinococci > Deinococcales > Trueperaceae > MPNL01. Next base: position 5,131 of record MPNL01000038.1, read on the forward strand.
AGCCCGCTACCATGGCGACGTCGGGTTCGAAATGACTCACCATGCCGGAGACCCACCCCACGGGCACCTCGCAGTCAGCATCGGTTGTGAAGATCAACTCACCTCGAGTGGTCCGGATCCCGACCTCTATGGCGTTGACCTTGGGAGAGAGCCTCCGGTTGGGCCACTGGACGCGCACGCATCTGAAACGGGGGTCCCGGCGCTCCATCTCCCGAACGATCTCCCCGGTCCCATCGTGCGATCGGTCGTCCACGACGACGAACTCGAGTGCGCCAGGGTAGTCCTGCGTCGCCAGCGAGTTCAGTAAGGGGGAGAGGTTCTCTGCTTCGTTGTGAGCGGGCACGATCACGCTGACCGACGGTGTGGCGCGGCTCGGAGATCGGTTCGGGGGCAGGAACATTCCCCTCACTATGGCCGCTATCAGGGCGAGATAGGGGAGGATGAGCGTGTACAGGAGGATCAGGAGGACCGCCATAGCCTCGCTATCGAGCCTGAGTCTATCACGGGCCTAGGGCGGTCCTGAGGTCGGGGTAGGCTGGGGCGTGGACGACTCCATTCCCGAGGTGTACGGCAGCTTCCACACCTGGCTACAGGGCCTCGAGGAGTATCGTGGCCAGATCCACGACTTCAGCTTCTTCCCCGCTACGGCGACCGTCGCCGAGGGCGTTCGGCCGGGGACTTACGCCCCTTATCTGGAGCGTCTTGGGGTGTGGCCGTACCGACATCAGGCCGAGGCGCTGGAGCAGGTCGGTGCCGGTCGTGACGTAATCGTTGCTACCCCCACGGCCTCGGGCAAAAGCCTGGTGTACCAGTTGGCGACGGCGTCGGTACTCGAACAGGGGGGAACGGCCCTCTACCTGTTTCCCGTCAAGGCGCTGGCGAACGATCAGCTTGGGAAGCTTCGTGCCCTGCTTCACCAGCTCGAGATCGAAGGGTATGTCGAGAGCTATGACGGTGACACCCCGACCGGTCGCCGCCGCGGTATTCGGGAGAGGGCCTCCTGCGTGGTGACCAATCCCGACATGCTGCACTTCGGGATCCTGCCGTACCATGCCGCCTGGGCGAGGTTCCTCGCCCACCTGCAGCTGCTGGTCCTCGACGAACTTCACAGCTACCGCGGGGTCTTTGGTAGTCATGTCGCCAACATCGTGAGGCGGTTGCTGAGGCTGGCCAGAGCGTATGGGGGCCGGCCTCAACTGATCGCCGCCAGCGCTACCGTAGCCAATCCTAGCGAGCACACGCGTAATGTGTGCGGGCGCGAGGTCGCGGTCGTGACCGAAGATGGTACCCCACGGCCGGCTCGCGAGTTCCTCTTCTGGAGACCCTCGGAGTTGCCGGGTGGCGAGCGGCGCAGCGTCAACACAGAGGCCGCCCTCCTGGCCGCGACATTTGTCCGGTCGGGCCTGCAGAGCATCTTCTTCTGCAACAGTCGCAAGTCCGCCGAGCTGCTCCGGCGCTACGCTAGCGGTCAGCTTCCGGCTGAGCTCGAGGCCCTGGTGCGGAGCTACCGGGCCGGCTATACGGCTGAGGACAGGCGCGCCCTCGAAGCGGCCTTCAAGCGGGGGGAGATCCGGGTGTTGACCGCCACTAGCGCCCTCGAACTCGGCGTCGACGTGGGCGGGGTGGACGCTGTGGTTCTGGTCGGCTATCCGGGCTCGATCATGAGCATGCGGCAGCGGGCCGGTCGTGCCGGTCGCGCCGGTCGGAGGGCCCTGACCCTGCTCATTCCCGGCGACGATCCCCTGGACGAGTATTACCTCCACCATCCCCGACTGCTAACCGAGGGGAGGGTCGAGAGTGCTGTGGCCGATCCCTACAACAGCGAGATTCACCCCCTGCACGCGATCTGCGCCGCCGCCGAACTCCCCGTGAGACCGGGAGAGCACTTCTTCGGGCCCGGGTTCGATCCCAGCGCCCACCCTCAGCTTGTGAATCGGGCGGGAGCCTGGGCCTACCTGGGGCGTTACCCCCACCGCCGAGTCCAGGTCCGAGGGGCGGGCGGCGACAGGGTCCGGCTCGTGGACGGTGCCGGCGACCTCCTCGGTGTCAACGATCTCGCTACGGCCTTGAGGGAGTTGCATCCGGGTGCGGTCTACCTCCATCAGGGAGAGACCTACCTGGTAGTGGAACTCGATCTGGAACGGGGGAGAGCTGTGCTGCTGCCTCATATCGAGGACTACTACACTCAGCCCCGCTCGAGGACCGAGATCGAGATCGTCCAGGAAGCCGACTCTACCTTCGGGATCCGGACCGGGCGGGTGCGGGTGAGCACGGTCTATACAGGCTACGTCAAGAAGCGCTACCTCACCGAGGTCGTCATCGATGAGTGTCCCCTCGATCTACCCGAACTGGCCTACACCACCCAGGCACTCTGGCTTTCCGTCGCCGAGGTCGCCGCCGCGGTTCCGGAGGCGCTGCTACCCTCTGCGCTGCACGCCCTCGAGCATACCCTCATCGGTCTATTGCCAGCCTTCGTGCTGTGTGAGCGGGCCGATATAGGGGGGGTCTCCTATCACCGGTTTCCACCGACAGACGAGCCGGTGCTCTTCATCTACGACGGCTATCCGGGGGGGGTCGGCTATGCCCATGCGGGCGCCGGGATCTTCCCCGACTGGCTTGCCGCCGCCCGAGACCTCTTGCGGAACTGCTCGTGCTCGTCGGGCTGTCCCCGCTGTGTGCTCTCCCCCAAGTGTGGCAACGGCAATAAGTATCTTGACAAGGCCGCCGCCCTCATCCTTGCGGAGGAGTTGCTCGTCAGGCTCGCCTCGACAGTCCAGGTCTGAGGCCGGATCTGCCGGTCCCTGACGTAGAACGGATTGCGGTACGGTGCTCTTGCGACGGCTATGGGCGATTCCATCGGCTCGGAGAGCGTCTGTGCTCCCCTGATTGGTCATCTCCGGCGCGCTGTTGTGCCACGCCGAATCCTGGGAACTTCGTGACGCTGGAGCGTGACTGAATCGCGTCGGAGGCGATATCTCTCGGGCAGCGGATCCCGGTTGAGGGCGTGCTACACTGCCCCACCGTGCATATCGGCTTCGTCACCCAACTGCTCTGGGATCGGTACGGCCCCTTCTGGCAGAAGCTCTTCGAGGACGCTGGCGCCGAGATCGTGATGCCCGATCCGAGAAGGGTTCGGAGCCTGCTGTCGGATGTGCGACTGGACCCCATCCCGGCCCTCGCCTTCCGGCTCGTGGCGGCTCAGGCACTCGTCCTTGTCGATGCCGATCTGGTGGTTGTGCCCGATCTCGCGGGGGAGGAGGAGGTCGACCGCGGGTCCGGCCAGGATCCGTGGATAGCCAGCCTCTCCTATACCCTGGGCGCAACCGTGGGAGGTCTGCCGCGGTTGCTGCCGGTACCGGCACAGTTGTCGCCCGCCATCGAGGGTAGGGCGGTCGAGATCCTTCATCAGCTCGTTCACGACCCCGCTCGGGTGCGCCGGGTCTGGGATCGGAATCGCGCGCTAGCCAGGCCACCGCAGGGTCGCGATCTGCCCCAGGTGCCGCTGTCGGATCGGTGCTCGGTCGGCGTCCTCGGTCAGCCCTGGCTCCTCGGCCCGCCCCTGCTCCAGGTCCTGGAGGCTGAGGGCATCTCTCTTGTTGCTCAGAGCCAGTTCGCTCCCGCGAGCCTGCGCAGAGAGGGGGGGCGCTTGGAGATGGCGCTGTTGCCGACCGACCGCGAGACGCTGGGCGCTGCCCTCCTGCTCTCGCGGCGTGGGGATGTGGAGCGACTCGTGGTTGTCCAGGACCGGAGTGGGGCGGACGGTTGGCTGCTGAGAGCGGTTCGGCGGCTGAGCCACAAACCGGTAACTGGACGCCTGCTTAGCGAACTTCCTGGCGGTGGTGTCGATCCACTCCTGGCATCCGGAGAGGTCCAAAGGCTCCCCGGGTAGCAGTAGAATGGCGTCAGTGCGGATCCTCGCCCTGCTGGCGACGGCCCTTTACGCGGTGGCCAACGCCTTCGGCGCTTGGGCTGTGGTGCGGCGCAAGCCCTGGGTGGCGGCGCTCTTCATGCTGGCGGCGACCGTTCTGGTGGTGGCCTCGGTGGCTTTGGGCTCCACTCTGGCGGAGGCCAACCTACTGCTCCTTATGGGCCTGATCCTCGCCACGCTAGCCTCGCTCCTGAACGCCTATATCGTTATCGGCAAGATTGTCTGGTGGCGACACTTGGTCCGGCTCGGGATCGCGGCAGCGATCTATCTCCTGGCAGTGCTCGGTTCACCGCATTAAACGGGGTGTGGATGGGTCGGGTGTCGGCTGAGGTCGCTTCCTTCCCAGCCCAGTTCGCTCCGGTGTATCCACCTCCAGCTAGACACGTTGCGTCTCCCGTGAGAAATGGTGTACACTGCGAGCCGCTGCCTCCCTGACGGGCTTTTCCTGAAGATGGTGAGGGCTGAATGTACAGTGAGTGGGTCATAGGTTCAAGTCCTATGCGACCTACCGGGCTTGGCCCCTTCGACTAGCGGTTAGGTCACCGCCCTTTCAAGGCGGCGGCACGAGTTCGAATCTCGTAGGGGTCACCAGATGCAGGAGGAGCCTGAGCTCCTCCTGCATCTTTTAGGGAACTGTCCAGCAGACTAGCCAAGAGCCTGCGCCCTACTAGGCTGCTGCGGCACTGAGGGATCGAGGGTCAGGGTTCGCGACTCTTGGTGGGTGGCTCGGATCAGCGGGCTTAGCTGCTGCGAAGATCGCTCTGGCCAGCTGCTCGGCGGTCGCGTCAATCCATCATAGATCCGAGGGGTTCCCGAACATTCTGGGGCCACAAAGTAATACACTTATAGACCATCCCATTCGCACTCGCAGGAGACACCCCGAAAGGACCTGTGGTTATGGCCAAGCACAGATTGCGTGTAGGGTACCTTGGCACCTCTCTAGCGAGCTATTTTGCCAGCGAATACCGTCAGCGTGAGCGTGCCATCGACGGTCTACGGGATCTGGCGAACCGGCTCGACTTCGACCTGATTGCCGTGCATAACGAGGTCGCGGGCGAAGAGGATTCGACCCGGGCTGCAGAGTACCTTCGTGACCAGGAGGTCGATTTCCTGCTCGTCCAGACGGCCGCCTGCAGCATGGGAGAGCAGCTCTACCCGCTGCTCGATGTTGCCCCGAGGATCGGTCTGTGGGCTACCCCCGATCCCGAACTCGAGGGAGAGATCAAGCTCCACTCGATGCTCTCAACGAGCCACTTCGCCTCCATACTGAAGCGCTATCTGAGGTATGAGGATATCCCCTTCAAATGGTTCTACGGGCATGTGGAGACCGAGGGGTTCCGGCGCCGGTTCGCAGTGACAGTTCGTGCTCTCACTGCGGTAAAGAGTATGGCGCGCGCCCGGATCGGCTGGGTCGGCGGGCTGTCACCCGGCTTCGATGGCATGGTGTTCGATGAGCGCCGGTTGCGAAGCCGTTTGGGCATCACCGTGCACTCGCACGAACTCGCGGACCTTATCGAGCGCGCGAAGGCCTACCACCCTGAACCCGTAGCTGCGACGGTCAGCAGTGTCCGTGCCGCCGCGTCGGGGACCGAGGTGACCGAGCCTGCCTCTTTTGACCGGGTCGCTCGCCTGTACCTAGCCTTGCGGGATCTGGCCAGCGAGTGCGCATATGACGCTTTGGCGGTCCAATGCTGGCCGAACTTCCAGTCCAGCTTCCGCATCGCCCCCTGCATGGCCTATAGCTGGCTGGGTAGTGAGGATGGTGTCGCAGTCTCCTGTGAGGGAGATCTATTGGGTGCGGTCAGCATGTATCTGCTGAACCTCCTAACCGAAGGAGAGGGTTCATCGACGTTGCTCGATATGACTGCACTCGATCCGGATACGAACGCCATGCTGATGTGGCACTGCGGTGTCACGCCCCGCCACTTCGCCAACGAGGAGGGCATCCGGTGGGTCGACCATGTCACGCTCGGCAGGAAGGGGGAGGACGGGCCGTATGGGGTGGCGGGCGATCAGGTCTTCGCTGCCCAGGAGACCAGCATCAGCTACATCGGCGACGATGGTGGCAGCCTGCTGGTCCTGCGGGCAGATATCGTCGAGCGCAAAAAGAAGGGCTTCGACGGAACCCGCGGATGGTTCTCCCACTTCGAACTCAACAAGCGCCCCATCGGCCTGATGGACCTGATGAACACCCTGACCGTCCGCGGGCATGAGCATCACTACGCCGTCGGACAGGGTGATGTCACCAGCGAACTGATGGAGTTCGCCGCTTGGAAGGGGATGAAGTTGGTCGAAGAGGTCCCGGATGTCGATTACCTGCAACTCGAGGGAGTGAATATCTAGTGCGTAATCGAGCGAGGGTCTCTGCCGTGCGCCTGGGGGTTGAACTGTGAACATCCTGCTGGTGTCGATAAGCTCCGGAAGGCTTACGTCGAATTCTCCCGGCCCCTTCCCAGCGATCCGCAGCGCCCGGTGATGTTCGTATCGGAGGCAAGCCCCTTCGGACCTGACGCCTATAGCTACCTGGCGGTGCTATGGTACCAACGAGGCTAGGATCCATGGCAGAGAAGAGGACGGTTCCGTTCGATCACCACACTGCCGAGTGGGTGGAGGATCCCTACACTGTCTACCGGGAGTTGCGCGATGAGTGTCCCGTCGCCTTCACCGAGGCGCACGGGGGGTTCTGGCTCCTGTCACGCTATCAGGATGTGAGGGAGGCGCTGCTCGACTGGCAGACCTTCAGTTCCAACCACCCGGGCCGCGTCGCCATCCCGCACACCAGACCCGGGGCGCACCCAGGGATCCCGATCGAGTTCGATCCGCCCGAACATACGCGGTACCGCGATCTCGTCTCGAGGTACTTCTCCCCCTCTGAGGTTAAGAAGCTGGAGTCGCAGATCACGCGCTTTGCCGACGATCTCGTGGCAGGCTTCCACCGGCGTGGGGCCTGCGACATCGTCCGGGACTACGCGGCCCCGCTGGTGGCTGGAACGCTGGCTCGCTTCCTGGCCCTCCCCCTCGAGGATGTCTCCCTCCTCGACCGGTGGGCCGATGCCATCTTTGCGGGCCGCGTCGACGATCCCGAAGGGGCGGCACGCGCCCTAGAGGCGCTCAGCAGCTATATCGGAGAGCAGCTGGAGGGGCGAAAACAGCGTCCCGGTGACGACCTGTTCTCGGCCCTCGTAAAGGCCGAGGTCGGCGGCAGGAGGCTGACGGACCGCGAACTCCTCGGCTACGGTCGCACCCTCCTTCTGGCCGGTCGTGAGGCGGCCATCGATGGTCTTGCCAACAGTCTCTGGTACCTGGCGCAGCACCCCGGGAAACGGTGGCGCCTAAGGGGAGAGCCGGAGCTCTTGCCGTTCGCCATCGAGGAGCTCCTCCGCACCATGTCCCCTATCCAGCTACTGGGCCGGGTGGCGACCCGCAACGTGGAGCTTCACGGGCAGACGATCTGCGAGGGCGAATCCGTCGCCATGATCTATGGCAGCGGCAATCGGGATGAGCGGGTCTTCACCGACCCTGACCGCGTCGTCCTCGACCGCAAGCCCAACCCCCACATCGCCTTCGGCAGTGCCCACCACTACTGCCTCGGTGCGCACCTGGCCCGGCTCATCATGCGCGTGGGCATCGGCACGTTCCTCGAGGCCATCCCGGACTTCCGCCTCTCCCAGAGTGAAGAGATCAGGCGCAAGCTCAATGGGGACGCGCGCGGATTCGTGACGCTGCCGGTCGAGTTCGCCAGGGCCTAGCCGCCCCCCGAAGGATCGGGGAGAGGACCGCTAAACCCCTTCCGGACCCGCAGGTAAGGGCGATCGATCCGTTTCGGCGCGGACCTGCCTGAGGCCGGTCGGATTCGACACGGCCTGGCGCGCAGCGGCCCAGACCCCCTTCAGTTCGGCCTCTTCTGGTGAGAGGTCGGTATCGGCCAGGCCGGCAAAGGTGGCCACCTCATCGGTCTTTGCGTTCAGCACCCTGTTGAGGACCGCATGAAGGGAGTTGCGGACCGCTAGTCCCTCACGGAGCATATCCTGCAGCTCGAGGACCCGGTTGACGAGATCCTCAGGGCTCATCGCTTCGAGTTCGGCGCGGGTGCGCTGCATGCGGGGACCCCCTTCTCGGACTACTTTAACCCCACCTCGGATCGAAACGGTATGCTCTAGGCTGTGGATCCTACCACCTTGTCCCTGACCGAACTCGGGGCGGCCTACCGGGCCGGCACCCTGAGTCCCACCGAGGTGACCCGAGCCTACCTGGAGGTGATCGAGCCTGGCCCAGTCTACCGGGAGGTGACCGCCGAGCGGGCGCTGGAGCAGGCGAGGCGAGCAGACGAGCGTTTCGAGGCCGGCCAGGTGGTCGGCCCCCTTCAGGGGGTACCCTTGGCGCTCAAAGATCTGATGGACACGGCAGGGGTGGTAACCGTCGCCGGTTCGAAGGTGCTCGCCGAGCGGCTGCCGGCGGAGGAGGATTGCCTGGCAGCCGCCCGCCTCGACGTTGCCGGTGCCGTGTTCCTGGGCAAGACTACGATGCCCGAGCTAGCCTACTCCGGGGTCGGCATCAATCCGCACTACGGCACCCCGGAGAACGCCATCGAACCGGGACGGATCCCGGGCGGATCCTCCTCGGGCTCGGCGGTAGCTGTGGCGCGACGGTGGGCCTGCGCTGCGATCGGCTCGGACACCGGTGGATCGGTGCGCATCCCCGCCGCCTTCAACGGGATCGTGGGGCTAAAGACCACGGACGGACTGCTGCCGACCGACGGGTTGGTACCGCTCTCGACGACGCTCGACACGCTCGGTCCGATGGCGCGGAACGCGACCGACGCTTGGTCCCTGTTCCTGGCACTTGCTGCCCGCCCCCCCACCGACTTGGCGCCCCTCGAGCGACCCCTCAAGCTGCTGGTCCCGACGACGATCCTGCAGGAGGAGCTCGAACCCGCCGTAGAGCGGGAGTTCTCAGAGCTTTGTGACTCCCTGGTCGCAGCCGGGCACTTGCTCGAGTGGAGGCCGGTCCCGCTCCTTGCCGAGATCCCCCGCCTCTACGGGCGTTACGGGAGTCTCGCGAGCCACGAGGCGCTGGCACTCTATGAGGGGATGATCGAGGAGTCGGGGGGGGCGATGGATCCCAGGGTGACCTGCCGGATCGTAGAGTTTAAGGATCGACCCGCGACCGAATACATCCGGCTGACCCTGGAGCGGTCACGCCTGATTCGGGAGTTCTGGCAGGCCTACTCGACCTTCGACGCACTCCTAGGTCCCACTGTGGCCATCGTTCCCCCGCCACTCTCGGAGTTGGCAGAGGAGCGGCGCTACTTCGAGGTGAACCGGCTGTGTCTGAAGAACACCCAGCTATTCAACTTCTTTAGTGGACCGGCCGTGAGCGTGCCGGTGCGGGAGCGGTCGCCCATCGCCGCCATGATCGCCACCGCTCCGCACCGGGAGGAGTTGGCTCTCCAGATCGCCCTTGAGGTGGAGCGGCTCCGCCCCCTCAGGAGTGGGCCGAGAAGACAGGTATAATCGCTAAGCGTATGGAGCCTCTGTGCGGGTAGCCCTCTTCGCCACCTGTCTAGCCGATCAGCTCTTCCCCGAGGTGGCGGTCGCGAGCGTGAGGATTCTGCGCCACCTCGGGGTCGATGTAGAGTTTCCCGAGGGGCAGACCTGCTGTGGCCAGCCGGCCTTCAATGCTGGCTACCACCGGGAGGCCCGCGAGGTTGCGGAGCATCACGTCCGGGTCTTTGAGGGCTACGACTGCGTTGTGATCCCCTCCGGCTCGTGCGGGGGGATGGTCCACCACTATCCCGACCTCTTCAACGAGGCCCCCGAGGTCTTCGCGTCGGCGCGGGAGCTCTCCGAGCGCACCTACGAGCTGACCACCTTCATCCGGGAGGTGTTGGGTCGTGACGAAGTGGGTGCGGACTTGAGCGGGCTGAAGGTCGTCTACCACGACTCCTGCCACGCCCTCAGGTTGATGGGGATCCGGGAGGCCCCACGGGAGCTCCTGGTGGCCTCGGGGGCAGAGGTGCGAGAGCCGGAACCGGCGGAGCTCTGTTGCGGTTTCGGTGGCCTGTTTAGCATCAAGCTCCCCGATGTCAGCGCCGCCATGGCCCGAACCAGATTGGAGGGCCTGGTCGCTAGCGGGGCGGAGGTGTTGACCTCCACCGACGCCGGCTGCCTCATGCAGTTAAATGGGAGTCTCCGTCGGCAGCGGGGGGATCTGGAGATCTGCCATGTGGCTGAGCTTCTGTGGCGTGGGATCGAGACGGCCGGGGTCTAGGCCACAGGATCCGCACCCCCGGGGTGGGGCAGCGACCGTAGTCTCCGATTCCGCTGTCGGCGCTCGGAATCGCTTCGAGGAGGGGTATGGAGATCACTACTAGCAGGTTCAAGGAGAACGCCTCAGGCGCTCTGGGCGACAGCAACTTGCAAGCGGCGATGAGGCGCGCTACCGGCTCTTTCTTAAGCCGGCGCTCCGCCGCCGTGGCGGACCAGGGGGACTTCGAAGCGCTCCGCGCTTACTGCGGTGCGGTGAAGGCCCACACCCTGGAGTATCTCGACCACTACCTCGAGCAGCTGGTGGACCGGGTGGAGGCGCTCGGCGGGACCGTCCACTTCGCTGCCGACGGGGAGGAGGCCGTGCGCATCGTCACCGACCTTGCTGTCGCGAATGGCGTTCGGACGGTAGCCAAGTCGAAGTCGATGCTCTCCGAGGAAATTCACCTCAACGAGGCCTTGGAGGCGGCCGGAGTCTGCCCGGTCGAGACCGACCTCGGCGAATATATCCTGCAGATCGATGGCGACTTCCCCAGCCACATTATCGGCCCAGCTCTCCATAAGACCAAGGAGCAGATCACCCAGCTCTTTCACGAGAAGCTCGGCACGGCTGCGGACGCCACGGTTTCGGAGCTGACTGCCGCTGCCCGGCGGATCCTGCGCCGCAGCTTCCTCGAGGCGGATATGGGCGTTACAGGTGTGAACTTTGCGGTCGCCGAGACCGGAACCATCGCTCTGGTGGAGAATGAGGGCAACATTCGCTTCTCGACCAGTCTCCCCCGGATTCACCTGGCGATGATGGGGATCGAGAAGATCGTTCCGCGGATGCGTGACCTCCCCGCCTTCCTTAACGTTCTCACGCGGAGTGCCACCGGGCAGAAGGCGAGCAGCTATATCTCGATCCTCACCGGCTCGCGCCGGGCCGGGGAGCCCGACGGACCCGAGGCTTTTCACCTGCTGATCGTCGATAATGGGCGCAGCTCTGTCCTCGCCGACCCGAAGCTTCGGGATGTCCTGCGCTGCATCCGCTGCGGGGCCTGTCTGAATAGCTGTCCGGTCTACCAGCAGGTGGGCGGGCACGCCTACGGCTGGGTCTATTCCGGCCCGATTGGGGCCGTCCTGGACCCGGGGCTGCTCGGGCTCGAGGAGACCCAGATGCTTCCCCATGCCAGCAGCCTGTGCGGCGCCTGTGGCGAAGTCTGTCCGGTCAAGATCCCCCTGCCAGAACTCCTTGTCGAGCATCGGCGCCGAGCCGTGGAGCGGGGCCTGGCACCTCGGACTGAGAGGTTGGGGATAGGTGCTTACGCCTTCATCGCTAGCCGGCCGATCCTTTGGAACAGCGGGACCACAGGTGGCCGGGTGGCTGCCCGCCTCCTCGACCGTGGCGGTTCCCTGAAAGCGGGCTGGGTCCCCGGCCTCGCCAGCTGGCTCAAGGAGCGTGACTTCCCGGCACCGGCCCGCAGGTCGTTCCGCGAACTCTGGCGTCGCGGACTGAAGGACCGGGCGTGAACCGGGACGCCTTCATCGGGCGCGTGCGCCAGGCGCTCGGCCGGGCTCCCGGGGATCCGGTAGCCGCCCCGCCGCAACCCTACATTCCGGAGGTGCCGGTCTCAGCCGACTCTGGGGAGTTGGTCGCCCGGTTCGGAGCGGAATTTGAGGGGGTCGGGGGGCAGCTTCACAGAGCGGAGAGTGTCGAGGAGGCGAGGGAGATCTTGGACCGGCTCCTCCGCGAGCATCAGGTTGCCTCCGTTCTGATAACAGACGAGCCCCTCGTGCAGGTCGTGACCGAGCCGCTGGCCCTGAAAGAGGCGGAGGACCCTGCCGACGCCGACGCAGGCATCACCGGGGCGGTGTGCGGAGTGGCGGCGACCGGAAGCCTCGTCCTGTCGAGCGGAGTAGGCAGACGACCCAGTCTGATGCCGCTGGTGCATCTGGTTGTGCTTGAGAGTAGCGCGATCGTCGCTGACCTCCATACGGCGCTTGAGCGCTTCGGGGGCGATCTGCCCAGTGGATTGGTGCAGGCGACCGGTCCGAGTCGGACCGCGGATATCGAGCAGACGCTGACCACGGGGGTTCACGGTCCTGGGTCGGTACAACTGATACTGCTGGGATAGCCTGCTCTGTTTCCAGCTGTGTGGCCGACCCCGTCTCCGGTGACTAAGCCGACACTCTCGTCGGTCCCGTTGCCATAGAGGTTAGGTTGTACCCCCTTAAGAGAGATCATTCCTCATTAGGGTTGAGCGAGCTCAGATAGTCTAGCTCCGACTCCTGCGGCAGGACCAGGTACAGCGTCTCGAGGGCGGTATCGACGGCCAACCGAGCGGCGACTTGGCTTGCGCGGGGATGCCTATCGCCGATGGCTGCCACTGCACCGCTGAGAGCTGCGGCTAGCAGTTCACGGCCTCGGGTCGTGTTTCCCAGGTAGGCGAGGGCTAGTTCGCGATCTCTCGCGAGCTGAGACCGGACATACTCATTGGCAGTCAATCCTTCGCGAGCCCGCTCGTATAGGATCTGCAGGCAGTCCTTACAGGTGCGGCTGTCGCCAATGTGTTCCTCAATAGGTTGGATTTTTAGCTGCGGCCACGTCCCCTCAAGGCCACAGGCTGCCTTGTAAGGGTCAGAACTCGTAGGGTGGGAGAGGTGGATCATAGATTGTCACTCCAAAAATCTAAGGGGAAGGGGATAATGAGTGATGAGTCGGGTAATATCTTCATCAGCGCCGAATGGCCATTGGGTTTCTGGGCCTCCTTCCGCGCCTGAGCCCAAGCCCGCTTGAGTATCCAGTGTAAAGTGTTCGTGCATACGAAATCCAGCCTGGTCAGCGGCCCGAGATGCGTGATCTTCGTAAGCCAAAGGTGATGGTGCGACTCAGGCCTACATCATACAACCGGATGGCTACAGGGTAGAGCTTGTCTGCGAATCCTGGGACTGGGAGTGACCTAGAGTCTTCAGTTCACCTGCCCTCCCCGAATGCCAGGAGCGTCTCCACGACTCTCTCCTGCTCCTCGCCTCTTAGCCCGGGGTAGATAGGCAGACTCAAGATTCTTCTAGAGGTCGCGAAACTGCACGGATAGGCGGTCTCATCCCCTCCGTTCGGCCCGACGAAAGCGCTTAGCGAGGTGGGATAGTGGACTCGGCTCGAGATCCCGTTGCGAGCCAGGTGTTCGCCGAGAGGGTCGCGATCGGTCGGCGCTAGGCAGATCGAATACTGATGGAAGACGTGCCCCGCAGTGACCTTCGGGGTCTGGATCCAACCCGAGGCCGCCAGGCCGGCCTCATAGATCTTGGCTAGCCTGCGCCGCTCGGTATTCCAGCGGTCGATATGGGGCAGCTTGACCCGCAGCACCGCCGCTTGGAGGGCGTCTAGGCGGGAGGTGTAGCCGACCGCAGCGTGGTGATAGCGTCGGCCCGGCACCTCGCCATGATTGCGGAGCAGTCTCGCTATCCGAGCGATCTCCTCGTCGTCGGTGGTGAGGAGCCCTGCGTCGCCGAAGGCCCCGAGGTTCTTGGTCGGGTAGCACGAGAAGGCGGTCGCCGTGGCGAGAGCACCGACCTTCCTGCCGAGCAGTTCCGGGTCGGGATCGTCGCCGTCGTCTCCTTGGTAGTGGGCTCCGAAGGACTGGGCCCCATCCTCGAGGACGGGGAGTCCGTGCCGGCTCGCGACCGCGTTGATCCGGCCCATGGCAGCGGGGTTGCCGAAGAGGGAGACCGGCACGATCGCCCTGGTCTTCTGGGTCACCGCCGCTTCGAGGGCGTCGGGGTCGATGGTGAAACTGTCCGGCCGGATATCGACGAAGACCGGTGTGGCCCCCGCATGGATGATCGCCTCTGCGGTTGCGAAGAAGCTGAATGCGGTGGTGATGACCTCGTCACCCGGTCCTATGCCGAGCGCGCGGAGGCCGATGAGCAGAGCCTCCGTTCCGGAGCCGACGCCGACAGCGTGGCCCACCCCCAGGTAGTCGGCCACCTCTCGCTCAAAGGCGTCGACCTCGGGCCCGAGGATGAACTGGCCCGAGCGGAGTACCCGCTTGATGGCCCGCTCGATTTCGGTCTTGAGTTCGGAGCTGTCGCTGCGAAGGTCGGCCATCGGAATAGTGGCAACGGCAAGATCGGCCATTGCCAGAGGTTATCAGGTTGTCGGCGCCCGGATACGAGGTTAATGAGCTCTCGGTCACTTGCGTTCGCTACTGCCTTGTGCTTTACTCATGATCACCCCTTACCGGGGGCCTTATCGGGAGCGGCCGGGGGAGTTGGCCAGCAGATGCCGTAGCGACCGGTCCCTGCGGGTGTTGACTCCAGCCGGCACGCTACCTTGGCCCTGAGGTCCTGGTGCCTCTTCTCAAGGATGGCGGAGGCCGCCCTGTTCGAACTGCCTGACGATAGCGAGACCCGGCCTGTAGGTCGGCGAATGCCGTTGGCGGCGTAGCCTCTCGACCTCCGCCGCCACGTTCGACCCCGGAACGCGAGTCCGCAAGGTCTCCACCCCCGAATGGGAGAGTCCCCATGACCAGACCAGCCTTCGAAACCCTCTCACTCCATGCCGGCCAGGAGAGTCCCGACCCCGCCTCGAGGGCGCGGGCGGTCCCTATCGTGGCGACGAGCAGCTTCGTCTTTGACGGGGCTGATCATGCCGAGGCTGTCTTCGACGGTACTGCGGACGGCAACCAGTACGGGCGTATGCATAACCCCACGGTGGCTGCGTTCGAGGAGCGACTTACCGCCCTCGAGGGGGGGGTTCGGACGGTCGCGCTCAGTTCGGGTCAGGCGGCCACCACCTCGCTGCTGTTCGCCCTCACTAGGCCGGGCGCGCAGGTCGTGATGTCCAAGGAGGTCTTCGGGGGGACCTTCAGCGTGGTCCGCAAGCTGCTCGAGCCCTGGGGCTGCCGCGTCGATGCGGTCGAACCCACACCGGAGGCGGTGGCGGCTGCGGTGGGACCCGACACGGTTGGGGTCTGGGTCGAGACCATCGCCAATCCCAGCCTCAGCGTGCCCGATATCCCAGCCCTTGCCGAGGTGGCCCACGCGGCCGGTGCCCCCCTGGTGGTGGACAATACCTGGGGTTGCGGCGGCTACCTCTGCCGGCCCTTCGAGCTCGGCGCCGATCTGGTCGCCCACTCTGCTACCAAGTGGATCGGGGGGCACGGGACCCTGATCGGCGGCGCCGTTGTCGACGGGGGCAGGTTCGACTGGCAGTCGGACCGGTTCCCAGCCTTTCTGGCCAGGGACGCGCGGGGGAGGACCTACCTCGAACAGAGCCCGGAGGCGCCCTTTGCCGCCAGGGTGCACGATCTGGGCCTGTTCACTATGGGCATGACCCTTAGCCCCTTCTCGGCCTTCCTGGCACTGCAGGGACTAGAGACCCTCCCCCTCCGGGTCCAACGGAGTTGCGCTGCCGCTCGGGACCTCGCCTCCTGGGTGGCCCGGCAGCCGGGGGTCTCCCGGGTTCTCTATCCCGGCCTCTCCGGGCACCCCGGGCATGAGGTCGCCGCTCGGGTCCTTAAGCGCGGTTTCGGTGCGGTCTTCTGCTTCGAGACCGAGCGGGTCGAGCTAGCCCGGGCCTTCCTCGACCGGGTAGAGGTGGCCTCACACCTCGCGAATATCGGGGATGCGAAGACGGTGGTCATCAACCCCTGGACTACCACTCACTCGAGCCTCTCGGAGGCGGCCCGCATCGAGGCGGGGGTCACCCCGGCCCTGATCCGGGTGAGCGTCGGTCTCGAGGCTGTAGCCGATCTCAAGGCCGACTTCGCCCGGGCTCTGGCGGGGGTTCCGGCTGAGCTGTGATGAGGACGCTGGTACACGAGACCTGGGGTGACCATACCGTCCTGGTGGCCCGGAGTGAGGGGGGTGTGGTCGGGAGTGTCGGTCTGGTCGAGTCGCAGTTGGTCGACGTGACCACCTTCCAGCGGCCGCTCGAGCTGGCCCTGGGTGGGCGTCTCGATCATGTGGCCGTAGCCTACGAGACCTACGGCCAACTCAACGCCAAGGGGACCAACGCCGTCCTGATCTGCCACGCCCTGACCGGATCCGCCCATGCCGCCGGGAGGCATGAGCGACAGCAACTTCCCGGCTGGTGGGACCCGCTGATCGGTCCCGGCAAGGCGATCGATACCAGGCGCTTCTTCGTGATCAGCAGCAATGTTTTGGGGGGCTGCTACGGGACGACAGGGCCCAGCTCGATCAACCCCGCAACCGGCCACCCCTTCGGCCTCGACTTCCCCCGCTACACGATCCGGGACATGGTCGAGGTGCAGCGCCGGCTCCTGGACAGCCTGGGCGTGACCTCCCTGGCCACCGTCATCGGTGGCAGCATGGGGGCGATGCAGGTCCTGGGGGGGGGCGCCGGTTCCGGGAGTGGGCCGCCATGTACCCTGGGCGGGGGCGGTCGATCGTGCCCATCGCGGTGGGTGCCCGTCACTCCGCCTGGGCTATCGGGCTCAACGAGGTCGCCCGCCGTGCCATCACCTCCGACCCGGCCTGGGAGGGTGGGGCTTACCCGCTCGGCGCTCAGCCCGAGGTCGGGCTCGGGTTGGCGAGGGCTATCGCCATGCTCTCTTACCGGAGCTTCGACTCGCTGGAGGCGAAGTTCGGGAGGGAGCGGGCAAACGCGTCACGCGATCTGCTCGGCGTGAGCTTCGAAATCGAATCCTACCTGGCCTATCAGGGGGTCAAGCTGGTCCAGCGGTTCGATGCCAATACCTACCTCTACATCACCAGGGCGATGGACGACTTCGACCTCGCCGAGGGGAGGGGACGATTGGATGAGGTCCTTGGCCGGATCGCTATGCCGGCCCTGATCATGGGCATAAGCAGCGACGTGCTCTACCCGGAGCGCGAGCAGTTGGGACTTGTCGAGCGGCTTCCAGAGGCCCGCTACGTCCGCATCAACTCGCCCCACGGCCACGACGCCTTCCTGATCGAATTCCCTCAGGTCGCCGTTCATGTGCGGCGTTTTCTCGAGGCGGTGGGTTAGGAGGGGTCCCGGGTACGGATGGGGAGCAGGACTGCCCCTGGCGACGGCTCAGGCGCCTGCTGTCAGGGTCGATCCGGCCATGAGGAGGCCGAGCGTTTCGGCAGCGGCCTCGGCTTGGCTCAGTTCGCCCATGATCCGCCCCTCGTACATGACGAGGATCCTGTCTGAGAGGCTCATGACCTCGTTGAGATCGGCGGAGACCAGGAGTACGGCGAGCCCGAGGTCGCGGGCCCTGACGATCTGCCGGTGAATGAATTCGATCGCCCCGATGTCGACCCCTCGAGTCGGCTGGGCCAGGATGAGGACCTTGGTGTTGCGCTCGAGCTCCCGGGCGACGACCAGCTTCTGGGCGTTGCCGCCGGAGTAGCTGTTTGCCGTCACCGCTGCGGTGGCCGGTCGCACGTCGTAGGTCTCGATCAGGGCCTGGGCGTGGGCCTCGATCGCAGGCTCCTGCAGGAGGCCGAAGAGACCGCTGTAGGGATCTCGGTGGTGGTCGCCGAGGATGCTATTCATCGCGGCGCTGTAGCTCCCCACCAGACCTCGGGTGTTGCGATCCTCAGGGACGTGACTCAGGCCCCGTCCGCGGCGCTCCCGAGCCGATTCCCTCGAGATATCGCCGCCGGTCATGGTGATGGTGCCGACCTCGACGGGCCTGAGTCCGGCGATGCATTCGATGAGTTCTGACTGCCCGTTCCCTTCGATCCCCGCGACGCCCAGGATCTCGCCGGCGCGGAGCTGGAAGGAGACGTTGTCGACGACCGGCCTGGGTTTGCTGGGGTGGCGGAGGGTGATCCCGCTCAGTTCGAGTCGCACCTCCTGCGGGTTCGCTGGGCCCTTGTCGACCCGCAGGATCACCTCCCGGCCGACCATCATACTGGCGAGCTGCCTCTGGCCGGTCTCTTCCCGGAGGACGGTACCGATCATCCGGCCGTCGCGCATCACGCTCATCCGGTCGCAGATCTCCATCACCTCGTCGAGTTTGTGACTGATGAAGATGACGGCATTCCCCTGCTCAGCGTACTCGCGAACGAATGCAAACAGGCCCCGGGTCTCCTGTGGTGTCAACACGGCGGTGGGCTCGTCCATGATGAGGATGTGGGCTTCACGGTAGAGGGTCTTCAGGATCTCGACCTGCTGCTGGAGACCGAGGGGGAGCTCTTCGATCCGACTGTCGGGATCGATGTCGAAGCCGAACTGCTCGACCAGCTCCCGAGTCCGCTGCCGGGCAGAGCGGTAGTCGAGGGTGGGGCCTGCCGCGGGTTCTGCCCCGAGGACCATGTTCTCGGTGACGGTGAGGGGGTCGACCAGCATGAAGTGCTGATGGACCATGCCGACCCCGAGACCGATCGCGTCCTTCGCACTCTGCAGTTCGGTGGTCGAGCCGTTGATGGCGATCGTTCCGCTGTCGGCCGGTTGGAGGCCGTAGAGGATCTTCATGAGGGTGCTCTTGCCCGCGCCGTTCTCGCCGATGAGTGCGTGAACCTCGCCCCACTCCACCTCGAAGTCCACGGAGTCGTTGGCCAGCACCAGCGGGAATCGCTTCACGATCCCCTTCATCGATATGGCGGAACTCATAGCTGTTCTGGAGTATACCGGGCTCCACCGACCCGGGCTCCCTGCCCGGGGTTTTGGTGGGGGATCTCGCCTGTAGTCTCTGTTCAGGACATTCTGCCCACGCTATGGTGCCTTTCCTTAAGCTTTCTGGATATCCTGGACTGTGGAGCAGCACCCAACAGGGGAGATGTGACAGGCAGGCTCGGGGGCCGGTCGACGAGGCCGGGCTGGCTTCGTGTCGTAGGGGAGGGGGAGATCTGCAAGAGGCTTATTGAGAGGGGACTGGTGGAGTGTATGGTGACACTATTACCCCGTTTGCTACCTGAATAGCACCCCCGAGTGGAGCAGGTTGAAGGCTGCAATCTTGAGGTTTACCCGCGTTCAAAGTCGGACTCTGCGGGTAGAGCGACAAGAACGTCTTCACCTGAGCCGCATGAAGGGTCAGTGACCTTACCAAAGTGCTGAAGCTCGCTTCGACTCGCTTTCGAGCTCGATCAAGGGAGTTCGTCCACACCTCACCACCCCAAGGACGGACTCTACGGGTCATATTTGATCGCTTCGGTGTCAGCACGCCTGTGCCGATATAGGCTTTGTCTCCCAGAACCAGTTGCCCTTCCAGTCCCGCAGTTAGTTCTCGAGCCAGCCTTACATCAGGATGATTCGCTGCTGCGAAAGCCCATCTTTCGAATAATCCATTGAGGTTAGTTACGGCATGTAGCTTGAAGCCGAACACCATTCCCATGGTGCTAAATCCCTTCCTGGCCTCAGGAAACTTCGACCAGGACGAGCGTTTCCCCTTTGCTACCGGTAGTGGTTTGCTGTCGATCAGGTGAACCTGGTTATCCCCCAGCACCGATAGAGCGAGCTCAGCCACTAGCCTCTCGGCATTCCGTAAGATCCGGTGATAGCGAGTGTAGTGGGGCAGCTTGGGGAACAGTTCACCGAAGAGTTGGTTGACGATCCAGTACCAGGTACTCTCATGGGGTTGGGCCAGGATCTCACCTACGATTGCAATGGTTAAGAGTTCGCTGTAGCTCGCCTTCTGGGCAGGTTGCTGGGGTAGTAGGCTCTGATAGGGTTTGAGCCAGTCGTCTATGTAGACGAATACGGTGAGGAACAGGTCTTCTGGCTTATACTGATATCGGGGATGGGGATTCATAGAAACAACCATCCCCCTTTCTTTGCCTGCAGATCAAGTGGCAAACGACGTTATTGGGTCATTCTGTTCGACCCAGATCCCGCCCCACCTCTACTGTGCACGGGAGAATACGAACCCGGATTCTGTAAGAGTGAAGCGCTGGAGGAGGTAGTGAGATAGGGCTATATGCTGACCCCGGGGCGCTATGTTGGGGCCCTGAGCTAGAGGAAGAGGATGGTGGGGGGAAGCTGGAGCGACTCGTGGGGCAGTGGCAGGAACAGCGGTGAGGTTGATGATCGCCGAGTTAGGGGTTGGAGGCAGGGAGTAGTCACGATGATTCCAGTTGTTGCGGAGCGAGCCGATGAACTTAAGCAGTTGTGCCTCCGCTACAGCGTCCAGCGGCTCGACCTGTTCGGTTCTTCTGTAACCGGTGAATACCGTCCGGAGGAGAGCGATCTGGACTTCGTGGTCGAGTTTCAGCCGGAGCCTTTCAGCGCATATGCCGATACCTACTTCGGTCTGCTGGAAGCGCTGGAGCAGCTTTTCGGGAGGTCTGTGGACCTAGTGGTCGGCTCAGCTATCAAGAACCCTTACTTCCTGCAATCGGTCGAAGAGACCAGGACGATGATCTATGAGGCTTGAGCCCCGGAAGTATCTGTACAACATTCAGCGCGCCACTGCACTCCTGAGAGAGTTCACCACAGGCCATAGCGAAGAGCACCAATGGCTAAACAACTAGACCTGCCACACCACTATCGCCAACAGCTCGAGCTCCTGCTGCGGGAACATCTCCCCAGAGTAGAGGTCTGGGCCTACGGTAGCCGGGTGAATGGTCAGAGCCATGACGGTAGCGACCTCGACCTGGTGCTGCGCTCACCAGATCTGCAGCAGATCCCAACCGACAGCTTGGCCAGCTTCAGCGAAGCACTACGAGAGTCCGCTATCCCCTTCCTGGTAGAAGTACACGACTGGGCAAGACTGCCAGAGAGCTTCCACCCCGAGATCGAACGGGAGCATCTGGTGCTGGTAGCAGCAGATAGCAAACCACTCGACCAGCAGAACTCAGGCATGGAGGCTGAGTGGCAAGAGACCAGCTTAGGCGAACTGATCGAACTCAAACGGGGTTACGACCTCCCACAGCGCAATCGCAGCCCAGGCCCGTTCCCCCTCGTCTCCTCCTCAGGGGTGACCGATTATCAGGCCGTATCCAAGGTGGCGGGGCCAGGGGTAGTAACCGGACGGTATGGGACCTTGGGAAAGGTCTTCTTTGTCCCCGAAGACTTCTGGCCCCTTAACACCACCCTCTACGTTCGTGACTTCAAAGGGAATGACCCTCGGTTCATCAGCTACTTTCTACGCAGTGTCGACCTCTCTCCCTATTCCGATAAGGCTGCAGTACCGGGACTGAACCGTAATCACTTGCATCAGGCTCAGGTCCGGTTTCCAGCTGATGTAGCCGAACAACGGACCATCGCCCAGATCCTGGGCAGCTTTGATGACAAGATCGAACTGAACCGGCAGCTGAACGAGACCCTCGAGGAACTAGCGAGAGCTATCTTCAAAGACTGGTTCGTCGACTTCGGACCGGTACGTGCCAAGCTGGAAGGTCGTGATACCGGTCTGCCTGAGCAACTGGCAGAACTCTTCCCCGATCGGTTGGTGGAGTCTGAGTTGGGGGGGATGCCGGAGGGGTGGAAGATCAGCACAGTGGGGGAGTGCTTCAACCTTGCAATGGGTCAATCACCTCCAGGCAGCACCTACAACGAACAGGGTGAAGGCTTACCCTTCTTCCAGGGCCGGTCCGACTTCGGGTTCCGCTATCCCGAGAATCGGAAGTTCTGTACCGCCCCAACCCGTATTGCCCAACCTGGGGATACCCTGGTTAGTGTCCGCGCACCGGTAGGGGATATCAACATGGCTTGGGAGAGCTGCTGCATAGGTCGGGGTGTAGCAGCACTGAGACACAAGTCAACCACGATGTCGTTCAGCTACTACTCGACCTGGAAGATTCAGAGGGAACTCCAAGCCTACGAGCATACCGGGACGGTATTTGGAGCCATAAACAAGGGCCAGTTTGAGGCTTTGAGGGTGATCGAACCGAGCCCTGACATCGTTGCCGCCTTCGACTCATATGCTCAGCCGCTAGATGGGAAGATCAGATCCAACACTGCCGAATCCCGCACCCTTACTGCCCTGCGGGACACACTACTTCCCAGGCTGGTGTCGGGGGAGATGCGGGTATGAGGACATCACATAATCTTGGAGCAGTCACCTAGAGGTCGTAATGTGATAGCTTGTCCCATAAACTGAGTGGCCACCCAAGGTGTGATATTCCGCTCCGTTAAGACCGACACTTGATGCACGACTCTCCTCTTGGCTGCCTGTCGGGTGTGGCTCGTCGCCATCTATCCGTTGGCAACCAGCATCAAGGGCGTGTCGAGCATGAAGCTTCACAGGGACTTGGGTATCACACAGAAGTCAGCTTGGCACTTGGCTCACCGGATGAACTTCGCAGGTTTCAGGAGCGTGAGGCTTACAATTCGTCGATATCTGTGCTTACGTATGAGCAAGTTCTGCAACAAGGTCAAGCCTTTCTTACGCTTGTTGAGCGTGCCGCAGACTCGGAAGCCATAGCCGCCCCCTAGCCAACCATGATATGGGGCCAATGCGCTGAAGCGGGCGGCTTATGTTGAACGCCATGCTCAATCCATCAAGGAAGACCAGACAGATGGATAATGTCCTGACCATAGCCAAAATCGAAGCGCAATTTGCGTCTTCTGGATGCGTGGTTGAAGAACTCAAAACACCCAGCCTTGCTCCTGAAGAAATCCCTCTAGGTTGAGACACGGGACATTGAAGTGCTTGCAAACGTTGGGGATCTTCGCTGCGTTGGGTTTAAATTGCTCCTCGGTTACCACATGACCTCGGTGCACTTGGGCATGGGCTATGACCCACGGGTCGGCCACGGGCTTGCCCTTGAGACGGTCCCTCTCTGGAATCAACTGCTGGAAATGCTCAATCTCAAAGATCTTTGGGACAAATTCGGTCACATTGGCACTCGGAGTCTTGAAAATGTTCCGGTTGCTCTTGACCCACTCCAATAACCAATCTTCGTAGACCTGTGCCTTCAGTTCGGTATCGACCTCCCTGACAGAGGTGATGATGCCTTGATCTACCAAGGTCTGGAAGCGTCGCCAAAAGGTAGGGAACCGCTCAGGAAAGTAGTGCCGCAATACTCGGAAACTGCTGGTATCGAAGACATACAGCTTCCGCTGAACATTCACTTGAGCGCGTACTCCTCAAGGCCCGGAACGTTCTTGGCCTTCACATTCAGGAAATCGGCGACTTCTTCGAGGGACGCGCGCCCTTGATAGTATCTACTGAAGACGAGCTGAAGATACTTCTTGCCAAGATACATTGCTTGTGTTGCGTAGTAGTTGCCGCCACCACGCTCAGATTGCTTGCTCCGGTCTCGCCATGCCGCGACTGTCTCTCGATAGGTCGCTTCGGGGAACAGACCCTGTTCAACGAACTTCCGAAGGATCACTTCACGACTAACGTTGTAGAGGTCCGCGAGACGGCTTACTGAACTTAAGGAGGCGGTGCCATCTTGTACGTCAGACGCCTCTAGAGTTTTCCTGAGATCGTACGATGGGACCAGGAACTCGCCAGCAAAGCGATTACAGAAGACCTCTACCGTCTGTGTGGAGTGTTCTAGCGAGGAGATATAAGTGTCATCTTGATGGGTCATGCCGCTAGTACGCCAAAGGATATGGGCAAGTTCGTGGATCAGGGTGAAGATCTGGCGCGTATGCGAGGTGCTATTGTTGACCATGATTAGGGGAAATTCGTCGTCGCTGAGGCAGAAGCCAGAGATCACGTCCTGCTTGAAGTTATCCTTGAACACGTAGATTCCAACTTCCTCGAACGCCTCCCGCCACCCCTTGAGCGCTTCGGTGGCATCTTTCCACTCTTTCTGGTCATCTAAGGAAACGCCTAAGTGAGTGCGAACCGATGCAACCCCCTCTTCCACTTCCGTCTCCCCGGAGAAGACGAGATCACGAAAGATTTTTCGGTCCGCTGGGTTTGTAGAATCGTGCAACTCGATTAGCGAGAGACGGAAGCCGTATGCCTTGCGAATCTTGTATCGGGTATCCGGGTCGAGCTTTTCGAACTCGGATCCAGGGAGAGTGCGAAAGAACCCCTCTGGTTCTGGCTCGGCTGGGGGGGCAGGAAAGAAGAAGATGGCAATTGGTCGCTTGTAGATCTTGTAAGCTAGCTTTTCGAGTTGCACGTAGGTTGGAACGGCCTCTCCACTCTCCCACGCCTCGATAACGGCTGGCTCCTTCTTGAAGCTCTGCGCTACGCTCTCGATGGAGTGACCCGCCATCTGTCGTGCCCAAGCGAGGACTTCTAGGTTGAGTCCCTTAACCTCCTCAGAGCGTGTCATAGGGCGTTACACGCGACATCACTTGGCAGCACGAAGTGACCTAATGCGAGGCACATATAGTCGCCAACAGTACCCCAATTACCAGCCAGCGCTGCAGCATCTGTGGTGCCATCATCACGCATGCTAGCCGCTAGCCCCTGTTGTTCGTGATCCTGTGCGTGGTGCGAGCAGACCGAGGATTTGTAGACCCCCTTGGCGATGAGAGGGATAGTGGATGCAGATCTTGGCACGGCGTTCGAAGATCATCGCCCGGTCCAGCATAGCAGGAGGGCATCTACGGCCTGTGTATAATCCTGCCTCCAGTAACAGGATGAACCGTGCGCGCTCAGTGGTTGTAGTGTGAGATTATCAAGAGTACCGTGTATTTTGTGGATATCGTCCAGGATGGCTTGATCATTGCGTGAGGAGTAACAAACGCCGGTCACCAAGCCAGATCTCAGACATCTGCTCGTCCTGGAGGGGTCTCAGACCCCTCCGGTGCAGATATTCTCCCTTGCATACTCGGACATGCTCGAGGCTACTCCCTGTCTGGACTCGTGCGAGTGCCAAGGGTTGGCGTGGTGGACGTAGCTTAAGAGCTTGAAAGAAAAGACATTGTTCCGGATCGACCGATCTTTCCAATCAGTTGGCATCTTGCTACCCGCCGCATCATGAATCGGCAGGCTGCCAGTTTTGCCCCAGCTAGTGTCCTGGTTATGAAGCGCAATTTGAGAGGGGACTGTTAGGGGCGACTTGGGTGTCCTCTTGACTGTCCTCTCAACCTTTGCTCAGTCGAACTTCCAGCGCGTCCCTTCCGGACCATCCTCGAGCCCGACCCCCAGCGCCTCAAGCCTGTCGCGGATGGTGTCGGCCGCACCGAAATCACGCTCCAGCCTAGCCCTTTCGCGCTGCTCTACGATCATCTCCAGGAGCCCGTCGAGCATCGCTCTCTGCCCCCGCTCGGCGACCATGGGTGGGAGGCCAAGGATCTTGTTCAGGGCGGAGTCGAAGAGCTCGAGACCGTCGGCCAGGAGGGGCGCTTCGGCACCGGCCTCGAGCCGGCGGTTGGCCTCGCGGGAGGCCTCGAACAGCGCGGCGATAGCCTGAGGGGTGTTGAGGTCGTCGTTCAGCCCCTCCCGGAACTGCTCCCGGAATGGAGTGAAGGGCCCATCCTCGAGCGCCTGGCCCGAGTCCACCCTCTTACGCAACGCCTCGTGGGTCTCGTGGAGCCGCTTCAGCCCGTTGGCCGACGCCTGGAGGATCTCCTCGCTGAACTCCGAGACGCTTCGGTAGTGCGACCGCAACAGGTGAAAGCGCACCTCGAGGGGGTGGTGCTGGCTGAACAGCTGCTCTAAGGTGACGAAGTGCCCCTTGGACTTCGCCATCTTCTCACCCCTCAGGGTAACCATGTTCCAGTGCAGCCACAGCCGGGCGAACGACATGCCTGCGGCGCGGGCCTGAGCCAGCTCGCACTCGTGATGCGGGAAGATCAGGTCGAGGCCGCCGCCGTGGATGTCGAACTCGCTCCCGAGGTACTTGGTACTCATCACCGAGCACTCCAGATGCCACCCGGGGAAGCCCTCACCCCAGGGGCTGGCCCAACGCATGAGATGCTCGGGCTCCGCCCGCTTCCAGAGGGCGAAGTCGCGGGGATCGTCCTTCTCCGAACGCACCCCCATCCGGGTCCCCTCGAGCAGTTCGTCCGGGTCGCGTCCAGAGAGCTCGCCGTACGGCTCCCAGGCCGAGACGTCGAAGTAGACGCTGCCCCCCCGCTCGTAGGCGAGACCGCGCCGGATCAGCTCCTCGGTCAGGGCGAGTTGTTCAGGGATATGTCCGGTCGCCCGCGGGACGATGTCCGGTCGCCGCACATTCAGCTGGGCCAGCGCGTCGAAGTAGCTCCAGAAGTACTTCTCGGCAACCTCCATCGGCTCGAGCCGCTCGAGCTTGGCCCGCGCGAGCAGCTTGTCCTCGCCCTGGTCGGTGTCGTCGACGAGGTGTCCGACGTCGGTCA